>CALVAO010000003.1 GCA_944325515.1 Candidatus Gastranaerophilales bacterium | reverse complement strand
CTTTATTGTAGGATAAAAATACTTTTGTATTTGCATCTTGCTTTTTTATTATTTTTTTATTTGGACACTTGTGCCCACAAGGGGAGGGTGACGCTGTTTACTTATAGTGTGTAGAGTGTAGGGTGCAATTCATTGCACCATTATTGGATTAAACAAATGCCCGTGTGTAATTGTTTATGAAAAATCTTGGTGCAAAAATTTGCACCCTACTCTCTGTATTACACGGGGGATAGATTTTATTTGTTGCGATGAAAAGAGAAAAAATTGTAACAAAGAAAGAGAAAATCGCGATTGTTTACGTACATTATGTGCAGGAAATCCCCTCACCCCTTGCAGGAGAGGGCTAGGGAGAGGGGTTTATAATTTTTGCAATTCTGCTTATATACCGCAAGCACTGTTTAGAACATTTAATTATTCATAGAATTACTGTTTTAGAAAGCTAAATTTTTACAGGACAGCAGTATAAAACACTATCAAAGACAGAGTTATGCATCCGCAATTTTAATTCACTCTATAGATGAATGTATAACATTTGTATATAGTATAATTTATATATGAAAATTGAGAATATTGATAAGAATAAAAGAACACAAAAATTGATTGAGCAGCTTACCGCGGTGTGGGAAGATTCTGTTAAAGCAACGCATTTATTTTTATCTGAAAATGAAATTGAAAAATTTAAACAATATGTTCCTCAAGCTTTAAGAGAAGTTCGATATTTAATCGTTGTTGTAAACGAAAATAATATTCCTGTTGCATTTATGGGTATTCAAGAACAAAAACTCGAAATGTTATTTGTAATGGCTAAAGAACGCGGAAAAGGGATTGGCACAAGGTTGATTCAGTATGGAATTAAAGAATATTCTATAAAGGAATTGACCGTTAACGAACAGAACCCTAATGCCAAAAGATTCTATGAAAACAATGGTTTTAAAGTATATAAAAGAACCGAAGTTGACGAGCAGGGGAATCCTTATCCGTTATTATATATGAAATTTTAGCATGTACACTTCATCAGCAGTAACTTTTATTTAATCTGTATATATTTAGGCAATTATTGCGAAGAAAAAGACTTTATATACATGGAGTTATAGGGAATTATGTTTAAATTCGTAAAAATATTATTAAATAAAAATATTCAAGCGCCTAAATTATCCTGGCGCACAAGTCTTATGGGAGCGAAAATAAATAGTTTTATTGGTGAATTACAAGATTGTATTCATCCCAATAAAATAGGGCAGGAATTTAAAAAGGTAATGTGGGCAAATCCTTCAGAAGAAATGGTCCAGTCCGTCTGTCAAAAATTCCAAAAAGAAACCGGTGTTCGATTGTTTATGGTAGATACTAAAGATGCACATTGTTTTTCGGATTTTGCAAATATTTTATTGCGGGATATGAAAAAAGGTGTTTATCCTAAAGATTTAAAGTATGTGGTTTTTGGACATGGAACCGGAAGTTCTGTTGTTCAAAGCGGTTCTGACAGCTGGCGCGCACTGGGAAATCGTTCTATTGGTATTTTTGACTACATAAATAAACATATTCCCCAAGGTGAAAAAGTTCTCGTGAATTGCTGTGAACTAACTCCTAAAAGTTTAAAATCACTGCTGCCGAAGGACAAGCCTGCAATAGGATACCCGACTTATACAGATGCATCCAGTTCATATTATCATCCGCTAAAGATTGTTGAAAGCGGAGCAAATAAAATAATCGGCGGTTATGCAAACGGTATTATGACACTTTATAAATAGTTTAAAAAAAACGGAGAAGGCGGGATTCGAACCCGCGGGGGGCTTTTGAGCCCCCACAAATTTTCGAGATTTGCACCTTAAACCACTCGGACACTTCTCCAATTATTTTTTTATTCTATTTAAAAGTTCTTTTGCATAATCCATTTTTAATAAGAGGTTAAGCACGGTATATGTACCTGTACATAAAACCATTATAACAAGTATTTTAACTATTTCAAATATGTATTTAGGGAGCTGAATTCTATTAAATTCAACACCTGCAAACCAGCAGATAATAAATGTAACTGCACCTGCTAATAACATTTTAAAGAAATTCTTAAATAAACTTTTGTAATCAAGTCTGATTTTTCTATAAATAAATATTCCCAAAAATACTGCATTAAACAAAGTGACAAAAGATGTAGACAGAGTAATGCCTGCAATTCCCATATCAAGTTTGAGTATTAAAAGCCAATTGAGCAGGGCTTTAAGAGCAATAGACGACATTGCAATAATAAAAGGAGTTTTTGAATCGTTGAAGGCATAATATACCCTCGTAATAGAATCCCTAAACACATAAGGAAGTATTGAAAAAGATAGATAGCATAATGCTTCTGATACCATCAAAACCGCATTTGCATTAAAAGCACCGCGCTCAAATACCAGAGCAATTCCGTCTTTTGCAAGAAGCAGGATGAGTATAATCATAGGCATTCCGGCAAAGAATAACACGCCCACGCCTTTATTAAAATACGTTTTAATTGAATCTAGGTTTCCCTCACCCGCAAGACGTGAAAAAATCGGAAACAGAGGTACGAGAAATGCTGTAACAAGAATTCCTACCGGAAATTGAAAGATGCGGTTTGCAAACACAACAGAGGTCCAGGCGCCTTCTTTGAGTGTTGAGGCAAAAAACATATCAATATAAATACTTATCTGACCGATTGTAGAACTCAATATAGCAGGAAACAGAAGCTCGCATATATTTTTAAACTGCGGATTATTTAAAACATCAAGATTTGGTCTTATTCGATATCCTATCTGCCTTATTTTAGGGAACTGGACTATCAGCTGGCAGAGTGCGCCAAGCGTTGTCGCGCCGGCAAGTACAATCCCTGTTTTATCATTATGCACAAGGGATATAACAATAATAACTACAAGGCTTAAAATCATAGGGGATAAATTAGGCAGAATATACTGCTTATGGCAAATTAGCAGACCGTAATAAATCCCGATAACCCCTCCGATTAAAATAATCGGCGACATAATCTTAAAGTGCGCTGATGCCAGCGCGACAAGCTCCGGCGAGCCCGCGGAGATTATTATCCCCATAATTTTGTCCGCAAAAAGGAAACCTAATACAGAACACAATGCAAAAAACAGAAATGAAACTGTTAAAAATGTATTGTATAATCTATTTACAACTTCATCCGGCTTTGAGTCAAAGTCCGGTATTAATTTTGAAAACACTGCAACCGCAGCACTATGGAAAGGACCTCCGACTCCGCCGAGAATAATTATTGCAAGAGAAGGAATCTGCAAAGCATAGAAATAAGCGTCAGATACCATTGTTGCGCCGTAGAAATTTGCAACAACCATATCTCTTACAAATCCCATAAATTTACTTGCTATTGTTACAAGAGCAATAAGCCATGCCGCTTTTAATACGCTTGGTGTTTCGTCTTTATTTATAGTCTGTGCCATACTTCTCAACCAATTCCACATAAAGAGCAACAGAGCGTCCTAAGGAAGGCGGATAAAAAACTACCGTATTTTCTCCGTCCTCTATGTATCTTGAAATATCTATTTTATACTCCTTCTGGAATATAGTTTTATTTATAGGAAACTCGTGTATCTTGCCATTAATCATTACAGTAATTTTAGGAGCATTTGCATTAGTTATTATTAACTGCGCTCTGCCGATAGGCGCCCAGAATGTTTGTTTTACCTCTTCACCGCAGACAGTAACCGGCAGGGTTCCAAGGTTTATGTCTGTATAATAATGTCTTAAAATATTATAATACGGCTGGTTAAGTTTAGACGCCATATAACCTGCTCCGTACTGACTCATTCCGACGCCGTGTCCGAAACCGCCTCCGTAAATTGTTATATCTGTTATGTTGCCGTAATTATCAAGCTTTTTTTCAATTATAATATTTGCACTCGGCAGAGAAATTCCGTCTTTTTGAAAAACGCGCCTTATAACTAATTCTTTTGCAATTCTGTAGCATCCTTTGGATGTCATCAATTCAAGTTCTACAGCCTTTCCGGACTTACCGCGCTTCATAACTTTTATGTCTTTAATTTCGCCCAAGGCATCGCCCTGTTTGAAAGCAGGATGTACAAACCCTGTTTTTGACTGGGCAGGGAGAGTAGTTTTTAAAACATTTTCCAGCTCGCCGGATGCCCATTCTTTTGTCCAGCGGTAGTAAGGCGATTCTATATCAAATGAAGGGATTTTACTTTTATAAAATTCTTCTGCTTTTTCTTCTTCATCTAACGCCGGAAAATCAGACTTGTCCGGTACTGCAACTAAATAAGGCTTATTTACAGCCGGAAACATTTTGGTCAAAGGATCGGAAAACGCATAGGCATAGCTTTCTGTATAACCGCCTGCTGTTGAACTGTAAAGCGCGAGTATAGGTTCATGATTATATAAAGCAACAATGCCGTCGGTTTCCATAACCGCTCTTGTAGAAAGATCGGTTTCCGTATTCACTCCGTAATAAACCTGGCTTGCAACACTATCAACAACATTGAATTCATCATAAGCCTGTGTTCTCGGCGTAAGTACATAGTTTCGCGCCGCTACTGCCTGTGCTTTTAGAGCTTCCAGCCCGAACCTTACAGGCATTTCGTTCGGAACAACACCTTTCAAGTATTCCTGCAGTTCTACAAGGTTTACAAGATAAAAACCGCGTCTGTCCGGTTTCTGCACAAGTTCAAATGCGCCGTGATAAAGCGCCGGCATGCCTTTTCTTTTTAAATCTTTAACCCCCAGAACACCGCGCGGACAGACCACGACAAAATCTCTAAAAGTGGCGCTTCTTCCGTTTACAATAACATCAAGTCCTGTAACGCCGTTTCTTATATTAATTTCAGTTTCAGCGGGCACCTGCGCTATAATCTTTTTTGTTTCTTTATCGCAAATATCACAATCAGATGTACCGTAGATTGTAACCTCTTGTTTCAGCACATTCTGAAATTTATTATCAGTAATTCCCACCCTTACAATATTGCTGTATTCTGCTGATACAGGACTGTTGATAAAGAGCGATACTCCCAGCAGAAATAAGATAGCAAAGGTTTTTATTTTACTTCCCAAGTTGTACCTTCCTTTGAATCTTTTAGAATAATTCCCGCATTATCAAGAGCAATACGGATTTTATCAGCAACATCCCAGTTTTTTTCAGCCCTTGCGGTTTTTCTCTTTTCAATTATTTCATCCATTGAAGAGAAATTTTCTCCGAGTTCAGCACTGATTAGGCTTAATTTTTCCTTCAATTCATCTTCTGAAAGTCCAGCTTTTTCAAAAGTAAAACCGAGAGTTTCCGCAAGTTTATTCAGAAGAGTGTAAGCATAAGGAACATCTTTATTTGCCTTGTTTGTTAAATCAAATAAAACGGCAAGCGCTTTGGACGTATTCAAGTCATCATCCATTGCTTCAACGAATTCTTTGTATTCATCAAGCGCCGTCAAATCCAGAGTTTCATCTATTTTAGTCCTCTTTGCATTAAGCATTCTCTTTACACCGTTTGATGCTGACTGCAAAGCTTCATCGGAAAACTCTACCGGCATGCGGTAATGGTTTGTTAAGATGAAAAACCTGATTGTATTTGCATCATATTTTTTGAGCAGATCATCAATCGTAAGGAAATTGCCTAAAGATTTGGACATCTTTTCTTTATTAATGGTTACAAATCCGTTATGAAGCCAGTAATTAACAAACTTGCATCCGTTTGCGCATTCTGACTGTGCAATTTCATTCTCGTGGTGCGGGAAAATAAGGTCAGCACCGCCCGCGTGGATATCGATTGTTTTTCCAAGATATTTTCTGCTCATTGCAGAACATTCAATATGCCATCCGGGACGTCCTACTCCCCAGGGGGAATTGTAGCCGAACTTTTCATCTTTTTTCCACAAAGCAAAATCAAGCGGATCTTCTTTGTGTTCTCCGATTTCAATTCTGGCACCGCTTTCAAGTTTATCTATCGGCTGTTTTGAAAGATATCCGTACTGAGGGAATTTTTTTACTCTAAAATAAACATCCCCGTTTGCCTCATATGCATAGCCCTTATTGATTAAATCTTTTACTATTGAAATCATTTCACCCAGAGTTTTGGTTGCAAAAGGCTCAATATCGGGTTTTAAGTTGTTCAAAGCTTTCATACTTTCGCTGAATTTTTTGTACCAGAAAGTTGAAACTTCCTCCGGAGTCTTATTTTCCTTTTCAGCTTTTTTCAAAATCTTATCATCTACATCAGTAACATTTCTGCAGTAGGTTACATCGTACCCTCTAAACTTTAAATACCTGTATAAGATATCCCAGGTAATATAACATCTTGCGTGGCCCAAATGAGCATTATCATAGACTGTCGGTCCGCAGACGTACATTTTTACTTTATTCCCATCAATAGGTTTAAATTCTTCAATGTTGTTTGTATAAGAGTTATGTAATCTCATAAAGATTCTCCCCAAATAATAGCCGGCAAGAAAATTTTATAACAAACAAAAATATGTGTCTAGAACAAGCTTAATTAAAAAAGCCTAAACTCGCAAGTTTAGGCTTTTTTCTCTTCATGATTTTTTTGATAAGCTTTTTTTGTATTGTAATATGTAAGCTTTGGTATAAATACACCCAGAATTAAAGGCGAAATAACAACGGTTGAGAGGAATCCCGGCAGAGAATTAAGCCCCCTTGCCATTTTTGCAATGTTATTATGCTTAATTTCTCCTGTGCCTTTCATAACCTTTGATATAATCTCATTTGAACCGTCAAATTTTTCAAATAATTCAATTATTTTTTTATTCTTTTCTTCTTTTTTAAGATGTTTTATTGAATCAAGCGTAAATGTTTTATCATTGAACATCAAAGAAGCATTTTTTGACTTAGATATAATTTTGCCTAAATCACCGCCCTTTTCATCCACAAATTTTGAAAAGTTCATAAGCTTGGTTTTTGAATCAATATCTGAATAAATAGCATCTAAGTCAGCAACCGGCAATACTTCCAGATTACTGTACGGCCATATAATATCCCAGGCTTTCTTAAACCAGTTTTTGCCGTCAGAAGCCCTGTTAGTAAGAATAAATCCCATTTTGTTTTCGTACGAACGTACAATAGCTTTTGTTAAAAGCGGAACCGCAAATACTACGGAAAGAGATGAAACCGTATCTCTCAGCAATATTTCATTTATTTCTGTCATATCGCGTTTACCGTTTTCATCTATCTGCGCTCTATCCCATGCCTTTTTACCGCGCGGAAGAAGCAGACCGAATGTCGCAAGAGCTGCAAATGTTGTTTTTGAAAAATTATATCCGGTATATTCCAGCAAAGCCTGCCATTTCTCCGGCGTATGTTTAACCAGAGATTTACCCAGACGTGCTAAGAAACCATCATTATTAATTCCTTTACCCTTAAAAGACGGTGAAGTAGTTTCTGATGCGGTATTGTTCTGTTTATTCTGTTCGTTATGCAGGTTATTGTGTTTTTGACCGTGAACCTTCGCACCCGGAGCCACATCACCCCTAACGTACAATTTTGGTATCAAAGAAAGACCGCCCAGTGTTATGACAACATTAGCGATATTGGTCAAAAAACGTTTTGAGGCAAAATTATTTTTAATATTTTCGATGGAATCTGCTGTTATAGAAGCTCTTTGTTCATTTCTGCCAATAGCGTCTATACCGTAATCTCTAATTGCCGTAATAACTTCTCCGGAGCCAAAAGCCTGTTTTGTTTTTTCATCTCCGACATATAATTTGTTTACGTTGTATAAAGATGAAGATGTTTCAAGCATTTTGCTGTTTATTTTTGCTTGAATTTTTCCCAGAGCTTCATTTTTGACTTTCTTCTTATTCTTCGGTTCAAAATTCTTCATTTCATTAAGAATAAAGTCTATTGTTTCCTGCGGATTTTTATCTCCGGGCACTGATTCTTTGTATATTGAACTTATGTGATACTTATAAAATTCTTCTTTGAATTTTTCCGCATCTTTCATAACTGATTTATCAAAATTAGGGTCATCAACCATCTTTTTGAAGCTTTCGCTCAAGCGTTTAATCAACCTTGTATTTGTATTGGTTGAACGGCAGAATAAACCTGTTACAGCAAGTACTGCAGGAGCTACTGCAATTATATAAGGTCCTGTAATACCTTCTCTTCCTAAAACTTCCAAACCTTCTTGAATGTTATAGCTTCCGGTAACATCTCTATCTCTGTGAAAACCTGTATAAACTCTGGGCGCGGTCATACCAAGACCATCTTGTATCAAGAAAGAAACAAGATATCCCTGCTTTTCTATCCATTGCATAATAGAGCCGGTTCCGCTTAAAATCGGCATAATACCGAGAGATTTGAAATTAGGAGAGTGCTGTTTGTCATTTCGTTTCAGTTTAGGAACGCCTAAAGTACCAGACTGATTGTTGATGCTGTTAATTTTCAATATTTTATCCCTACCGACTAAGTGTAACCTGTACACCTATTATAATTATTTGTGCAGGTTTGGACAAGATAGAGTATATACTATTGTTAGAAAAATTTACATTTAGTTTTTGGTTTTATCCGGACCTTCAGATACAATGTATTCCTTCTTTATTCCCTGTACATCAAGTATAAAGTCACAGAGTTCTCTTACTGCGCCTTTTCCACCGTTATATGAGGATTTAAAGTTACAGATATCCTGTACTTCTTTAACAGCATCGTTAGGGCAGCATGCAAGTCCGACTTTTTCTAATATACAGACATCCGGCAGGTCATCTCCCATATATGAAATATTTTCGTAGTTTAGATTATACTTCTGCATCAATTCTTCCAGAGCAGGAAGTTTGTACTTTCTTCCTTGATATAATTCCGTAAAATTAAGATTTTTAGCCCTATGTTGTACGGTACCATTGTTTCTGGCTGTAATTATAGCTGTAATAAAGCCGGATTTATTCATACGAACTATACCATGACCATCTTTTGCATTAAAAGTTTTGTATTCGACTCCATTTTCATCATAAGTTATACTTCCGTCGGTCATAACTCCGTCTACATCAAAAACAAGCATTTTAATCTTTTTTGCAGCTTCAATTGCATTTTCTTTTGTCATAATTCTTCTCTCCTAATATAAAAAATTATACCCTAAACAGATGATTTTAAATAAATTATTTAAAGAAAAATAAAAAAATGCCGTATGCTATATTGTTAAGGAAAATATACATGTTACAACTATTACCCCAAAGTAATACGCTTATCCCGAATACTGCAAATCCGCATGAAACAGTGGATTTTATAAATTCATATATAGAAAAATATCATTGTGAATATATGAGTGTTGATTTGTCGTATATGAATATCTTAGATGCCTGCTTTGTGTCAACAATGTGTTCTGCAAGGCATTTTATAAAGTATCCGGAAGGAAAAATCGATTGGATAGTGTCGTCTGAGCTGATACGTGATTTTAACAAAGATTTAGAACTCGGAAATGCTGGATATATCGTCTAAAAGCTTAATTGTACAAAATTTGAAATATAAAATAAAAAATTATAAATATAGTTTACAAAACTTAATAAAAGATGTATAATATTTACCGGTTGGTTTAAATAAGAATAGGTTTAATGATAGATAATTTAAGGCTTAATACGAAATTAATCGGCTTTGACGGAATTATAGGACGCTATGATTTTGGTTTAAATTTTATTTATTTGTGCATGATTGGCGTACTGTTTTCATTTCCGACTTCGGCTTATTTAATGGCACATGTAGGAAGTTTCTCCGAAATCTTTAGTATGAATAATATTTTCTGGGAAGCTCCATGGTTGTTAAAAATATGGGTTTTACCCGGAACAGCGTTTATTCTTTATATAGGAATTTCACTTATTATAAGACGCTTAAATGATATTAACGGTGAAGTTAATAAAGATACCAATGCAATAGTTTCAACTCTGTATGCTCTATCAACATTTGGATTGCTTTTTCCTTTAGGAATCGCTGTTCTGCTTTATATAATCAATTTAGTAATTCTTTTGTATTTAATAATTACAAAAGGTAAAATCACAGGTAAATATCCCTATGATTTCAGAAAAGAATTTAACTGGGGAGCTTTCTTCGGAACATGGATCTGGGGATTATTTAATAAATCATATAAAACTTTGTGGATGCTTTTATTATGGATGACTCCGTGGGGATTTTTGTATTCTCTTGTGTGCGGATTTAAAGGGAATGAATGGGCATCTAAAAACAGAAACTGGCAAAATATAGAAGAATTTAATAAATCGCAGGAAACACAGACAATTGTATTCGTAATTCTTTCGGTTTTGATATTTCCGATTGTTTATACTTTAGTAATTTTTGGAATAATCGGCGCTTTACTTTTTACAGTGATTGATGAGTCAAAAACTTCTCCTAATCACAAGTCTGATACTATAGAGAAATTGGATTCTGCATTAAATAGTTTTGGTTCACTTTATTTTGAATCATATGAAATAACTCAAAATGAAAACAAATTTTATGTTCTTCCTTCCGATTGGAGAAGATATTCTTTTACGGAAAAGAAGGATATTATTGATATGGCAGCTTCAATGGCAGCATCAAACAGAAGCAAAAATTCCGATAAATATTATTCTAAATCAACTGAATTAAACAGAACAAAAATATATAATTCAAAAAATGGTGAACTTTTAGGAGAATTTTATATTGATGAAAAGGTTTATTCTTCCGATAAATTTAGTCTAAAAGATGCGGTCAGTGCATCAATGAAAGCTTATAAATTCTATACTCCGTAAAATTGAGAAGAAAAAAAGAAAGGAAATTTGTATGGAAATTCGCGGTTTAGACAATCAGCCACAGAGTTATAAAGCTCCGGCACAACAGAACAATAATTTGGCAAACAATTCCGGACAGGGAAAAGATTCACCCGTACTTGACATAGTTTCTAAAAGATTTAACTGGGGTGCATTTTTCTTATCATGGATTTGGGGGCTGGGAAACAGAAGCTATATTACTTTACTTATGTTTCCGGCTGCAATACTTACCATGATACCTGTTATCGGTTTTTTTGTTCCGCTGGCTCTTGATATATGGTTTGGTATAAAAGGTAATACATGGGCATGGCAGAATAAACAATGGCGGAGCGTGGAACATTTTCATGAAGTTCAGAAGAAATGGGCAATTGGCGGATTAATCGCTTTTATAGCCTGGATTGTTTTGAGCGTACTTATTATATTTGCTCTTGTTATGCCTGTTTTTATGACTAATACTGATAGTATGAAAAATTCTACAAACTGTAAAAAATATATTAGTCTTGCTTCACAGGCTGTAGTAATGAATGAAGCGTTAGGTAATAAATGTGAACTATCATCTGATGGAATCGCTGAGTGTTTTGCAAAAGGGCTTCATGAAAATTATACAGGTGGAAGTTCATATACACACAGTATAGATAATTCTTTATGGACTTTTACAGGGAATGGAAACTGTTTAAGTAAAGGTGACTGCAGTGTAGAAATATCAAGTGGTGATGGACTTACATCTTTAACGATTCCTCTGTATGCAAAATCAAACGGGTACTTAGAAATAAAACAGGAAGATGTTGCCCAATATTTAAAATAATTAAATAGAAGTAAATAATAGACAGGCGGCGGGTGAAACCCGCCGCTATTTTTGTTTGACTTAATTAAACTTAATATTACTACTAAAATTTCGCAATTTAATCTCCCCAAAATACGTAAATGATTTTATTAAAAAATAAAAATTAAAAAAAGAGTTCGAGATTTCTCGAACTCTTTTTTCTTCTATAACTTCCAGCTGTTTAAATATTCTTCCTGCTCCGGAGTCAGAGTATCTATCTCTATTCCCATTGATTCAAGCTTAAGCTTAGCTATATCAATATCAACCGACTCCGGAAGTGTATAAAGTTTATTTTCTAATTTACCCCTGTTTTTAACCAGAAATTCAATACCGAGAGCCTGGTTTGCAAAACTCATATCCATAACAGATGCCGGATGTCCTTCTGCTGCTACAAGGTTTACTAATCTGCCTTCTGCTAAAACATAAACAGATTTTCCGTTAGTTAATTTGTATTCATCCAAGAACGGTCTAATACGTTTAATTTCAACAGTGTGAGCTTTCAAATCCGGAACATTAACCTCATGGTCAAAGTGTCCGGCATTACATAAGAAAGCGCCGTCTTTCATAGTCATAATATGCTGAACATCAACAACGTGTTTATCACCGGTAACTGTTAGGAACAAATCTCCTTCTTTAGCGGCTTCTGCAATAGGCATTACTCTATAACCTTCCATAGCAGCTTCAAGAGCCTTAAGCGGATCTACTTCACATACAATAACGTTAGCCCCCAATGCTTTTGCTCTTAATGCACAGCCTCTGCCGCACCAGCCGTAACCTGATATTACAACGGTTTTACCTGCAATAAGGATATTTGCCGCTCTCATAATTCCGTCCATTGCGCTTTGTCCCGTACCATAGCGGTTATCATAAAGATGTTTTGTTAAACTTGTATTAACTCCGAGAGCAGGAAATCTTAATTCGCCTTGATTTTCCAGAGCTTGTAATCTTATTATGCCGGTTGTTGTTTCTTCTGTTGAGCCTATAATATGACTTGCCATTTCCGGTCTTTCGGCATGAAGAGTTGCAACCAAATCACATCCGTCATCAATAATTATATCCGGATTATGCTCAAGTGCAGAGCGTACGTGATCACGATATACTTCAACAGATTCTCCTGCATAGCCTAAAACAGGAATATCCCAGTATTTAACAAGAGCTGCTGCAACATCATCCTGCGTAGACAAAGGATTTGAAGCAATAAGAACAGCATCAGCTCCGCCGTCTTTCATAACTGTACATAAAGCGGCAGTTTCTTTGGTAACGTGTACGCAGGCAGACAATCTTAAACCTGCAAATGGTTTTTCTCTTAAGAATCTTTCTCTGATTTTTCTTAAGACAGGCATATCTTTCATTGCCCATTCAATATTGTTTTTTCCTTGCTCAGCAAGATTAATATCTTTAATATCATACTTTAATTGAGTAGCGTTCATAAACACCTTCCTTATTCCTTTAAATTGGCAACACTTACTGTATATATCTTATCACTAACATGTACAACAGCCCATCTTAGGGGATTAATGTTGCGTTTTGTTAACTCGCTTTCTATATATTCTGTTGTCGGATTCCCGTTATTTGGTATATCTATCAGCTCTGAAATAACTTGCATACTGTTCCCTAAAAACTTTTCAGATTAAATTTTATACCAAACTATTTAAAATAGTAAAGTGCTTAAAACTTTATGATTTAAATTTTTTTTCTTGTAAAAATATTAAGTTTTGTTACAAAAGTAACAATATCAACTGATTAACGGATTTATTTATTACAAATTGGGCTAAAATATAGATTATGGAATATGATTACAAATCACTGATGAATAAGGCAAAAGAAGCATCTAAGATGTCTTATTCACCTTTTTCTAAATTTGCTGTAGGTGCTTGTGTTTTAACAGGCAGCGGCAAGTTATACAGCGGCTGTAATATTGAAAATTCCTCTTTTGGAATGACTATCTGTGCGGAAAGATGTGCAATTTTTAAAGCAGTATCTGAAGGTGAAAAAGAAATTCTGGCTGTCGCAATATATTCTCCTAACGAGGATGATTGTTATCCCTGCGGTGCTTGCAGGCAAGTAATGTTTGAATTTCAAGGAGATAATGAGATAAAAATTATTACTGAACACAAGGGTGAACTTGATATCAAGTTAATGAGTGACTTTTTACCTTTCGGATTTAAAATTTAACGGGTAATCTTAAATTCGTTAAAAGGGGTATAATGTATATTGTTGAACTATTTATAAAATGGCTTAATAAAAACAAGAGGGGAGATGGAGCCAATCCGGACAATCTGTATGCAGGGAAAAACACAATATCCGAAACAGATGAAGCGCTGAAATGCAAACATAATTTTATGCCGGTTGACAGCAGCGGTACAGTGCTGGCTTGTACAAAATGCGGGTTTGTTGTAAAAAAGAAAGGTACTTAAAAATTTTATAAACTAAAATTAAAAAGGATAATATATGACAAAATTCTTAGATTTTATATCTTCAAAACAATTCAGAAACGTAACTTGTTTTATCCTGTTTACGTTCTTAATGACGGTTATTATTTCTTCACAAAACTTTTTCTTTCAAAAAGTTATTGAAAACGGTATTAGCCAGAGAGATATAATTGCGCAAAAAGATATTAAGGTCGTTGATACAAAAAAAACTGAAAGACACAGAAAAGAAGTCGCACAAAATGTTGAACCTATTCTTGCTCTTGCAGAAGATGATTTTATAACAACAGGACTTTTAAATCTTCAGAATTCAGTCAAAAAAATTAGAGAGAAAAATGTAAGCGACCAGATAAAGACAGATGAATTAAACGTCTTATTTGATGAATCCGGCAAAAAAGAACTTGTTGATTTCCTGCTGAAAGCAAACGATGAAGATTTGCAATCAGTTTTTGACAAAGCAAAAATAACTCTCTCTTCCGTTTTGAATGCAGGAATATCCTCCAGAGATTTTGAAAACAATTATGTAACAACTATAATCAAGAAAAATCTGCCCAATAATGTTCCGAGATATCAAGGTTCACTTATAACAGGAATTTTAAATCAAATTTTGGTTCCAAACCTTGTTGTAGATGAGTTTGCAACTGAAATAGCCAGAAAGAATGCACAAAACGCAGTTAAACCATATGAAGTCGTGTTTAAAAAAGGTGACAAAATCGTATTTGAAGGTGAACTGGTTACAAAACTCAAACGCGACGCCTTGAGAGCGGCAGGATATAATGTTCTGGAAATTAACTACGGCGGTATCATAGGGCTTTATATACTCATTGCTTTCTTTACATTTGTTTTCCTGCAATACGAAAAGAATTTTGAAAAACAGTATTATAATGCAAAATACATGACAATGATGGCATCATTCTCGCTCATTCTTGCCTTTATTTCAGTACTTTTGCCGACGGGATTCTCGCCTTATATTATTCCTATTCCGGCTTATACAATTTTGCTTTCCATATTTACAACCCCGAGAAGCGCCTTCTTTGCTTCCACGATAATGTTATCACTGATTGCAATAGGAATGCACTGGAATTTAGAAGTCGTTGTATCATATATGCTCTTAAATACAGTAGTGATGACAGCCGTTTCAAAATTAAAATTCTCAAAACGTTCTGATTTACTTATTGTAAGTTTAAAAATCTCACTTGCAGGACTTTTAATAGTAGGCGGTATATATTTTCTTGAAAAATACATGATGGATATTGATAACTTCTTAATCTTCAAAGACTTAGGCTATATTGTAATAAACAGTTTTATTATAAGCGGTATAGTGCTTCTTGGCGTATTGCCGATAATAGAAAATATCTTCAGAGTAATGACGCCATACGGCTTGGCAGAGCTTGCAGATCACAATCAAGAGCTGCTTAAACGTCTTATGCAGGAAGCCCCGGGGACATTTAACCACAGTTTAACGGTTTCTCATATGTGTGAAACTGCAGCGGAGGCAATCGGTGCAAATCCGGTTTTAGCAAGAGTTGGTGCGATGTATCATGATATCGGAAAACTTATGCGCCCGATGTTCTTTGTTGAAAATCAATCGTTTTACGGAATAGAAAATCCGCATAAATCCTGCACACCCCGCTTTAGCAAAATGCTTATTACCGCACACCCGAAAGACGGCGTTGAACTCGCAAAAGACGCACATCTTCCGCAGGTTATAAATAATTTTATCCTGCAGCACCACGGTACAAGCTTGGTCAGTTATTTTTACAATGAAGCGCTTAAGGAAGAAGGTGCGGAAAACGTTAATGAAGAACAATTCAGATATCCGGGTCCAAAACCTAATATGAAAGAAACAGCAATCTTAATGATAGCTGATGCGGTAGAGTCTGCCGTTAGAGCGGCTAAAAACCCTTCTAATGAAGAAATTGATGCTATAATAAATAAAATTATAAAAGAACGTCTAAACGATGGTCAGCTTTCTGATTGTCCGTTGACTCTAAAGGATTTAAAGACAATAGCGGAAACTTTCTCAAGAATGCTCAGAGGAATGCATCATAAACGTATAAAATACCACAATGACCTGGTGCAGGAATTGGATAAGAACAATAAACTTAATCAAGAAATAATACAGCCTTCACTTGATAAAGATTTGGAATCTAAAGTTAAGGAATTAGAACAAAAGAAAAATGACGGAAATTAATATTTTTACGGAAAATATTTTTGACAGCTGGAAAGTTAATGAAAAAGATGTAATAAATAAAACCCGGCAAATGCTGGAGTACTACATAGCTAATCTTAAAGAGAAAAGCTGTCTGGATAACAAAGAATATAGTTCCATCACGCTGGACATTCTTTTTTGTGATTCATCTAAAACTCAAGAGTATAACAGAGATTACAGAAATAAAGATTATCCGGCAGATATTATCACGTTTGCAATTTTTGCCGATGATGAAAACAGTTTTATTTTTGACGGAGATATTAATCTCGGAGAAATTGTAATAGCTCTTGATAAAGTAATTGACAGGGTAAACAGAGATGTAAGTAATTCTGAAAACAAAGAACAAGAATTGTTTTTTCTAATAAGCCATGGGCTGATGCACCTTCTGGGATTTGACCACCAGAGCGAAGAAGAATACAATTTTGTTATAAGTGAACAACGCAAAGCTCTGGAGAGTATTGATTATGACAAAATTTAAATCTCAGGGATTTAATAATACTTTTAAAAATGCACGTAAAGGATTCCGTCTTGTACTAAAAAGCGAATTAAACATAAGAATTCATATTGCCGCTGCAACTTTTGTTATATTTTTAGCATTATATTTAAAGTTTAATGCTATTGAGTTTTGCATTCTTCTGTTTGTAATCGGTCTTGTCATTGTTGCAGAAATGCTCAATACAGCAATAGAATTTACACTGGATTCAATTTATCACAATAAATATTCAAGAATGGTCGGCATGGCAAAAGATATATCTGCCGGTGCTGTAATGTTTGCAACTTTTATCAGTGTTTTTGTCGGAATTATATTGTTTGGAAGTAAGTTATTTTTTTAGGGCGCATAAAATAACCCCGATTTGATTTTTCCTCAAAAAAAAACCTTTCTTTTAAGAAAGGTTCGGAATTCTTTGTAATTAATTCCTCATGTGTAGAAGGTTAGTGTGTAGGTTGTATGAAAGGTTTATATTATGATTTTGTCTTATGTATATATAAAGTATATTTTTATTTAAAAATTGCATAAAATTTTAAAAATGTTACAAAAGTTAATATTTTATATATAAACAATAAATTTACCTCATTCTCCATTTAAATCCAATTAAGATTATATAAAGGCTTAAATATTGTGTGTTAAACTTTTATTATAGAGAGAAAGAATAGGAGGATATTATGATACCAATTTTAGATTCTAAAAGACAATACGCCAGAATAGGCAATGAAATTGAGAAAGTTGTATGTGAAGTTTTACGCTCCGGCTCTTACATTCTAGGACCAAACGTTAAAGCGCTGGAAGTTGAACTTGCCAAATACATCGGGTGTAATTATACAGTAGCTCTAAACTCCGGAACAGATGCGCTTCATCTGGCATTGAGAGCGCTTGATATAGGTAAAGGCGACGAAGTTATTACAACTGCATTTACTTTTGTTGCGACTACCGAAGCTATAGGTATTGTAGGTGCTACTCCTGTTTTTGCAGATATTAATCCGGATACATTCAATATAGATCCTCAAGAAATAGAAAAAAGAATAACTCCAAAGACTAAAGCAATTATTCCGGTTCACTTATACGGTCAGCCTTGTGATATGGACGCAATCATGGATATTGCAAAACGTCACAATTTATATGTAATAGAAGACTGCTGTCAAGCAATCGGTGCTGAATATAAAGGCAAAAAGGTAGGTACTTTCGGTGATATCGGATGCTATAGCTTCTACCCGACCAAAAACTTAGGCGGTATGGGTGACGGCGGTTTAATTACCGTAAACAGCGAAAACCTTAAAAATAGAATTATTGCTCTGCGCAACCATGGCGGCGCAATCAGATACCATCACGATGAAATCGGGGTTAACTCAAGATTAGACGAAATTCAAGCTGCTATCTTAAGAGTTAAACTAAATTATATTGATGAATGGAATAAACAGAGAAGAGCACATGCAGCCACATACAATGAACTATTTGCAGGATGTCCGGATATTCAGACTCCGAAAGAACTGCCGGATACTTATTGTGTTTACCATCAATACACAGTTAAAATTCCTAACAGAGATAATATACACAAAATGCTTCAAGATGCCGGCATAGGTGCAATGCTGTATTATCCAATTCCTCTGCATCTGCAAAAAGTTCATGCACACCTCGGCTGGACTAAGGGTATGCTTCCGAATACAGAAAAAGATACAGAAATGGTAATTTCTCTGCCGATGTTTCCGGAATTAACTCTTGAAGAACAAAAAACAGTAGCATCTACTTTGATTGACTGTCTGGAAAAATCGAAAGCTGCTGTTTAAGAAAAATAGATAAAGAAATTAAAATCAGAGGGAAATATAAATTTCCCTCTGATTTTTTGTGTATAAATAAAAACTCTCAGCCTGCTAAATTGATTTTAACAGTTCTGTAATATTCTTTGCAGCATCATATTTTGCCAGATGAGAAGCATTTTGTTTCAAATAATTCATTTTAACTGGATTATCCAAAAGCCCTGTTATAATTTCCCTTAATTTATTCGGCTCTAAGTCTTTATCTTCAACATATATGCAGGCACCCATCTCTAATAAACATTTTGCATTTATTCTCTGATGGTTTGCTGCTGCATAAGGATAAGGTATCAAAATCGGTGCTGTTTCAGAAGCACAAATTTCTGAAAGACTCAACGAGCCTGCCCGTGAAATAACAATGTCACTGGATTTTAATACACTCACCATATTGTCGAAATACGGTCTTATAACAAGATTTTTATCCTGTTCATATGCAGGATAAATTTTCTGAAGCCTCTCAATTACATCTTCATAATTCTTTTTTCCGGTCTGGAATATTACCTGCAGATTGAGTTCCCTGCTAAACTCTTTTAAAAGTTCTATTGCCGTACTATTAATTGACTTGGCACCCTGCGAACCGCCCATTATACATAAAGTAAGCCGGTTATCCAAACCCATTTCGGCTTTTGCTGTGTTTTTTGACGTAGTTTTAAATTCTTCTCTTATAGGATTGCCCGTAACAACAGTATGTTTGTTAGGAATAAATTTTTTGGCGTTTTCAAAAGCAAGCGTTACATATTTGGCTCTTTTGGAAAGCCTTCTTGTAACCAATCCCGGCATTGCATCACAATCATGCATTATATATGGAGTTTTGGTTATTATGGCAGCAAAAATCATTGGAGCAGAAACATAGCCGCCTGTTGCAAAAACAGCATCCGGTTTATATTTTTTTATATAGCGTACAGAGCGTAAAATTGCTTTCACAAGCTTGATACCCCATATAAAAAATTTGGGGCTTAACTTTCGCGGCATACTTGAAACACTAACATGCAGGAACTTATAACCTTTCTTTGATGCAAGTTCAAATTCCATATTTCGTTTATTGCCTACATAATATATCTTTGCTTCTTCGGAAAGTTTATCCGCGACAGCAAGAGCGGGATAAATGTGTCCTCCGGTTCCTCCGCCGGTGACAAAATATTTACTGTTATATACTTCTGACATTACCAAACCGTACCTTTTTTACATTATCTTTTGATATATTTAAAAGAATTCCAACCATCCATAATGAAACCATTACAGAAGAACCGCCATAGCTGATAAACGGCATCGGAACTCCTGTTGCAGGCACAAAAGAACTTGCAACCCACATATTTAAAAAACCTTGAAAACATATAGAAAACGTCAGCCCGAGAGCCAGAAGCTTTCCATACATATCTTGACACTTAACAGCTATAATAAATCCTCTTTGGAGAATAGTCCAAAACAGGCATATAATTAAAAGACAACCTATAAAACCGTGTTCCTCTCCAATCACTGCATAAATAAAATCCGTATGAGCTTCCGGAAGCCATGCAAGTTTTTGCTTGGAACTGCCGTAACCTACGCCGTATAAACCGCCCGAAGCAAAAGCAACAAGAGATTGTATAATATTATACCCTGCCCCGAGAGGGTCCGCTTCCGGATGCAGCCATGTAGTAATTCTAGAGGATTGATACCCTTTCAAACCCTTTAATAATAAAAGAGGTATCATAAGCGCTCCGCTGAATAATATTAACTGTACCGAACCTCCTGCACAAATATATATTGCAACAGAAGCAGCCAGCAGCAGCAGTACCATACTCAAATTAGGCTGTGTAAATATTAAACCTACCATAATTAATATAGGAATAAACGCCGTTACAATTTTATTGTTATCAAATATTTTTGCATCTTTGTAAAAGACTCCGGCAAGAAGCATAACAACCGCAGGCTTAGCAAATTCTGAAGGCTGAAGACTCAAAGGTCCGATATTAAGCCATCTTTGTGCACCATTAACGGTTGTTCCGCAGACTTTAACCAGAATAAGCATTACAATTACAAATGCCGCAAACGGGAGTGTATAAGTCATTAGCTTTTTATAATGAAAGTTTGCGAGAAATTTTAACCCTATCACTCCGACAATAACACCTGCTATTTGCTGTATAAGAAACCGTGCAGGATTAAGTCCCATGTCAATACATTTAGGCGCACTGGCGGAAAAAATTGCCATAAGACCGATTACAACAAGAAAAGTGACTGCAACCATAAGCGGTCTGTCAGCCTGCATATTTTGTGTACTCATTTTGTCTTGATTATTTAGATAAGACATATTCTTTAAAAACTTCTCCTCTGTGTTCATAACTATTGAACATATCGAAACTTGCACATGCAGGTGAAAGCAGTACTATATCCGGTTTTAAACTGATTGCTTTATCAACAGCTTCCTCCAGCGAATGTTCTTTTATTATATTACTAAAACCGTTTTTTTTCAGATTTTCTTCAAATCTTTCAGCAGCTTCACCGATTAATAAAACAGTGTTAACATGTTTATTTATAGATTTACACATTTCGGTCAAGTCCGTATTTTTATCGCGCCCGCCGAGAATGAGTGCAACATCTTGATTATTAAAAGAATCAATGGCAACAATAGAGGCTTCCGGATTTGTAGCTTTAGAATCATTATAAAAAGTTATCCCGTTCAATTCCCGCACCTTTTCAAGCCTGTGCTCCGGAGCTTTAAATGTCATAATTTGTTCTTTAATGTCTTCACTCTTCATCCCGAGAATTTTTGCAATAATAATCCCGCACATTATATTTTGATAATTGTGATGACCTACAAGCGGACATTCATTCAATGCAATTATTTTTTCGTTTTTATAAAAAATGCAGCCTTCTTTTATTCCACACTCATTGTTGTTATCAAAAAATACAACATTATTACATTCTTTAGCAAACTCTCTTAATCTTAAATCAGAATAATTTAAAACTGCATATTCCGGTTCTTGCGGCGGTAGAAAAATTTTAGCTTTAGCTTTAAAATAATTTTCCAATCCTCCATGCCAGTCAATATGATCCGGCGTAAAGTTTGTCCAGCAGGCAATTTTTGCTTTAAATTTTTCTGTCATCTGAGCTTGAAAAGAACTTATTTCACAAACTAAAAAATCATGGTTTTCATCTATTAAAGAGCAGGGCGGCACGCCTATATTACCGCATACCGGCGCAGAAAAGTTTTTGCTTAATATATGCGATACAAGAGCTGTTGTTGTAGTTTTGCCGTTTGTACCGGTTATTGCAATAAACGGAATATTGGTATTTAAGTAAGCAAATTCTATTTCAGAAATAATTTTGATATTTTTTTCATTCAATCTACGGAAGATTTCTGATTTCGGGGGAATTCCCGGGCTCGTTACCGCAAAAGCTGCTCCGGATATGAATTCCTCACTGTGGCATCCGCATTCTATTTTAACCCCTTTATTTTTTAGTTCTTCTATTTTTGTGCGGTACTCTTCCTTGATTTCATTAATGCTTTTAGCTTCCGTAATATAAACATCATAGCCTTTTTTGCATGCGAATTCTGCAGCTGCAATACCGCTTTTTGATAAACCCAAAATTAAAATTTTTTCTGACATAACAAACTCTCCGATTAACTAAATTTTATATTAAACAGCAGAGAAAATAAAACATTTATTTTTATAAATTGTTATAAATTTTATTATATCTTTCGATAATATCAAATGTCCAGCCGGAATTGTAATTCATGGCATTTTTGATTAGAAGATTCCAGCTTGCAGGATTTTTTGAATACAGATTTAATGCTTTGGTTACAGCGTGGAAAAATATTTCATTTGCGTCTTCTTCTGTTATAAGCGGCGTCTTAAATCCGCATCCGTTTGTTATATCATCAAAGATATCAGCAATTGTGTCATTATAGATACCGCTTCTTGAAGCAACGGGAATGCATCCGTACTTCATTCCGCAATAATGTTCAGAGCCGGTTTCATTAGTACGTTTGGGTATCAGAAACATATCTGACGAAGCAAAGAACTGGTTCAAATGTATCTCACCGTCAATAAAAAGCCATCTGCCGTTAAATGAAGGATTTTTATCAACAAACTCTACCCATGATTTTATGTAATTGTTCTTTAAGCCTTCCGGAATATTAAGTATAAACTGTATATTTTTATTTAACTCAAACAGTTTAAGAATCGTATTAAGTGTAATATCAATACCCTGTTCAAAAATCTCCGGCTTATATACTGCAAAAATCAACGGTGCATCATAGAAAGAATCCAGATATCCGCGGATAGTATAATCCTCTGTTTTAAAAAGCGCCCTGTCTATAAACTTTGCTTTTATTCTTTCACGCGAGAATTCCTTAAGAAGATATTTTTTGTTTCTCGAGCGTAATTCTCTGAAATTATCACAATTAAAACTTTGATATATTCTTGTATTAGGAATATCCGAACCATATAAAACATAAGAGCTCTTGTTTTTTGTTTTTTCTATTCTTTTATAAATTTTTCCGGAAAGCTCCGGTTTTTTGAAAATATCTTTGTAGTATGTTTTAGAAACTACAGCCCAGACATCTGTCTTTTTAAGAGTATAGTACATGGCATTGCAAAACATATCATCTTCATATGCCATTTGAGGAAATAATTTAAGCACTCTTGCATTCATACGATTGAACAAAATATTTTCATCAATATCTTCGCATTTATCTATATATTTGCGGAATTTAAAATAGTTTTGATAAATAAATTCCAGACATTCGCGCATCCGGTAAAAATGTTTTGTATTATGCAGATTAAACAGAGATGCAATGCATTTTTTAATAATTTTATCTCTGCATAACTTCCGCATACTCTTTTTATCAACAATATTAATTGCTGTCCAGAAAGCTTCTGTCTTATTTGCTTCAAATTTTGCAAAATCATTGATAATTTGCACAACCTTAACCGGATACGGCAATTTTGTTTCAAATTCTCCGCCCAGAAAAAAAGGTATATTGCTGCAATGTATTATATCCGGTTTTAGTTTTCCTGCACAAATCCTTGCAGCTTTTATAAATGGAGCAAGGTATTGAAGTCTTGATTTATCCAAACCGGAAAACGCTGCGGAATACAGACCATAAACCTCAACATTTTCGGAAGTTCTGGGATACCGATACATTACTGCCGTATTCATACGGTTTTGAAGATAGTATTCAAAACTTATATTAGTTCTTTCAAGCCCTTCGACAGTATCTGCGCAGGTAAGAACTTTGATTTCCTTGTCCGGATATTGTTTCCTAAATGCCTGTATGTAATCAAAAGGTATATTATCAAGAGTTATGTACAAAATTCGTTTAAACTCTTTTTTTGATTTCTTTCTGAAAAAAGAAGTTAAATTTTTTCTAATTAACCTTATTCTTGCCTTAAAATCATACATTAAATCAGAATCATCAAAGATAATATCTTCAATATCATCTTGTTCCTGTTCGTATATTGTATTAAGTTCTTTTGTATGAGTTTCTGTGCCGTATGCTTCCATAAGTTTCAAGGTATCATGCCATGACGCTTAAATCAAGTCAGCTATTGACAAATTTTTCAAAACGGATATATACTTATCTTATGAGAAAATTTTGCTTAAACAATTCATCATCCTCATCCTCCTCTAAGTCGTCGGGACTCAGATGAATTTTGATGTGTTGTTTTGATAAGCAGTATTAAGGTTTAGACAAAGTCCCGTTTATAAAAAATAAACGGGACTTTTTAGTGTGGAGATATATTAATGAAAATAAATAACAATAATTTAACTTTTAGAGGTCCTCTTGACGGTACAATCACAAATGTTTTGCGAAGCTGTGATATGAATGAGATGGTCAATGCAGTTGGTCTGGATGTCGGAGCCATGGTCATACCGAGAGCATATTACGACACAAAAGCCAGGAACGAATATGCAGGGGCAGAAACATTTTTTCGTGAAATAAGCGGAACATTCATAAATTGCTTGTCTGCCGGACTTCTTGCAATGGGGATTTCTAAAATTGCATCAAAAAAGCTCATGCCGGAAGTCAACATAAATCCGGACAGCTGGTACACAGCAGATTCTCTTGAAACTTTAAAAGAAGCATGGCAAGGAAATAAAAAGGAATACGTAAAGAATATTTTTGAAAATATCTCCGGACGTGACGGTTATAAAGTTAATGAATTTAAAAACATTAATTGGAAAAATATAGAATGGATTGATGAAGAAAAGTGGAACAAAATTAGCTGGAGAAACCCGAAGTACAGAAACATTCAAGATAAAATGAAATCGAAAAAAGGTTTTATAAAAACTTTTCTGCAAATTATAGACGATAAAGAGATTCATAAAGATGACAAAAAACATGTTCTTTCAATAATGGAAAAAAGACTTACTAATGCTCTGGGGGCTGAACGTGATACACAGCTTTCAATAAACGGAAAACAATACTCTTCAAAACTGGAAAATATTCTCCGCGATGCTGTGGATATGGCAAAAGATGTTTTTATTCCGGATGGCGGAAAGAACGCAGAGCTAGCTATAAAAAAGATAAGCAAAGTTAACAAAATAAAAGCTTTTGGAGCAATAGCCGGTTCCTGTGTGCTGGGGCTTACCAACCAGTACATAAATCGTAAAATTACGGAAAAGCGCACCGGCAGAAAAGGTTTTGTAGGAGATGTTGATTTCACTTCGGCTAACAGAATCGAGAGGGAAAAAGATAAATTTTTACTGCTCAAAAAAATCGGCGCAAGTGTACTGATGGGCGGCATGGTATTCAGTGTAATGGGGGTTAAAAACTTTAAACAGTTTGCAAAAAAACTTGAATTCGCCGGACCTGTAACAAGCGGGAATGCAATTAAAACAGTTTATGCATCAACTATTATCGGAAGATTTATGGCTGCAGATAATGGTACAGAATTACGGGAATCAATGACAAGAGATTATCTTGGATTCCTTAACTGGCTTGTATTCGGCGGTTTTGCCGCAAAAGGAGCTGCAAATCTTCTGGACAAAAAAGGGCAAAATCTTTTTAACTACACAAAGAAAGGGAAAGGAATTAAACACTGGCTTAATAATATGACACTTAAGACTCATAACGAAATAGCTTCAAAAGGACGTGATTTTGCAAAGAAAAACATGTGGAAACTGAATTTGGCTCAAACATGCGGTATAGCATATTCAGCAATTACACTCGGCATACTGCTTCCAATGATGAATGCCAAAATAACTCAGAGCAGAAGCCAAAAAACCGGAAGAAAATAAATTTATGATTCAATCAGACTAGTGTTTTATATGCAAAAATTACAAATTTACAAATTTTACATTTTAGTTTTATAATAAGTATTGAAGAAGGAGAAATTTATATGATTAAAAAAGAACTTATTTTTCTGGGTCCTCCGGCTTGCGGTAAAGGCACCCAAACTAACAGGCTGTCTGAATATCTTGGTTTTCCGCACGTAGATACAGGGTCGCTTTTGAGAGCCGAAATTGCTAATGGGACTGAAGAGGGAAAATTTGCTAAGTCTTTTATTGACAAAGGTCAGCTTGTACCTGCAGATCTGGTCGGCAAGATTATCGCCAAAAAACTTGCCGGAGATGACTGCAGAAACGGATATGTACTTGACGGTTATCCGAGAAGTCTTGAGCAGGCTGAAATGCTTACAAAAATCAACGAAGAAGTTGATAAAGGACAAGAAGTTTCATTCAAGGCTATTTACTTTGATATTGATACACAAATTCTGATTGATAGAATTGTTGCCCGCCAATCATGCCCGAAGTGCGGTGAAATTTATAACAAAAAATTTAAACCTTCAAAAGTTGAAAATATATGCGACAAATGCGGTACAGAACTAAAAACAAGAGCTGATGATAATGAAGAAACCGCAAAAGCACGTTTTGACACATACTTTAAAGAAACCGCTCCGCTTGTAAAATTCTACGAAGACAAAGGTGTTTTATACAAGCTGGATGCCAACGGTGAAATTGATGAAGTATGGGACAGGCTGATAAAAATTGTTAATGCTTAAATACAAAAACAGGGTGTGCAGTTTGAGGTACACCCTGTTTTATTTATCCAGCCTAATTTGCAAAAGCGGAATTCCTAATAAATATAATATAATCAAAAATTTCCAAATTTTTATATCGATGATTTTAAATCCCAAAACATCAAATCTAATACGCCGTGGCGGAGAATATTGCCTGTAATCAATTTTTATACCCTTTTTGTAAGCATACTCAAAACACTGATTATAAGCATATTTTGCGTCTTTTTCAGTCTTTTCACTAAAAATACCGGTAATTGAGTGCGGATTTATAAAATAAAAATAATACGTACCGGATACCGTGACAACTGTTTTTAATTTATCAACAATAACATGCGACCATAACATGTCTTCAAATGTATAACCTTTAGGGAATGGATAATTTGCGCTCAAAATGGCATCACGCCTGTATATTTTGTTCCATACATAACAATAGCGCGGAAACCCGCAAGCTTTATACTTATCTTTTGTTTTACTGTAAATTCCTTCTTTTTTAATCCGCAAAAAATTACTATACTTTATGCCATCTGTCCTTTTTGCTTCTGTACATGCTATTTCTGCATTGTATTTTGCTGCAGCATTATAAAGTTTTTCAAAAAAGTCCGGACTAACCCAATCGTCGGAATCAACAAAACCGATAAATTCACCTTGCGCCAATTGTATGCCATTGTTTCTTGCTTCAGACAAACCTTGATTAGTTTGAGTAATAATTTTGATACGGCTGTCTTTGAGGGCAAAACTCTCCAGTATCGCTGAGGAACTGTCATCTGAACCATCATTCACACAAATAATTTCTATATCTTGGAGTGTTTGATTAATAAGACTTTCCAGACATCTTTTCAAAAATTTTTCGGTATTATAAACAGGTACAATAACAGAAACTTTCATAATTTTACCCAATAAAATTATCCTTTTTGAATAATATGTATATCAATATTGCCACTATATCACTTTATATTATACATTGTCAAACTTTATCAGCAATTATATTGGGTATAAAAATTTTAAATATAAAATACAATACATATATGGATAAATTAAAGCTGTTTGGAAAAAGAATAAAAGAATTACGAAAGAGATGCGGTTACACTCAAGAGCAGTTATCTGAAAAAATTGGCTTGTTTCCAAAACAGATAGGAAATATTGAAACAGGGAACTGTTTTACTACAATGAATAATCTGGTGAAACTTTCCGAAGCCTTTGGTGTAGAAATAAAAGATTTATTTGACTTTGAGTATAAAGAAGAGCGGGAAATAATAGAAGAGAAATTAAAAGAATTTCTTAAACAAAGCTCTGATGAAGAGCTTCGGTATTTATACAGAATAGCTGGAATAATATCGAAGTAATCCACCTGTAAAATGGTATTAGAGTAGGGTGCGCAAGTGTGCGCACCCTACTCTACTTTGGTGTTACAAATTATTAATCTATACAACTTTTATCACCGCGTGTACACAAAAAATTGGGGCAATAATCATGATATCAAAAAAACGTTGTATTTCTTACCACAAACTCTAATATACAATCTCTTAACACCCTAATCCCAAAAACTAAACTAACAGGTGATTTATCTCCATACAGAAACCTTTACAATTTCTGTATGGAGATATGTTGTTATGGAAAAATTTCAGAATAAATATTTAGAACTAAAAAACATAAATAAAGATATCGTTAACTGGGTAGAAGATATTGCAGAAGAAAATAACTGCAAAATAGAACGAAAAGAATGGAAAAGCAAATATAACAGTTATGTGGTGTATGATTATGAACCATTCTGCTCCGAAGGTTTTGAAATAAATATTTTACTGAGTTCTTTTGATATATCCTATCTCAATTTTATTAAGTATTTATACAACGAAAAGCTCAGTACAATAGAATATTTGGACAACTGCGTAAAAATTTCTGCAATAAAAAACTACTCACTTTAGAAAAAATGGTATATAATATTCCTTATTAGAACAGAGGATATATTATATGAATGAATTTTTTAACGACTACGTCCAGACACTTGAAACATATATAATGTTTCGTATTAAAGAAACAACGGCTAAATTAGCACCGGAACTAACGGCAAAAGGCAGAGCGCCCATATCTTTATCAATGGGCGCTCCTACGGCGGCACCGCCTCAATTTGTTCTTGAAAGCCTAACCGGAGCGCTAAGCCAAAAAAATATTCATACATATTCTTCGCCAAAAGGCGAGAATTTCTTTAGAGAAGCTGTTGCAAAGAGAATGAAAGCAAGGTTTAATGTAGACCTTAATCCCGCGGATGAAATATTTTCCCTTATTGGTTCAAAAGAAGGTATTGCGAATTTTATCAGAGCGTTAATAAATCCAACTCTCAAGAAAGAAGAACAGGATATTATTTTAATTCCAGATCCGGGTTATGCTTCTTATGGTGAGATGATTAAAGTTTCCGGAGGCTTGAGCTATCCTGTACCTTTAACTGTAGAAAATAATTTTATGCCGGATTTGGAACAGGTTTATGCAGACCTAATTAAAGACGGATTAAATCCTAAAAAGATTAAAGCTCTTTTGATAAATTACCCGAATAATCCGCTGGGCGCATCAGCAACAAAAGAATACCTTGAAAGTGTTGTTGCCTTCTGCAAGAAACATCATATTCTGTTGATGTCGGATGCTGCATACACTGATATGTATTTCAAGCCGGAAATAAAACCGATGAGCATATTGGAAATAGAAGGAGCACAGGATATTGCAGTTGAATTTTTCAGCTTCTCAAAACCTTATGCCATGACGGGCTGGAGGCTTGGCTGGGTTTGCGGTAACAAAGAAGCCGTAAAAATCTTTGGAAA
This sequence comes from Candidatus Gastranaerophilales bacterium, assembly GCA_944325515.1. Classification (GTDB taxonomy): domain Bacteria; phylum Cyanobacteriota; class Vampirovibrionia; order Gastranaerophilales; family Gastranaerophilaceae; genus CAG-196. The sequence continues at coordinate 150,037 of CALVAO010000003.1, read as the reverse complement.
ACTCAAATCAACGATTGATTCCGGAATCTTTAAAGCCATCCAAAAAGCAGGTGCAGAAATTTTAAACTCAAAAGAAGGTGAAGAATATATTAAGGAAGCAAATATCAGATTTAAAAGAAATCAAGATATTTTTGTAAAGGGTCTGAAAGAGGAACTGGGCTGGGGAGATTTTTATATTCCGGACGCTACGTTTTATCTCTGGCTTCCTATACCTCCGAGATATAAAACTTCTGTAGAATTTACGGATGATTTGCTCAAAAAATCCGGAATTGTGGCAGTTCCAGGTGACGCATTCGGCAAATACGGACAGGGTTATATAAGAGTTTCTATTGTATGTTCGGAAGAAGAACTTAAAGAAGTTATCAGACGTATGAAAGAAGACGGATTCAGCTTTCATTAATGTTTCTTAATATAATTAATAAACAAAGCAAATAATTTTTTGTCCGGTTTTATTACTAATATGAAACTGCAATCAATAAATGCTCAAACTTATAAACCGAATTTTTCTTCAGCCTATCCTGTAATGCATTGGGTGGCAGAGACAAACGGCAGTTATGCACCGATAGCCGATTTAAAACTGGTGAAAAAACTGCAGGGGAAGATTATAAGAATTCTGAATAAACCTCTTACTGAAAGTACAAAAAGGATGAACCCTGCGGAGGAAAGATTAAGGGCTTATGCAGGTGCCTGTGATATTTCCTACCGTCAAAATCCTGTTGCAAGATCTTTTTATAACAGGACAGAAAGTTGTTTAGATGGTTTTAGTCCTTTATCTTACATAATTTCCGGTGAGGATGTTAAAATTTTTGAGAATTATCTTGCAAAGAACATTGGCAGATTGAAAGGCAAATCAAAGGAGATTCTCTCACATCCTTATTCTCCCGAGGCTATTGAAGCAATACGGCTTTATAACAATGAAGGGCTGAAATTTGTTAAAAAACCTTCAAAACAAATAAGTGATAAAAAAGGACTTATGTATATGCTTCATACAAAATTTGAAATTATTAGGAATAAAACAGGAAAAATAAAAGATTACAGATTTGTAGATGCAAAATTTTTACCGGTTAAAAATCAAAATGTAACAAAATAAAATTATCACAGTCCTTACATCTTGACTTAAAAAAATCATCATGTATTATAATAAATGTACCGAGCGGGGGTAATTCAGTGGTAGAATGCCTCCTTGCCAAGGAGGATGTCGCGAGTTCGAGCCTCGTCTCCCGCTCCATTTTACAAGAGCCTTGAATGGCTCTTTTTTAGTGCGTTTTTGCTCTGTTGAAAAATCTCCAAATGAGTAAATTTTGTAAAATTGCCGTAATGAGAAAGTTGCTAGTTGTTGCTTGTGCTATTTTATTAATGTTAGGCATTGCCTAACCTACATTTTGAAACAGTTTGTTTTTGATTTATTTTAGTCTAATCGAAAAATGTACTATTTAGTTTCCGTAGGGTAGACTAAAGTCTATACCCTACCCGACTTTTTTCACAAATTTGATTTCGTAACCAAGAATATCGGCAATAGTCACCATTTCGCTGTAAGTTATGCTATTTCTGCCAATCTTATGGGATAGAGAACTTGGAGAATAAACCTTGTCCATTTTTTCTGACATTTCTTTTGCTAGTTCTTTAAGCATAAAGTCTTCTTGAAAAAGCAATATTTTTATTTGTCTTTTCGCATGATTCACCATACATTTATTATACGTATGTGTCTTTTACTTGACAAATACGTCTTGTTAATGTACCATAATTGCCATAAATGGCAATTATGTGTAAAATATGGAACGTATATCTTTATAAAATTTAACAAAGGAGGATACATGAGATATAAAGACAAGAAGTTTATTGAAAAATACATGGAGCCGATTAGTCTGGAGGTTTTTAATGTCAAACATCTCACTGTGATTATGGAAGAAGCTTTGACAAATGGCAATTTGACCGGCTCAGATGTTGCAACGCTTGCTTTTATATTAAAGAGAACCGCAGAGGATTTGTCTGAAAAAGTACGGGAGTTTAAATCCAGACTTGGTATGTAATTTACTTTTGTAATAAAATATAATTAAAGAGGTAAAAATTATGACAGAACAAATTTATGGAAATATACATTCGGTAGAAAGCTGCGGAACAGTAGACGGTCCCGGGATAAGATTTGTAGTATTTACGCAGGGCTGCCCTTTAAGATGCCAGTATTGCCACAATCCGGATACTTGGGAATTTAAAGATAATAACAAAATGTCTGTGGATGAGATTCTTGAACAGTATGAAGGTGTTAAAGAATTTTGTGCAGGCGGGATTACGGTGACAGGCGGAGAGCCGATGTGCCAGATGGAGTTTGTGACAGAACTTTTTAGAAAAGCCCGCGAAAAAGGGATTAATACGGCTCTTGATACATCAGGCGTATTATTTAATAAAAATAATACAGAAAAAGTTGATGAACTTTTAAAATATACAAGCATTGTTCTTTTAGATATCAAGCATATTGATGACGAAGAACATAAAAAACTTACAGGTCACTCAAACAAGAATATTTTAGAATTTGCGAAATACTTATCAGAGATTAAAAAACCTATGTGGGTAAGACATGTTGTGGTTCCGGGAATTACATTTAAAGAAGAGTATTTAACAAAACTAGGTGAATTTTTGGCAGGACTTCATAATATAGCCGCTTTGGATGTTCTTCCGTATCACGATATGGCTGTACCAAAATATGAAAACCTCGGTATAGATTATCCGTTAAAAGGCGTGCCTCCGCTTACGCATGAGCAGGCTCTTGAAGCGCGGAATATAATTATGAAAGCCTACAAAGAAACCAGAGAAAAGAATAAATAAGAGAAACAAGACGTGACACAAGCGTCTTATGAAAAAGTACAAGGTTAGCCTAAAAATACAAAGAAAGTAGATTACTTAAGCATTAATCTTGAACTCTTTTTGCTTTATATCCGTAGCCGGCATATATAACAAACCCTATAACAAGCCATACCAAAAAATATAACGCTGATGTAGATTTGTGACCAAATTTGCAATACATAAGTCCAATACTTGTTAAAATACCCAATATCGGAAACCAGGGGCAATACGGCACCTTAAAAGGACGTTTCCTGTCCGGTTCAGTTTTTCTTAAGATTAAAACTGCTATGCATATTATTATAAATGATGTGAATACACCGAAATTACACAGTTCTGCAGAAGTATTTAAATCCATAAACAGGGCGCATACCATTACAATAATACCGGCAATCCATGTCAATATGTGAGGCGTTCTGAATTTTTTATGAATCTTATTCAAAGATTTTGGCAAAAAACCATCCCTGCTCATTGCAAAAAGTATTCTTGTTGCTCCAAGCTGGTAAATAAGAAGCACAGAAGTCAGCGCGCATAAAGCTCCTACTGAAATTAATCCTGCAAACCAGCCTTTACCGATAAATCTCATTGCATGTGCAAGCGGTGCCTGCGTATCAATAGCGTGCAAAGGTACAACGCCTGTTAAAACCAGAGCCGCAAGAATATACAAAACCGTACATATAAATAGTGTTCCCATTATAGCTATCGGTAAATCGCGTTGCGGATTTTTTGTTTCCTCTGCTGCGGTTGATATTGCATCAAATCCAATATACGCAAAAAATATTACAAAAGCTCCTGTCAAAATTCCTTCAACACCATTCGGTGCAAAAGGCGTCCAGTTTTCCGGTTTAATATAAAAAGAACCTGCTGCAATAAATGATAGAATTATAAACATATTAACACCAACCATTATAGCCGCAACTTTTGTAGATTCTTTTACTCCTTTTATAAGTAATACCGTAAGCACAAACACAATGGCAATTGCCGGAATATTTATCGCTACAGGGATATCAAGCCCCAGAGGCAGGTGAATAAACGGCATTTTGTCCTGCGGATTCCAGCCGTATTTACCGCACATTTCATAAATCGTTCTATAGTCATTTCTAAGCCAGAGAGGGAAATTCGTGATAAATGAGGGCAGTACGTGCTCAAATCCTTTAAGCAGCTGGGCTAAATATCCTGTCCAGGCACTTGCAACAGTAATATTACTTATTGCATACTCAAGCATAAGAATCCATCCGACCATCCACGCCATAAACTCACCCATTGTAGCATATGTATAGGTATAAGCGCTTCCGGCAACCGGTATCATAGAAGCAATTTCCGAGTATGAAAGAGCAGAAAAAACACTCGCAATAGCGGCAAGTATCATGGAAATTACAATTGCAGAACCTGCTCCAGGTCCTTCCGACGTTCCCGCAATTGCACTGCCTATAATTGTAAAAATTCCTGTTCCAACAACTGCACCTATTCCAAGCACAATCAAGTCGAATACATTGAGAGTCTTTTTCAAACCGGAGTTTGAACCATCCTCTATGAATTCCTGCGGAGTTTTACGCTGTAATAAATTATTTAATACCGGCTGTAATTTCATCTTCTTCTGCTATTTTATTTTTATCATTAACTGATACTTCGGCTTTTCTGTTCTTCTGGTATCCATAACTTGCATAGATTAATGCACCCATAATTACCCATACTATAAATAATTCTGTAGATAATATTGCAGATTCACCCTTTGCAACAACCATTGAAAATACCATTAACCCGCCGCAGCATAATATTCCAAACAAAGGAAACCAAGGGCAGAACGGGACTTTGAAAGGTCTTTCTCTGTCCGGCTGTGTCTTTCTAAGGATTAATATTGCAACGCATACGATTATGAAAGAAGTGAATGTTCCGAAGTTGCAAAGCGACGCTGCCACATTCAAATCTAATAAAAGCGTGCCTAAAATACCTACCACACCTACTGTTATTGTCAAAACATGCGGTGTATTAAATTTCGGATGTATTTTTAAGAATACATGCGGTAAGAAGTTATCTCTGCTCATTGCAAAAAGAACTCTTGTTGCTGCCATATGCATAACCAGCAATACAGACGTCAAACCAGCAAGCGAACCAACCGAAATCAGACCTGCAATCCAGTTTTGGTGTACTACAGTCATAGCATAAGCCATAGGTGCTTTTAATAAGCCATCCGGAATTATCCCCCCGCTTGTAGGCTGCATGCCTGTTAAAACTAATGCAACAAGAACATAAACAACAGTTGTAACAACAAGCGAACCTAAAATACCTATAGGTAAATCTTTCTGCGGATTTTTACATTCTTCGGCAGCTGTTGCAAGCGCATCAAAGCCAATATAAGCAAAGAATATTATAAACGCGCCCATAAATATGCCTTCAAACCCGTTCGGCGCAAAAGGCGTCCAGTTTTCCGGCTTTATATAAAATAACCCTGCAAGTACAAATAATGCAATTACGCCTAATTTCACGGCAACCATAAGTCCAGCCATCTTAGCGGAATCCTTTGTACCCTTTACAAGAATCGCCGTAATAAGCGCAATCATAATTATCGCAGGCAGGTTTAAACAAATCGGAATACCCATAATATGCGGAATGGCAGTTTGTGCATCCAGTCCGTTCATATTGCAGTAATGTACGGCAGAACGGCAGTCGTTTACGAGCCATACCGGAGGATTTACAATCCATGCCGGAAGCACGGCAGAAAAACCTTTCATAAATTGAAGAAAATGATTAGTCCAAGCGCAGGCTACTGCAATAAATCCTATTGCATATTCAAGCATCAAAATCCAGCCGACAATCCACGCAGCGAATTCACCCAGAGTTGCAAATGTATATGTATAAGCACCGCCTGCAACAGGAATCATTGTCGCGAATTCACAATAACACAATGCTGAAAACACACAGGCAATTGCCGCAATAACCATTGAAATTGCAAGTGCAGGTCCCGCCCCCGGGCTTGTACCGTCCGGACTGCCTGCGGCAGCAATGCCGACAATTGCAAAAATACCCGAGCCGATAATTGCACCGACACCAAGAATAATTAAATCCCATACGCCGAGAGTTTTCTCCAATCCGCCGGATGCCGCACCAGCCAGAGCATCATCCGGATTTTTGCGTGTAATCATTTTCCCCAATACGCGGGAAACCGTGTTTGTGAAGCTAGTTTTTGCCATCTAAAACCTTTCTTTGTTTTGACTGTCTATATATTTGCCTTAAGCAGAGGGAAGCCGAGTTTTTCTCTTTGTGCAACGTACAAGTTAGCCACCGCAGATGCCATAGTCCTTACCCTGTTTATGAAATTAATACGTTCGTCCTTGCTTATAACCCCTCTTGCATCCAGAAGGTTAAAAGTATGAGAACATTTTAATACATAATCATAGGCAGGAAGCACCAACTCTGCCTTTATACAATTATCGACTTCTTTTTGATAAGCGTCAAACAAGCTGAATAACCTTTCAGCATCAGAGTATTCAAAATTATATTTTGATTGTTCAATTTCGTTCTGGAGGTAAATGTCGCCGTATTTTAGAGTATTGTTCCACATAATATCAAAAACAGACTCTTTGTTTTGAATATACATGGCAATTCTCTCTAAACCGTACGTAATTTCCAGAGCAACCGGCTTAACTTCCAAACCGCCGACCTGCTGGAAATATGTAAACTGGGTAATTTCCATACCGTCAAGCCAAACTTCCCAGCCTACCCCAGCCGCACCCAGTGTCGGAGATTCCCAGTTATCTTCTACAAATCTTACATCGTGCTTGGAAAGGTCTATTCCCATAGCTTCCAAACTTTTTAAATATAAATCCTGCGCATTATCCGGTGATGGTTTTAAAATAACTTGATACTGGAAATAATGCCCTAATCTGTTTGGATTTTCGCCATAGCGGGCATCTGTCGGACGTCTGCAAGGTTCCACCATTGCAGTTGACCATGGTTCAGGACCCAATGCTCTCAAAAAAGTTGCCGGATTCATTGTAGAAGCACCTTTTTCTATATCATAAGGCTGTTGGATAATACATCCATAATCAGACCAGAAACGTGATAAATTGAGTATTAAGTCTTGAAAATTCAGCGCCATTTATATTTCCTTTTCTATTGTATTTTGTACACTTATTATACTAATAAAAATTAATATACGCAAATTTATCATATATTTTTGTTAACTTTTGTAAAAAAATATCCAAATAGAGCAATTTTTTTAATTTATATAAACTTTATATAAATATGACAGCATCTAGTAATATAACTTTAAATGTAGGAAATCAAGGACTATCATATGCGATAGACAAAGAACTCGACAAACAGCTCGGGCAGAATGTCGCGTTAAATTACAATGAATGGATGTCTGTATTTGATACAATAAAACAGAACCAAGTAACAACTAATAAATCTCAATTCAGCGAAAATGATACTGATATAAAGAACGGACAGCAATTTGTAGTCCAGCAAAATGAAGAATATGCAATCAATTCTACTGTTTGGTCAAAAATAGTTGATATAGCTAAAAAGAGCTTAGGTATTACAGAGGAAAAAACAACAGCAGGGCAGGAAACTGAAGTTACTGCTGAAACCCCCGAAACAGCATCACCAGATACTGAAACAAAAACCGACCCGGAAGAAAAAGTAAAAGAACTTCTTAAAAACAGCGGAATAGATTTTACCGGTCTTACGGAAGAAGCACAGAAAGATGTTCTATCAAAATATAATACAATGTTAGCAGTTGCAGAAGGCTACGGAGAAACTCTTGATGATGAAACCCTGCAAACCAGACTTGCAAATTACGTTCAAGGTAAAAAATATACCAATTTCACAGAAAGTGTTCTCTTGAATCCGGAACAACAGACAACATTTGACGAACATTGCAAAAATGGTTTTAAAGATTTGGATGAAATGAAAACTGCATATAAATCCTGGGGTGATGCAATAGTTGAAGCATATGATCAGGACGGTTTAAAAGACTCCTCCGACGGCGATTTAAATCTTAATTTCCAAGAAATGTTATACAGTGAACTTACAAAACGTTATAAAATGACCGGAGATGATGATACAACTGCTAAGCAGAAAGCGTTAAAAACAGTTGAGAAATACAAAGATCTTGACTTGGCTCAAATTCAGAACTGGCAGTTAGACAATTCTGCAGAAGCAGAAACAGTTACGGAAGTTGCGCTAAGGTTCGCAACTTTAGACCAAAACGGAGATTACAGAGTATCTACCGATGAAGCCGGTGCGTTCATGCTCGCTACGGCTCAAGCACAGGATGATAAAAACGCGGTCACATCCGATGAAGTTTTGGCAGTAGAAAATACTATCGGCAGTGATAATGATCAAAGATTAAATGACAATATAAAAACTTATTATGATTTTCTTACACAGCAATAATATTAATTCACCCATTTGAAGCTTGTAACATAATCTTCCCCGTTAATATTGCCCTTAATCTCTGCGACAAAACGGCGGTAAGCTTTGCTTGAAAGCTCTATACCGGGAATCTTATTAATCTGTTCTAAAATCCGGCTGTCTTTGCTTAAATCAACTCCGGGGATTGAATTAAACAGCGTATTCAAAGACAAATTGCCGATAGGTCCGAACATCGTTGAAATCTTTTTGGACAACAGACCAAAAACTTCCATTTCCGCGTCTGCTGTTGAGAAATTATATTTTCCTGCAATAAACAAACTTAAGTCCCTGCCCTTTGTTGTTATTTCCACTGCATCAGCAATACCGTCTTTTATATTGATATCTCCATGAATATTGGAAAACTCACCCGTCTTAAGCGGTGTAATAATATCTATAATACTGTTTATAGACACTCCGGTAAATCCGCCCTTCAATAAATTACCCGCCTTAAGAAGGTATTCAAGCGAACCTAATTTAGGCATCCTGCCGTTTGAAACATCAAAGCTGGTTTTGCCGTTTAGGGTTTTCATACAATTATTAAAATCACTGCCATTGCAGGAAAGCTTTATATCTCCTGTCATATCGCCGTACAGCTGGTTAGTTAAATCAAACAGAGCGATTGAGAGGGCATTTGCGTCTATATTTTTTGCCTTAATCTTTATTCCGGTATTACTGTCTGCAAGATTGTACTTAAATTTTCCGTTCAAAAATCCGTTTGCAATATTAAACTGAAAATCGCTTACATCTATCATTCCGGCTTCATTCATAGAAGCATTTGCTTTGAAATTCTCCGCAACAATGTTTCTCAAATGTATGCTGTCCGCATTCAGATTAATGTTCTTTACTACAACACTGGATAAATCAAAACCTTCAAATGATTCAAATGTCTGGTAGTTTTCAACTTGAGAAAGTTTTAGTTTATTAATTATATAATTTATATCAAGCAGTTTTGTCTGCAGTGACGCTTTTTCAATATAATAAGGCGGTGTAAGTTTATTTCTCAGCACGCCGTTTATAGTAATATCATTACCCAAAATTTCACCAATAGAAGAAAGCTCAATCGTTTTATCCTTAAACACAAACGTGATATTCTTCATTGTTGTATCCAAAAACGGTATATTGGTTTCAAAGATATGGAAATTTCCTAAAAGTTTCGGGTTTGAAAGCCTGCCGTTAAATCTTAAGTCAGATGTAAACTGCCCCTGCTTGATATTCGGCTTTCTGAAAATTATGTTAAAAATCCTTGCATCCGTCGGGTTCTGTGTTTTTATATATAAATCGTGAAAAGCTAAATCATCCTTAAAGACCTCAATACCCCCGTTTGCCTTAAGCATATTTAAACGCGTCTGTCTTCCGCTCTGGGACGGAATTAATTTGTCATATGAAAATTCCCTTATTTTCAGAATATTCTGCTTAATTATTCTTGTATCAAGATTCAGCACAATTGCGTTTTCTACATCTCCGACTGTTGCGCCGAGGTGGTATATGCTGGAATCTTTTGCCATATTAACATCTGCCTTAAGATTAAAATTATCCTTTACCCCTTTAAGCTTGGCTGAGTATACTATATCACCCTTTATTTTTATCGGATAAATCTGATTTTTATTTATATACTTATCAATAAAATCCTGTCTCGGCTTAGAATTAAAGTAAATATCAAATGCTTGTCTGGAGAACATATCAAAGATTTCGCCGTCAATAAGCAGAGGCATTTCATCAGCAAGCAGGTTTATTTTATTAAGCCTTAAGTTATTATTGCGTACTATCAAACTGCCGTTAATAATTTTGACAGGAATGTTCATCGGCGTATATTTAAATGTTAATCCGCCTAAATCTGTATATGCATTTAATTTATTATTATTGATATTGCATCTTAAATTAACTTTGCCTTTTTCAAAATCCGCTATTTGCAAGTATTCTCTGTATTCTTTCGGAACATATTCCGCTAAGGCATTTATTATATTTAATTCAAAATCTTTTAATATAATGTTACCCTTGAATCTAGGTTTTTTAGAAACATCGTCAGCAGTCAAGTTTATATTAAAACTGCTTGGAGTATTCAAAAAGCTTCCGGTCAAATTCTCAACATTTAATTTGTCTTTATCAAGCGTAATATGCCCATTTGACATCTTAAGTTTATTCTGAGGCGCCGTTCCAAGGACTTTCGCATCAAACTTAACTTTGTCATATTCTATAACATCAATTTTTCCCTTATAACTGCCGGAAACATTTACAAAAATATTGCTGATATCATTATTTAAAACACTGCCCTTTACAAAAGGAGTTAAGTCCTTCAAGTTAAGCTTTGGAATATTTAAAACAATATCTGCCATATTATTTTGCACTTTCGCTTTAGCACTCAAGAGTGACTGCCCGATGTTTGCATTAATATCAGCATCTGCGTTTGTGCTGTCAAAATTTACATTACCTTTTGTATTGTGGATTCTAACACCCTGCAGCCCGAAAGAGCATCCCAAAAGATTTAAACTGCCTTTTGAATAAAAATTCTTATTAAATTTTAAATCTTCTATATACTTCACATGCCCGTAGACTTTAATTTTCAAGTTCACAGGTCCTTCACATATTTCAAACTTCGGAAGCATCTTTTTCACATCATCAATCATTGTTGATGTTTGAATTGCTTTATAAAGATGTTTGATTTCCTGCCCCGAAGAATTTACATCAAAATCGAATTTGCCGTCAAGAGTACAGGTGCCTTTAATATCTGCCGTCTTACCGTTCACCTCGCCCGTTTCGGTTGTAAAGACAGCATTTGTGTCATCAAATTTCAAAACAGCTTCGCCTTTTCGCAAGATTAAATCCGGCATCTCGTTAAAATAAGTCGTAACATTATGGAAATTCAGCACTCCCCACACGTGCGGGTCTTTTCTGTTGCCCTTTACGACTATATCTATATTGCCCGTTCCTTTAATATCCATAATAGGGACAGGACCTACTATAAAGTTCAAAATTTCATGCAGAGGAACAACCTTTGCTTCTGCAGTTTCCAAATCTACGTTCAATGTGCTTTTAATATGCATATCCGCATACTTAACGTTATAGAGTTCTACACCGCCCTTCACGATAACGCGCTCTGAACCGCCTGCAGGCACGTTAACATCAAAATTAACATACTTTCCGGTAAACTTGAGTTTGATGGTTGCGCCTCTTGCATTTTTTATAGGCGCAATTAAAATTCCGTTATCTATAAAAATATCACCGGTAATATCCGGTTCTTTTAAATCACCGGATATTGTAAAATTGCCTATTGTATCACCGTAAAATTTGTAGTGTTTTAATTTATAAACATTAAATTCTTCCACAATAATCGGCGGGAGCATAGCAACAATATCTTCTACTTTTGAATGGTTGAGCTGGACATTCAAATCTATCATTGTGAGAGGTTTATCCAGATAATTTGATAAGCTGCCGGAAGCCGCTGCATTAATATTTTTAGATTTTACATCAATTTTCTCAAAATCGATGACTTTTCTGGTTAAACTGAATTTAGAATTTATATTCAAAACATCCGGCAGTATTATGGATTTTGCACTGTCTTTCATTATTACTGCCGTATCTTTGAACACTGCGGTTAAATTATTTTTATCGACATTTATATCAATAATTCCATAAATGTCTTTTAAATCTTTCGGAACATATTGCTTGAGATAATCGCCGAGAGGAGCAATATCAAAATGTTTAATTTTTACATCCATAATGCTCTTATTCACATCATTGTTTCTGGGCAAAAACAAATTTATTTTTGCAGTAGAAACAGAATCTTTTATATTTATTTCACTGTTTAAATTAAGTTTGATATACCGTCCGTTCCTGCGGAAATAAATATCATGCCCTGTATACAAAATCGGTTTTTCGATATTCTTTTGCTTTAATTCCACTTTAAAGTTTTTTATTTCTACAGCGTCGCACTTAAATTTATTTTTGCTCAGCTCCGTGAAAAAGTTTTTGTCCAGCTCCGGATTCTTTTTTAGTACAGAAGCGATATTCATATTAGATGCAGAAACCTTATTAAGGTGAATATGACCGGATAATAAAGGCAGAAGTCTTATTTTTAAATACGGTTTTTCTATTGAAACGCTGTCTTCTGTTCCTTTTATTTCCAGCTTATCTGCACTGATGACGGCATTTGGCAAAATATTCAAATAAAGTTTAGGGTTTTCAATTTCAACTTTGTATTTTGAATTACTGTTTATTTTTTCACATAAAACCGGCAGGGTTTTCGTAAAAATAAACGGAAGCCCCAGAAGCCAAAATGCATAAAAGCTCAAAATTATTGCTGTATATTTATTGAAAAATTTGTTCATTATTCAGTTATGTGTATATCATACCAGTAAATCATATAAGTAACAAGATGTTAATAATTGGCGCATTTATCTTGTTATGTTATAATTTTAACGTGAGAGATTTATTAAAAATATTAGCAGTTGGGATAGTTATGTTCGTGTCTGTGCCGTTAGTATGCGCAGAACAATATAAAGTGCTTGTAATTCCGGACAATATTGTTACGGAAAATGAGGCGCTTGATTCATATATCTATAATGCGACAGCAGAATTTTTTGCCGGCGAGGTCGCTAATATTTTAAACAGAACCGATTATATCAAGGTTCCGACAGTAAGTGAAGAGAGAAAACTCTTGAAAAGCAATCCATATACGATGATTGCTGCAAAAAATCTGACAAACAGATTCAGAACTTCATACAACATAGATTATGTTGCATTAAAAAGAATTGCAAATATGTCAAAGGCGCGTTACGTGCTTTTAATAACTTCTGCAATAGACTCGGAAAATTATATTATGAGAAGAACTTTCTGGGATTTTCTAAATATACCGGGTGCAACAGTTGTTGATCCTGCTTATAAAATTAATACTTATGCGGTTCTTGTTGATACTAGCAACAATACGGCTTTGTGGTCAAATACTTTTTATAAAACAATAAGTATTGTAGAAAATCGAATAATTACGCGCGGTCCGTCCCCTCAAACAGAGCAGCTGCAAAAAATAAGAGATTATTCACGTATGTTATGTCCGGAAATCGCACAAAATGTTCAGCTGAAAGTGCTGCCGCCGGAAGCTTATGATAAAGAAACAAATCAAATATACTATGATATGGGTAATTTTGACAATGTATTTACTAAAAAATACAGAAGATGGCATAAAGAAGGCGGCAAGGATTACGCTGTTGCAAAATCCAGAGTTAATGCCAAAATAGCGGATACAAAAGATAAAATTAATGAAACTAAAGAAAATACAAAGTCTAAATATCAGCAGTTTAAAGAAAACAGACAAAAGAAAGCTGAAGAAAAAGCTTTGAAAAAACAGCAGCAGGAAGAAGCAAAATTAAATTCCAAACTGGAAGTTAAAGCTGAACCATACGAAATTAAAGAAATAAAAGAAAACGGAATTCATAATATAAATTATAAAAAGCCTGCTCTGGAAGATCAAACTCTTTATGAACCGATTGATATACAAAGAACCAGAAAAAACAATCTGTATGGTGAATTTGATTCTTCCCGTCCGCCGTTAAGGGATTATAATTAACCCTCGTATTTTTATTGTTATCCACGCTTATCCGGTAAAAATTCTGCATTGGGTTGCTAAATTTTTATCGTACAAGTGTGATTTTATTTTTATCAAAGCAAAAGAAAACCGGATTATTTAAATCCGGCGTATCCCTATATTACTTAATCGTAGTTTACTTAATCGTAAAATATACTCCTTATGATTTAATTATCTTATAACCGTAAAGAATTTAAATTCTGCCGGCATCAGTTTCCCGAATGACAGAGAATTTGTTGCGGCAACGAATTTTTCTTCTATATAATCTTTACCGTCAAATCTGTATTCTGCAACTATTGAATAATCACAGGAAAGTTCAATGGTTTTGTCAAAAACTTCTCTTCCTTCCCTAATTTCAGTCCATGAATTTCCGTTTTCTTCTACGCAGAATTTTTCTGTCGGAGATTGATAATTTGCTACAACAAGTATGGAATTTTTAATTCCTTCCTTTTGAATCTGCCATACAACAAAACCATCTTCATCCTGTCTTATTATATGGGCTTCACCATCTGTTATAACCGGAGAATTTTTTACAAATCTGTCAATTGCATCAAATTTGGCATAAAAATCGTAATCTTTTTCTCTTTTCATGGATATCTCACGCCCGATTACGGCTTCCATGCCGGTTTTTGTAAATGATTCATCTCCGTCAATATACATAACCGGTCTTTGTGCATTTCTGCCTCCTGGCAAAAATTTGTACTTAAACCATTTGAATAATGCACCCTGTTCGCCAAGCTGAGCCGGATATCTGTCAATTGCTTCAAACTCTCCGTCTTGATTGTTATATGTTTTCAATATAGAAAGCGGAGTCGATACTTTTGAAGATGAATTATAATTGACAAGTGTCAAGTTATCTTCTGCTATCGCACCAGGAGTTTTATAGCTTTGAGATACTATATCATTGCCCCAGAGTACATCAAAATTCATATCTTCATGGTACTCTTTAAAATAATTATCCCACAGCATGTATTCTGCTAATGCAGCAAAGTATGGAACTTTTTCTTTCATTGCTGCATTTAGCATTCCCAGAACTCTTCTCGGCGCGCGATAGCTTATCGGTACGCCGTCTTTTTCAGAAACTTCATCAACAATATGGTCAATGTGATCAACTCTGAAGCCGTCAAAATTAAACTCTTCTTGAAGTTCCTTCATATAATCAATGAAAAACTTGATTACATCATTATTATATTTTCCGTTTTCCAAACATACAAAATAATAAGGAGTCTGGCAATCCAAATTTGCAAACTTGGTAACATCCTCACCATCGAATCTGTAATGCTTAAATGTTGGATAAGAGGCGCTCTCATTCATTTTGTCAAATACGGGAACCCCTGCTGAGCACCACGCACCGCCTGGAGCCGGCCACATACCTTCTTGAATAAGAGTTTTAATTATATCCTGCTGATTTACAATTTCCTGCTCGGATAATTTTCTGCCGGAATGATTGCCTGCTACTTTATTAATTATCATTCTGGCTTTTTTGTGCAGCTTGTCTTGAATACTCTTTTCGAGCATAGAATTCGACAGGAATATTTTTGTTTCCTTTAAAGCTTCATCTATTTCATTAAAAATCTTCTGATAATGTTCGGATAAATCTCCGTAACCTTCACCTCTTATATCTTTTTTGTAGATACTGCTCACAATATCCAAATCTTCTTTTGAATATTTATCCGTAAGTTTGCCGGCTTCAATATCGACATTTTTTGATAATTCTTCAATTAATGCATTGATATCAAACCATCTCGCGCAATCCGGATTTGTTAAAACAATTTTAGAGAACCTTCCTGTCTGCGGAAGTATATCATAAATTACCGGATGTCCTGCAAGCTGTGCAAATTGAATAAATGTTTTAACCTGTCCGTCAGCATTAAGTCCGGTTTTTTCGGTAATAATCCTGTCTTCCAGATTAGGACTTACGCAGCTCGCAGTAGGTAAATATGCACACCCGAATTCACGGGGATGGAACGGAATCAGATACATAGTTGTAGAGAATATATTATTCTCTAAATTACCTGTTGGCAAAATTAAAAGTTCACGCATCCAATCCATAAACTTTCCGCAATCTTCTGATTTATTTCCGTCACCGAGTGCTGCAAGGTTTATTAACTTGATATTGTGTCCTTCTTTCTGCAGCCAGCTTGAATCCTTTACATTATTTCTAGCGAGTACGCTTGCTTTGGAAAAATCAAATATTCCGTCTTTAAAAACGCCATTTGCCTCCCATTTGGATTCCAGCGCAAATAAAACTTCCGCATCTGTTAATTCTTCCAGAGCTTTTATCTGGGGATAAGGAAGATAGCCATATTTATTCATTAATGATTTTAAATACTCTTTTCTTTCATCCGTAATACTATCGAATGAATATAATTCTTTAAGTTGTGAATAAAAATTGTTTAAATTTTCGCAAGCATTCCCCGCCTCTTTTTTAAACAAAAAATCTAACATAGGGTTTTCTCCTTATCTCAAATGTATTGTGATTGTTTGGATTCTGTATATCTTTATACAAGAATAATATCACGCATATATATTTTTTACAAACAAACGTAAACAAATGTTAAGTAAAAAAATATTATCATTCACTAAACTTGCCTCAAAAACATGTTTATAATACTATTTTATTGGTTGTATGGTTTGATAGGTATAACCCTAGTCTATAAATAGCTTAGATTTAAGATTTTTTAATTTAACTGTCACTATAGATGGAACTTTACAGCCCGTAGTAAAACAAGTTAGAAAAAAAGGAGACACAAAAGATGTCAACAGCATCACTTATTGAACTTTTAGAAGCAGGTGTACACTTTGGACACCAGACACAACACTGGAACCCTAAAATGAAACCGTATATTTACGGTGCAAGAAACGGGATTTACATTCTTGATTTAAGAAAAACTACAGAGTTATTGGACAAAGCTTATGATGTAGTTAGAGAATATGCAGCAAAAGGAAGAAATGTTCTTTTTGTCGGTACAAAAAAACAGGCTGCAGAAGTTGTAGCAGAAGAAGCTAATCGTTCCGGTGCTTATTATATTAACAGAAGATGGTTAGGCGGTATGCTTACTAACTTTGAAACAATAAGAGGCAGAGTTAATAAACTTAGAGAAATGGAAGATTTTATCAACTCCGGTCACGCAGAAAAATTACCGAAAAAAGAACAGGCTCAATTGAACAGACAACTTGCTAAATTAAGCAAAACTTTGGGTGGTATTAAGGAAATGCGCGGTCTTCCGGATATTATATTTGTTGTTGATCAAGCTAAAGAAGATATTGCGATTAAAGAAGCTAACAAATTAAATATTCCTGTTATCTGCTTAGCTGATACAAACGCAGATCCGGACGGTATCAACTACATTATCCCCGGTAATGACGATGCTATCCGTTCTATCAAATTAATTGCTTCAAAGCTTGCTGATGCTGTTTTGGAAGGTAAGCAATTAAGAGAAAACAATGCTAATACAAAAGGCAAAGTAGAGGCAATTACTGCAGCTGATGCAGGTGTAGAAGAACCTGCTACAGTATAAATATTTAGTGAATAGTGACTGGTGAATAGTGATTAGAACTATTCACCGGTTGCTAAAATTGAAAGCTTGAGTTGTGTTATAGAAATAGTGAAAAATAATATCTATTCACTATTCACTATTCACTCCTCACTCATAAAAAAGAGAAGGAGAATTTAGAATGAATATTACAGCTACAATGGTAAAAGAACTTCGTGATAAAACAGGCGCTGGCATGATGGATGCTAAAAAAGCTCTTGTTGAAGTTGACGGCGATATGGAAAAAGCAATGGAAGTTTTACGCCAGAAAGGTATAGCTTCTGCTGACAAGAAAATGGGTAGAATTGCTGCAGAAGGCAGAATCGGTTCATATGTATCTGATTCAGCAGGCGCTATGATTGAAGTTAACTGTGAAACAGACTTCGTTGCTAAGAATGCCGAATTTATTGAACTTACTAACGGCTTAGCTCAATTAGTTGCAGAAACTAATCCGGCTGATGTTGATGCTCTTCTTGCAACAACCTGTCCGAAATGCGGCAAACCGGTTGCGGATGTTATAAAAGAAAAAATAGCTTCTATTGGCGAAAAAATTACTGTAAGAAGATTTGTAAGATACGAAGGCAACCTTGCAACTTATATCCACAACGGTAAAATTGGCGTTCTGCTTCAAACAGACGCTAAGGATGATGCTTTAGCAAAAGATATCTGCTTACACATTGCATCTTCTGCACCGGAATTCGTTTCAAGAAAAGATATTCCTGCTTCTGTTATTGAAGAAGAAACAAGAATTGAAATGGGTAAAGAAGATTTAGCAAAGAAACCGGAACAAATCAGAGCTAAAATCGTCGAAGGACGTGTAAATAAATTAATGGCTCAGAGATGCTTAATTGAACAACCGTTCGTTAAGAATCCGGATCAAACTATTGAACAGTTAATCTCCGGAAAATTTAACATTGTTAAATTTGACAGATATGTTTTAGGCGAAGGTCTTGAAAAAAGAAACGATAACTTTGCTGATGAAGTTATGAGCCAGTTAAATAAATAATTGGTTAAAAGAATTAAAAGGCGGGATTTTCATTTATGAAAATCCCGCCTTTATAATAAGATTATGTTAAAATTTGATTTAGCCAGAAATGCTTTAAAATATTTATTAATAGAGTATAAAATACAGGAAATTTATATTCCTTATTATTTGTGTGATGTGATAAGACACACGATTTTTGAAGAGAAAGTAAAACCTGTATTTTATCATATTGACGATAACTTTTTCCCCGTATGTGACTTCCCGAAAGACAGTTATATTTTATATCCAGATTATTTTGGGATTTGCGGAAAAAATGTAGAAGTACTTTCTCAAATTTATCCCAAACTTATTGTTGATAATGCTCATGCATTTTATTCTCAGCCGAAAGGTTTTGCATCTTTTAATTCTGCCAGAAAATTTCTGCCTGTGAAAGCTGGAGCGTACTTGTGGTTTAAGGATGAAAAAAATAATTTTCCTCCGGATTTTGAAAGAAGAAAAGTTTTTGATAATTATCACAAACTTTATTCTGAAACAAATAAGCTAAAAATAGATATGAAAGAAGATTCAATACCGTTTTGTTATCCATATTTAGCAAAAACTATTGATGAAGCTGATAAACTTGCATATGAATTAATGTACAAAGGCTTACAAATCTATCGTTACTGGAGACCGCTCCCGAAAAGTTATAATGAATATAAGTTTTACTCCAGACTCGTTCCAATACCATTGAATTAATTTTTTAAACCTTGTGAGATTTTGCAAATGCACAGGCAATTGCAAGCGCTGTCTCCGCATCATTATTATCATTAGCCGCAAATTTCTTTTTCTCAGCAGGTATTTCTTCTGGAAAAAACTTGTTGACTATTATGAGAACCTTATTATTTAGATACATTGCACATATCATAATTGTCAAAAATATAAATACAGTTCCCATTCCTATACACATTACATATATTCCGTCTTTTAACAAAGATAAGTCCATTTTTCTCTCCTTTTATATTTATTTTACAACAAAATACAAAAAAAAGATAACCCGAAACAAAGCGTCTTTACTATACATGTAACCCTTGAAAAATTAATTGTTAATAGTAAAATTGAAATAAGGGTATTAATTAAGAGAAAGGGCGAAAAATGCTGAAGCTAAACTGCAAAAATATAGATTCGGTTATTATCGGAGAAGAAAATGGTTTAAATCTGAATTTAGAATTTGAAAACTACAAAGATAGAATTTCTGATATTATAAAGAACTTAAACCAGAGAAAAGATAAACCCGGTCAATGGCTTCAGTGGATGAATCTGGGATATAATGAAGAAACCGTATGGTATGTAAAAGAATTTGCTTCTATGGTTAAAGGTCGCTTTGATAACGTCCTTGTTCTTGGAATCGGCGGTTCTGCCCTCGGCGGAATTGCAATGACAGAAGCTCTTTTGAAACCATATTGGAATCTTTTAACGCCGGAACAAAGGAACGGACTTCCGAGAATTTTCTTTCTGGATAACATCGATCCGGATACCATGAATGGTTTGCTGCAAATTTTGGATTTAAAACGTACTCTTGTTAATGTTATTACTAAATCTGGCTCAACAGCAGAAACAATGTCACAGTATATGATAATTAAAGACATGTTGGAAAAAGAGCTTGGTGATGATTACAGAAAAAATATAGTTGCAACAACTGATAAAAAGGTTGGCGTTTTAAGACAGCTTGCCGATCAAGAAGGATATAAAACTTTTGTCGTACCGGATGATGTCGGCGGAAGGTTTTCTGTTTTTTCTGCAGTCGGACTGGTACCGCTTGCTCTGGTCGGATTGGATATCGACCAGATTATGAATGGTATCAAAGACATGGATTTAGCATTAAAAAATACAGACATTCATCAGAATATTGCAGCTCAAGGTGCATTAATTCAATATCTTTTAGATACCAAAAAAGGTAAAAACATTTCTGTAATGATGCCTTATTCCAGCAGATTAAAATATGTTGCAGACTGGTATGTTCAGCTATGGGCAGAGTCTTTAGGCAAAGAATATAATAACAACGGAGAAAGAGTTAATATTGGACCGACACCTATTAAAGCTCTCGGCGCAACTGACCAGCATTCACAAATTCAGCTTTATAATGAAGGTCCGAATAACAAAGTTATAACTTTTATTCGTGTTGAGAACTTTGATACAACATTAGAAATTCCTAAAATTTTTGAATATACCGGTATTGGCTATTTAGGCGGAAAGACAATTAATGACTTAATTAATGCGGAAGCGGATTCAACAAGGGTTGCGCTTGCAGATTATTCACGTCCGACAATTACGATTTCTCTTGAAAAAATAGATGAATATAACGTTGCTCAGCTCCTTTATATGCTGGAAGTGCAAACTGCTATTGCCGGCGAGTTGTACAATATTGATACATTCAGCCAGCCCGGTGTGGAACAGGCTAAAAACTATACGTACGCTCTTATGGGCAGAGCTGGTTATGAAGAATCTGCAAATATTCTTCAAGAAAAAATGGCATCTGTATAATGCATATAATGAATAAACTAATTGAAATTATTAAGACATTTCGCAAAAATGCAAAAGCTTATAAATATCTGGCTGTAACTGCATTAATATTCTTGCTATGGCAGATAGGACTGAATCTTCTTGTGCAGATAAAAGGCGGTGAAGTTACATCTGATACATCTGTTGTTATATGCGCTTTTGGAGTGTTTTTTCTAGGGGTACTGGCATTTATTTGGGTTATTGTTGATTTCATCAAGATTATAAAAAATAAGCTTGATACTAATTATACAAACAAACCCATTCTGCTTTACGATGCCTTGTTAATCATTTACATAACAGGGGCAGTGATTCTCAGCATTATTTTTTAAAAAAGAATAAAGCAGTTCATAAGCCGTGTTCTGTTTTTCCACTTTTCTTTAAAGAGAAGTGTACTGATAATCATCTGTCTGGTATTGGAATTACTCCCAATCTCTAGCGATTTTTTCAAGCTCGGCGGACACCTCAAGCGCTTGTTTCAATCTTGCATCCGACCGGGGTTTAGCTAGCCGGTACCTTCCGATACCGCTGGTGAAGCTCTTAACTCACCGTTGCACCCTCGCTCCTGCCCGTAAGGGCGGTCAGCAGTATATTTTCTGTGCCACTTTCCGCCAGTTCACACTGCCCGGAGTTTCTCCGGCGGTCTGTCCTTGGATGCACGGACTTTCCTCACCCCAAAGGGCGCGATTATCCGACTGCTTTATTCTCATTTGAATTATAACACAAAACTATTTTGTCTTGCCCAGTTCTTGACGGGCGATATCAGCACCGCGGTTATAGGCTTCTCTTTCACGCGCAGTCTGCAGAAGCTTGCCGTAATAGTGTACATAATATGAGTATTCCAGAGGCACACTTTTTTCTGCCGGCTCTTTTCTTAACAGCTCATTATAAGTTTTAGCATCATTCATTTTTGAAGCTTCTTTCTTTAGAGATTCCAGAATTTCCTCGCAGTCAGTAGACGGCTTGTCAGCTAAAGGAAGTACAAACTTTTCTTTTTTATACGGTTTTCCCTCAGCGCTGTCATTAACCATCTGCATCCCTCTCATGAATGCTTCTTTAGCCTTGCCCTCAGCGACAATGCTGTCCCAGTATAACATTTTCTGCTTTTGGCTCCCTGCGACTAAACTCTGAAGCCTGTCACTTTGAGCAACAGAATCTGCTGTATAAAGTTCTGTTCCATTAAGATAAGGCACAACCCTGCTTCTTGCTATATTTTCTTCATTTTTACATTCGCAGGAAATTGCGGTTAACGCAACAACAGCACCTGCCAATCCGTTTCTTACTGCACTTATATTCATACTTATACTCCTTTATATTGATTGTGATATATATACATATATCACAAGATTTTTTCCAAATCAATAACGGTTTTCAGTGTGTAGGGTGCAATTCATTGCACCATTATTGGATTAAAAAATTATCCATGTGATTTGTTTATGAAAAATATTGGTGCAAAAATTTGCACCCTACACACTCTTCTCTGCAAGATGTTTTCTAGATTCTACAACAGATTTTCTATATCTAACACTGTTTTAAGTTTAAGCGCATAAATATTAGGCTTTTCTAATTGCGCCAGTTTTACTGCATCTTTTTCTGTCGTTACTATTATACTGTCAATATCTTCAATATCTTCTTTTGTATATTGATGGTGGTCATCATAAGTAACTTTAGCTTTTATCTTGTAATCTTTCTCTAAGAATTTATAAAACTGTTCCGGCTGACCTATTGCTGAAAGCGCAGTGATTTCCGCCTCTTTTTCTAAATGTTCTCCGGAAACTATGTTGTAAGCATAATCCGGTTCTATTTTACATATACTAACCTGTTCTGCAGAAGAAGTTTTGAATACATGAGCGAATTTTTTCTTCATTATCCTTGCAAGCTTTTCGGCTCTTGAATGTTCAACATTTTTGCTTACTATCAATAATCTATCTATCCGGTTAAACCCGTTCAAACCTTCTCTTAACGGTCCCGCAGGAAGCAAACATTCATTACCGAACATTTTTTCTGAATCCACAAGCACAATATTTAAATCCCGATGTATTTTTCTGTGTTGAAATCCATCATCAAGTATTATTTTTGTAACACCCAGCTCTTTGATTGCATATTCAGCAGCCTTTACTCTGTCTGAACAGGTTAAAACCGCACACATATTAAGATTAACAGCGAACCAGTAAGGCTCATCACCGGCTAAATCAGCTTTATAAAACAAATTTATACCATCAGAAATAACATTAACTTTTTTGTTATTAAGTTTTCCGCCATAACCGCGTGAAATTATTGCAACACGTTCGCCTCTGCTTACAAAATATTTCGCAATTTCTGCCGTTACAGGAGTTTTACCGACACCGCCCGTTGTAAAATTACCGACAGAAATTACATAAGCATTTACCTTATGAGGTTTTAAAATTTTTTTATCATAAAGATAGTTTTTAAATCCGCTTGCTAAACCATAAAAAACAGAACAAAACTTAAGTATACTAAATAAACTACCTTTAGGCTCTTTTGTATAATGTAGTTTTGTAATTTCCGTTTTTATGTTCAATTATCTGCCTCTGTATGTGTTTCCTATTATTGAGAATTATTCTTCTACCATAGACTTAAAGTGTTCAAAATCTTCCATTGTATCAATTCCGATAGGAACATTATCCACAACAAAAACTTTTATTTTCATCCCGTTTTGCAAAGCTCTCAACTGTTCAAGGCTTTCTGCAATCTCACAGGAAGACTGAGGTAATTGTGTCATTTTGAACAATGCTTCACGCTTGTATCCGTATATACCTAAGTGAGCGTAGAACTCTCCTTTGTTATTACCTCTTTCATAAGGAATTTTAGAACGGGAAAAATACATTGCATAATGATTTATGTTAAATACACATTTTACAAGATTCGGGTTATTAATATCTTTTTCGTCACTGATTTTTCTGACAAGAGTAGAAATATCAGCATCTTCAAACTCCTTAACCCCTTTTATGACAAGTTCAATATTTGTCTTTTCAATTAACGGCTCATCTCCTTGAAGATTAATAATATATTCTATTTCCGGATGTCTTTGGGCAACTTCTGCAATTCTGTCGCTTCCGCTTTTATGGTTGGAAGAAGTCATTTCCGTTTCAGCGCCAAACTTTTTGCACGCATCAAAAATTCTGGTATCATCAGTGGCAACAATTACACGCTCAGCAAGAGTACAGTCTGAAGCTTTTTCCCAAACCCATTGAATTATCGGTTTGTTTTTAGCCTGTAAAAGCGGCTTCCCTTCTAATCTCGATGAACCGTATCTTGCCGGAATAATTATTGCTGTTTGTTTTTTCATTCTAAATTTCCTTATTTTACTGCATTAATAAACACTGCGTTTGTTTTCAAATTAATTTCACGCCCTGTTAAATAGTTTTGGACATCTTTCATATACTTTTCAACCGTCGCTTCATCAAAATATTTCAGATATCTCTCCTTTGTTGAAGGCTGGTTAGGTGACGGAGGATTTGTAAACCATTCTTTTACCATATTTGGCTGAACAACGTATCTGGAGCGGACATCCTGCACCTTTATTTCCGGAATTGAAAAACCTGCGATTTCGAGGTTTGTTTTCAGTGTATGTTCATCAAAGTTGCAAAGTGAATCCATAGGATTTTCCATAATTTCGTTTTCAACCCGTTTAAAATCGTCGTATTTTTCGATATATACAGGGTCAAGAATTTCCCAATATCTTGTATTTGAGCGAATTATAGGTTCAAATGCGCATAATTTGCCGCCCGGTTTCAGAACTCTGTAGATTTCGTTTATTGCAGGCTGCTTGTTAATGACATGTACGAGTACCGAGCGCATTAAAGCTTTATGCACTGAGCTTTCCGGAAGAGCAATATGTTCAACAGGACATTTTAACAATTCATATCCGCTTTTTACGCCGGAAGCATCAAGAATTTTTTTACAATCATCAAGGCAGTCTTGAAACATATCCGAGAATATGACTTTCCCTTGACAATTCTGAAGTTCTAAGGCTTTAAACGCCAGCAGCCCTGTACCGGTACCGATATCAAGGACAACGTCATAAGGCTTTATCTCAGCATAAACCAGAATTACATCACGTACAGCTTCCAGCCATCGCATTGTCTGCTCCTGCATTTCCGGAGTCTGACCTGCAAAACGGTTCTTTTTAAGCCATTGGGTCCAATTTTTACATACTTCGCTCATATAATCATCCTTATCCGTTGGGAATATATAAGTCGATTATACACTAGTTTTTCAACTTGAGCAAATTTTTAGAGTATAGCTCTGGTAAATTCTTCTACAAAATCAAAACTGTCCTTTGTAATTTTCATTACTTTTTCAAATAAATTCTCTTGCTCATCTTGAATAGTTTTAGGGGAAGAATACCCCTTTCCGCCAATTATTTTGTTGTCTTTATTTATAATCAAACACTCATAAGCATTATCAGTAAATTTTATAACAGCTTGAGTGCCGTCTTTCAGCGGGACGTTTAGCTTTTTGCTATTAGTGAATATTGTGTTAGTTTTGTAAATTGTTGTTGAAATTTTGTTGATATTCATATTTTTCGCCTTTTATTTTTATAAAACTGCTGAAATTTTTTTTTGCTATTAGAGGGAGCGGAAAAATCCAAAAATTGACAGATTGTTGAGGTTTTTTGCAAATTCATTAAGCCGAAAGGGCTTTCTTATATTATAAGAAAGCCCTTTCAAAAAATATTTTATACTACTACACAGCATAAACAGAAACTTGTTTTCTGTCGCGTCTGTGAGGTTCAAATTTAACCTGTCCGTCAATTAAAGCAAATAAAGTATCATCAGAGCCGATACCAACATTGTTACCTGGATGAATTTTAGTTCCTCTCTGGCGAACAAGAATATTTCCGGCTTTAACAATTTCGCCGCCGAATTTTTTAACACCTAAACGCTTCGCTTCTGAATCGCGACCGTTACGGGTTGATCCCATACCTTTCTTATGTGCCATTTTATTTCTCCTTTAAATTAATTTTATCTTTTTGTTAAGCTTCTGCTGTTTCAGCAGCTTCAGTTTTAGCTTTTGCTGCAGTTGTTCTGATTTTGTTAATCATAACTCTTGTGAAACCTTGTCTGTGACCTTGTTTCTTTCTATAGCCTTTTTTCGGTCTTTGCTTGAAAACGATAATTTTCTTTGCTCTGTCATTTTTAACAACAGTACCTTCTACTTTTGCATTAGCAACGTAAGGCTGACCAACTTTTGATTTTTTGCCGTTAACAATCATAACAACTTTATCAAAAACAACCTTGGCATCATTATCTTCGCCTAATAATTCAACGTCTACATAACGTCCTTCTTCAACCTGATATTGTTTACCACCTGTTTCGACTATTGCGTACATTGTTTTTCCTTTCTTTTTGAGGAATCGTAGGGAGGGGTAAATAATTTATCTACCTTCTGCGTCATTCCGGCAATAACATTAATGCTAAAACCATATACGCCTTTACCGCCCGTTTAAATACGATTAACCTATCTAATACTATTTATAACCATTATTTAAACACAATAGCGCCATAAGTGTCAAGCCGGCATGTTTAAATTTGTTTACAATTGTTTAGGCGTTAGCAGCTCTTTCTTTTTTCTGCCTTTATGCGGAATATCGAGTCTGGGGTTATGATCCGCAATATCTGCCAGAAACGTTGATATAAATGGAATTATCATATAATATATACCCCCTATAATAAATATAGGTTTTGCAATTTTAAAGCCCTCAATCTGTTTTTCAAGATTCGGAAGTCCTTTGTTTGCCTTCTTAAAATTCTCTATAAACCTTTCAGCAGGCTTATCCAGAAGTTTGTCAAAAATATAACCGCTTATAATACTCAAAGCGGTTGAAATTCCTGCATTATAAATAAGTGCTTTTTTTCTGTTTTCTTCTATTTTATAACTCTTATCCGTTTCGTGAATAAATGCGGCTGTATTAATTATGTCTGTTCCTGCAATAATATGCATCGGAAAATTTGAGTTTTCATGGCGTTTTGAGAATTTTTGCATTCCTTTTGTATCAATAATTTTCCCGACTTCTTGTGCAAGTTTTTCACTGCACTTACCCTTAAATGAAGGAGATTGCTGCTTAGTATTCTTTTGAGGTTTAGGTTTATGGAACAAATTGTGCATAATAAACGGCATTCCGGCGCAAGTTAAAACAGCCTTCGGAGCAGCAACAACAAGTCCTACACCCAGCTTAAAAAGCTGAGTGGCAAGAGCATAGCTTTTTGACTGTTCAAGAGTGGAAACTCCTTCTTTCAAGTTTTTTATAGTGTCTGATTTTAAATATTTTTGTGGATTTTGGTCTATTTTTTTTATTGCAGAGCTCAGAGGCATTGAAAGAGCAAGCGTTAGTAAAAAACCTGCACCGCTTGAAGAAATAGATTTGGCACAGGCTAATTTTTTATTCTCTTTATCGGTATGAGGAGCCAGCCATATTGATACAGGGCGGACTACTGCCGAAAGTGCCAGAGTTGTTGTTGCCGCAAATAAGGCACCGTTATCTGCTGCAAACTCTAATCCCCTCTTTAGAGCTCTGTTATTATAAAATCCTTTGAATGAGATATCCCTGTTTGAATTTACTTTCATCTATTTTTATTAGATAACATAAATATGATAAGAATGAAACTAATATTTTTAAAATTTTTAAAAATTACAGCTGTTATATTTGTCTACATTTTGCTTCTAATCAATGCTTTTTATTTTAAAGATAATCCAGCATCCGTAATTTCAGCTCTATTTGGAATAACATATACAATACTTGCCGGTATAGGCAAGCCGGTTTGTTACATTTTTGGAGTTACAGGCTCTTCTTTCTACGGATATCTGGCTTTT
This sequence comes from Candidatus Gastranaerophilales bacterium, assembly GCA_944325515.1. Taxonomy (GTDB): domain Bacteria; phylum Cyanobacteriota; class Vampirovibrionia; order Gastranaerophilales; family Gastranaerophilaceae; genus CAG-196. Next base: position 122,310 of record CALVAO010000003.1, on the reverse strand, counting down.
CATAATTCTCTGTGGGGAAATTTGCTGCTCTATATAGGATATTATATCCCGATGCAGGTTTTAGGGTTCTTTAGATGGCGAAAGCATTTAAAAACAAACAAAAACGAAATAATTAAAACAGAATTAAGCAGGCATGAGCAAATTAAATTAACACTAATTACATTGATATTTACAATACTGGGTTTTATTCTATTGTCCATTACAAAAGGCAAAAATCCGCTTTTTGATGCGATTACGGCAGTTTTTTCAATTCTCGGGATGTACTTAACCGTAAAACGATGCATTGAACAGTGGATTGTTTGGATGGTTGTAAACGGTCTATGTGCCTTAATGTGGCTTGATATTGCATTACAGGGCAAAAAAGTTTATTCCACGGTTTTAATGTGGAGCGTATATTTTGTACTTGCAGTTTATTTCTACATAAGATGGAGAAAAGAAATTGACGGCTATTGCTCTAAATAAGCCAAAACCTCATCAACATGCCCGTTAACTTTTACCTTACGCCACTCTTTTTCTGTTTTTCCGTCCGGTGAAATTACAAATGTTGAACGCTCAATACCCATATATTTACGTCCGTACATTGATTTTTCTTTCCAGACTTCAAACTTTTCCGCGAGCTTATGTTCTGTATCAGAGAGCAAAATAAAATTCAAACCCTGCTTTTCTCTAAATTTGTGATGACTCTTTAAGCTGTCCGGACTTACGCCAATGACTTCTGCTTTGCTTCCCACACGATTCATGCTGTTTTTAAAGTCACAGGCTTCTTGAGTGCAGCCGGAAGTATTATCTTTCGGATAAAAATATAAAACAATACGTTTCCCTTTGAAATCTGCAATAGAATATTCTTTTTCATTTCCGTCTTTATCTAATCCTAAAAGTTTTATATCATCCATAATATACCATCCTTTTTTTATTATAACATAACTGTCCGGTAAAATTTCTGTGAAATTCAAACCCCTCTCGAATTTCAAAGTTTCGCCTAAGCTCAACTTGAAATTCTTCCCTCGCCCCTTGTCGGAGAAAGATTTGTATGTTTTGGTTATTTTAAGTCTTGTTGTATGACGTGCTACTAAGGAGTATGGAATAGCGCTAAACTTTTATAACATTATAATTTGTCATATTCACGTTTGATTTCTTGAATATCTTGCCACATAAGCCACTTAGGACCGCCCTTTTCTCGTGTGTCATTTCTTAAAAGATATGAAGTCGGGTAGGGTGCAATTCATTGCACCATTATTGGATTAAAAATTGTTCGTGTGTATTTGTTTATGAAAAATATTGGTGCAAAAATTTGCACCCTATACACTGTGAAATTCAAACCCCTCTCCCTAACCCTCTCCCACAAGGGGCGAGGGGATGTTCTACACCTAATGTACGTAAATAATCACGATTTTTTCTTCCTTTGTTAATATTTCTTTCTCTTTTTTGCGATGAAAAGTAAGTATAGGTGCGCAAGTGTACGCACCTATTGCTGACTGCTCAAACTTGCACAATAAGAACACCTCATCCCTCGCCCCTTGTGGGAGAAGGATTTGTATGTTTTGGTTATTTTAAGTCTTGTTGTATGACGTGCTACTAAGTAGTATGGAATAGCGCTAAACTTTTATAACATTATAATTTGTCATATTCACGTTTGATTTCTTGAATATCTTGCCACATGAGCCACTTAGGACCGCCCTTTTCTCGTGTGTCATTTCTTAAAAGATATGAAGGATGGAATATCGGCATAAGCTTTGCTCCGTGTACAATATCTCCGCCTTCAAACCATCTGCCTCTTATTTTAGTTATGCCGCCTGCATTCCCCAGAATAGATTGTACAGCAACGTTTCCGCACAATAAAATTATTTGAGGTTTTATGATATCAATCTGCGCCTGCAAATATTCCCAGCAGGCTTCTTTTTCTTCCGGCAGCGGATTTCTATTCTCCGGCGGTCTGCATTTTACTGTATTGCAGATATAAACATCTTTTTCCCTGCTTAATCCAACAGATGCAAAAATTTTATCCAGAAGCTGTCCGGCTTTGCCTACAAATGGTTTTCCCTGCATATCTTCATAATATCCGGGAGCTTCTCCGATAAGCATAAGCTTTTTATTTGGAATTCCGTCATCAAAAACAATATTGTGTCTTGTATCGCCTAATTTGCATTTATGGCAGTTTAGACAGCGCTCTTTAATTTCTTTTAACTTTTCATACATAAATAAATGATAGCATAAATGCAAATTTATGGATTAATTAGAAGTGGTGCCGGAATTTAATTCCGGCACCACTTCTAATTTTATACATTTATTAATTCCTTGACTTTATTTCTTTGCACAGTAGCTTTTTTGGTTCTCGGCAGAGGTCCGTTTACCACCGAAATATTAATAGGGCGTTTGTATGGCGTAAGCCTTTGTGAAAGACGCTTTACCTCATCTTTCATTATTTTTTCAAGTGCTGCAGTATCATATTTTTCTTTCAGTTCTTCTGTCGGAACAACTACAGCCGCGATATCTTCAGTACCATCCTTTGCGCCGCCTTCACGCGATACGCCGAATACACATACTTCTGCAAAAAGTTCGCTTTTTTCAAGTACTGATTCTACTTCTTCCGGAAATACTTTTTTCCCGCCGGATAGGACAATCATATTTTTTATTCTGCCTGTAATATAAATCCGTCCTTTTTCATCGATTCTTGCAATATCTCCAGTGTGGAACCATCCGTCTCTATCAATAGCCTGCGCGGTGAGTTCCGGCTGGTTATGATATCCCTTCATTACGGAAGGTCCTTTTAATAAAAGTTCACCTGTTACCGGATCTGTTTTTGCTTCATAGCTTGAAAGCGGTTTCCCTACAGAGCGCAAATCCCTGTGTCTTTCTATATTGACAGTTGCAATAGGGCTGGTTTCAGTCAAACCGTACACTTCATAAACTTGAATACCTACTCTCTGGAAAAATTTGGCGACATTCAAATCCAGCGGTGCTCCGCCTGACATACAGCCTTTAAATGCTCCGCCAAAACAGTTGTGAATTTTTCTGAACATAAGTTTTTTTGCCCAGATAAAAGGAACAAATTTCGCAATATGATAAAGTATAGGGAACATTTTTTGCGAAAATTGCGATGTGTTTTTCATTTCAGCTTCCAGACCGGTTTTTAACAGTTTTAAAAATGCCGGAACAACAATCATAAAATTGATTTTCCTGTCACGCATAACGCTCAAGATGTCTTTTGGTTTCAAATTGTGAGTATAATATACGGAAAATCCGAGGTTTAAGAATGTTGTAAAACCTACTGTCATTTCAAATAAATGATTCATTGGCAGTATTGATAGAATTCTTACATCACCATAAGGGAGTACTTTGTCAAAAGTTTCTTTTAATCCTTTAAGCTGCGCGAGCATATTACCAAAAGTAGTCTCTACCCCTTTTGGAGAACCTGTTGTTCCGGATGTATATATTATAAATACTGTAGATTTTCTTGAACGATGACGCCATTTGCAGCTGTAATTATTTGGAATTGTATAAATACTTTGAAGATTTGCATAGACCGGATGTTCGTCCATTACAATTATATGCTTGAGCGAAGGAATAACTTTTTGAAGCTCCAGAGCTTTGTCAATATAAGTTTGTGAAACAAGCATTACCGAAGGCAGGCAGTCTGAAAGTATGGATTGCAATTCATATTTGGTTAATTTGATATCAAGGGGTACTGTGATTAATCCGGAAATTACTGATGCAAAAACACAGGCACCGTATTCCGGCTTTGATTCGGATAAAATTGCAAGCTTCTCATCTCTTTTCAGCCCCAAATCATTCATTAAATATGCGGCAAGCCGTCTTGACATAAGTCCAAGACCATCATATGTAAGCTCTTTCCATCCAAACGGGGTTTTCATTCCAAGCGCAATCTTACGTGCATAAATATTAGTTTTATCCTCTAGCAGCGATAATACATTACTTTCGCGTTCTTTCATACTTCCTCCAAGATAACCTAGCCTGTAAATATTATACCAAATTATATAATTTTGGGAAATAATGCTTAATAAAATGTGACATTAGAGAACCTGTGTTTTGTGCCGGTATATATAAATAATGCCTGTTGCGATTCGGCGTCTAATACTGTTTTAATATAACCTGTTATCCTTAAAAGCGTGGAAATATGCGCGTAGAATTGTGAGGAAGCGGCTTGCATCAGTTTATTTGTGACACTAAAACACAGAATATTTACTTGTCATGGCTGCTTGTTTTTATTAAAATAGTGTAAGTTTAACAATAATTAAGCAGTTTCGGATTTGTTAAGAAATTTAACAAAATTTCATGTAAAAAACGTAACAATTTTAACAATATTGCGTTTTGTAAATTCCTTACTATTATTGGATTACGCCCCTTTGTGACGTTTTGTGAAATTGTTGATTAGAATGATTATTTGATTTATCATTTAAATATAGGATTAGATTTTGGGAAGAGAATGTTATTCTCTAAATAGAAGGAAAGCTGAAGAGAAAAATAGCTCGCCTTGATGTAGATTAGGAGGTTTTAAAGGCAATGCAAAATAGTTTAAATAAGGAAAGAAATATAGTAGAATTTACCTCGCCAAAAGTTACAACAGATGTTATTAAAGGGAGTGGTGTATCTCCTGTATCAAAACTTGCGGAGCCGCCAAAAACAGCCCAGATTACTCCTATCAAAAAAAGTGTTCATGTAATTAAGAAAGACGGAACAAGCGAAGATTTTGATAACAAGAAAATTATTAACGCCGTTAAAAAATCTGCTACACGTGTACTGGTAGAACTTTCTGAAGCAGAGTTGAAAGAAATATGCGATTTCGTTAATAATAATATTGTAAAGATGAATAAAAATGAAATTACTATAGCAGAGATGCACAATCTGGTAGAAGGGGCTCTGGAACATATCAGCCCGAGTGTTGCACAAAGCTATAGAAATTACAGAAACTATAAGCAGGATTTTGTACATATGCTGGACAAAGTTTATCAAGAATCTCAAAGAATTATGTACATCGGCGACAAAGAAAATGCGAACGCTGATTCTACTCTTGTTTCTACAAAACGTTCATTAATATTCAATGAACTTAATAAAGAATTGTATAAGAAATTTTTCTTAACTGTAGATGAGCTGCAGGCTATCAGAGATGGTTATATATATATTCACGATATGTCGGCAAGACGTGATACAATGAACTGCTGCTTATTTGACGTAGCGTCTGTTCTTAAAGGCGGATTTGAAATGGGTAATCTCTGGTACAATGAGCCAAAATCACTGGATGTCGCTTTTGATGTAATAGGTGATATTGTAATGGCAGCAGCAAGCCAGCAATACGGCGGGTTTACAGTTGCAGAAGTTGATAAGATTTTAGCACCTTATGCTGAAAAAACTTATCAAAGACAATATGATAAATATTTGTGCCTCGGGCTTTCTTTTGAAAAAGCTCAAGAAGCAGCTATGGAAGATGTTCAAAAAGACTTTGAACAAGGTTTTCAAGGTTGGGAATACAAGTTTAACACAGTAGCTTCTTCCCGCGGCGACTATCCGTTTATTACAGTAACAGCAGGTCTTGGTACCGGTGTCTATGAAAAGATGGCAACAAAGACAATGCTTAAAATCAGAATGGGCGGACAGGGCAAAAAAGAATGTAAAAAACCTGTATTATTCCCGAAAATAGTATTTTTATATGATAAAGAACTTCACGGAGAAGGTTGTGTAAATGAGGATTTATTCAAAGCCGGTGTTGAATGTTCTAAGAAAACAATGTATCCAGACTGGTTATCTTTGTCCGGTGACGGTTATGTTGCTTCTATGTACAAAAAATATAAGAGAGTTGTATCTCCTATGGGTTGCAGAGCATTCTTATCACCGTGGTTTGAAAGAGGCGGAATGAAGCCTGCTGACGAAAACGATGCTCCGATTTTTGTCGGAAGATTTAATATCGGTGCAATCAGCCTTCACCTGCCAATGATTTATGCTAAAGCTAAAAAAGAAAGCAAAGATTTCTATGAAGTTCTTGATTACTATCTAGAATTAATCAGACAGCTTCATATTAGAACTTATGATTATTTAGGTGAAATGAAAGCTTCTATTAATCCTCTTGCATTTTGTGAAGGCGGATTTTTAGGCGGACACCTCGGAATTCATGACAAAATCAGACCTGTTCTGAAATCATCCACAGCTTCATTTGGTATTACTGCATTAAATGAATTACAGGAATTGCACAATGGAAAATCTCTTGTAGAAGACGGTCAATTTGCACTTGAAGTTATGGAGTACATAAATAAAAAGACCCAGCAGTTTAAAGAAGAAGACGGAATTTTATATGCTATTTACGGAACTCCGGCTGAAAATCTCTGCGGTTTACAAATTCAGCAGTTCAGAAAAAAATTCGGTATTGTTGCTAATGTTTCTGATAAACCGTATATTTCAAACTCATTCCACTGCCATGTTTCAGAGCAGATTAGTCCTATACAAAAACAGGATTTAGAAGGAAGATTCTGGGATTTATTTAACGGCGGCAAAATTCAATATGTAAAATATCCGATTGATTATAATACAGAAGCTGTTGAAACTCTTATTAACAGAGCAATGGATAAAGGATTTTACGAAGGTGTAAATTTATCACTATCTTACTGCGATGACTGCGGTCATCAGGAATTGAATATGGATGTATGTCCGAAATGCGGTTCTAAAAATCTTACAAAGATTGAAAGAATGAATGGTTATCTTGCATATTCAAGAGTTAAAGGTGATTCCAGATTAGCTGATCACAAAATGGAAGAAATAAAAGATAGAGTTAGTATGTAGGAAAGAGTGGAAAAAGGTGTAAATCCTCTTTTTTGAGAGGTTTTGCACCTTTTTATTATTTAAATTAAGGAAAAGGTTTTTAAGGATATGAATTATCACAATATTACAAAGGACGATATGTTAAACGGGGATGGTTTGCGTGTAGTATTATGGGTTGCAGGATGTACGCACCACTGTCATGGATGTCAAAACCCTATTACATGGGACGTTGCCGGCGGTATTCCTTTTGATAAAGCTGCAGAAGATGAATTATTTGAAGCTCTCGAAAAACCTCATATATCCGGAATAACTTTCTCAGGCGGAGATCCTTTGCATCCGTTTAACAGAGAAGAAGTTTTCAGACTCGCAAAGAAGATTAGAGAAGAACTTCCGGATAAAACAATCTGGCTTTATACAGGTTTTCTCTGGGAAGAAATTAGAGATATTCCGGAAATTGCTTTGCTTGATGTTGTAGCGGAAGGAAAATTTGTAGAAGAGCTGCTGGATAATAAAATTCACTGGGTAGGAAGTTCTAATCAGCGTGTAATAGATGTGAAACCTACACTTGAAACCGGTGAAATCGTTCTTCATAATACATAATAAGTCTTTTCTTTTTGCTTGTACCCGCATAAAAACTATTTCCTTCTCTTTTAGGGAATCAGCTGTGAGTAAATAAAATATTATTTTATTTACTTTGTTCATGCTAAAATAAAACTTATAAAGCAGTGAGGAATAATTATGGAAGATTTAAGAGATAAATACGAGGTAGTAATAGGACTGGAAGTCCATGCTCAATTAAAGACAAAATCGAAAATCTTTGCTCCGGATTCAACAGAATTCGGAAGTGAGCAAAATAGTCATATCAGTGCGATTACTCTGGGTATGCCGGGGGTTTTGCCGGTTTTAAACAAAGAGTGCGTCAATATGGGGATATTACTAGGTCTTGCGCTTAATTGCGAAATACCTAAAAGATGCAAGTTTGATAGAAAACAATATTTTTATCCGGATTTGCCAAAAGGTTATCAAATATCACAGTATGATGAACCGATATGTGTAAACGGCTGGATTAATGTAAAAGGAAAAAGAATTGGTATAACAAGAGCACACCTTGAAGAAGATGCTGGTAAGCTTGTACACGTTGGTGCTGCAGGTATAAATGGTGCAACATATTCTCTTGTTGATTTAAACCGTGCCGGTACACCTCTTCTTGAAATTGTATCTGAACCGGATATGCGTTCAAGTGAAGAAGCCAGAAATTATATGGAAGAACTCAGAAATATTGTCAGATATTTGGGTGTATGCGACGGAAACCTTGAAGAAGGCTCTATGAGATGCGATGCAAACATTTCTATTATGCCAAAAGGTTCAAAAGAATTCGGTACAAGAGCTGAAATCAAGAACGTAAACAGTTTTTCAGCACTTCAAAGAGCTATTGAATACGAAATTGACCGCCAGATTGAAATCGTGGAAGAAGGCGGAAAAGTTGTGCAGGAAACAAGACTCTGGGATGATAATCTGAAAGAAACCCGTTCTATGAGAGGCAAAGAAGATGCGCATGATTACAGATATTTTCCGGAGCCGGATTTGATGCCGGTTGAAATTTCGAGAGAATGGGTAGAAGAAATCAGAGCCAAAATGCCGGAGCTGCCGGAAGCTAAACGCAATAGATATATGTCACTAGGATTAAGCGAGTATGATGCTTCGGTAATTGTTGAGCAAATGCCTCTGGCTTTATTCTTTGATAAAGTTCTGGAGCTGGGCGCTAATCCAAAGACAGCTGTAAACTTTATTATGGGTGAAATTGCTGCTTATTTAAAAGAAAATAAAATTGAAATTGATGATACAAAACTCACTCCGGAAAATCTTGCGGAATTGATAAGTTTAATCGAAAAAGGTACAATTTCAAACAACATAGGCAAACAAATCCTTGTTGAAGATATGATAACTAAAGGTGAAAAAGCTTCTGCAATTGTAGAAAAGAAAGGGCTGAGCCAGATTTCTGATGAAGGTGCAATAAAAACAATTGTAGAAAATATTATAAATGCTCACCCTAAAGAAGTTGAATCATACAAAAACGGTAAAACAAATCTTCTGGGATTCTTTGTAGGTCAAGTTATGAAAGAAACCAAAGGCAGAGCTAATCCGAAAACGGTTAATGAACTTGTGAGAAAAATGCTTGAAGGTTAATTTTAAATTTTATCTTATAAAAAGAGTATAGTTTTTCGGCTATACTCTTTTTTTATATACAATAATATTAAATTGCTGATAATTGTTTATACCGCAGGCTGATTTGTTATTTCAAATTTTTTAATTTAGTAAGCATGCTGTATGTATATTCAACTTCTTCAATCGAAGACTCCTGTAAAATTGCTGTGATTTTAGCTATTAATTCGTTTTTTGAGAATGAATCTCCAAAATCAAATAAATCCTTAACTTTTACACCAAGTAATTCGGCAATTTTAATAAGATTTTCTTCTTTAGGCATCTGGTAGCCGCTTTCAATGCGTGTCAAGTTTGAAGGTTCCATCTCCAGTTTTTCGGCAAGTTCATATTGCTTAATACACATGCCTTCACGAATTTCTTTTATTCGTCTGCCTATTTTTTTGCTGAGTCTACCCATTTATTCTCCTTTATTAAGGATAGCGTTATTTGATATGCAACAACACACTTTAATATAGAAATTTTAATTGACAATATTTCTGTTTTATGACATGAATGCTATGTATATTGTTTTAATACAGCAGATAATGTGCAAAAAATTGTTTTAATAAAACGACTATTATTTAACAGGAAAGAGATTGATTATGCATCCAAAAATATTGTATGTGATTAATTCATTTTTTAAGATTGGCATAGAATTGTTTATTTGGGACAGGCGTTTACGAAGGGTCTTGAAAGGCAGTTTCTGCCGTTGTTTATTAAAAAAATATATTAAAGCGGTTGAGAGAGAGGTAGCTGTTTTATCAGATAATAAGAATAAAGTGTATAGAATCTGGCAGTACTGGGATAAGGGTGTTGAAAATGCTCCGGATTTAGTTAAGGCTTGTATGGCAAGTGTTGACAGATACAGAGGGAATATAGAAAGAGTTGTACTGGATGACAGTTCTATAAATGATTATGTTAAAATTCCGGATTATATATATTATTTAAAATCAAAGGGATTAATTTCTCCCGCGCATTTTGCGGATATATTAAGGACTTATCTTCTTTATGAATACGGCGGATGCTGGATTGATGCAACTGTTTTTATGACAGCTCCGTTTCCGGATTTTATACGATTTTCGGAGTTGTTTGTTTTTCAAAATAATAAAGAAAATGATCCGGATGGATTAAATATGACTAATTATCTTATGTCATCAAATGGCAGAAGTTTTATTATTGCAAAGATGAAAAGATTTATTGATATATACTGGCTGAATAATACTAAGGCTATAAATTATTTTTTTTATGCGCATGCATTCACGCTTTTCAGTTCATCTTCGCAGGAAAATATTAATGAGTGGAGCAGGATGTTTAAATTTCCTTATCCTGTTGTTCAGCAGATGGAAAAAGAGCTTCTTAATAAATATTCGCAAAAGCGTTTAAATGAGCTTAAATCAATGTCTGCAATTCATAAACTTTCTTATAAGCCAAAGGTTATTGCAGGCAGGAAAGGTTTTAAACCAGCTGGTACACTGTATGAATACATTATTGATGAATATGTTCAGCCCTCAGAGTACCGCGGGTTTAATGACGGATCAAAACTAACTCTTTTTCAAGAATTAAAGAGTATGGCAGGATTTTATTTTTCATTGCAGGATATAGATGAACATTATGTCTTAAAGATTTTTGGAATAAAAATTTGCATTAAACATAAAACAGATGTAAAACTGCCGGTTCTGCAGGAAACAGGAGTTACACAAAAGAAGCGGAACAGACGGCTTATTGTATCTCTTACAACATATCCGGCGCGTATTAATTCCGTTTATAAAACAATAACAACTCTTTTAAATCAGACATTAAAGCCGGATGAAGTTGTATTATGGCTGGCGAAAGAACAAATATCCTCTCTGCCTGATAATCTTACAAAACTGGAAGATTTCGGGTTAAAGATAAAATGGTGCGAGGATATAAAATCTTTTAAGAAGCTTGTACCCGCTCTTGAAGAGTATCCGGAAGACATTATTGTAACAGTCGATGATGATTATTACTATGACAGCAGGCTTTTGGAAGAATTGTATAATGCTTATTTAAAAAATCCTCAATATATACATGCAAGACAGGCTTTCAGAGTTTGTTGTGCAGGGAAAGGCGAGTTCTGCTTAAAACCGCGTAGTTATATTTATGACAAATCATATCTTCCCTCTTTTCTTAATGAGCCGGTTGGCTGCGGTGGAGTTCTTTACCCGCCTTCATCTCTTCATAAAAACGTATTGAACTCAAACCAGTTTATGAGAGAGGTTCCTACACATGATGACCTGTGGTTCTGGGGGCATGCTTTAAGGAACGGAACGCAGATTAGCGTTATTCCGGATGGGTACAAATTAAAAAATATTGTTGTAGAAGGTTCACAAAATGATTCTTTGTGGCACAAGAATATGATTAATTCAACGGAAAGTGTAGGAATGAGCGGAAAAGATGCGCTGAATAAAATCTGCGGGCTTTTTCCGGAAATCACAACAATGCTCAATGGCTGATGCTTCAATATTCAAACTTTATAATAAAGCTTTGAACCTTGATTGCAATAAAAACTTTTATTTTGCTTGTGATATAATAAAGCAAAATAGATAGTTTGGAGAAATATAAATGAGTAAGTATTTGTTGGAAGTAGGCGTAGAAGAATTGCCGTATAAGTTTATACCTATGGCAATATCACAGTTAAAAACAGGTTTTGAAACATTTCTTGTAAATAACGGTGTAAAGTTTAATGCAGTTAATGTCATGGCAACACCAAGAAGGCTTGCTGTTATTGTTGACGGGCTTGCTTCTTCACAGCCGGATACAGAAAAGGTTGTTAAAGGACCTATTGCGTCAGTTGCATTTGATGAGAATAATAATCTTACTAAAGCCGGAGAGGGTTTTGCCAGAAAAAACGGTGTCGAAGCAGAAAATTTATATATTCAAGATAATTATGTTTATGCAAAGATTTTGATTAAGGGTAAAAATACAAAAGAGTTATTGCAGGAAAATGTTCCGCTTATTTTTTCCAAACTTCAAGGTCCTCATTTTATGAGATGGGGTAATAATGATATAAAATTCTCCCGTCCTATAAGATGGGTTCTCTCAATTCTTGACGGTGAAGAGGTTAAAATCAGAATTATTGATAAGGATTCTTCAAATATTACTAACGGACACAGATTTTCAAAGCAGAATATTGTTATAAATAATCCGGATGAATATGTGGAAAAACTTCGTGATGCAAAGGTTATTGTTAATCAAGACGAAAGAAAAGCTAAGATTTTGGAATTAACAAAAATAGAAGCCGATAAACTCAACGCAGTTACAAAGATTTCCGAGGATTTACTGGATGAGGTTACATTTATATGCGAATATCCTGTCGCTGTTACCTGCAGTTTTGATGAAGCATATCTGACAATTCCACAGGAAGTAGCTGTTACTGTTATGGAAACGCATCAGAGATATTTTGCTCTTTATCAAAAAGACGGCAGACTGATTAATAAGTTTGTAACCATAACCAATTATATAGGCAGTGAATTTGAAAATATTAAGGCAGGAAATTTAAGAGTTATAAAAGCCCGCCTTGATGATGCTGTATTTTTCTTTAACGAAGATACCAAAAAGCCTCTGGAAGCTTATGTAGAAAACTTGAAAGGTATGACTTTCCAGAAAGGCATGGGCTCTGTTTATGATAAAACACAGAGAATAATTAAACTTTCAGAAAAAATAGCGCAATCTCTCGGAGTTTCAAAACCTTCAATAAAACGAACTGCAGAATTATGCAAAGCAGATTTAGCAACCAATCTTGTATTTGAATTCACTGAACTTCAAGGCTTTATTGGAGCTGATTATGCAAGGGTTGCAGGTGAAGCCGAAGAGGTTTGTGAAGGTATAAAAGAACATTACTTCCCGCTAAATGCTGACAGTGAAACGGCTAAAAGCGCAGAAGGTCAAGTTGTCGGAATTGCAGATAAAATCGATACAATTTGTGCTGTTTTTGTATCCGGCAAAAAGCCTACCGGCTCATCAGATCCGCTTGGCGTAAGGCGTGCAGCTCTGGGTATTATTAAAACAATTCTTGAGCATAATCTTAAATTGGATTTGTCAAAACTTATAGATGAAACGCTGGATTTGCTGCCGGTTAAAGCAGATGTGAAAAAAGATATTGAAGAATTCTTTGTTCAAAGATTGATAATTTTTATGAATAACGATTTCGCGAAAAATATTCTGGAAGCCTGCGCAGAAGTTAATCCTTGCAAGGATTTATGCGATTATATGATGCGGGTAAAAGCTGTTGCATCCGGTGTGGATGAGAAACTTATAGAAAATGCAAATCGTGTTTTGAGAATTTTAAAAGATGATGTTAATCCGGATATAGATGAAACATTATTTATAGAACCTGCTGAAAAGGACTTGTATAAAGCGGTTCAGAGTGTAAACTACAGCGGGGATTATAGGGTATATCTTGCCTCTTTGACTTCCATAAATCCTGTTGTAACAAAATTCTTTGATGATGTACTTGTTATGGATAAAGATGAAAAAATTAAAAATAACAGGCTTGCACTATTGAACAGTTTGAAAAATAAGTATATAATATTAACTGATTTCTCAAAATTGTAAAAAATTGTAACAACTTTCTCAAAAACAGTCAATTTTTACCTTGAGGATACTTTAATAAGATACAAAGTGAAGGTAAGTAAAAAATAAAGAGGTCGTTATGTTCAACCTAAAATTCTTTAAGTCACTAAAACAAGCATTAGATTCCCGCGCAAATTTGCTAACGTTTTCAGAATCGCAAAAGAAAGCAAATGAGGATTATATAACATCTCTGTCAAGCACAGAGTTGAAAATAAAGGCTGACGAACAAAGGCTGGAAGCAATGGTCAGACAACAATTAAAAGAAGAGTTTCCGAATATAGAAAAGAGTTCTTCTTACGACTTGCTGGTTGACGCAGTCATCCACAATTATAAGTCAAAACAGCTTCAAGCCACCGATGACGCTGAGATAAAATAGTCATCAAATTTTATAATTAATAAAAAACGCCGGATTTTATCCGGTGTTTTTTGCATGGTACAAACTTTACAAACCAGATTTTCAAAGAGTATTTTGTGGAACAAGCTCTACGCGACGAAGGCGAGTGCAGGTATATATAATCTATACTTTTAATCTTTTTTGTGTTAAAAATGAAATCAGAAAAAGAGGTATTAAGAATGTTAGATATTAAACTGATTAGAGAGAATCCAGATAAAATTAACGAACTTTTAAAAAGAAGAAATCCGGAATTATCAATTGACACAATAATTGCAATCGATGCCGACAGAAGAAAAGTTCAAGCGCAGGCAGATGAACTTAGAGCAAAAAGGAAATCCGAATCGCAAAAAATCGGTATGCTTAAAAAAAGCGGTGAAAATACGGATGCTATTCAAGAAGAAGTCAGAAAACTCGGTGATGAAATAAAAGCTCTTGAAGAAAAGCAGGTTGATTTAGATAACATTCAACGTGATATGCTCTTAAGAACTCCGAATATTCCGGACGAAACTACTCCAATAGGAGAATCAGAAGACGATAATGTTCCGGTTAAATTCTGGGGTGAACCTACAAAGTTTTCATTTACCCCGAAAGCACACTGGGATTTGTGCGAAGAGAAGGGAATTGTTGATTTTGAACGTGGAGTAAAAATCTCTCAATCAAGATTTACTCTCTACAGAGGCAAAGGCGCAAGACTGGAGCGCGCAATTATCCAATTTTTCCTTGATTTGCATACGGAAGAGCACGGATATGAGGAAATTTTACCGCCGTTTATGGCAAACGCCGCTACTATGACAGGTACCGGTCAGCTGCCAAAGTTTGCTGAAGATATGTATAAATGTGTTGATGAGGATTTATACTTAATTCCGACAGCAGAAGTTCCTGTTACCAATATTTATTCCGGCGAAATCTTATCAGAAGATGATTTGCCTAAATATATGACAGCTTACACCCCTTGCTTCAGACGCGAAGCCGGTTCTGCAGGAAAAGACACAAGAGGGTTAATAAGAGTTCACCAGTTTAATAAGGTTGAGATGGTAAAATTAACAACTCCGGAATCAAGTCCTGCCGAACACGAAAAGTTAACGCGTGATGCCGAAGTTTGTTTAGAAAAATTAGGGCTTCCTTATCGTAAAGTCGCTCTATGTAGTGCTGATATAGGTTTTAGTGCAAATAAATGTTTTGATTTGGAAGTTTGGCTACCTTCATATAATACGTATAAAGAAATTTCAAGCTGTTCAAACTATGGTGACTATCAAGCAAGAAGAGCAAATATGCGCTACCGTACAAAAGATGGTCAGATAAGATTTGTTCACACTATTAACGGGTCAGGTTTAGCTGTTGGAAGAACATTTGCTGCAATTATAGAAAACTTCCAGCAAGAAGACGGAACTATTATTATTCCGGAAGTATTAAGAAAATATACAGGTTTCGATAAAATATAAAATCTGGAATAATAGATTTCTTGACAGAGGCTTTTTCAGACTTTATAATAGATGCACATTGTTAAGGAGTATCTATTATGGCAAAAATTTCTTCTATAGACAGTATAAGACCCGTAGTTGGTGCGATTGTGCAGCAAAAGAAAGAAATGGCATGGCATGCTATAAACGGGAATTGTAAAAAATACAAAGAAGCTTCCAGAGCCTATTCTAAGCTTGCCGTAGATAATTTTGAACTGGCTACAAAAATTCCAGGGGTAGAAATAAAAGGGAAAAAATTACCTTTTAGAATTCAACTCAACATGATTAAGATTATGCTTTTTAATCTGTTTAGAAAAAAGAGTCCGGAAGAAAAACAATTCAAGCAGATGGTTAAAGAATATCGAGCCAAACAATATATAAAATCTAATATGCCTTAATCAAAAAAATCTTGATACCTTTATCCAATCTTTCAAGTCGTTTAACATACCGGTAATCGGTAATGTTTGTAAGAATAAGTACAACCGCAGGTGCTTTGCCGGTCATTTTAGAATAATAGAGTGACTGTCCTACAGATTCTGCCCATTTCTTTGCAAAATCAAATTCAATTGCATAATCTTTAGCAAGACAATCCACTCTGGTTAAGTCCCATAAAACAGCTTCTTTCCGTCCGAAATCTGATGTACACCACTGATTGACATAATAAGATTCAATCTGATTCGGCATCATTGTCTGTGTTTCATACCATTTTTGAGGGACATAATTAAGCCCCAAATAATAAACACCCGTTGCCATCATTAGAAAGATAATCAAAAAATGGATTATTTTATTTGAAGCTTTCTTTTTTTTCGCCATTAAACTACAACTTCCAGAGTTTCGTAATCGTTTAAATACGGCATGTGTTCTTCGGTTATCATTTCACCCGGAAGCAAAATTGAAATTCCGGGAGGACATTCTGCCACAACTTCCGCAGAGATTCTGCCAATAGCCTCGAATTTAGGAATTCTTTCTTTCGGAGCATAAAAAGCATCTCTTAGACTCATTTTTATTTGAGGTTCCAGCATCGGCATATGTTTTCTGTTTTCAAGATAATAAATATCCTGGTAATGGTTGGAAGCAATTTTTTCCAGACAATCAGCAAGATATTTAAAATCAGAGTGCGTATTTCCTATATTACAGAGAATAAGAACGCCTATATCTGATGCTGATTCGACTTCTATACCAAAATCAATTTCAAGAATAGACTCAAGCCTTTTTCCGGATAAGCCGTCAACTTTAATAAATACTTTTGTAACATCTGTTTTATACCCGAAATCACCTTTGAGCTGGTGCAGCCCTTGAATATTATCGAGTCTGGTTCGTAAATATTTTGCATTTTTAACAGCATTATCAAGCTGTTTCTGTCCGGACTTGGACTGCAAATTGGCTCTTGCTGCATCAAGACTTGCAAGAAGCATTAATGACGGACTTGTAGTATGTAAAAGCTTCAATGCTTTCTCTACGGCAACTTCATCTATAATGGAATCTTTTGCAATATGGAGCATAGAGCTCTGGCTCATACTTCCGCCTGTTTTGTGAAGCGAATGAACAACAGCATCGGCGCCAAGTTTGAGAGCGGTTTCCGGAAGATGTTTATTAAAATTCCATAAACATCCGTGCGCCTCATCGACAATCAAAGGTATACCGTACTTTTTGCAGACAGCACTTATGGATTTAATATCAGATACCACACCTTCATATGTCGGGTTGGTAATCCAAACCATTGAAACATCTTTATTGTTTTGGATTAATTCTTCAATCTTCTGCGCATCAATGTTTCCCCAAACAGACCAGTCTTCAATTCTGTTCGGACAAATCCAGATAGGTTCAGCGCCTGATATCATTAAACCTGTAAGGATTGAACGGTGACAGTTTCTGTTAACAATAATTTTCTGTCCTTTTTTAGTCAAAGCCATGGCAAGCGCAAGGTTGCCTGCTGTCGAACCGTTTAAAAGGAAAAATGTTTTTTTAGCGCCAAAAGCTTCTGCAGCAAGTTCTTGAGCTTCTTTTATCGGACCTGTTGCAGGATGAAGCGTTCCGAGGTTATCAAACTCATCCGTTGTATCAATATTTAAAGCTTTTTCGCCGATAAGTTTTTTAAAATCCTTAAAAACCCCTTTGCCTTTTGTGTGTCCGGGGATATGGAATTGATACGTAGGATTTTCATAAGCCTTTTTTAAAGCCTCAACAATAGGCGCTTTTACTTTTACAGCATCCTTCTGCTCAGTTTTTATTTTAATATTTAAATCTTTTGCCACTATCATTTTCCCTTTTTTGTTTAATATAAATAATACACGAAAAAAATAAAATTTGCTAGTTAAAAATCAATCCTTTGGTCTAAAGGTTTTAAATCTTCTGGTCGTTAAAATGTTCTGCGCAATTGTGTAAGATATGATTGGGAGAGGAATATGCAAATTGAAGCAGGGCTGAATAATACAGAAAAGAATCTTGCAAAAGCAGTTGAAAAAGTGACTGTTCCAAAACAGTCGCGCTCTTATAATTTATGCGTAAAAGCTGATGCGCTAAGATTTGCAAAAATGTATAGAGAATCTATACAGACCTATCTGCAGGCAATTATGATGGATAGAAGAGAAGTAAAAGCCTATTTTGGCTTAGCTATGTCCTATAAATACCTGAAAGATTTCCCCAAAGCTATCAGTACATTACTGAAGCTTATAGAGATTGATGACAGCAATGATGAATACTTTTTTGAAATCGGCGTGTGCTATCTTTCTGACGGCAAGCCGGCTAAAGCTATTGAGCATTTAATTAAAGCTATTCTTATTAACAGAGAAAATCTTGAAGCTCAGATTCAGCTTGCAATCGCGCACGAACTTGTTGACGAGCCGGAATTATCTTTAATGATTTATAATAAACTTATAGAAACAAATCCGGAATTTTTGAAAGCGTATTATAACAAAGGCGCGATGCTTATGGGCATGGGTGATTTTATGGAAGCTTCGAGAACATTCTTCCAGCTTATAAAACGCAACCCCGACTATTATAAAGCATATCTCGGTATTGCAATGAGTTTTGATAAAATGGCAAAATACAAAGATGCAATAAGATACTACAAAAAATTCCTTGAACTCAAACAGTTTTCTGAGGATGCAATTTTTGCCAGAAACAGAATTAATGAATTAAGAGAACAATATTTTTCAAGAGACAATAAGTTTACCATTATTGAGTAAATATTTTCACTTTATTTTTTTTCTTTAAGCCTGCCGGTTGTTTTTTTGAATTGACTCAAAACAATATTGATGCAGTAAATCACAGATTTACCACATCCTACCAATTTCTTATGTTATACTTGTAAAAAAAGAGCATAGAAAATAGCGGCTATTTTCTTCATTTTTTCTTCTTTTGATACCTACAATGTAGGGTGGGCAAAGTTGCGTTAAATGGGAAATAGTTGCTTTTAACTTTGCACAACGTGCCCACCAAAAACTTAAGTCAAAATTAATTGGTGGGCACGCAATACACAAAATAATTTAAAAGCCCTTTATTTGAAGCAGCTTTGCCCACCCTACCTGGTTACACACCCTTTGTTTTACTGCGCTTGAGAAAGTTTATTAAAATTATCCAAATATGTTTGCGCGAGTTTTGGTTTGTTTAACTGTTTATAAACGTATGCCAGATTGTAATGAAACTCCGGAACATCAGATTTATACATTATTGCTTTATTCAAACAGGTCTTTGCCTTTTTTAAATCCCCAAGCTTCATATAAGCACAAGCCATGTTATAAAAAACATATGGGTTTTCATCATTAAGCCTTGAAGCTTTCTTGTAATTTTGAAGAGCCATATTGTACTGTTCATTTTCCAGATAGTTATTTGCAAGATTATAATAAGCCTTATAATATTTTGAATCCGTATTAATAGCCTTTTGGTACATAAAGACAGCATTATCTCTTTCGCCTTTATCATCCAAAATATTTCCCAGCAAAAGCCAGTCCTGCGCAGAGCGTTTCTCTTCCGGAATCTGCAGAATTAAATCCATTGTTTTTTGATAATTATTATCGCTGTAAAAAGCTGTTGCCTGCTTTGATAAGTCATCAGCGGCAAAACAAACTGTTCCGGACAATAATAATGCAATAACCAAAAATCTTTTCATACTTTGATTATACGAAAAATTTTTACATTTATCAAATCCTTGAAATTAGGACTTGTAAATGATACACTAAATTGAGAGAAGATAAGGAGTAAAAAATTTATGGTCTGTTTAACATCAAACAAAATCGACACAAAACTTGTAGCAGAAGCTTTGAGAGCTTTGGGCAAAGAAAATTTTGCGCTGATAATCCACGGCAGCAGCTTCCCTTCTAAAGAAGGAGAAGATACAGGATTCGGAACATTTAATTCTACTGCGGGGCATGAACTTATTGATTATGCTCACGGAATTTTCAATGCAATTCAATTAGGACCTGCCGGCAAAACAAAGAGTTCAGACTCTTCACCGTATACCGGAACAATTTTTTCCGGAAACCCGCTGTTTATTGATCTTAAACAATTAACAGAAAAAAAATGGGATAATATTCTATCTCAAGAAACTTTTGAAAAAGTTGTCGCCGGAAATCCTAACCAAAATCAAGGCAGAACAGCTTATTCTTATATAACAAAAGCTCAGAATGACGCTTTAAAAGAAGCATGGGAAAATTTTAAAAACATTCACGGAGGCCTGCTGGGATCCCCTCTCAAGAAAGAATTTGACAAATTCAAAAAAGAAAATTCATACTGGCTTGATAATGACGCTTTGTATGAAGCACTTTCTATCGAAAATAACAATGATTTCTGGTACACATGGGAAAATGAAACAGATAAAAAGCTTATGAACCCGAAATCAGATGAAGAAAAGAAAGCATATTCAGCCAGAATTGAAGAAATTAAAAACAAATATTCTGATGAAATCGAATTTTACAAGTTTTGCCAGTATGTACTTGAAGTCCAAAATGAAGAAACTAAAAAATTCGCACTTTCAAAAAATATTAAGATGATAGCAGACCGCCAGGTAGCTTTCTCTGACAGAGATGCCTGGGCTTATCAGTCATTATTTTTAGAAGGCTGGTATCTCGGCTGTCCTCCGGATTATTTCTCTAAAGACGGGCAGGCATGGGGCTTCCCTGTAATGGATCCGGAAAAAATGTTTAACGCAGACGGTTCCTTGGGCGAAGGTGGAAAGCTGATGAAAAATCTTTACAAAAAGATGTTCAAAGAAAATCCGGGCGGTGTAAGAATTGACCATATTGTAGGTTTAATCGACCCATGGGTTTACAAAGTCGGCAAAAAGCCTAAATGCGAAGAAGGAGCAGGAAGATTATACTCATCTCCGGAGCATCCGGAACTTTCTAAATATGCAATTGCAAGACAGGAAGATTTGGACTGGACTCTTGAAGCTGACAAAGAAAAACGCGTAAAAACTTTATCAGAAGAACAGATAAAGCTCTACGGACGTTTTGTAGAAAAAATCGTTATTTCAGCAGCTAAAGAATGCGGACTTGATAAAAATGCAATTGTCTGCGAGGATTTAGGAACGTTAACAAATCCTGTCGATGCTGTAATGAAAAAATACGAGCTTCAAGGTATGAGATTAACACAGTTTGTTGTACCGGAAAAACCGGAACATCCGTACAGATGCAAAAACATAGGAGAAAATGTATGGAATATGGTCGGCACTCACGACAACAATCCTATTGCTATGTGGGCAGAAAGCATGATTAATACCCATGAAGGCTACCTGCACGCAAAAAATCTTGTTGAAGACTTGTTTGCAGAAGCTGAAAATAAAGATGATATTATTGTCAGACTTACTCAAGATAAAGATTATTTAACATTTGTAAAACTCACAGAAATATTTGCATCAAAAGCAAAAAATGTTCAAATGTTCTTTACTGATTATTTCCAGATAAACGATGTCTACAACCGCCCCGGAACTTCCGGTGATCAAAACTGGTCACTCAGACTTCCAAATAATTTTAAAGAAATTACACCTATTGATTTGCATGCAATATTAAAAGCTGCAATCATAGCAAGAGGCAAAGATTTTGCTTCTAAACATGCGGCTTTGATTGAAAAATTGAGCTAATAACAGTAAAACAAACAAAAAATAGCGGAAATAATTTTGATTATTTCCGCTGTTTTTATGCACAAAATCGTGTATTTATCAGTTTAAATTACACTCAAAATAAAAACACTTTTTTATTTTAATGGAATCTTTTTGTAATTAAGCTTATATTCTTCATTAAGACCTGTATCACTAAAATATTTTTCTCTTAACTTCATATGCTCTCGTCTTATAATACTTCTTCCGTTATGCTTGAGAGGCTGGTTATATATTGAAAAATGCTTTTCATAGTATTTATGCTTGTCTTTAAAACCATAGCGCCGGAGAAATCTATAATAAATCTCTTCATTGTATTTGTAGAGCATAAAATATATACAGTAATTTCTATCCAGACTTTCATCACATTTCAAATCAAAGTCTATAAAATGAAACTGTCCGTCCTCACCTATAAGAAAATTGTGCATATGACAGTCAATCAAATCTCCGGAAACTTTTTCCGGATTATCTTTATCCCTGTATGTTGTAAATATATAATTCAAAAGTTTATCTATAACAATCAATTGTTCTGCAAAAGGCTTATTTTTTATATAATCATCAACCGAAACTCCTGGAAGGTACTTTCTTTTCGATATAATCGGAACATGATGGAGTTTATATTCACTCCGGAATTGAATCTTTTCCTTAATATAAGAAGAATTTATATAAATTTCTCCGGTGCGGCTGTCTTTGGAGATAAAAGAATGACTTATATAATAATAGCGCTCAACATATTTCCATAAAAATTCTCCATTTTTTACACGGTCGATATGTTCTTTATAAAGAATAGAATCCGGCTCCAGTTTATAGAATTCTATTATGTTTTCAGAGTGACCGGAAGGCAGTACATAATCACGGAAAAAAGTGTATTTCAGATTGAGAATTCCTTTATTAAATATAAAAATAATTTCATGCGCACGCAGGCAGAACAAATCATCTTCTTCTGAATTAAATAAAATGTTATATGCAAACTGGATTGTGTTTTTGTTTATTAATAAATCCTGCCTGTGAATTTCTTCTTTTGCACAGAAGAGTTTTAATTTTACTCCTAATATACGGATTTCTTTTCTTGCATAATTAGTTTTAATGGAAAATATATTTTTCAATATTTTATTAAACATTATATTTCCTTTTATTTTTTATATTATATCAATTATACCAAAAAATTTTATAATAGTTCATATCTTTTATTATGTGTTACAATTAGACAATGAATACAAAATACTGGGTTGCATTTTCTTCCATAGAACAGCTTGATTCAACATTTGTTCAGAGATTGTATAATTATTTCGGTGATATCGAAACCGCTTTTAAAGCGGACTACAAAGATTTAAAACAAATTGAGGGATTAAGCGTTAGAAAGGCTGAAAATTTTTTAGAAAAACGCAAAAGTGTAAATATTGATAAAGCATATGAAGAGGTACAAAAACGCGATATTCGTATATTAACTTTTGATAACCCTAATTATCCGTATATGCTTTCACAAATTCCTAATCCGCCGATGGTGCTTTATTATAAAGGTGATTTATTTTCCTGCAATTTAAAGCGGACAGTTGCTTTTGTCGGTTCAAGAAGAGCAAGTTTTAATGGCAGAGAAAGCGTAAAAAAAGTTATAGAAGATTTGCGGGGTACTGATATTTGTATTGTATCGGGTTTAGCCGATGGAATTGATTCTACTGCCCACAAAAGCGCTATTGAAAATAATTTAAAAACCATAGGAGTTATTGCAAGCGGACTTGATTTTACATACCCCAGCGGCAATAAACAATTATATGAACAAATAGAGCAGGATTTTGGTGCTGTAGTAACAGAATATTATCCGACATTTGAGCCTCTAAAGTTTAGATTCCCGCAAAGAAACAGAATTGTAACAGGGCTTTCTTACGGAACTGTTGTTGGTGAAGCTGCTTTAAAAAGCGGAGCCTTGATTTCCGCAAATCTTACTCTCGAACAGGGCAGAGAACTTATGTGCATTCCGGGAGCTATTAATAATTCTAATACCGAAGGAGTCTATAAACTCTTAAAAGACGGTGCTGCTCTGGTAACGTCCGGTCAAGATATTCTTAATACTTTAAATTGGGAAATTGTAACAGAAAAAAAAGAATTAGAAATAGATGACCCGATAGAAAAAATAATTTTTGGTATAATAGGTGTGGAGCCAAAATGTTTTGATGAACTCCAAATTCAAACAAACATAGAAACAAACAAGCTTTTGACAGTTTTAACAATGATGGAACTCAAAGGACTTATTAAGCAGACAGATGGTGACAGGTATATAAAAGCATGACAACAGCGGAAAAAACTACTAAAAGCAAAAAAGAAAAGGCGCTTGTTATTGTTGAGTCTCCGGCTAAATCAAAAACTATAAAAAAAATTCTCGGAGACGGCTATCAGATAGAAGCAAGTTTCGGACATGTTAGAAACTTGCCGGAAAATGTTCTGGGGTTTGATGTAAACAACGATTTTAAACCTACATATGTTATTATTCCGGAGAAGAAAAAAGTTGTTACTAAATTAAATGAACTTGCAAAAAAATCTGATAAAGTATATCTGGCTTCCGACCCAGACCGCGAAGGAGAAGCTATTGCATGGCATGTGAGAGAACTTCTTGATGTGCCGGATAATAAGGTTTTTAGAATTGAATTTAATGAAATAACTCCAAAAGCTGTAAAGTATGCTGTTGAACATTCAAGACAGATTGATATGGACAGAGTTAAGGCGCAGCAGACAAGACAAATCTTAGATAAACTTGTTGGTTATAAACTTTCTCCCGTTCTCTGGAAGCAGCTGGGAAATTATCGTTTATCTGCCGGACGTGTTCAATCAGTTGCTCTTAGAATGATTTGCGAAAGAGAAGAAGAAATAGAAGCTTTTGTGCCTAAAGAATACTGGTCCGTTCATGCAATTATGGACAAAGACGGAAAATTATTTGAGGCAGAAGTTAATAAATATAAAAACAAAAAATTTGATATAAATAATGAAGAAGAAGCAAATAAAATAAAAGAGTTTTTAACAAATCCGGATACGGAATTTGTAGTAGAAAAGGTGGCAAAGAAAACAACCAAAAGAAAACCAACAGCACCTTTTATTACATCTACGCTGCAGAGAGCCGCAAGTTCAAAGCTCGGATTTGGAGTTTCAAAAACTATGCAGGTTGCTCAGAAACTCTATGAAGGTATTGAAATAGACGGCACTCCAGTTGGTTTAATTACTTATATGAGAACGGATAGCGTTAGAATTTCGGATGATGCGCATGAAATGGCAAAGTCGTTTATTCTTCAAAATTATGGTGAAAAATATTACCCTCCGGCAACAAACGTTTATGTAAAAGGCAAGCAAAATGTGCAGGACGCGCACGAAGCTATCAGACCGTCTTATCCGGACAGAACACCGGAAAGTATTAAACAATATCTATCTTCAGATCAGTATAAGCTTTATAAATTAATCTGGGATAAATTCATGTCTTCTCAAATGGCACCGGCAGAAATTGCAAATAAAACTATTGATATTAAAGCGGGCGATTATAATCTAAAAGCCGGAACAAGCAAGATATTATTTGACGGTTTCTTAAAACTTTATAATGATACTGAAGAGGATGAAAAAGATGCAGATGCTAAAATTCCGGATTTAGAAGAAGGAGATAAAGTAAAATGCAAAGAAGTTCTGCCTAAACAACATTTTACCCAGCCGCCTCCAAGGTATAATGAAGCTTCTCTTGTTAAAGCTCTGGAAGAACACGGAATTGGACGTCCGTCAACTTATGCAACAATTATTACTGTAATTCAGACAAGAAAATATGTAGAAAAGAAAGATAAGGCTCTTGTTCCTACACTTCTTGGCAGAACCGTCTGCAAACAGCTTGTTACACAATTTGCAGATATTATGGATTATAAGTTTACTGCCGGCATGGAAGAAAAGCTGGATAAGATTGCAGAAAAAAAAGCCGTCTGGAATGTTGTTTTAAAAGAATTTTATACTCCGTTTATGGAGGTTGTAAATTCTGTAATGAAAACTTCGCAAAGAGTTGTTATCGAAAGTGATAAAAAATGCCCTAATTGCGGAAGAGTAATGCTGGTTAAAACCAGCCGTTTCGGAACACAATTTTTAGGCTGCTCCGGATATCCGGAATGCAAAACAATTATTTCACTTAATAACAGTGTTGAACTGGATGATGTTGATAATAATTCTGAAGAAAGCACCGTTGATGAAAAATGTGAAAAATGCGGCGGCGGTATGATAATGAAAGTCGGACCTTACGGCAAGTATTTAGAATGCAAAGAATGTAAAAACCGCAAAAAATATATTCGCTCAACCGGTGTGAAATGCCCGAAATGCGGCGAAGGGGTTATTATTGAAAAGAAATCAAAATACGGCAAAATATTTTTCGGATGCAACCGTTATCCGGACTGTTCCTATGCACTATGGGATGAACCTACCGGAAACACCTGTCCCGAATGCGGAGAACTGCTGGTTAAAAAGAATACTAAAAATGGCTCTTTTGAAGTCTGCTCAAACCGCACCTGCTCTTTTAAGCGGACAATAGAAGAGGAAAATAAGGAATAACGGAATATGTATGACGAATTATTCCGGCGGCTTTCTAAATCAAAATTTAGAAGCAGATTTAAACTAAAGGAAAAAGAAAAGGCATATATTGACGCAAAAGGACTTGATACGATAAAATCACACGCAGAAGATTTTATCTCAAAAAGAATTGCACCGGCTAATATCCCCAATGACGGCAAGCAGACCCCGATGCGCGGACATCCGGTGTTTATAGCCCAGCATGCGTCTGCGACCTGCTGCAGAGGGTGCATTGAAAAATGGCATAGAATTCCAAAAGGGATTCAATTGAATGAAGCGCAGCAGGAATATCTTGTAAATGTAATTATGGAATGGATAAAGCGGCAATATGAGTGAATATAAAACAAACGTTATGCGAATGCTTGATAAAGCGGGGATAAAATATAAACATTATACATACGCTGATACTGACGCAATCAGCGGGGTGGAAGTCGCAGCTGTATTAAATCAAAATCCTGCGCAAGTTTTTAAAACACTTGTTACAGTCGGGAAATCAAAAAAGTATTATGTTTTTATGTTACCGGCTGCAGAAGAACTTGATTTAAAAAAAGCCGCGCAGGCTGTTGATGAAAAATCTATCGAGATGCTTAAATCTAAAGAGCTTTTGCCTTTAACAGGCTATATTCACGGGGGCTGCTCTCCTATCGGCATGAAAAAATTTTTCACGACAACAATAGATGCTTCTGCTAAAAATTTTGATACAATAATTTTCAGCGCCGGAAAAATCGGTTATCAAGTGGAATTAACTCTTGATGATTTAAAAAGAATTATAGATTTTCAATTGAAAGAAATTATCACTCATACCTCAGACATTACTTAATGTTGGTTTTATTTTTTCTTTCATCTTTAGTTTTTATACCGAATTTATCAAATTTTAGTGCAAGAGTGCGGCTGCTTATACCTAATTCTTCACTGATTTCAGCTTTAGATTTACCGGATTTGAGCATCTGTTCCAGCTGTTCTTTTGTTATTGTTTTTGCATTATCAAATTTCTTTTTAGCCTCACTGATTAAATTGTATCTTCTTATCAAACTATGGTACATAACAGGAGGAATATCATACATCTCGCATATTTCCTGCGGAGTTGCGCCTTCATCTAAATACATTTGTATTTCATCTTTTTTTCTGCCCAAATCATTAAGCCTGTCAATTGAGCCGGATAAGACTGTTGTAACTTTTTCTTCTCTTGCTTTGTAGTTAAAAGTTGAAGCCCTTACATTTAATTCTTCTTCGGCTTTTGCCTGTGATTCCCACTCTTGAACAGTTTGTTCCAGTTTATTTTTAGAAATGTCTTTTAGTTTATAATGGTGTTTGTAATCGTAATTTACTCCTAAACGTTTTAATAAATGGTAAAAACTGGCATCACTAATATTCAATGTTTCGCAAATTTCTTGAACAGACCGCCCTGTATCAACAAGAGCTTGTAATTTTTCTTTTGTTATACTTAAATTATTAGCTTTGCCCTCTCTAAACACTGTCATTATTCCAAAACGATTAACAAGGGTTGAATAGTTTCTCGGGCTGATATTTAATTCTCTGGATATTTCATCCAGACTTTTCCCGCTTGCAATGAGTTCTTCCAGTTTCTCTTTCGTGACATTGTCCATTGCTTCTTTTTTCTGTAAAATCTTTGTTTTTATTTGAAATTTTGTAATAAGGCGCTGGAGTGTCGGCTTTGCAATGTTCAGCGCTTCTGCTATTTCCGGATATGTTTTTCCGGTCTCTATCAACCTTTCAATGTCCTCTTTTGTTACTTTAGCAACCTGCGCCTTGCTTTTTTTGTATTCTGTTTGGATGTCAAGTTTGCAAACAAGTGAAAAATAAACAGATTTGGATATATTCAATCTCTTGCAGATTTCTTCAATCGGTATTTTATTATCAACTAATTCCTGCAGTATTTCCTTTGTTATAACCTTACTGTTTGCCCCATGCATATAATTTCTTAAATCAAATTTATTTAATAAAGTATAATAAGCTGTAGTTGTAATTTTAAAATATTTGCAAATATCCAGAATCGAAAAATTTTGTTTTAAAAGCTCTTCAAATTTATCTCTGGAAATCTTACTCAATTCATCACTATAATTCGCGAGCTTTTGCGCAATGCCCAGTTCTTTAAGTTGTTTATAATAATTGGCTATGGATACTCCAAGCTCTTCTGCAATCTTTTTTTCTCCAAGCCCTGCTGCACGCAGATTAAGAACCTGTTCTTTTGTTATTTGCACCCCTTTTCTTCCTGTAAACGAAGGCGGTGTACATAAAGGTGTTACTGATATTTTCATATTATAAGTAAACCCTCTAAAAAATATTTTTGCTACTCTTGAAAAGTCTGAGAAGCAAGAAGATAAATTATAAATATTCTTTCAAAAATCCACACTGGCGGGAAATCCAACCCCCTATTTACATTTACCCCCGTGTGTTATATAATTGGGGCAAAGAGGTTAAGAGGAGAGGTGAAGTTAATGGAAACTTTAAATAAGAACGAAGGGTTAATCACTCAGATTATCGGACCTGTAATTGACGTTGAATTCCAGCAGGGCGAACTGCCGGAAATCTATACAGCATTAAATATTACCTGTGATGACGGTCATGTAGTTGTTGCGGAAGTTCAGCAAATGCTTGGTTCAAATAGAGTCAGAACAGTTGCTATGTCATCTACAGACGGCTTAAAAAGAGGGATGAAAGTTATTAATACCAATGAGCCGATTAAAATTCCTGTAGGCAAACCGATATTAGGAAGAATTTTAAACGTAATCGGAGAGCCTGTAGATAAGATGGGACCGATTGAAACAGAAAATTACCTGCCTATCCACAGAGAATCACCAAGATTGGTTGATCAGAATACTGATATTGAAATTTTGGAAACTGGTATTAAAGCTATTGACTTAATCCAGCCATACCAGAAGGGCGGTAAGATTGGTTTATTCGGCGGTGCAGGTGTTGGTAAAACAGTTCTTATTATGGAGTTAATTCACAATATCGCATCCGAACACTCCGGCGTATCAGTATTCGGCGGTGTAGGCGAAAGAACACGTGAAGGAAACGACCTCTGGAACGAAATGAAAGAATCCGGAGTTATCGATAAAGTTGCGCTTATATACGGTCAGATGAACGAACCACCGGGAGCAAGAATGAGAGTTGGGCTTTCTGCTCTTACTGCGGCTGAATATTTTAGAGATTTTTCTAAACAGGATGTATTATTGTTTATTGATAACATATTCAGATTTACTCAAGCAGGCTCCGAAGTATCGGCACTGTTAGGTCGTATGCCTTCAGCAGTTGGTTACCAGCCGACATTGGGTACTGAAATGGGCGAATTGCAGGAAAGAATTACATCTACTAAAGACGGTTCTATTACATCAGTTCAAGCAATTTACGTACCGGCGGACGACTTGACTGACCCTGCTCCGGCTACAACATTCTCACACTTAGATGCTTCAACCGTTCTTTCAAGACAGATTGCTTCTCTTGGTATTTATCCGGCAGTTGATCCGCTGGCTTCAAACTCAAGGGTACTTGATCCGAATATTATCGGCGAAGAGCATTATGAAGTTACAAGAAAAGTTCTTGAAATTCTTCAAAAATATAAAGAACTTCAAGATATCATTGCAATCTTAGGTATGGATGAATTATCTGACGAGGATAAAGAAACAGTAAACAGAGCAAGAAAAATTCAAAGATTCTTATCACAGCCGTTCTTCGTAGCTGAACAGTTCTCCGGTATCCCTGGAAAATATGTTAAGCTTGAAGATACCATAAGAGGCTTTAAGGAAATCATTGAAGGTAAACACGATGATTTGCCGGAACAAGCTTTCTATATGGTTGGTACAATTGAAGAAGCGGTTGAAAAGGCAAAAACGTTACAGTAGGTTGAGAGGTTTAGAAGTTGTGGAGTTTAGGAGAAGTTAAAAAGATATATAGAATATTCTGAGCGTAAGCGAAAATAAATTCTTCTAAACTCCTAAACCCGCTCATGAGGTTCAAATGAAACTAAAAATTATAACACACGAAAGAATTGTATTTGAGGGCGAAGTTGATGAGCTTGTGCTTCATACTAAAGGCGGTATGATAGGTATTTTGAAAGACCATATTCCTGTCACTACTGCGCTTGAAATCGGGGTTACAAAGGCAAGAATCGGCGAAAAGTATAAATATTTTGCAACAATGGGCGGTATATTCCAATTTAAAGATAATGTTGCAACTATTCTTACAGATGTCTGCGAAGATGGCTGTGAAATTGACGTAACCCGTGCTAAAAGTGCAAAAGAAAGAGCTGAAGCAAGACTGGCTGATGCAAGCGCTAAGATAGACGCAGATAGAGCTCAAGCCGCTTTAGCGCGTTCACTTGCAAGATTGAAAGCTGCTTTGAATAAATAATGTAGGGTGCTGCGCACACTTGTGCACCAAAAATTTTAAAAAGGAGTAAGGTGTGCAGGCTTTTACATATATGTTTAAAGATAGCAAAATCTGGAAGATTTTTTGTATTTATTTTATCTTGTCGACATTGCCTGCTATACAGCAATTTGGGGTTAATAGTGTATTATTACTACTTATTACTATAGCATATCTTGTTTTTTATATAATTCTTTACGGCTATATGCTAAAGTGTATAGAAGCTATTAATATTGCAAAAGACAATATCATCTTACCGGAATATAATATAATAAAAGACTTTATTGCTGGGTTAAAATTAGCTTTTGCTATAGGTTTATATTTACTCTTTATCTTTTTATGTTTAATTATTTTGCCACGCATAAATCCATATTTTTCTATTTTAGGAATTATTTTTATGTTGTTTATGAGTTTTTTAGTTCCAGCACAGATATTTGCAATTTCTGGTAATAAAAATATTTTCCAATTATTTAACTATAAATATATATTTCAGATTATTAAACAACAACCTATAAACTATATTATTAAAAGTATCGGATTGTTGTTGTTTAATATATTGATTAGTGTAATAACATCAAAAAGATTTTGTTATGAGCTGAGTCTAATAGTTCAAACGATTTTGTCACCTTATATTGTTTTAGTGAGTGCGTATTTTATTGCAAAATCAGTAAAAACTCATAATCTTGAAAAAGATTAATTATCGGGCAAAAGCAATGTGGAGAGTGGATAATATAATATGAAAAAAGCAGTGCTCTTGTTGTTCGCTTGTATATTATTTACAGCTTGCACAAGTAAAAATAATTATATTGACAATTTATATCACAAAAGAGGAAATAATATTTCGTATATTATAAACGTCAAATCTCCTAACAAAAATAACGAATACATTTACTTCAAATCATATATAAAGGGAGATAAGTGGAAAACAATACTTTTATATAACGGCAATACAGAAAGTATTTATACATATAATGGCGGAGATAAAATTTATAATTATAATATGCGAACAAATAAGCTTAAACAATCGCCTGTGCCGGAAGATTTGAGGCATGATAATGCATTAAACATGGTTGCACCAATTGTTTATTGGAAAAAACCGGTTGGAATGTCTGAACTTGATTCACAGCCGGCGTTAGTTAGCACAAACGAAACTATAAATAAGCAAAAATGTTCAATGATAAAATTTGGTAAATATCGAGAAGCCTGTATAAGTAATGAAACAGGACTTGCCGTGTATCATAAATTCCAAAATCATATATTTTACTTAAATGATGCTAAATTAGCAGATATTCCGGATGAAATTTTTGAGACTCCTAAACATAACTAAGCTTGAGTTTTTATTAGACGGGTAGACTTTAGTCTACTTCGCCAGCATAAATAGATTAAAACTTTTTGTATTTTGAAAATAAATATGTGGTAGACTGAAGTCTACCTACTCAGCTTTCTTTGTAATCATCGTCATCAACAAAGCTTTCAGTCTGTAGACATTATCTACTTCCTTATGGGACGGGGTTAAGTTTTATTAAATAGATTTTTTACCGGATAGTTGTGCCCCCTCTTGAAAAAATGTAAAAAAAACACTATTATAACAATATAATGGAACAGTTTGTAATAACATTTGATGAGATAAAAGCGCTTTTAGAAGAGCAAGAGTATCCCGAACAAGATATAGAAGAGCTGGAAAAGGCTTTTGAATTTGCTAAAAAACTTCATTCCGGACAGTATAGGGTATCAGAAGAACCGTATATTATTCACCCTATGGAAGTTGTAAAGATTTTAATCGGCTTGAGAGCTGATAAACATACCTTAATGGCAGGTTTTTTACATGATATCCTCGAAGATACGGATACAAAACCCGAAGAAATCAAAGAACTTTTTGGCGAAGATGTACTTAATCTGGTTCAAGGAGTTACAAAGCTAGGAAAACTTCAGTTCAAATCCACGGAAGAAAGACAGGCGGAAAACTTCCGCAGAATGTTTATTGCAATGGCAAGCGATGTGAGAATTATTTTTTTAAAGCTTGCGGATAGACTTCATAATATGCGTACGCTGAATTATATGGCACCTGCAAAACAGCAGAGAATAGCACAGGAAACTCTCGATATCTTTGCTCCGCTTGCAAATCGGCTCGGTGTTGGTAAAATAAAAGCCGAATTGGAAGATTTATCATTGAAATATCTGCATCCGGATAAATATTACGAAATAGCACAGCTTGTTTCTCAAAAAAAAGCTGAGCGCGAAATGACAGTAAAACTTTTAATCGACAAAATTTCCAAAGATGTAAAAGCAAGCGGGATAAACGCTCAAATCACAGGCAGAGCAAAACATTACTATAGTATTTATAATAAAATGCAGAGGCTGAATGTTGCATTCCATGACCTGTATGATATTACGGCAGTCCGCGTAATCGTCGATACAGAAAAAGAATGCTATGAAGTTCTGGGGCTTATTCATTCACAGTTTAAACCAATTCCCGGGCGTTTTAAGGATTATATTGCCATGCCAAAAGGCAATATGTATCAGTCACTCCACACTTCAGTTATCGGTCCGCGCCAGAAACCGCTTGAGGTGCAGATAAGAACATGGGAAATGCACGAAATTGCTGAATATGGTATTGCTGCGCACTGGAGATACAAAGAAAAAGGTTCTAAAAAAGCAGATTCCGCAAGCGATATAAAATTTTCATGGATGCGTAAGCTTGTAGAGTATAACAAGGAAACAAAAAATGCAGAAGATTTTGTAAACTCTGTAAAACTGGATTTATTCTCTGATCAAGTTTTTGCTTTTACTCCGGGCGGTGATGTTATAGATTTACCGCGCGGTGCAACACCTGTAGACTTTGCTTATCGTATTCACTCTGATGTAGGGCATAAAACAGTAGGAGCCCTAATTAACGGACGTATTGCACAGCTTGATACAAAATTAAAAAACGGCGATATTGTAGAAATAATGACTTCAAAAGTTTCTGCACCCCGTCTTGACTGGCTTAATTTTGTAGTCACCAAACAGGCAGCATCAAAAATTAGGCAATGGTATAAAAAGAACAAGCGTGAAGATCATATTGAAATCGGCAAAGCTAACTTAGAACACGAACTTACAAAAACAGTATTTGATGAATATGTTAAAAACGGCGAGTTTGATAAAGTTGCCAAACAGATGAATTATGTCAGCGCAGATGATTTATTTGCAGCGCTCGGTTACGGCGAAACTACGGTTAATAAAATTGTAAATAGGTTGAGAAAGCCTCAAAAACAAGAAGCGCCGGTACAGCATCGTCCGAGAAAAGCCTCTGAAAAAGATATTGTGGGCTTAGAAGGACTTTTATATTCATTTGCGAGATGCTGTTCACCAATTCCGGGTGAACCGATTGTAGGTGTCGTCACACGTTCCAAAGGGGTAACTGTTCACAGACTGGACTGTAAAACTCTTGAAAATATTCCGGTAGAGCGTCTTATTGATATTCACTGGTCCGGAAATAACACAAATAAAACTTACAGTACGACTATCCGCATAGAAACAGCAGAAAAGATGGGATTATTAAAAGATGTTATCGGAATTGTTTCAGATAACAATACAAATATTACGTCGGCGAATGTCAAATCTAAAGGCAGAGTAGGAATTATAGAACTCGGCATTGAACTTGATAATATTGATACCTTGAGAAAAGTTATGACAGCGCTCCAATCCATGCCGGATGTTTTCAGTGTAAAAAGAATACAGACATCATACACTCAGTCGTCTCAGCAATTCACTAAGAAGAATAACAAAAAGAACAACGGAAAAAAACATAAGAAAAATTCAAGTGAAAACTAGAAATTTACTTATTTTGTATATTATCGGTGTTTTTATCTTTTTTAGTAATTTTCTTAGCAGTTTTAGCAGCTGCAGGTTTCTTTTTACCACGCAGCAGCGTCTTTTGTAACATGTTAAAATCATAATCTGAAGAAGAAAGCTTGTATTTAATCTCTATATCAGAAGGGAATAATTTGTACATGAGCGGAGAGAATACTTCTGTTTTTTTCCTCTTACTGAATGGCAGAGGATCTTTCTTTCTCTGGACTAAAAATACTTCACTTCTGTACTTATTAAATTTTGCTTTTGCTTCATCAACTATTTCTTTTGCATTAGGTTCTTCTGCAAAGAATTTTTTGTTAACAAACGGTTCAAAAAGTTTATCAAAATCGGGATTGCTGTCTGCTGAATTTTTACCGTTAAGTTTTTTCCAGACAATGTCGTCAATATGCTTAGCTTCGTTAACGTTATTGCCCAGAACCTGCAATTCAAATGTTGCCGGAGTTTTCCCCGGTAATCTGAACAGAAAATGTATAGCGCAGTAATTTGCATCTGTAAAATCATCTTCCAGACGGGTCTTTACCTTTTGTTTTTTACCGCCCTTTTTCCATATATCATTTTGTATTTGAGTCATCTTTTTAAGAAATTCAAGCGAAGCATAATCATATTGAGCTGCTTGAGAACCCTCTAAACCTTTTATCTCTATCGGACGTTTATTTTCAATTTCAAGCAGTTCAAGCTTACCAGATTTAATCAATGGAATAAAACGGTCAAGCACGGCATCAACTTTTGCTTTATTAGAATCACGCAAAACAAGCTTTGCGCCAATTAAATCTGTCATATGTTTTACAATTTCATCTGCATTCACCCATTTTCTGCTTCCTGTCTTTTCTGCTATAGAAGTTTCTGATTTAAGCCGGCAACTAATCTCTGTAAGTGGATTTTTAGGATATTTTTCATTCGCAACCAAATCATTGAAAGTATTTTCAACAAATCTAAAAACTCTGTTTGCCGGAGCTTGTAATTTTTTTCTTACAGATTTAGCTGTAATTTTACTTACTTCCCAAGCTTTATCAGCGCCTTTTGGTGTGCCTGTAAAACTTACAGTATCTATGTTAAGCGGAGAAGCCATTCTTAGTCCGAAAAGAGAACGGTTATCCGCATTCTGTTTTTTTATTTCATAATTTTGGGGTAATAATTTAAACCCTGTAATGGATGGGATGTTCATACTTTATTTCTGCCTTCCTTATTTATTCTTTGCAAATATGCTAAAAACCCTAAAAGTTAAAATTTGCGCAAATTTGAAGAAATGTAAACCTAAACAATAGCTTCTTCTTTTAAACAGTCTTCAATTCTATTCTCAAATCCTGTAAATTCACATATTTGTCGCGCCCATTCGCGTATAATTTCATCCTCATCAAGTGTATATGAAATAGGTTTACCGATTTTTACTGTTATATGTTTTTCAAATAACTTTTTAGCGTATCCGTCAAACCCGCATACACCGACCGGAACAATATCTGCTTGAAATTTCTTTGCAAAGAGAATAAATCCTTTATGCACATTGCTTATAACAGGCTCTTTAATAATTTTCCCTTGAGGAAAAATACCCAGAGCCCAGCTTGTATTAAATATGGATTTTACGGTTTTAAATGTTGCGATTTCCGGTTTTTCGCGATTAACTGCAAACGCTCCCAGAATATGCACCAAAAATCTTAAAAGTTTATCGTCATCATGAAAAAGCTCCTGTTTAGCCATGTAAGCAATATTTTTCCACGCAGCAAGAGAAATTAAAGGCGGATCTATATACGAAACATGATTGCCTGCATAAATTACATGTGAGCTTTTAGGAAGATTTTCCCGTCCCTCGATTTTAACATTGTACATAAGTTTTGTTACAGGATAAACAACTGTCAAAAGAAAGAACATGTAAAATGCTGTTCTAAAAATATTATAATCTTTTTCCGTTCTTCTGTTGTAATTTTTTTCGATTGTCATCCTAATGCTACCAGCCTCTTAAAAATTAAATTGATGCATGTTCTCTATTATACTTGAAACCTGTTAAATTTTGAATAGCCATTCCCCAATTTTCTACCATTTCATCAACATTATTAGAATACGGTATAACCTTTCCTATTCTGACTATTATTTTTCCGGTAAACGGAAATCTTTTTACTTCCTGTGTTCCGGTAATTCCTACCGGCAGTATTCCGCATTTTGTACTTTTTGCAAGAGATGCAAAACCTTTTGTAATATTACTTATTTCTCCAGGTTCTTGTCTTGTACCCTGCGGGAAAATTCCCAGCACCCATCCTGTTTCTTTTATTGTTTTAACGGTTTTAATAGTTGAAACACCTAATTTTTCCCTATCTACAGCGAAAGCTCCTAACCAATCCAGCCACCAGCGCATAAAGGGGTTTTGAAAAAGTTCTTTTTTTGCCATGTATGCCACACCTTTGTTGATTACTGCGCAAACTAGCGGAGGATCAAGAGTAGACAAATGATTGGCAGCTATTATAAAATCATTTCCTTTTGGTATATTTTCCCGTCCATAAACTTCAAGTCTATAAACAAGCTTAAATCGTATCATATAAAATATATGGGTAACAATAAATAAAAATATTCTTCTCCAAATGTTATAAAATTCCGGTTCTCTTAATGAATATTTATTTCCGTTTGTCTTTTTAGTATCATGTGACATAATAAATCCCCTTGTCAATGATAACATTATACAATAAACATCTGTTTGAAAATAGTAAATAAGGAGAGTTTTTTGAGGGAGTAAAATTTATTCTCGGGCTTCTCTGAATTCTTCATCAGCTTCCGCTTCAAGACGTTCTATTTCTTCCTTGTTTTCTTCTTCTGCGTCATCTTCATCAAGAAGATCTTTAATACTCTTTTTATGTTTTTTTGCATTTAATACAGATGCAACATTAGTCATTGCAAGAGAATTTAAGGTTGCTCTTAATAGTGCGCTTCTGTCAACAAACGGCTGGTTATAATAATTTTCGTCTTCTTCTCCTTCAACCGGCGGGAGATACATTGCCTCTGAGCCGTATTTTTCTTGACTCATTTTTGCTGCAGTACCGGAAGGGTCGCCGCTTTTAAAGTTAAAAGCGCCGCCAATCCCATAAAAACCTGCTGACCTATTATCTACCACGTTAAGACCTCATGTTAAGGATATATATTTCACATTATAAACATCCTCATAGCATAATATAACCTCTAAAAGTATTATTTGCTAGTTTGTGACAAAATTGTTACATTTATTCCGTAAGGAATAAAATTTAGTCCGCTAATTATTTGGTACTGCTCATTTAGAGGAATATTCCCGTGGCTTTCAAGTGTAAAATAAGCGGAACCTGAGCCGGACATTATGGAATTCGGAACAGCTTTTTTTATTCTCTGCAGTTCTTCATAATCATTAAAAACAGCATATTCCAAATCGTTATAAAGATATTCTTTTATATCTGTGTTTTGATTTATGGCTTCTATCATCTTTTCTGTCATATTATAATTTGGTTTATGCTTTTTTAGAGAATATTTTGTGTATGCTTCCTTTGCAGAGATACCGAGTGATTTCGGCTTTATAATTGTTACCGGCATGTCAATACTTTTAAGTTTTTCAATTTTTTCACCTCTTGAAGAAGCCAGCAGACAGCCGCCTTCCAGACAAACATTTAAATCCGAGCCCAGTTTTGCGCACAATTCGTGCATCTCATTTCTATTGAGAGGAGTTTCAAAAAGATAGTTAAGTCCGGCAATTGTTCCGGCAGCATCGGTGCTTCCTCCGGCAAGCCCTGCTGATACAGGAATATTTTTATTGATGTATATATTTATTTTTGCTTTTTTTTCTGTCTTTTCCAGAAACATCAGTGCTGCTTTATAGACAAGATTAGTGCTGTCATATGGAATTTCTTTGCTGTTTCCGCTGAGCAGTATTTCAGTTCTGTCAGCTTCTTCAACCTCAATATCAAGATAATCATACAGACTTATCATCTGCATAATACTTTTAATATTATGAAAGCCGTCTTCTCTTTTATTGATAATTTCAAGAGTTAAATTAATTTTAGCCGGACACTGTACCTGACATTTTTTCATAAATAAATTTTATCATAGAAATACATATTTATTCATCACAGCATGTGTACAGAAAACAATTGTGTAAGTATTGCGGGTAAAAGTCCTATCTGTTATCATGAGGATATAATCGGAAAGCTGTATATGAAGTCTGAAAAATTGATAAAACACATTACCCCGCAAAATTATTTAAAATATTACTATGACATTCCGCATGAAGGAAAAACTTCTGCAGGAAAACCTTTGAGAAAATTAAAAGACATAACCTGCCCGTACAGAGGCATAAAAATTATTCCTAATCAAACTATAAACGGATTTGAAAAGAAATTAACCGGATGCAAAACTGCGCGGGATGCAGTAGAGTTGCTTTCTTTGTATCAAAAAAACATGCTTCCGACAGAAAAAGCCATGTTTGCGATTTTTAAGGACTTTGCGTCAATCAATCCGGAAGACAATCTTCAGAACTGCCTGCAGATGATAAAAACAAATTGTTTAACAAGGTTAAAGCTAGAAGAAATGGAAGTTCTAGATGATGTCGATCATCTTACAAGACGCTTATCACCGCAGTCCGCCTTAAAAATAAGGGCTAAAACTACAAAATGCAGGCAAATAATTCTCAGCAGTTCTACCCGCGACACTTTTAAGCGTAAAATATTCTTAAGTTCGCTGGAAGAAATTATTCCAAAGGAAAACGAAAAGGAGATTTTGAATAATATCAGAAATAAAGCCTTATTTCTTCCTACATCGGAAAGCAGTAGGAATGCTTTTGTTGTTAAGTATTCCAAACGAAAACAAACAGAAATAATAAGACGTATATTTATCGCTTCAACCGGTTCTATTGAACATGTTACTCCTGCGTCAAACGGCGGGCTTAATACTATAGGAAACTTTATTTTGACATCTGCAAGCGGAAACCGTTACAGAGAGAACATGCCGCTCTGCGAATATATAAAAAGGCATCCGAAAATCCCTCAATACATGCAGCTTTATATTGACGATATAATACGCGAAATTCATAAAGGAAATATGCAAGGCAATGAAACTTATCCATATAAAATAAAGAAAAAACTTTTTGAAGAATCAGAAGGCAGAATTATGATAAGTCTCGGGGCATATAAATATACTGAAGAAGAAGCAGCACAAGCCGTAGAAGCATATGAGCACAAATACATTTCTAAAACCGGTACCACAAAAGACTTTTAAAAATTTAAAATCTAAATTGTTTGAAAAGAGCGGTTTTAAAAACACTAAAAAAGAGCCTTTTCGGCTCTTGTTATAAAATTTGGGCCCGGAGGGATTCGAACCCACGACCAAAGGATTATGAGTCCTCTGCGCTACCGCTGCGCCACAGGCCCTTATAGATTGTAGCGTCTTTGTTATTTAATTTTTGTTTAGAGCCTGGTCACGCGGTCGCCACCTCCGGTGCTACCTACCTCTCAAAAAATCCTCAACGGTTCGGATTTTTTTCGGCAGGGTGACACAGACCCTTATTATCTGACTTATATTTAATTGTCAATTCCTAATGCGTAACTCTTGCGCTAGCTTTCTTCGCTTTCGCTCCGGCGCTGCCTACATCTTAAAAAATACTCAATAATTCGCATTTTTCCGACAGAATGCCACTGGCATGTATCTTTAATTTTCAATCGTTAACCTGGTTTTTCAAGAATTTACTTTTTTAGGTATATTCTCAAGGCTGAGTTACTTCACTCACAATTCACTTATGTGAACTTTTTTATATTATCAACTAAATATTAAAAAATCAAGTTTTAAACCATAATATTATTTTTTATGTTCATGTTTGGGGCGTAAAAGAAGCATTTTTGAATCTTCTAATGCCTTTAATCCATGTGGTGTATGCGCAGGCATAACTATCATATCATCAGCTTTGAGAATATATTTTTCACGTCCTATTGTTATCTCCGCACAGCCCTCTATAATCTGAGCAACTTCATCCGCATCATCTACATGAACATCACGACCGAAACCCGATTTGAAAGAAATTAAAGTTAATGAACTGTTCTGATTATCAAATACAGAAACCTTGTTATAAGTTTCATTATATGAAATATCTCTTAAATTTATTATATTCGGCATGCCTTCATCCCCTCTTGATAACTTACTCCAAAATATTTACTTATGCAAATTTTGCTTTTGTGATACAATAATAGTAGTAAAGATTATTTAAATATTGAGGGGGATTAATGGCACAAGGGTATGACGCTAGTAATATACGTGTATTAGAAGGTTTGGAAGCTGTAAGAATGCGTCCCGGAATGTATATCGGTTCAACTTCTCAAAGAGGGTTACACCACTGTATTTATGAGATTGTTGACAATTCAATTGATGAATCTCTTGCCGGATATTGTACGGAAATTCATGTAACCGTTCATAAGGACAACAGTGTTACTGTAGAAGATAATGGTCGTGGTATTCCTGTTGATATTAAACCGGAAAGCGGAAAGTCTGCTCTTGAAATTGTTCATACAGTTCTGCACGCCGGCGGTAAGTTCGGGGACGGAGGATATAAAGTGTCCGGCGGATTACACGGTGTTGGAGCTTCTGTTGTTAATGCTCTTTCTGAAAAAATGGTTGTTGAGGTTGCCCGTGACGGATATGTCTGGAAACAAACATATTTGAGAGGTGAACCTACTTCTCCTGTTGAAAAAACTGTCCCTACAACAAAAACCGGTACTAAATCAACTTTCTGGCTCGATCCGGAAATCTTTACAGAAACAACGGACATTGATGTAGATATTATTGCTACACGTTTTAGAGAAATGGCGTTTTTAAACAAAGGCTTAAAAATTATACTCCATGATGAAAAAGATTTGAAAAAAGACGAAACCTTCCACTATGAAGGCGGTATCGCAAGCTATGTTTCATTCTTAAACCAGAATAAAACCGTTATGTTTGATGAACCTATTTATATGGAAAAAATTGTTGATAAAATAAAAGTCGAAGTAGCAATGCAGTATACGGATTCTTATAATGAATCAATACTGTCTTTTGCAAATAACATTAATACACATCAAGGCGGAACACACTTAACAGGGTTTAGAAATGCAATAACACGTGTTTTAAACGATTATGCCAGAACAAATAAAATCCTTAAGGATTCCGAACAAAATCTGTCCGGTGATGATGTAAGAGAAGGTTTAACGGCAATTGTTTCTGTTAAAATTGAAAATCCCGAGTTTGAAGGGCAGACAAAAGAGAAGCTTGGAAACTCTGAAGTTATGCCGGCAGTGCAGGATGTTGTTAAAGAAAAGCTGCAAGAATGGCTGGAATTTAACCCGAAATTAGCGAGATTGATTATTGAAAAAACATTACAGGCGCAAAGAGCCCGGGAAGCTGCAAGAAAGGCAAGAGAACTTACAAGAAGAAAATCTGTACTCGAAAATTCTACTCTTCCAGGGAAGCTGGCAGATTGCTCAAACAGAGAACCGGAAAAATGTGAAATTTATATTGTAGAGGGAGATTCTGCAGGCGGTTCCGCAAAACAGGGCAGAAATAGAATGTTTCAAGCGATTTTGCCTCTAAGGGGTAAAATTTTGAATGTTGAAAAAGCAAGGCTTGATAAAATCTATGCTAACAACGAAATACAAGCGATGGTTCAAGCATTCGGCATTACAATAAGTAAGAATGAAGAAGAATTTAATCTTGATAAATTACGTTATCATAAAATTATTATTATGACTGATGCGGATGTTGACGGGGCGCATATTAGAACTTTATTACTGACTTTCTTTTTCAGATATGCAAAACCGCTTATTGAAAATGGTTATGTTTACATTGCTCAGCCACCGTTGTTTAAAGTAACAACAGGTAAAACATCGGAATATCTTTATGATGAGCATGCTCTGGATAAAATGCTGAAAGAACGCGGTATTAAATCTTTGAGTTTATCAGATAAGACAAAAACAAAAGTTAAAACCGGCGATGAACTTTTAACTTTGTTATCTAATATGTCAACGTTCTACAAATCTTATAATAACCCGATTTTAAATATAATTCCGTCGGTTGTTTTAAGAGGTCTGGTGCGTTCAGAAGTTAAGCCGGAAGATTTTGAAGATCAAGCTAAGATGAATGAAGTTGTTGCTTATCTCGATCATTATCTTAAAGACCATGCTGAGAATTATAATATTGCGGAAGCTAAAAATTACGCAGTATCGCTAAAATATAATCCGGAAGTCGCAAAATACGCAATACAGCTTGATTTGTTTGAAAATGAGCATGAACTTATTACGGCAAACATAATTAAGAGTAATGAATTTAAGCGTTTAAAAAATTCTTATCCTTTAATAAGAGATTTCTTAATTGAAGAAGAAAAAATGCTTATATTAGAAACAGAAAATGGTGAAATTGAAATTACCTCTTTTGAACAATTACAAAAAATTGTAGATGACAGAGGACAAAAAGGACTGACTATTCAAAGATTTAAAGGTTTAGGTGAAATGATGCCGCAGCAACTCTGGGAAACTACAATGGATCCGGAAACACGAACTTTATTAAAAGTTAATATAGAAGATGCTATGATGTGTGACCAGCTCTTTGATGTATTGATGGGTGATAAGGTTGAACCCAGACGCGATTTCATTGAAGCAAATGCGGTTTATGCTACAAATATTGATACATAAGATATTTAAAGTTATAATTATCAAGTCACCAACGGGTTTAGTTAAATAGCCAGTACCTGTTAAAATAAACTTACTGTATTTATGAGATAAGATTCACTATTTTTGTGCTTTTTACACTCCTGCGCAGGAGAATATCATACTGAAACTAATCTGTCAATTCATTCTCCGTAAAAACTAATAATATTGCGGAGGGCTTATGTTATAATAATAAAAAAAAAGAGGTATTAATGAAAGTTATTATAATTGGCGGCGGAGCGTGCGGAGCGAGTGCTGCTGCAAGAATTAGACGTCTTGATGAAAAAGCTGAAATAGTAATTTTAGAGAAAACCAATGAAATTTCTATTGCTAATTGTGGTCTTCCATATTATACATCCGGTGTAATTAATGATAGAGATGTTATGTTTGTTTCATCGCCTCAAAAATTTAAAAGCTGGTTTAATATTGATGTTCATTTAAATAGTGAAGTTGTTGCTATTGATACAGGATTGAAATCTGTTATCTTAAATAATGGCGAAAAACTTTATTATGACAAACTTGTAATGGCTCCGGGGGCTAATCCGATAGTGCCGGATTTTAAAGGAATGCCGGAAGAGAAAATTTTTACTGTAAGAACTTTGTATGATGCCGATAATATAAGAGCTTATATTCAAAAAAATAATGTACGGAAAGTTGTTGTAATCGGCGGGGGATTTATTGGTATAGAGATGGCTGAAAATTTTGTGCATATGGGTTTAGAAACCACATTAATAGAAGCACAAAATCAAATACTTCCGCCTCTGGATTATGATTCTGCGGCTTTCGTGCAGAATGAAATGCGGAAAAACGGAATTGAGCTTATTTTATCAGATGGAGTAAAAGAGTTTGATGGCAATAAAGTTGTACTCAATTCTTCCAGAAAAGTCGAGTTTGATATTGTAGTTATGGCAATAGGTGTTAAGCCGGAATTAAAACTTGCAAAATCTATAGGGCTTGATGTCGGGCGCGGTATTATTGTTAATGATTATATGGAAACTTCAATAAAAGATATTTATGCAGGCGGTGATAGTGTAGAGGTATGCGATTTTGTAACAGATGAAAGAACTTTAATTCCGCTTGCAGGACCGGCAAACAGACATGGAAGAATTATTGCGGATAATATTTGCGGTTATAAATCTACTTATAAAAAATCACAGGGTACAGCAGTAATAAAAGTTTTTGGTTTAACAGCCGCTTGTGTTGGAAATAATGAAAAACAATTAAATTTAAAAAATATAGATTATAAAAAAACGATTATTTTTGGCAAGAATCACGCAGGATATTATCCGAATTCCGCACAAATAATGTTTAAGCTTCTTTTTTCTCCTAATGGCAGAATTCTTGGAGCGCAGGCTGTAGGTTCTGAAGGTGTTGAAAAAAGGATTGATGTTATTTCTTCGATTATGAGAAATAACGGAAGTGTACAAGAATTATTAGATAGTGAGCTTTGCTATGCTCCGCCTTATTCTTCAGCAAAGGATCCGGTAAATATTTTGGGAATGAATGTTGATAATATTTTGAAAGGACTTTTTAAACCGGCATTTTATGAAGATATTGAAGGTGGTTATTTAATTGATGTGCGGGCAAAAGAATCTTTTGAAAAAGAAACTATTAAAGGAGCGGTTAATATTCCAATAAGTGAAATACGAAAACGGCTTGACGAAATTCCTGCAGACGGGAAAGTTATTTTATTCTGCAATACAGGACATACCAGTTATATTGCAGCTAGAATTCTTGAGCAGGAAGGGTTTAATAATATTTATTCTCTTGTTGGAGGAATTGTTTATTATTCAGCGCTTCAAAAAGATTTGCAAAGATTTTCTGAACGGGTTGTGATATAATTTTCTTA
Source organism: Candidatus Gastranaerophilales bacterium (assembly GCA_944325515.1). Lineage (GTDB taxonomy): Bacteria > Cyanobacteriota > Vampirovibrionia > Gastranaerophilales > Gastranaerophilaceae > CAG-196. The sequence continues at coordinate 77,456 of CALVAO010000003.1, read as the reverse complement.
TGAAGAGTCGGGCTAAAAAAATATTAATTGGAACTGTCGGTTCTGTTGTTATTCTTGCTGGTATTATTATAGGAACATACGCCGTTCTTATTCCGAAGCTGGTTTCTAATAATTTTATTATTGAAAAAGTTCAAAATTTTGCAAAAGACAGTTTGAATGCGGATTTGTTAATAGAAAATCCTAGGCTTACAACCGGACTTAATCCTGATATTGCATTTACTTTAGGTAAAATATCTATAATTAAAGATAATAAAGAGTTATTAAATCTTACAAATATTGATACTGCATTTTCTTTCAATGAAATTTTTTCTAAAAAGCTTATTGTAAAAAAGATTTTGGCTGAAAATGTTTATATAGATACAACGGGCTTAATCGCGCTATTTCCTGCTCAAGAAGAAAAAGAAGAAAAAAAATCTCCGGAATTTAATGTTGATATTTTTTCTGCTTTGCTTGGAGTAAAAAATTGTTTAATTACATATGAAAATTCTGATATTGCAATAAAATTTGATGCAAAAAATATTGTTCTTGATAGAACTAGAGATTATAAAAATATTATTAATCGAAAATCTTTTGAAAATCCGGAAGCTCCTGTTTATCCCCTCCATTTTGATTTTGATTTTGAGATGACAAAAGGAAATGACAGGATTCTTGTTTCTGCAAATGACAAAAACAGAATTTATATGGGTGGTGGTGAACTTCACGTTGATAAGTTTCCTATAATAATTGATAAATCAAATATTGTAATAGATGCTTTTGCATCAAGAAAGCATGGCGCAGAATTAAATATTTCATCAAAAAATTTCAGCGCACGTGATATTTACAATATTTTAACCTCAAATATTATTTTACCTAATGGCAAAGAACTTCTTGCTCCTGTTGTTGATGTGAACGGAAGTGTTGATTTTAATCTTAATCTTACTCGAAAAAATATACGCGGGGATGTTAATGTTAATGAATCTGAATTTAAAATTAAAGATTTATTAAATATGCCAGTAAAAATTACACAGGGTATTATTGAAATTGGTAATAAAGATATAGTTTTAAAAGATTTTAAAGGATTTTATAATAACAAAAAAGCAAATAGTATCAAGATGGATGGGGAAGTTAAGGACTACTGGAAAACCTGCGATACAAAAGTCGTTTCTGATATTTTTGTCAATGATGATTTCTTTAAAAATTATGTTTCCAAACTTCTCGGTGCACCGATTGATTTAGTTGGAGATGCCGGTTCTCGCCTGACACTAACTTCTAAAAATGGTTCCTGCGATATCGTATGGTATTTCCTGCTCAATGAGGGAGAAGGTTTTAAACTCGGTGAACAGTCTATGGTGCTTGAAAAATATAAAACACTCTTCAAGCTTGATATGAGTATTGTAAAAAATATATTAAAAATTAATACAATAGATTATTATATTACAGATAAACTCCAGAAAGATATGACGCCGGTTCTTGCAATAAACGGAAATCTGGATATGGCAGACAATATGAAGCTTCTGGATATAAATCTGAATATTCCGCGTCCGCTGCCGAGTGAATTTCTTAATTTTCTTGCCTGCCAGAAGATTTTTAGAAAAGGTACAATATCCGGCAATATAAGTGTAATAAATACCGGAGAATTCCCTAAAATGGCGGGTGTAATCTCATTTGATAAAGTCTTTATTCCTGCTCAAAGATTGTATATAAAAACCGCAAAGATTGGCGCAAAGGGAGATAAATTAGGTGCAATTGCAGAAGGAAGATATAAAAGGACAAAATATGATTTTAACGGATATATTGTAAATGATTTAAGACTTCCTATTGTAGTTAAGAGTGTAAATTTAAGTATTGATAATGTAGATTTAGAGAGAATGCTTGCGGCTAATAATGCTAATACACATAATACAGAACCGGCAAAGCAGGCTCTTGAATCTGACATTCAGAATAAAGAAATAACCGAAGAAAATCTTGGAGATGATAATGTCCCGACATTTACTAAGGGATTGATTATTGTTGAAAAGTGCATGCTTCATCTTAATAAGGGCAAGTATAAGCAGGTTGATTTTGGTAATCTTCACGCTAATTTAACTCTTGATAAAGATGGAGTTCTTCAAGTTCAATCTAATAAATTTGATATTGCCGAAGGTATTTCAACATTAAAAGTTAAAGCAGATTTAATAAAAAAACAATATTATTTAAGATTAGGTATTAAAGATGTTAATTCTGACATCATGGCGGGAGCTGTACTGGGACTTCCAAGAGAAATTTCCGGAAAAGCGAGAGGCTTAATCGAGATTAATACTGATGAAAGTATGAAGCTCAATGGTGATATCAAATTTGATATTCAGAACGGTACAATAGAAAAAGTAGGGTATGTTGAATATATTTTAAAAGCAGCTTCTTTGTTTAGAAATCCGCTTGCAATGATAAGCCCGACAACACTTGGAGATCTGGTAAGCATACCGGACGGTAGTTTTGATGTAATCGGTGGAGAGTTAAAACTTAAAGATAATGTTATAATGCCGATGCGAATAAAATCTTCTGCTTCTGAGCTTGCAACATATATAGTAGGAAGATATGACTTAATGACTAATGATGCATCTTTAAGAATTTATACAAAATTCTCTGATAAGGATACCGGATTTGCGGGATTTTTGAGAAATATTTCTCTTAACAGCCTTGCCCGCAGGATTTCTAACAGTGGACGTAATGATGCTAACTATTATGCATCTGAACTTTCACAAATACCGGAGCTTAAGGTTGGTGAAAAGGATGCTCAGGTATTTTTAACAACAGTGGAAGGCGATGTAATTAATTTTAATTTCCTTTCATCATTGAAGAGAATTAAATAAAAAAATTATAGTTAATATCAAGCAATGCTTAACCTATAACTTAATTGTTGACTAAGATTGCGAGTATAAGTTAGATGATAAATTATCATGGACTTTTAAATATTTGTGAGGTTTCAGTAGAATAGTTTCAGTATGGTAGACTTCAGTCTACATTATATTTGGTAGACTAAAGTCTACCATACACAACTGATTGATTGTAAATTTTCGTTGCTATCAAGATAAATTCCTACAGCTGCAGAAATTTGCAAGTTGCCCGAAAAAAATTTATTTCTTTTTTATATAAGAAAACTTAATTGGTCCTATGTGAACAATTCTCTTGTTTCCAATTTTTTCTCTATAAAAAATTCCGCTTTTTTTCTTTTTCTTTAACCATGAACCACTAAAATGATGTATAGAATAATTTATTTCATTTTGTTTTGGTGTACAAAAATACCAGTAAGGATAAACTATAGAATTTGGAGTTAATTCAAGTATTTTTGTACCGTCATATTCCGGATTAACTTTAAATTTATCAATAAAATAATTACTTATTGTTATCGTATTAGGAGTCATGTCATATTTCCCCCTTTTTATAACAAAATGTCTGTTATCGTAATATTTTATCAAATCCGAAATAATTCCATTATCTTTTTCCGCCCCCATTAATGCTGTCATAGGCAAAACTTTTTCATTATATATCTCAAACCCCGTAAAGAAATTATGCTTCAAAAATTCATCAATATTAGCTGTAATCTCAAGATCGGAATCTACATAAATCCCGCCGTAATTTTTAAGAGCATAGAGTCTTATAAAATCCGAAGCAAAAGCCCATTTCTTTGCTTTTACAGCTTCTTCAACATATTTATTATTGAATTGTGAAAGCGTACTATCATTCCATTCCATAATTTCATAATCCGGACAAAAACGCTTCCACGATTCTATACATTTCAAAACCAGCGGTGATTTTTCATTCCCGCCAACCCAAACATAATGAATAATCTTAGGAATCATATAATTCTCCGGAATTTATCTAAAACAGAATTTTAAACGTGAGCATAACTTGAAATTTCATACAAATTTTATAGTTATACATAATATTATATAAGTAAAACTAAATAAATCAAATTTTTTACATAGTATAACTTGATTTAATATTTAAACTTTTTGTTTAATAATTAACGCATGAACATTAAGAAACTCTTAGGAAAAAGGCTGCAGGAAATAAGAAAAAGCAGAAAACTGACACAGGAACAGGTTGCCGAACTGGTTGGAATTGAAACACCGAGTATAAGTAATATTGAAGTCGGAAAATATTTTCCGTCCGCCGAAAACCTTGATAAAATTCTTGCTATACTTGATATCAAACCCGTTGATATTTTTACATTTGAAAGCCTCGCCCCGCGTGATGAATTAATACAAGAAATGCTAACTGCTATGAATAAAGACGAAAAACTGACAAGGTTAATGTACAAATTCTATTTATCCGTAAAATTTTAATTTTTTTTTATAAACTAACAAAAAACCCCTGTTAAAACTCTTAACAGGGGCATCTTACATCTTATGCAGCTACAAGCACCGCATTATGAAAGTTTTGCAATTTTCCTTTCTTTAATAACTTTTCTATCGCTTTATTTAAAATTTCTTCGTTATCTGCAAGGAACGCATCGCATGTATCTGTACCTTTTTCATAATACTTGCCGTCTTTTACAATTCCTTCAAGCTTGCCGTCTTTGTATTTACATTGAATATTTCTACTAAAATTATAATCGAATGATTCAATTTTTACACCTTCCGGAATTCTGCCTTTTTCCAATGTTTTCTGCACGAATGCTTGTTTTGCTTCCGGATTGTTGTATAAATAGGCTTTCAGAGCTTCAGAGTCCTGACTAAATCTCTCAAGTGTTGTTAATTCTCTAATCTCCGGTTTTGAATCGATTGATTTACGCAGTACTGTAACAGTATCGTCACCTATCTGGGTTTGATATTCAATATTTCTTAAGCCTTTATATGCACTTGCATTACCACTTGTACCCTGCTCAATTTTTGCAATTTGTTTTTCGAGTTTTTCAACAAATGCAATATCTTCCGGTTTTGTAGAATCTAAAATATCATCTTTAATAGATTTTACACCATTATTAATATCAACTATTTTGCCGTCTTTTACTCTGACAACATTATCAATTCCGCCATCTTTATATGTGAATTCATACCCTTTTAATGTACTGTTTTCTGAATTAAATTTTTGCAATTGTTTTGTATTAATATCATATTCTTTTGCATATTTATTGATTTCATTCACCCCTTTTACTGTCTTATTTTTGCCGGGGATTGTATATACAAGATTGCCTTTTTTATCTAATGCAGCGCGGAGTTTGTCAGAAACACTTGAGGCTGCATCTTTTGCGGTTTCTTGAGCAGCTTTGTTTCCGGTAATACTTTTCCAGATGTTTTTGAATCCTGCTTTAATACCTTTGCCGTTTCCTCTTTTTGCTGCATAAATTAAAGCCGCTGTACCGGTAAGCCCCGTAACAATCAAACCTGTATGAGAACTTGACTTTTCTTCTTCGCCGGTAAATGCCGGATTAGATGCAGTTGTATTAGAAGCAGTATTAGCAGTATTAGTAGTATTTGCTGTTGCAGCTGCCGCAGCATTATTAGCTGTCTGCTCTGTTCCTGTTGCCGAAGGTACATTTGTCATACCTTGAAAATTCGGATTATAAGAATTTAATGCATACAAGAAATACGGATCTGTATAGTATGATGAAGAACCTATACCATTAACCCCTAATGTCATAATTAACCGCCTTTCGCTGGAATAAACAGATTAAAGGGATTTAACCCGCCTACTCATTGTTTTGTAACCTTATTCAATTCCCTTATATACATGAAGTTTTTTGTGATGTAAAAATTGCCTTTTTTTAAGAATAGTGTTTACAAAACTTTACAAATAAAATTAAAACGCCCGAAACTGACTGGTTTTAAACCTATAAATTTGTTTTATAAAAATTCTTCTAACATATAATGTTAGATTATTAATCCAGAACAGCTGATACAATTTCATCTGCTGACATTTTTAGACAATCAAGCGTTTCACAGGTTGTCTGGCGTTTTTCCCATAAACAGGGCTGAAGCGGACAGGTACAATTCTTCGCTTTTATCGGGATAACTTTTCCGTTCTGCGGTATAAGTTTTTTATCATCTGTAGAGCCAAAAATTACATATGTTTTAACTCCAAGTGCCACAGCTATATGCAATGGTGCAGAATCTGAACATAAAAATTTCTCTGCGCCGGAAATTAATTCCGCAAGTTCTTTTAAATTTTTTGTTTTGCCATACATATTAATAAATTTATCAGCCGGAACATTTTTAATTATTGTTTCTATAGTTTCCCTGTCATCCGGACCACCCGCAAGTATAACTTTTTTACCGGCATCTGCAAGTTTTCGGGTAACTTCTGCCCAGACTCCGGCTGGAATGGTTTTTATCATATTTTTTCTGACACTCAGCAGACTTACACCCGGATGTATTAAAACCGTATTTGCGTCAGCAGCTTTACTTTCAATATTTATTTGCGGAAGCTCTGTATTTATATCTGTTATTGGTCTGACTAAATCATGATACATCTTAGCTGCATATTGATTTTTATTCAATTTGACGGCTTTTGTTAATAATATTTCACTTAATTTGCCGCTGTTATATCCGTAACGTTTTTTTATGAAAGTTAAAAATAAAAATATAGAAATAAACTTGTTAGATCCGGAAGAAATAACAATGTCAAATTTTTGTGCCCATATTTGGAAAAGAAGTTTGATTAATTCTGTATATTTGGACGGAAAAGTTTTTATATCTGCATACAGAGTTTTATCTATAATATTTGTAAGGCTCAGAATTCCTTTGCTTCGCGGCTCAAGCGCCAGTGTGATTTCCGAATCCGGCAGTTCTTTCTTTACCGAAATTATTGATGGGAGAAATAAAATTTCATCTCCTAAACCGCCAAAATTTATAAATAAAATTTTCTTTTTCATACATTACTTTGTACTTTAAAAATGTTACATTTGCAATAATTGATTTTGCCTCATGCTTCAAATATAATTTTTTAGTATAGAGAGTATATTTACATATGAAAATCGCAAATAATAATGATCAACAGGAAGAATATAAAGCATTTTTAAAAAATATAAGAGAAGAAAGGGAGGATACTTCCAATTTTGCAAAATTACTATTTACAATTGTACTAGCGGTGTTATGTGCTGTAATTGTATGTGTAACTGTTGTAGAGAATAATTTCTTTTTGAAGAAACTTGATACCGAACAGGCTGATAATGCCGGCGGCTTTCTAAAATTTTCCAAAAAACAGGGGAACGGATTTGAAGTTCCGTTTTCACCAAAGAGGCAAAATATTTTGCTGCTGGGTGTAGACTCTAATGGTACAGGTTCCGGAAATATATGGGACGGCACAAGGTCGGATACCATCATAATAGTTAATATTGACCCTAAAACTCATTCTATTAATGCAATATCAATTCCCCGTGATAGCAAAGTTTATCTGCCGGACAACCATGGTATTCAAAAGATTAACTCTGCACATGCTATAGGCGGAATAGACTTAGTTAAAAAAACTTTACGTGAAACCTTCGGAATAAAGATTGACAGATATATAATAGTTCATGATGAAGCTGTAGAAAAAGTTGTGGATGCTCTGGGCGGAATACCAATATATGTAGAAAAGCCTATGCGGTACCATGATTATGCCGGAAAACTGCACATAGATTTACCTAAAGGTAATACGGTTCTTAACGGCAAACAGGCTGTCGGATATTTGAGATACAGAAAAGACGGACTTGGAGATATCGGGCGTACTCAGCGCCAACAGTGGTTTATGCGAAGTTTGTTTGAAAAATTACATTCACCGCAGGTTATAACAAAGATTCCGGAAGTACTAAATGTACTTAATACTTATATTAAGACCGATATGAGTTTTTACGAACTCTCCCAGTATGCAGCTTTTGCCAGAAGTGTTGATGAAAATAAAATAGAAATTGCAACACTTCCCGGAGCTCCGAATCAACGCGGGTATATAAGCTACTGGATACTGGATCCGAAAAAAACGCAGGATGTTATAAATAGAATGATATATAGAGATAAACCTTCATTAGACGGTACAAAATTTAAAGCAGGCATTATGTATTCTCCCAAAAAAGAAGAAGAAGCCGCTGCAATGAAAGAGAAGCTAAATGAACTCGGATTTGAAGTAAATATGCTGAAAATAACTCATCTTTCTCATACAAGATTTGTTGCCAACAAAAATGCAGTTTCGGTAGATTTCTTTAACTGGCTTCAGAAGAAAATGCCGGAATTAAATAACATGCAGTTTGTATTTGATCCGACAGAAACTTTTTCAGTCGGCAGTGATTTTACTGTAGTTCTGGCAGAGGGTTAGTAAGATTCCGTATTTTCCTTTATCTTTGTTTTGCAGTCAAAGATAAAGAACATTCTTAAATAATCTCTTTACCTACAATCGGAGCGATTTGTTTAATCTGCTTATACAACAAATCATATTGCCACGGATATAATGATTGCGCTCCATCGCAGACTGCTCTGTCCGGATCATAATGAACTTCTATAATCAAACCGTCGCATCCTGCTGCCACAGCTGCTCTTGACATAGGTTCAACTTTATCGCGCAGTCCGGTAGCGTGCGAAGGATCTACGATAATCGGCAGGTGGCTTAATTTTTTAATAACAGGTATTGCTGTTAAATCGAGAGTATTTCTTGTATATTTTTCAAAAGTTCTTATACCGCGTTCACAGAGAATAACTTGATTATTCCCGCCTGCCATAATGTATTCTGCAGACATAAGCCATTCTTCATATGTAGAGGAAAGACCACGTTTAAGGATAACCGGTTTATGAGCATGCCCGAGTTCTTTCAGCAGGTTAAAATTCTGCATATTTCTTGCGCCGACCTGCAGTATATCAACATATTTTTCAAACATTTCAAGCTGTGCTACTTCCATAATTTCAGATGTTACAGCCATACCATGGTTGTCGGCAACGCTTCTTATAATTTTTAAACCTTCTTCGCCAAGTCCTTGAAAGGCATAAGGACTTGTTCTGGGCTTAAATGCACCGCCTCTTATAATTTTGACATTGGATTCTTCAAGCTCCTGTGCTGTTTCATCCATCTGGTCATAAGATTCTATCGTGCAGGGACCGGCAATAAGCCCTGTGTATTTGTCACCGAACTTTACGCCGTTGACTTCCACGACGGTATCTTTGCCCTGACAGGCACGTGCAGCAAGCTTATAGTTCGTTGTTAATTTTATAACTTCATCAACACCGTGTAAAAGTTCAAAATCTCTCTGGTCGACTTCTTTTACACCGATTGCATGAACTACGGTACGCGCTTCTCCATGTGAAACACGGGCTTCAAAACCTTTAGATTCTATGAATAATTCTACACGTTTAATGTCTTTTTCCGTGGCGTGGCTGTTCATTACAACGAGCATATCTTGTTACCTCTTTTTCTTCCGGCTGTTTTATGCAAAAGTTTTATCATTAATTATCATTAATTATTATACACAAAAAAATAATTATATGATATACTAATAGTCAATTATGACAATATTTGATGAAGATTTAATTCTTGAAACAATAAATATGATAAAGCTTCACAATTTTGATATAAGAACTGTGACGCTTGCTGTAAGTTTGAGGGACTGTCTTTCCGAAGATATTAATTCTGTTTGCGACAAGATTAAGTATAAACTGGAAAAATATGCCGGCAATCTTGTAAAGTATGCAAACGATATTGAAAACGATTATTCAATACCGATTGTAAACAAACGTATTGCCGTGACACCGATATCGCTGGTTGGCGAATCCTGCCGTCAGAAAGATTATCTCAAAATCGCACGCACGCTTGATGATTCCGCTCAAAACCTCGGTGTGGATTTTATAGGCGGATATTCTGCGCTTGTGGAAAAGGGCTGTACGAAGGGAGATTTGACCCTGATAAATTCTATTCCGGAGGCGCTCGCTTCTACAAACAGGCTTTGTTCTTCCGTTAATGTTGCAACCTCAAAAGCCGGTATTAACATGGACGCTGTTTTAAAAATGGCTGATGTTATAAAAAAATCTGCAGAATTAACCGCGGATAAAGACGGACTTGGTGCAGCAAAACTTGTTGTTTTTTGCAACTCTGTCGGAGATAATCCGTTTATGGCAGGTGCCTTCTGCGGTTATGGTGAGCCGGAATGCGCTTTAAACATAGGAGTTTCCGGCCCGGGAGTCGTAAGAGCTGCGGTTGCTGATTTAGACAAAAACGCCGATTTGGGCGTTCTTGCTAATAAAATAAAACAAACTGCATATAAAATTACCGGAACAGGCGAGCTTGTCGGAAGAAAGCTTGCGGATAAGCTTAATGTTCCGTTTGGAGTCATAGATCTGTCGCTTGCGCCGACTCCTGCAATCGGCGACAGCGTAGCCCAGATTTTTCAAGCAATGGGGCTTGAACACGCAGGAGCGCATGGTACAACGGCTGCGCTTGCAATGCTGAATGATGCAGTTAAAAAAGGCGGAATTATGGCAAGCTCTTATGTAGGAGGTTTATCCGGAGCATTTATTCCTGTATCTGAAGATGCAGGAATGATAGAGGCAGCTTCCAAGGGGTATTTAACTTTTGATAAACTGGAAGCAATGACCTGCGTTTGTTCTGTAGGTCTTGATATGATTGCAATACCGGGTGATACTCCAAACAGCACAATTGCAGGTATTATTGCCGACGAGTCTGCAATCGGCATGATTAACAAAAAAACCACTGCAGTAAGAATTATTCCCGCGCCGAACAAAACTGTCGGGGATAAGGTTGTATTCGGCGGGCTTTTAGGTGAAGCGCCGATTATGCCGGTTAATAAACTTTCTTCTGCAGGATTTGTAAACAGAGGCGGGCGGATACCGGCGCCTATTCATAGTTTGAATAATTAAGGATTAAAAATATAATGGCAACGTTTAAAGATTTAGAAGACAGCTTTAAGAATTTTATTGTTCAAGAACAGTCAGATGCGCACAATATAAGAAGTGTTAATACTGCAAAATATAATAATATAAAAATATGGATGGATCCGTCAAAGTATGTTGAGCCTCATTTTTTTGTAAGAATTTCTATATCTGAAGCTGTGTTTGCATTGAGCGACTGCTCTAAATTTAACGGCGGATTGGGTTACGAAGAAAGATTTGTTATAAAATGGTTCGGCAGAATGGGAATTAAAGAAAAACTTGCGGAACTGTGGAGTAACGCGGAAAAGAACAAAGAAGACAAATAGTCCGGTTTGTGGTATTATAAATTTGATGGAGTACAGAGAGTTAGCAGTAAATCCGGTGAGTGTTGTTTTACAGCTTGTCGGCGCCAAATGGAAAATTTTAATAATCAAAGAACTGCTTAAAAAAGAAATGCGGTTTGTTGAGTTAAAGAAAAAACTCGGCTGTACGGCAAAAGTTTTGACAAAATGCTTGAAAGAATTAGAAGAGGATGGTCTGGTACTGCGGGAAGAATACGAGGGGCTTCCGCCGAGGGTAGAATATTATTTAACAGATATCGGATATACGCTCAGACCGGTGATTGATGCGATGCAGAAATGGGGTTCAGAATATAAAAAACTGCGTAAACTAATGGAGAATTATAAAACAAAAGGAGATTAATTATGGATATAAAATATTTGGGACACAGCGCATTTGAGCTTAATGCAGACGGAAAGAAAATTTTGATAGACCCGTTTTTGGTAGCTGTACCGGATTATAAACCGGAAAATATTTATAATATTTTTGTAACGCATGCTCACGGCGACCATCTTGGAAGCGCAATAGAAATTTCTAAAAAAACAGGCGCGCCGATTACTGCAGTATTTGAACTTGCGAATTACTGCGCAAAACAGGGGGCTAAAACACAGGATATCAGTTTAGGCTCCTGGATTGATTACAGCTGGGGGCGTGTATGCGCTGTTCCTGCTTTCCACTCAAGTTCAACTCCGGACGGTCAGTATGGCGGATGCCCTTGCGGATTTATTTTGGAAGCAGGCGGACAGGTAATATACCACGCAGGCGATACATGCTTGAGTTCTGAAATGAAAATGATCGGTGAAGTTTATCAGCCGGATGTTGCGATGCTTCCTATCGGCGGGAAATACACAATGGATATTGAACACGCTGTTAAGGCTTCTGAATGGCTCGGCGCAACAATGATTGTTCCGATGCACTACAATACTTTTGACGCAATAAGCGTGGATATTTCAGAATTTGAACGCCAGATACGCGAAATAGGGAAAATGCCTCTTATATTAAAAATCGGAGGATGAAACCAGCCGGTCAAACTCTTTTGAAAAATCTCTCTGATTTAATTCAATTATCGGGAGGTGATATTCTTCTGCGAGTTTTTGAACTTTTATATCGTAGTTGACTGCAAGTGTTTTTACACCGCATTTTATTGCCGTAACATTTGCGTGAAACCGCATGCCTATCATATATTCCAAATCAGAAACTTTCTCAAAAACATCATTAATGGAGAGGTTTTTCAATATTTCTACGTCCTCTAACCCCATTTTCTTAAGCATTCTGCCGAAAGTTTCGCAGACATCTAAATCAATGCTGTCTTGAAAAGAAAAAATTTCTATTTTTTTATCCGGAAATCTTTTGACAATCTCGCCTGCGAGCGCCTTTAAAAAATCCTCGGTTAAAGAGGGATAATTTCTAAGCTGTATTCCTGCAGTTCCTTTCTTCCCTTTTTTAGGCAAATCTAAGTCAAAAACGGGATCTTTAACAAGTTCGGAATTTATTCCCCAGGTTTTTAGAAGCTCCATAGATTTTTTATCGCGCACCGATATTTTATAACAGTGTTTTAAAGCGTTTTTAGCAAGCAGTTTCCCGATTTTTGAATTAATAGGTCCGATACCCTGCGCAAATATTATAACCTTTTTCCTTAGAATTAATGCAAGATAAATAATTCCGAGATAGTAAATTAGGCTCTTTAAGCTTGTCACGTCCTGCAGAAGGCTTCCTCCGCCGGATACAAGAACATCAGATTCTTTTAGGCTTTCCCAGAAACCAAGCATTGGACAGGCTTCAACACCGTGGATTTCCGCCGTCTTATCCGGATTGGAAGATATGAGCGTAATTTTTTCCGCGCCTTCTGATTTTAATTTGTTAACCAGAACATGCGCGATAGCTTCGTCTCCGAAGTTGTCAAAGCCGATATAGCCGGATACTATATACTTTGTCATACGGGAATATTCTCCATCACTGCACTTTTATACGGTATCGCCTGTATTGCGCCGTAATTTTGGGTCTGCAGACCTGAAACGACTGATGCGTATTTCATAGCATCTTTTGGTGAATAGCCGTTGGTTAGTGCGTATAAAAATCCGCCGTTGAACACATCGCCGGAAGCGGTTGTGTCAATAGCTTTTGATGTATTATAAAATTCGGTAAAGTCTATATCACCGTTGTAGCCGGTATAATATCCGTTATCTATGTGAGATTTGATTACAACTATTTTTACGCCCTTATCCCACAGATATGTCATGACTTTGTCAATAGAAGATACATCATAAAGTTTGGAAGCATCATTTTTTAAGCTTAAAAATATAATATCCGTATAGTCAATAATCTCTTCAAAACACTCTTTTGTATCTGTTGAATTCATAAAGCAGGATGTATAGTTAGGATCATAAGCCGTCATAACATCGTTTTGTTTTGCAAGCTTAAATGCTTCTCTCACAAGCTCTCTTGCCCCTGCGCCTAAAGACTGGATTACGCCTGTTGAATACACAAGTTTTAAGTTTTTAATACAGTCTTCGTTTAAATCTTCAATAGAAAGTTTTGATGCGGCGGTTTTGCGTTTGTAGTATAAAACCTCTTTTTTGTCCTGCGTCTTAGAAACAATGTACATCCCGTTTTGTTCGTCATTTGTTTTAATCAATGATGTATCAATGTTTTCTTTCTGCAGGCTTGATAAGATAAATTCGCTGAAACCGTCGTTGCCGACTTTTGTAATATAACTTACATGTCCTCCGAGGCGTGCTATAGTAACCGCCGTTGTGACAGTATCACCGCCGAAATATTTGTTTAATGTTGAAGTATCTGCTAAAGTTCCGTTTGCAGAAAGTTCAATTAAACACTCGCCTATTACTGCTATATCTGCTTTTGAGTCCATTCAGTGAAATCCTTTATTTCTTTCAAAATTTCTTTTGTTCTGTTTGTAATTTCTTTCGGCGTAAAGCCTAAATAAAAATCACGTCCGACACCTACGGCAGATGCGCCTGCTCTTATATATGTTACAACTTCATTGAGTTTTATATTGCCCATCGGCATTAAGCTTAAAAACGGCATCTGTCTTAAAATATCTTCAATATATTTAACTCCGCCCATTGCATCTGTCGGATAAAGCTTAATCAGCGGTATTCTGGATTTCCACGCATTATAAGCCTCATTTGCCGTAGATGCGCCTGCAATAAACGGTACGCGTTTGTTTTTGGAAATCTTAACCATATTCATCTGGAAAATCGGCGAAGAAATCAACTGCGCCCCGCTTTCAAATGCAGCGTCCGCCTGCAGAGAGGTTATTATACCGCCCGCGCAGACTTTTGCAAACTTTGAAACTTCCGCTATTGCCGGATATATTGAAGGATTTTCAACATTAATTTCCAGCACCCTTATTCCGCCTTCTACAAGCGCTTTTGCTATTTCAATTGTCTGTTCGGCGTCTTTGCATCTTACTATGGGATAAACCTTGTCTTCCCTAATCATTTGTATATAATTTTCACTCATAAATATCTATCCTTTTCCCCTGATTTATTATATCATAATACTATGAACAAAATTAAATTTGCATTACTTAGTATTATTGTCTTACTGATACTGATTTTTGTCTACTCTGTAACATATAATTTTGCAGAACCTAAAGCATACGATTTTATGGTAAGACATGTTTTAACCGAAAAACTGCCGTTTCATAACAAACAAGTTTATGGAAGCGGTGATGTTGTTCTCGTTATGATTGATACCATAACTGTTGATAAATACAGATGGCCCTGGAAAAGAGAACTTTACTGCAAGCTTTTTGAATATTTCCATAAATATGCACAGCCCAAAGTTGTTGTACATGATTCCATTATTGGATCTCTTGATAAGGATAATCCCGAATCTGATAAAAAATTCTTTGAAACAATTAATAAATTTGACAACCTTGTATCCGGCTTTATGCCTCTTATAAATGAATCCTGGGGAGATAAAAATTTTGGAGAAAAATACGATAGACAGTTTAAAGAAAAATTTGCATTAAAGATTGATAATGAACTTACTGAAATTCCGTCTTTTTACCCCGGTCTAATGCCGTTTCCGCAGGAATATTTTAACGCAATAAAACATATCGGCTCGGTGTCATTCCTTTCCGGTTTTATCGACGGACGTCTTTCTTCTAATGCATTGGATGAGGTTCAAAGAAACTATGAGTATATGCTTGCATATAAAGAGAATTTCTATCCGTCGCTTGCTCTGGAAGCTTTTCTTATTGCGAATAATTTCCCGAAAATAAAAGTCACGGACTCTTATATAGAGTTTCCGGATTTAAATTACAGAATTAAGCACAGTGTAACCAAACATCAGATGTTTGTTCCGATAAAATATTATAAATTATGGAACGGCTATTCCCATCCGGCTATCTCTGCCATTGATATCATGAACTCTTATGACAATCTGCAAAAAGGAAAAAAAGCGGTTATTAATCCGGATATATTTAAGGATAAAATTGTAGTAATCGGCGCAAATGTTCCTGCCGGCGGAGGTTTAAACGATACAAAAAATACACCTGTTTATTCAGCTCACCCCGGTGCTGACATACAGGCAACCGTAATTGACAATATTCTGCATAATGATTTTCTAAAAGTTCTGCCAAAAGCTTTTAATATTTTGATTACGATTTTAGGAATGATTGCCGTTTATGCGGTTATCCGCATACATACGCTTTTTAAATCAATTACTCTTGCTTTTGCATTGATTGCCGGATATTTATTATTCAGCACTGTATGTTTTTATTTCGGATGTGTAGTGAATGTCATTACGCCCGTTGTGATGTACATTGTCACAATGATTATCGCGTATATTCACAAATTCGTACTGGAAAACAGAAGCAAAGAAAAAGTTAAATCCGCGATGGGCAAATATATGTCCGAAGATGTTATGAAACGCGTTGTGATGAATATTGATAATCTCGGGCTCGGCGGTAAAAAGGCTGTTGTAACAGTTTTATTTTCGGATATAAGAGGGTTTACTTCCATGTCTGAAACAATGCCCGCAGAACAGGTTTCACAGATTTTAAACGAATACTTTACCGAAATGGAGCCGATTATTACTAAATATAACGGCATAATCAATAAATTTATCGGCGACGCTGTAATGGCGATTTTCGGCGAGCCTATTCAAGATAAAAACCACGCACTTAATGCGGTTAAATGCGGTTACGAAATGCTTATGAAAGTCAAAGAACTCCAGAAAAAATGGGCAGAAGAAGGAAAGCCGAAAATTGATATCGGGATAGGAATTAATACAGGCGAGGTTTTTGTCGGCAATATCGGCTCGGTCAATCGTATGGAATACACGGTAATCGGCGATACAGTTAACCTTGCAAGCAGACTCGAAAGCTACAATAAGGTTTATAAAACAAAAATGCTTATCAGCTCTTCAACATACGAACAAACCAAGAGCATTCTTGATGTTATCAGGATTTCGGATGTTGAAATCAGAGGCAAATCGCATAAAATGGATATTTATGAAGTGCTGAAAGTTATCTGCTAGCAAAAAATTTTTTGTCCGGTTTTAAAAAGAATACTATGCAAATAAATAAATTAAATTCAGTAAATTTCGGTGCAAAATTTCTGACAAATACCGAAATCTCAAAATATAACCCCAAAAAGAAAACTTACCAGCCTTTAAATGTCTCTCTGGTAGAGATTGAACCTGCCAGTAATGATGATTTAAGAACTCTTGTAAATGTAGCTAAGGGCTGGGGGAAAAATCATACTTATGCAACTGATATTGCCTCAACAGCAAGCGGAATTGCGGGAGATTTCCTGCCGGCAGAGAATTTTAAAATATATGCCTTGACACGCCAGGATGAGAATTACGAAAAGCTTAATGAGCATAAAATCCTTGGTCTGGCGCAGATAGAGCTGGAAAAACACCAGCCTGCCGAGCTTGCGTATCTGCAGGTAAATCCCGAAACGGCATATGCCTCTGATACACGTCAATACAAACAAATAGGAACCGGTTTTATTAATGTTTTGAAAAAGATATATAACAAAGCAATTACGCTGAGTTCTGTCTATTCCGCAACAAATTTTTATGAAAAAAACGGATTTGAATTAATCGATACGGATAAATCGCGCTATATATGGCGTCCTGCAAAAATAAAGGGTAAGTTTTAGGGAGATAAAACGTCTTCGGGAAATCAGCATTTTTATGTACAAATGTAACAGTTTGTTAACAAACTGTGTTTTTTAGTCAAATTTTCATTAAAAAAATACTTTACATGACTATAACAAGTTAGTGTGAAGTTGAAGAAAAGAATGAACCCGATATATAACAACCCGATACTAAACAATATTACATTCCCGCGGATTCAGTTCCGGTCTAATCAGACTGCTTATCCGGAAACATTTTTGCCGGCGAATGATTCTTTTAATACAAATCCTTTGTATGAAAATTATTGGGATAAAAATACAGTAGCAAGACTTGCGAAATCAAATCCGGAAATAATTAAAATCCTTAAAGAAAACGGTATTCCGCTAAAAGTAAATACAGAAGAGCTGGAGAAACTTAAGCGCGGGCATTTAATGGATACACGTGTTACAGCAGCTAAAATATATTCATCGCTTCCGCAGGAGATGAAGAACGAAATAAACCTTTCAGATTTACAGCAGGCAGCCATGCTTCACGATTATGGTAAAATCCTAATTCCGGAAAAGATTTTGAACAAGAACGGCAGCTTAACGCCGGAAGAAAAGAAAGTTATGGATTTGCATTCAGAGCTTGGTTATTCACTTTTAAAACAGCAGGGCGTTAATCAAAATGTCTTAAATCTTGTAAAATACCATCATCAGACGCCTAACGGTGACGGCTATCCTGCAATAACCGATGATTACACACCGGATATTACATCGCAGATACTTACAGCCGCAGATAAATACACCGCTTTAAGAGAAAAGAGGAGCTATAAAGATTCAATGAGCCGCGAAGAAGCTCTAAACGTCATACATGAAGATGTAAATTCCGGCTTAATCTCTCAAGAAGTATATCAAGCACTTGAAAAAGCGGTATAAAACATAAATTACATCATAAAGTTTTGTACTTTTGCCATAATCTTATCAGGCATAATTCGGTTTACTGGCATTTTTTATGACTTCTCTTATTTTGTGTTCATTATTTATAATCAAAATCGGTCTTTGGCAAACGATATTGTACCAGATAATATGTCTTATATCGTCTGGTTTTATAGATTCATTTATCTCATATGTTTTGAAAATATCATAAGCATAATTACATAACGTATTATTTGATGATTTAATATTAAATTTCTTATTTAGTTTTTTGTCCAAAAGTTCATTTTCATAATCTTTTATTGCCTTTAGCATTTGAGCAAAATCTCTATCATACAAATCATATAACATTCCTTGCTGTACAATAATTTCTTTATCTTTATTATGTATAGTATCAATTGGATTAAATTGAATATCTAACGTATTTAATGATAGGTTATTAGATAATTTAGACTCTATTGGTGGTTGTATTGCTTTGGGACCAGAAGTTTCTAAAATGTATGGATCCCTATAAAATAAACATATGAAGCTTAAATATAAATTTGCCAAATAATCTCTCAACGTATTGGAACTGCACGGGTAGTACATTTCTACATAAGCTTTGTTATCATTATCTACGATTCTGATATCTTTTAAGTTAGGCAAAAATACAGGACTTTTTTCCGGTTCTTCGTTGTGAGATAAGTATGGACGGCTAATGTTTGAATTGAGGCTTTTTTGTATCTCTTTTTTGTTGTTTTGTAAGAATATTTTATCTGCAGTTATAAAATACTGGGCTTCTGAATTCTTTATGCTGTCTGAATAATATTTCTGAATTTCGCTAAGTGATGTATTGTTTATTTCATTTATTGTTTCTTCTTCAGATTTTAAACTATCTTCACCATATAAAGAAGCATAAAGTTTTAGAGATTTTTTATGTTCTGTAGACTTTATTTCTTCAATCAAATCTTTTTTAACATTATCTAAATCTTTTTGTGTAAAATTAGGCTCGCTTATTATTTTATTAAAAGTTTCTAAATTTTTATACTCATTCTTTGGAAGTACTGTTGTTAAGGTGAAAAATCCGCGATTATTTTTTGTTACATTAGTTTTTTCATGTTTATTATTGACAAGTTTTGACAATAAACGTATGCTAATCTCTTTTTTGATTAGATTTTCTTCTGAACCGAACTTTTTTACATACAAGTTTGCTTGTATAATATCAGAATATTTACCCATATTAGGGTGTTCATTTATAAAAACCTGCAAATTCGTATCCGGATACTTATAAATATGAACATTGGGTAAATCCAGATGGTCTTTGCCTTCGACTTTTTTGTTGTATTTATCAGTTACTTCGATTGGCGTTGCAAGATTCCGGAATGAGATATTATTGCGCGCAAGAATAGCCTGTCCAGTCTTATAATCAAAAAGCTCAAAATTTGGGACTGAAACATTAACGGGCTTCGTTTCTTTTGCCTGCCTGTTTGTATAATAAATCTGATTTGTACTAATGTTGATTGGATTAATCATTCCCTAACCTTTTATATAGTAATTTTTATACTACACATGACTATTAAAACATCAAAAAATTATTTTTTGACTAATATTTTAAGTATGTTAATAAAACTTTACACAAAATTTGAAAATTAGTATTTTTCACAAAATATAAGCAAAATTTTTTTTGTTTATGTTTTGTTATTGTTATGAAAGTTCAAAATACAAATATCAATTTTCAAGCGGGTCTTACGCAGAAAATGCAGAAAGAAATCGCTTCTTCTGATATAAAGAGAATTGCGCAAGAATTTGCAAAAAACGGAATCCAAACTGACTTTAAAGAAAATAAAGTTATTGCGTGGTGTTCGCTTAAATGTCTGGAAATTATTAAATATTTAAATGAAAATTATCATTTAAATCTAGGGCTGCCAAACGGAATTTTTGTAGAAGATTTTCAAAATTTAAATATTCAAGATAAAAGTTCAATAGGATTTTTAAATTTCGCTCCTGTTAAACTGCACAAAAAAGATAGTAAAATAACTCCGGAAAAAACCATATTTTTTAATGAGTTTAAGGATTTTAATCATTCTGACGGAAACGAGTATTGGGAGAGAATAGACTGCATGGCAGATGAGAATTTTGACCGTCATTTTTCTTCTACGGATTTCTTTCTGGAACCGATTTTGCACGAATTTTTACACGCTGTACACGAACAGAATCTAATCCAAAAACTAGGCGGAAAAAAACTCGTAAAACTGCTTGAGGAAACATTAACTTTTCCAAAACTTGAAATTTTTAGGGCAAAATACCAAAATATGCTTGAAAAAATTTGCGTCTATGCTTCAGAAAATCCCTTTGAAGCTGTAGCCTGTGATTTTTCTAAAAGAACAATAGAAAATATTGACAAAAATGTATTATTACCCTGCATCGACTTTGTTTCCCAAAGTCCTTATAAAAAGCAAAGCTTGTTCAAACGGTTCCTAATCCACAAACCAGATTCCAAAATTACCCAAACTCTACACCATTTCTGGAATGGAAAGATGGAATAATAGAAGGAATTTAGTGTAAACACTTCTTTAAAATTGACGAATTAACAATAATTTTCATAAAATCAGCATTTTTTAAATAAGAATATAGTTTATCATTATAAGGCTGCTTATTTTCCATAAATTCTATGAATAGTTCTATAATTTGTATTATTTCTATAATTTCTTTTTGGGTGAGATGACCAATATTTTTCTTTATAAATGATACTATATCATCATAATTATTTTCTTCGGGTATATTAATATCTGATATAGGTATAATCTTGTCTGTTGGGTCTATTGCATCAATTATTTTCAATAAATTTATCATATCGGATATAGAAAACTCAGAGATGACTCTTTGCAAATTTTCAACAATAATTGTTTTGTTTTGTTTAACTAACTCATTAAGGTAAAGCCTTAAGTTATCTAATGACGGTTCTATTATCTTTAAATTAGATGGCTCAGATTTTATCGGCATTAGCGGTTGTGCATTTGGAACTTTTTTTACAGGGGTATTATTTGTAATTACATTATTTTTATTATTTTTTTCTAAATTTTGAAGTGTATTACTTTTATTAATATTATTTTGTCTAATAATATTTCCTGTTACACTTAATGATTTACTATTTTTTTTGTCCAATCTAGCTTTGAATTTTGTACGCTTAGCCTTTATTTTTAATAAATTAGATAACATTGTCCTAAATCCATATTTTTTCATAAATACAAAATTCCATGTCAAGTCCATTTTTAGAGGGAATCTATGTTTTGCTATTAATATTGGATCCAGTTTTGTACTATCTTTTGTAGAAAGAATTATTGTATTACTATAATCTCTTGATGTTGTATCCATAAAACTTTTCAAATATGGTATGATTTGTGAGTTTTTTTTTCTGGTAAATTTCTCTATGTTATTAATTAATGTAAATGTATGGCAGTTAGTTTGTTTGTTATAATTTCTAGCTTGCTCTGAAATGTCACTTAATGCGTCAAAGAAATCACTTTCGGTTTTATATTTTTTTGCATTTAGTATTGCATAGTTAGAATTTGTTTTCTTCGTAATCCAAGATAGAATAATTTTAGAAAATAATTTTGAAGGTGTTTCAATTAATAACCCGTTGGGTATTGTAAAAGCTTTTCCGGACTGTTTTATTTTAAGCGGTAAAATTATATTTTGATTTAAATATAGTAATGGTTTTTTAGTTAGTGCTTCTACTTTTTGATTATATTTTTCAAAACTTTGTTTTCTTATTTTTTCTGTTTCTTCTTGAATTTTAATTTCGGTTTGAAATTTTATATTACTAACTTCTCTCTTTAACTTTATAGTTTCTAGTTTTAAACTAGAAACTTTGTCCCTTGTGGTATTAGTTTTCTCCGTTATATTATCTAAAGTTCTGCTGCTTGCTATAACCTTATCTGTTTGCGCGGCAATTTTGGAATTTAGAGATTTAATTTTTGACTCCTGTGATGTGTGTAAATTATGTTCCCTTTGAATCTCATTTTCTAACTTATTTAACCGACTTGTATTTCTACTACTTTGATAATTATAATTATCAACATAACGTTCATACTCACTCTCTGCATGACGCTTTCTGCTCGTGTTATTATCTATTTCGTCCAGCATCTCTCGTTCGGCGGAATTACGGGCACGTTCTTCATCTCCTCCAAAGTTCTTGTCCCACCAGTCTGACCCGCTAAGTCGCTCTTGGACTCTTTCGGAATATGTTTTAGCCTTAAATCCATATTGATTGACTGGCATGTTTATATAACTGTTTATTTTCATTTTAACCTCTAAATCTTTTGCATATATTGAATCTGTTGTTTAAAATGTTTCAAAAATTTATTCGTAATATCTGGAATAGTATTATTAAAGGTCTCAAATAATTGCGTTGCTTCTAAGTCAAGTTTCATGATGTTAGCCCGTGCAATACAATTATCAATAATATCTCTAATTAAGGAATTACTATATTTTCCGTTTTTATTATTTAAAATTATAGAAATTAATTTATCAATTTCAGCTTTATTATTAAAACAACCATTTAGATAACGATAAATAATTTGCTTTAAATCTTCTTCTTCGGCAGGTCCAATTGCAATTTTTTCAAAACGTCCATCTCGCAATAAGGTAGGATCAATGTTCTCTGGAAAATTTGTTGTTGCTAAGATTGAACAATGATATTCTTCTGAAATAAAATCAGTAAGATTTTTCATTCTCTTACTTCTCATATTATTTTTGGGTGCAAAAGAGTCAAATTCATCGACTATAACAAAAGTTCGTTTTTTATCATTATTAAATGTTTCTTTAGCAAAGTTAACAATATCTACCAGTTGATTGTATGCTTTATCATTATTCATTGTAGGTCTAAAGTATACAATCTTATTATCGGTACTTTCAGCAAAAGCCTGCGCCAGCGTTGTTTTGCCACAGCCCTGTGGTCCATACAACAACACTCCATTGGGTACACTTGTTTCATTATTATACTGAGAAGGTTCTATAAATAAGCGGCTTAAAATAGCCTTAGCATAATCATATCCCTGTATTTGAGAAAGACCTGTTCTTTGTAAAGATACTGACACTTTGAAAAGTTGTTCTGCTAATGCATCTGCATTCCGCATTCTTGTTTCTGTTTCAGTAATATTAGCGTCTTGTTTTATTTTAAAATTATTTTTTACTTCTTTCACTTTCTGATTTATATAGTTATTAGATTTATTTTTGCTTTTTCTTGCATCATCTTTTAAATCGGAATACTCCCTAATTGAATGGAGCAGTTTATTATTTAAATCATTATGTTCTTGTATTAATCTTGCAGCTTCTTGATAATTTCTGGAAATGGTGCGTGCATTACTTGAGGTCTCTGCTTTTAACCTATCAATTGTTCTATTATTTTGATAAGTTATATACTGCAACTCACTTAAAGTATTTTGTTTTTCTCGGATTTTTGTTTCCTGCGCTTCTAACTTTGTTTTTGAGTATTGATAAAAAGATTGAGCCTTTTCCTCTGCAATTCTTGCATCTCGTTCAGAATTGTTACATTCATCGTTTAGTTGTGATTCCGCACGTCGTCTGGCTTCACTTTTTCCGCCTCCGGTATTCCACTTCCACCAACCATATTCATCTCTCATGTCCCTCATCCGGCTGGAAATACTTTTTGCTTTAAAATTAGTTATTTGTATTGTTGATATAGAAGTTATTCTCATAGTTTAAATCCTTTTAGCATACACTTCTATATCTTCTCGAGATATGTCAGGCATTCTCTGGTTAATTTCATCTTCTAATAATTCTTGTGTAATCATTTTATAAGTGGTTTTGACTTTGTAAACTATATTTTCTAAACGTGCATTGCTAAATGCACCATTACCGGCTTTTTCTATTAATTTATCTGCCAATTTTTCATAATCAATTTTACCGGTTTCTTTGCCATCTACATGATGTTTAAGAATCTTAGCTATGTCGTCACGGTTTGCCGGTGGAACATATAGGGGTTTCATTTGTTCTAATACCGGTTTATCAATTTCTTCCGGCGAATTTGTTGATGCCATGATTGTGCAACCATATTTATCTGCACAATTAGACAAAAATTCCGCAAAATTTTTCGGTCTACCTTTTAGTCTTTTGAAGAATGATGTAGTTTGATTATTACCGAAATATTCAACTTCATTTATTTGTATAATAGTTCTTTTACCTGTTTTTACAAATTTCGCCCGGGCATCTTCTGCTATTTCCATCAATTTATCAAAATTCAGATCATCTCCGATTTTTAGCAACATACTGCCTCCATCATAGCAATCGAATTGTGTAGCCATTGCTGCTCCAAAAAGATTTTTACCACTTCCTTTCTGCCCGTATAATAGTATTGCATTTGGAACATTTTGTTTTTTTAATAGCGGCACACCAAACATTTTTGTTAATTCTTGTTTGATATTATCATACCCTGCAATTTTACCAAAGCCTTTATGATTAGTTTTTTGATACAGGGCTTCATATTTTCTAACAGTTTCAATTATGTAATTTGCATTTGCAAGCACCTCATCAGAAACTTGTTTCATTTGTCTTTCTAATATAGCTTTTTGCTTAGTCAATTCTTGTTGCAATTTTTTATCATAATGCGCTCGTGCATTGCTAATTTCTGAATCTATTTGCGCCATAGTGTCTTGCATATATTTAAAAGAATTATTTTTTTCAATGATAAGTTGTTGATAATATTGCCGTGCATTAGTAACTTGAGCATTATTCTCTTGAATTCGGGAATTTGCTCTTGCAGATATCCTATCGGCTTCTTGAGCTTTTCTTCTTGCTGTTCCTTTTAAAGCCTCCAGCTCTTTTGAAGATTGCTCAGCGTCCTTTTTTCTTATCTCATTTTCTCTTTCTATTGCCTTTCGGGTACTTGTTCTTATATTATCCACATCTTTTTGAGTTGCTTCTTCATAAATTTGTTTCTTTTCTTTTTGACCTTTATCTGGATCCGCTTCTTCTCTGCCTAGTACTGCATTTTCTGCTTTATTCCTCTGTTTTGCCCACATAAGAGAAGCTCTTTTAGCACCGCCAAAGAAACCTGTACCTTCGCCCCTATTACCCGCAAGCCACGATACAGTGCCGGAAAACGCTCCAAACGCAGCCCAGCCAAGCTTAAACGGAGAAACAAGAATCTCTCCGGCTCTCGTTGCTGTTCCTACTGCTGCTTTTTCAAAGTCTCCGTCAAAGAGGTCTTTAGCGGGTTTTAAGAATTTTGTACCCGGAAGTAATTCGGCAGCAACGCCCGTTAAAATTGGATTATCAAGCATATCTGCAACCTCTGCAAGCGATGCAGAAATAGGAGTTCCGCTTATAGCATCATCAAAATTTGGAATTTCTGCGTGCTGGGAAATTCCTTGTATACCAGTTTCCGGCTCATATACCTTTGGCATATCTCCATATGTTTCGCCATTATATGAAGCGTCTGCAGGTTCAAAGTGCTGGTCGTCTGGGGCACCTTTATGAGAAATCTTCTTTGAATCTAAATCTTTTTTTGTTGATTCATTTTTTAAGTTTCCATCTTTATCAAGCTCTTTATTGATATCCTTTTTTCTAATTCCAGCTTTGCGTAATGCTTTGGTATTTGTTTCTGTATTATCAGTTACAGGAGTATGTGCTTTCCCTTTTTCTAAATTTTGAGCTAACTTACGTTCATTAGCATCTGTCTTAGTATTATATGCAACAATTGGTACTGCAACATATGGCACAACATACTTTAAGTTAGCAATACTTTGATTTTTTTTTGTACGTAAAATATTATTAGTTAATTTTTGAAAAATATTTTTACATTGCGTCCTATGTATTGCAGAGCTAATTGGTTTTATCATGATTATATTCCTCATATTTTTTTGTATCATTTATGTGAATAACAGGTTTTTGCTCTATAATAAATTTTCTTATAAAATTTTTTATATCCTGTTCTGTTATAGAATTTATTAATTCATAAATTTGGAAATATTCATCTATAAGAAAAGGCTTACACCTTTCCAGGGCATTTTCATTTTCTTGTAAATCATATTTATAATCATCTTTTAGTAAATTTTTATATTCTTCTAATTCATTAGCAAAATCTGATTGATAAATGTTGTTGACATATTTTTGGAATTTTTTATATTCTTCTTTTTCATTTATATCTTGATTTGGCGCTATATCAGTATTTATTTTCCAATACAAACATGTATTAGTTTGTTTAGGATTTCTTATTTCTATGGGATCTTTATAATATTTTTCTAATACAATATAATTATCACCTGTTAAAATAAGTTCTGCAATTTCGCCAATAAGACTCTCTTTAGTATTATTAAAAGAAATTTTGTAGTTAAAATTTAATGGATAACTGTCAGGTAGATCTCTTATACAAACCAATTGAGTATTGGGAATAAATTTTTGCATATCTTCTGTACTATTTTGAGGTTTAAGTTTTATAGGTATATTTTTGTTAATTGATTGTAAAATTTTATTTTGATCTTTTACAAAAGAATTTTTAGGAATGACAACCTGTGCCATTCCTTCTGAATTCTTTAAACAATTATCTTGATAGTTTTGTATGTTATAGAGAGTAACAGAGTTAATTTCTTTTGTTAATTCATTATTAGATTTAAAATCAGAAGATTTATATAAATATTTCATATCTATATTTGTATTATTATATTCATCAGAATTAATATATTTAATTAGATTTTTTTTTGCCATTTCAAGTTCTATTTTATTAAACTTTGTATTAAAAATGATTTTATTTAATTGGGAAATATTTTTTACTGCATCCTGATTATTTAATTGAAAATATGAAATAACATTACCCTCATTTTCATAATATGTATCAGCTCCAAAGGTTTGTAAAAAACGTTTATTAATTATTATTTTTAAAAGATTTGACATAATTGGGTTATATTCTGATTGTTCTTGGTTATTTAAAGTCATTGATACAATAGGGTTTTTGATTTTATCTGCCAAGTTAAGTACTAATGTTAAATTCGTATCCGGATACTCATAAATATGCACATTAGGTAAATCCAGATGGTCTTTGCCTTCAATTTTTTTGTTGTATTTGTCTGTAACTTCAATTGGGACTACAAGGTTGCGGAAGGAAATATTGTTTCTAGCTAAAATTGCCTGCCCTATTTTGTAATCGGAAAGTTCAAAATTTGAGGCTGAAACATTTGCGGGCTTCGTTTCTTTTGCCTGCTTGCTTTGATAAAAAATAGGATTTGTACTAATGCTGATTGGATTTATCATGCCCTAACCTTTTATATAGTAATTTTTATACTACACATGACTATTAAAACATCAAAAGATTATTTTTTGACTAATATTATGAGTATGTTAATAAAACTTTACACAAAAATTAGAAAATTAGTATTTTTGTTAACTCCTAGAAACTATTATTACTTATTTAGCAGAGTGTACAGCAAAGTTTTTCTAATGTATAGTATAAGTGAAAACTGCAAATGAAGAAAAACCGGTATTGTTTCCGGCAAAATGACAAAGAGAATAACTATGTACAACGATGCGGTAAAACTTTTAACAAGCAAAGGCAAGTTCTATATTAATCTGGGGCTGGACAGAATATCTTCCGCTCTGGAAAAATTCAGAAACCCGCAGTATAAACTCAAATATATTCATGTTGCGGGAACAAACGGCAAAGGCTCTGTTTGTACAATGCTTGATGCTATTCTAAGAGAAGCCGGATACAAAACCGGACTCTACACAAGCCCGCATATTTGGGATTATACAGAGAGAATAAAAATTAACGGCAAAGAAATTCCACAAGATGAGTTTGAAAAATATATAAACGAAATATGCGGATGCGGTATTCACCTTACGGAATTTGAAATCCTTACTGTTATGATGTTTCTGTATTTCGCCCGTAACAATGTTGATATAGTTATTCTGGAAACAGGACTGGGAGGGAGATTTGACGCAACAAACGTTATAAAAGATAATCTCTGTTCAATAATTACGCATATCGATTTAGATCACACAGAAAGGCTCGGAAAAACTAAAGATGAAATAGCCTTTGAAAAGGCGGGAATAATAAAAAAAGGCTGTCCCGTTATTACATCGGAAGGTTATGAAGCCATAAAAGATAAAGCAGATGAAATGGATTCTCTCTTTATTCTTGCTGCACCTTTTGTCAATCCAGAATTTACTGAAGCTCTTTCGCTTAAAGGCTTGCACCAGCAAGAAAATCTGGCTCTTGTTATCAATGCTGTTAATTATTTATTCAAAAATATCAGCAGCGAAACTATTGCCGAAGCTTTGAAAAAAGTTAAAAACCCATGCAGATTTCAGTATTTTCCGGAACAAAATCTTATAGTTGACGCTTCACATAATCCGAACAGCATAAAAGCATTGAGAGATAATCTTGATTATTATTTCCCGAATGAAAAACGCAGGTTTGTTTTCGGATGTTTAAAGAACAAAGATTTTCCAAAAATGATGAACGCATTATTTAGAGCAGACGACGAAGTTTATCTAAACAGCTTTGACTATCCAAATGCATGTGATTATGATATACTTTTAAAAAATTGTCCGGCAGGTGCAGAACCGTACAGAAACGAAACAGTACTTACACCGGACAAATTAAATATAATATGCGGGTCTTTTTATATGATAGGAGGCATGAAATGGCTCAAATCTCTTCAAGCTTAGAAGATTATATTGAAGCTGTTTACACCATTTATAATAAAGAAAAAAAGGTTAAAGCTATTGATGTATCCAGACGTCTTAATGTTTCAAGGGCATCAGTAACAGAAGCATTGCAAAAACTTGAACAGTCCGGACTGATTAACTACGGAAGGTACGGCACTATTTCAATAACTGATGAAGGGGTAAAAAAGGCAAAAGAAGTGATAAAGAAACACGAAACTTTATCCGTGTTTTTTGAAAAAGTTCTGGGGGTAAATCACAATTTGGCAGAAGAAGCTGCCTGTAAGATTGAACATATTATTGATGATGAGATTTTGAATAAGTTAGAACAGCATATTAAAAATTGTATCTAGCAAAAAAAATTTTACGTTTTTTTAAACCTTTAGAAAGGCGGTAATATGAATAATAATGTATCTTCTACAAATTTTCGCGGAGCTTTTATATTAAATTTCAGTAAATTCGGTCCGGAAATGCGTGAGGGTTTTGAAAAAACCGTAGGCGGAAACGGCAGAATTATTATGGAAAATTTTGGCAGAAAAGATAATATTTTATATGTGTTAAAAAACAGCAAGGACTATAATGCAGCTAATTATATCAAAGCAAATGGCATGAGATTTAAATATATGCCGGAAATCGACACAAAACTCCGTTTTGACAGTTATCATCCGGAAGCTGCAGAAGAATACATTGCGAAAAACAAGCCGAGAGTCATAACAAAAACACGCGAGTTAATGGATTTTATAGCCGGTAATCGCACAAAAAATAAAGCCGTAAAAAATTCACACAAGAATATTTATGACAAAATATGCGAAAAGCTTATGATAAGTTCAAGGTACAAAACAGAAAGATTCACGCGGAGTTATGACAATAAAAGATAAAACAGCTGACGGTCTGGTTAAAATATCTCCCCAAAGCAAATACGGCATAAGTTATGTTTACGTCAAGCCTTCCAACAAATATGATCCGATAATGCGCTATGCCGTTGATACTGAAGGCAACAAACTTGCTGTTTTTCAGACTCCGGAGGGCATAAAAAAATTCAGTGAGAATTTTAATAAAGCAATTAGACACCACCTTAATAAAGATAATGTCTAATCAGAGAGCTGTTTAGCTTTTATATTAGGATTTATTAGAATTTCATAAAATTCATCTTATGTCTTTCAAGATAAGATTTCAAATCGCGTTTAATTTCCGGACATAAAATATATAGAACAATAATATTAGGAACACAAAGCGCAATCATCATAGCGTCTGTAATATCAATTACTGATTTAACATTCATTGCAGAGCCTATAATAATAAACAGACAATATATAAGGTTAAACGCAAGAACACGTTTTTTACCTTCACCGAACAAGAATGTCCAGGCTTTCTGACCGTAATAAGCCCATGAAATTAATGTTGATAAAGCAAACATAATAGCAATTGCGGAAAGTATAACCGGAAAGAACGGAATTACAGATTGGAATGCATTAGATGCAAGTTCAATACCGGAAATTTCTTTTGTTGCCTGTGTGCAGGCACCGGAAAATACAATTGCAAAAGATGTAAATAAACATAAAACACCTGTTAAGAAGGTTTCAATTAAAGCTACAAACCCTTGAGAAACAGGTTCTTTTGTTTGTGCTGTAGCATAAACAATTGCAGCAGCACCGGTACCGGCTTCGTTACACTGAACAGAACGTCTTAAACCTATAATAATAGTTCCAAATATACCGCCTGCAACTGCTGTAGGATGGAATGCTTCTTTTAAAATAAGCATAATAGCGTGAGGTATATTTACAAAATTGGCAAAAATAACAATTAAACCGGATACGATGTACATAACACACATTGTAGGAGTTAAGATTGTTGTAACTTTTGCTATGCTCTTAATACCGCCTACTATAACCATTCCGATAAGTACGGCAACGACAAGTCCTACAACCCACGTAAAGCCTTGCAGAAAACTATGTTCACCGCCTGTAATAAATACCATCTGGTGTGCAGTCTGGTTAATTTGAATCATATTTCCGCCTGTGATACCGCCGCCTATACAAAGAATCGCATACACAACAGATAAAGGCTGACCTAACCAGCGCATTTTCTTTCTGGTAAGTCCGTGTGCAATATAGTGCATCGGACCGCCCGATACAGAACCGTCAAGATTAAATCTTCTGTATTTTACTGCAAGCGTTGCTTCAACAAACTTGATTGACATACCGAGTAATGCTCCGGCAAAAATCCAGAATGCAGCACCCGGACCGCCAATTGAAATCGAAATTGCAACACCTGCAATACTTCCGATACCGATTGTTCCGGAAAGA
The DNA here is from genome assembly GCA_944325515.1 of Candidatus Gastranaerophilales bacterium. GTDB lineage: Bacteria > Cyanobacteriota > Vampirovibrionia > Gastranaerophilales > Gastranaerophilaceae > CAG-196. The sequence continues at coordinate 46,316 of CALVAO010000003.1, read as the reverse complement.
GCTGTTGCAAGTGCCTGGAATGATGAAACTTCTCCGCAGCCGTCATGATTTTTTTCTGCAGGTTTTCTGATTATATCTATTGCATGTTTAAATCCCCATACAGAAATTCCTTTAAAATATATAGTAAAGAAGAATCCTGCAATAAGAATCCAGAAAATAATTATCGGAACATCATAGCCGCATATCTTTATCGGGAAAAATATAAGACGGGCGACAGCATCCGAAATCGGAGCTATATGTTTATCCATAAAAGCATCAACACTCATTGCCTGTGCAGAAGTTAAAGTCATAAACATACAAAATAAAGTAAACAAAAATTTCTTCATAATCTCTTTTCCTTAATTCGGCTATAATATCCAACTTTTTTAATTTTACCAAAAACATGTCAAGTTCTTACAAAATCTTTACAATTGAAAGCAAATGTTACATTTAAGCAGATTCTGAAATCCGCTGCTTTTTAAACTTTTTATTTAAAATGTTTTAAAAATTGGCGGCTTTTTGTGGTATAATCTCTTGTATGGATATGAATTACGGGAGTATGTGATGAAAGTTTTTTTTAAATATTTAGGAGTTGTTATTGCAAGCTTTTTAGTTTTAGCTTATTTATGTTTTTTATTTGTTCTTCCAAACGCAATAAATTTAAACAAATATGAAACTGAAGTTAAAAAACTCGCAAAGGATTATGCCAAGATAAACATTAGTTATGAAAATCCTAAGATAATTACAACGCCCCTTCTGGGTGCAGGGTTGAAAGCTGATAACATATATATTAACCTTCCGGACGGCTCGCTTTTATTTTCTGCAGAAAGTATAAAAACCAGAATTTCACTCCCGAGTTTACTGCTTTTGACAGTAAAAGTATCCTGCTTTGAAGCAGAAAATCCTTTTGTAAACCTTGAAATAGCTAACAATGAAAATTTCAAAATAGTTAAACTTATCGAAACTCTTGTCAACCCGCAGAAAGAACAAGAATTGGAAGAAGTAAGGCAAACCGCAGAAACAGGCGCTTTTCATTTTAATCCTAAATGGATAAGAATTAAGGTGCCAAACGTAAAACTTGATAATTACAGAATTCTTGTAAATGACCTTAAGTCAGAACATTTTCTGGAACTGAAGGGTGAAGAATTAAGATTTGGTTATTTTAACGGCAAAACCGCAAAAATTAAAACATATGCAGAACTCTTCAGCGATAAAAACAAAAACATTACGGCAAATATAGATATCAACACATTCCTTCCGGAATTCGGAACAGAGCTGGATGAAGAAGACGATCCGGCACAAAGACTTGATGTGCCGTTTATAAACCCTGTTACAATGTACAGAAATTATGATTTGAAAGCTAATCTTGATACAAAACTGAGAATACGAAACCACAGAGGAAAGATAACCTCTTACGGTCACTTTAATATTAATGATATTACTCTGAAAGTTTCACAGCTCCGGCTGCCGTCAAGTTATCTGAGAGCAGAAACTTTCGGCACAAATGTCACACTTGATACAAATATTTACCCTGTTGAAAACCAGAACATTATGCTCTCAGGAAAGCTTCGCTACGGACACAACCCGAAACTTGATATAAATATCAAAACAGGTACAATCAAGTTCAATGATATCTTAATTTTATCCAAAGCTTTTCTGGATTCACTCTCAATAAGAAACGAACTGGCACAAATTAAAGCTGAAGGTTCTCTTAATGCTGACTGCTATATCAAAACCAATTTTAAAAAGATTAATTCCAGCGGCTCGGTTATTGTTAAAAACGGAGGCGTAAGCGTACGTAATCTAGGCAGAGTATTATCCGATGCAAATATCAACATAAAACTTGATAATAATATTCTTGATATAAGAAATTCCAGTATAAATGCAGGCGGCTATCCTGTTAATATTGACGGTAAAATAGATGAAAAATCCGTGGCGGATATTAATATAAAAGCAAACAAAATTCCTTTGCCGATTTTATTTAATGCTTTTGCACCGCAAAATCTACGCAATACATATAAACTATCTTCCGGAATGGCAGCTATAGACTTGAGCCTCAAAGGGAAATTGAAAGATGCGCAGGCTGGATTAAAATTCGGATTAAATAATTTAAAAATTGGCAACAAAAATTTTGTAGTTAATAACACAAAATTAGTCGCTGAATTTGTCCAAGACAAAAAAGATTTGAGAGGCAAAATTGATAACAGCGGATTTGAAATTACAATGCCTAAAACGAATTCAACAATATCAATTCCGCTTCTTAATATAGAACTGGCTGATGATAATATCAATATCAAAGAAAATTCAATATTATTGAATAATAAATCACAAATCAAATACTCCGGCGGAGTTATTGATTATAAACAATTAGAGTCAATTAATTTTACTGCACAGGGCAGCGTTAATACTGACGATTTAGTACAGCTTATCGGACGCGAATTCAAGCCGTTTATTCATTCTCAAGGCTCAATTCCCGTGAAACTTACACTTGATGGTGACAAAAGGAAGCAAACTCTTTTTGTTCAAGCACTTGCAGATAAGGCAAACTTTATTACTCCGGTTGATTTTAATAACTTAGCAAACCTTAACACTTCTCTGCAGTCAGTTATTGACTTTAAAGAAAACAGAATAAAAATCAAAAAAACAGGCTTGTACACAAGAACCGTAACAGTTGATGAAAAAGGCAATGAAGTTGTTAATTTGAATGAAGTTTTCGGAATTGACGGTACGATTGCAGGAAAGACAATTAATTTAATTAAAATCACAATGCCAAAAGCCCTGCAAGGTAAAATATATGCATTCCCGAACTCTGATTTAACAATTAACGGACGTGCATTTATTTTTGGAGAAGCTGTTTCTCCGAGGATGCGCGGAGGTTTTGAAGTAAGAAATCTTGCAATACCGGAACTTTTGCTCACATTGCGTCAAGCTAACCTGCAATTAAGAGGGCACCACGCGGATTTTGAAGTTAAAGACTTAATCCTTAATGAATCAGATATTCAAACTCAAGGAACAGTGAGTCTGCTGCCTTCATCTGTTTTGAATATTACAAAACTTGATGTTTCTTCAAGGTACTTGAATGTTGATAAATTAATGAAAGTTGTTGAAAAAGCAATGAATTATGTTCCTAAAACTTCTAATTCAAACGCTTCATCTTCTGCGCCGGCAGATATTCCGATAGTTGTTCAAAACGGTACAATTAATTTATCCAGAATTATCTCCGGAAAAATTGATATAAAAAACATAATGGCAAGAATTTCTATGGCAAGAAATGTTTTCTTTATAAGAAATATGAGAGCCAATATCTTTAAAGGCAGAGTTAATGGAAATATTTCAATAAACCTAATTACAATGCTCTTGAATATCAATGTCAATGGACGGGGAATAGACGTAAATCAAGCATTGAATGATGCTGTTAATATGAAAGATACACTTTCCGGTACAGCAAGCTTCAATACGGATATTTCACTAAGCGGCTCAACATATCAAGAACAGGTCAAAAGTCTTAAAGGTAAAGTAAATTTTGATATCAAAAACGGTCAATTCGGACCTTTCGGAAAAATAGAAAACCTTATTATTGCAGAAAATATCCGCGAATCACAATTCTTCCAGACAGCTCTCGGCGGAATAATAAGCGGACTGACAACAATTGATACTACTCATTTTTCTGACTTGAGTGGAGAATTAAACTTCCTTGACGGAGTTTGTCATATAGACCCGATTACTTCTCTGGGCGATATCTTAAGCCTGCATATCTTCGGCGATTTTGATATCTTGAGAAACTATGCTGATATGAAAGTACGTGCAAGAATGGCATCTCTTATTTCAAACCTCCTTGGACCAATCGGTGCAATCAATCCGGCTAATCTTATTAACAGTGCGGCAAGCTTGAATATTGTAACAGCAAAAGCATTTTCCATCTTCTGCGAAATGATACCGGAAAACGAAATGGCTGTAATACCTAGCTTTGCCAATAGCTACGTTGATAATGCGGCAACAAAATTCCAGCTTGTTGTAAGAGGTGACGCAGCTAAACCTCTAACCTTAATCAAATCGTTCAAATGGCTTGCAACTGAAACAGAGTACCAGAATGCAGTTGATTATGTAAACTCCATACCGGAGCCTGTTGAAGGAAGTGAAGCAACAACAATTGAAGAAGTTGTACAGGAAGCTGAAGCTGAAAAGAAAACACTAAAATATAAAATAAAACATATGTTTAAAAAAGAAGACCAGAAGATTGACGGCGAGTAAAAGAAATTTTATTTCCGGCTTCTGTATACGGTTTTTAATATTAATGATAAAATAGAGTTTATCAAAACAAAAACAGAAGGGAATAACTATGAGAGGAAAAGCTTTTAAATTCGGTGATAATATATCGACAGACCATATCGCACCAGGGCGGTTATTTCATCTTCGCTCAGACCTGCAGGAGTTTGCAAAGCATGTACTGGAAGATGCTGATGAAAACTTTGCTAAAAATATGTCTAAAGGAGATTTTGTTGTAGCCGGAAACAATTTTGGACTGGGCTCCTCCAGAGAACATGCGCCTCAAATTATAAAAATAGCCGGTGTGGGTGCTGTTATTGCCAAATCTTTTGCGAGAATTTTTTACCGTAATGCAATAAATATAGGACTTTTGGCTATAGAATGCGATACCGACGGAATTGATGCCGGCGATGAATTGGAGTTGGATATAAAAGCCGGAACATTAAAGAATCTAACCAAAGGAACAATTACGGCTATTGAACCGCTTCCGGATGTTATGATAAAACTTCTTGAAGACGGCGGATTAATTGAACATATAAAAAAACACGGTGATTTAGTGTTAGGATAGGAGAATACATATGACAGATAACCAGAACTTTGATTTGATATGCCCTGCCTGCGGCAAAACCATGAAGAAAATTTTTGTACCGGAATCCGGAATTAATATTGATATATGCCTTGACGGATGCGGCGGAATATTATTTGATAACAGAGAATTAAACAAATTTGATGAGCCTCACGAAAACGCAGATGAAATTCTAAAAATGCTTGAAGGGCGTGAATTCAAAAAAACTGATGAAACAGAAATACGTACCTGCCCGCTCTGCCATGTGCCGATGGTTAAAATGGGCTCCGGAAAAGGCGGAGTTCAGATTGATGTTTGCAATACATGCGGTGCAAAGTTTTTAGATAACGGCGAATTATTAAAAATACGAGAAGGCAGCCATATTGACAATTCAAAAACAGATGAACTGATAAATGCATTGTACAATGAGAACCTAAAAAGTGTTCTTGGTGATAATGCTGATAAACCGATTGCTTCATCACCGAGAAGAAAGTTTTTTGAAAATCTCGTTACACGTTTTCTATAATCAAAGGAAAATGTCCAAACCCGCGGATTAATTTACATAAATAATAAACAAAGTTATCTTTTATTGTAAAGATAACTTTGTTTAAAATGAAATTTTTGAAAAATCAAAATTTCAGCAGCAAGTCAATTACACATTACTTGCAAGCTTTTCACGGACAAGAGTTTCTACTTGATTCAATATCTCCGGATTTGCTGCCAAAAATTCTTTTGCCTTATCTCTGCCCTGTCCTAATTTATCATCATTAAAACTGAACCAGGAACCGGCTTTTTTTACAATATCCAAATCAACAGCAACATCAAGAATGTTACCAATCTTACAAATTCCCTTGCCAAATATGATATCAAATTCAGCAGTCCTAAATGGCGGAGCAACCTTGTTCTTTAAAATACGTACTCTTACATGGTTGCCGATATCCTCTCCATCACCCTTCAAGCCTTCTACACGTTTAATCTCTAAACGAACAGAAGCATAATACTTCAACGCATTACCGCCGGTTGTTGTCTCCGGATTACCGTACATAACCCCGATTTTCTGTCTTAACTGGTTAATAAAAATAACTGTTGTATTTGTTTTACCAATAATACCTGTTAATTTTCTCAATGCCTTAGACATCAATCTTGCCTGCAAACCCATCTGCTGGTCTTCCATAGAGCCTTCAATTTCTGCCTTCGGAACTAATGCCGCAACAGAGTCCACTACGATAACATCTACAGCACCGGAACGCACAAGCTCTTCTGTTATATCAAGCGCCTGCTCTCCTGTATCCGGCTGCGAAATTAATAATTCATCTACATTAACACCCAAATTTCTCGCATATTCCGGGTCCAAAGCATGCTCAGCATCAACAAAAGCCGCAATACCGCCCTTCTTCTGACATTCTGCAACAATGTGCTGTGCAAGAGTTGTTTTACCGGAAGACTCCGGACCATATATCTCTATAATACGTCCACGCGGTATGCCGCCTACACCTAAAGCAACATCCAGAGCTAAAGCTCCGGTCGGAATAGTTTCCACACTAACAGCAGGCTTGTCACCAAGACGCATAATCGCACCTTTGCCAAAATCCTTTTCAATCTTATCTATAGCAAGCTTTAATGCCTTGCTTCTCTCATCCGTTGTTGTACTTACTCCTGTTTCTTCCTTCACTGCCATTTTTTTCATCCTTCTGGCGGGCTTCATCCCGCTTTACTACTAACCTGTTTTGATTCTACTGGAAGCCCTTTTTAGCCAGACTCCCGACTTTATGCCCGGCTTAGAGCATGAAATTTGTATCTTCTTCTTTCTTAATATAAAAACCGCATATAAGTGGTTTGAAACTATTCAATACATTTTTTAGCTTAAAGTTTTCTTTATTTAATTCGTTAACTTTATTCTTTAAATTTTCGTTTTCTGTCTTGCATCTTACAAGTTCAAGAACTACATCATCCATGCCTTCAAGCTTTTCGTCAATAAGCTTGGTCATTGATGTTGTTATATTATTTTCCATTTTGTTGAGGGTTTCTAATAATCCGTTTACAACATTTTGTGAATTGGGCTTCGTCATTGCGGGCAATGTAGCTTTCTTTTCGGCATTAGAACCATTTGGTCTTATTGATTCCAAAATTCTTACTCCTTTTTCATTGTTCTGACTATTCGGGAGGGTCATTCTTCCAGCTGCGCTTCCTCCTCTTACATTCATTTCTGATACTACAGAAGATTTTGCATTTCTCAATTTTTTTACTTCATCTACTGAGAAATAAATCTGCCCCTTCTGATCTCTTTTCGGGGTGACAGAAGTTTTTTTACATAATTCAACTATCTCTTTATTATCTGCATTTAAAAGCTTTCTTACATCATTAGGTAAAAGTACTTTATTTGGATTAGCATTCATTTTAAAAAATTCCCCTCTTTCTACACTCAATAGATATTCTAATCAATACAAAAAATTATTTCCACTATTTGTAACAAATCTTTAATCTATCGTTACAGAATCACAATAACCCTGTAAAATTAATAAAAACTCACACTAAAATATAACACTAATCTAATTTTTCCAACGCCCCCTATCCTAAATCTTCACAATTGTCCGGTAAAAAACAAGATTTGTAAGTTAGACATTAACCCGACAATAACTGTCATGCTGAATAGCCGTCAAAAATAAAAAAAGATAAAACATGTGTTTATGAATACAGGCGTATTTTCAGCATCTTACAAGCTGGGAATTATACCTTTTGATTTGTAAGCACGTGAACAGCTTTTATTTGCGACGCCCTGTTTGTTTTTATGCTTATTTTTTACCGGACAGTTGCGGCTCTCCACGTTAAAACTGTTTTTTTAGTTTAATATTGATGTATAATATCTGTATGTTAGAAAATAAAAATATATTAATCGGAATTACAGCAGGTATTGCTGCATATAAAATTTGTGAACTTGTAAGGTTGTATAAAAAAGCAGGTGCAAATGTCAGGGTAGTTTTAACTCCTAACGCACAGCATCTGGTCTCAAAACTTACGCTTCAAACTCTTTCAAATAATGAAGTTTATATAGAAAACTTTGAAATAGATAATTATAAACCGGAACACATCGCACTTACTGAATCAGATATTTTCGTAATAGCACCGGCAACAGCAAATACCATAGGCAAAATTACAAACGGAATCTGTGATAATCTTTTGCTCTCAACAGCCTGCGCATTTTCCAATCCGATTTTAATAGTTCCTGCAATGAATAATAACATGTGGAACAACCCTTTTGTACAAGAAAATATCAAAAAGCTTAAGACAAACGGTTACCATATTCTTGAACCTGCAACAGGATTTCTTGCCTGCGGAACAAACGGGGTAGGAAGAATGAGAGAAGTTCAAGAGATTTTTGAAAGGACTGTTGAAATTCTTGCAGGCAGACTAAAAGGCAAAAAAATTCTTATTACAGCCGGCGGAACTAAAGAACAAATTGACCCTGTAAGATATATTTCTAATTCTTCTTCCGGCAAAATGGGGCTAGCCCTTGCAGACACTGCTTATTCTATGGGAGCAGATGTGACATTAATTTCAACATTCAGCGTTAATCGAAACTATCGCAATGTCGTAGCTCCAACTGCACTTGAGATGGAAAAAGCCGTAAAAGAAAACCTGCCGGAACAGGATTGTGTTATTATGTCAGCCGCTGTTGCAGATTACAGAGTGAAAAACATTTCTGAACAAAAAATAAAGAAAGAGAAAGAAGATAATTTAACAATTGAACTGGTTAAAAATCCGGATATATTAAAAGAAATTTGTAAAGATTTAAATATATATGATTCTGAAAAGACAGACAAAAGACGCCCGATTATTATTGGATTTTGTGCAGAGAGTGAAAATCTGCTTGAAAATGCTAAAACTAAAATTCAAAATAAAGGATGTGATTATCTTGTTGCAAACGATATTTCCAGAAAAGACATCGGATTTAACAGTGATGAAAATGAGATTTATATTCTTGATAAAAAACTGAATATCAAACATTTTGAAAAAGATACAAAATCAAATATTGCTAAAAAAATTCTGGAGGAAATTTTTGAATAAGTATGAGCTTGTCAGAAAAATTGAAGAGTTTGCACCTCCGGAAACACAGGAAAGCTGGGATGCAAGCGGCTGGGTAGTAAATCTTCAAGATGAAGATATTAATAAAATCATGTTTGCACTAACAGTTACTGATGATGTTGTAGAACAGGCGCATAAAGCCGGTTGCGACATGATAATTTCTCATCATCCTTTGTTTTTTGTCCCTTTTAAATACAAAGATATTAACATCTACAGTGCACATACAAATTTGGACAGAGCAGAAGGCGGAACGACAGATACTTTAATAAAAGAACTCGGATTTGAAAAAACTGCAAATGACGATTTTGTAAGAATTGTAGAATTAGATAAACCTATTACAACCGAGGAGTTAAAACAAAAACTGTTAAAAATTTCTCCTAAACTTCGTTATGTCAATAATTATAGTATTAATGAAATAAAAACAATAGGCTTTTGCGCAGGCTCCGGCTCTGAATTCATAGGTAAAACAGACGCATTTGTAACAGGAGATTTGAAATTTCATACGGCACTTGATGCAAAAACAGTAGTTTTTGATATAGGTCATTTTGAAAGTGAAATATTTGCCCCGAAACTTTTACGCAAAATCTGTGGTCTGGAAAATGAAAAAGGAGTTTTGGCATATGAAAAAAGTCCTTTTATTTAGTGTTTTTATGCTTTGTACATTAAGTGCTTTAGCATATGAAACAATAATAATAAAATTTCCGGACAAAGAATTGTGGGTCAAAGCTTACTATAAAAAATCCGGCGCAGAAGCAATACTTCAATATGTCCCTAACGGACAGAGCAGTAATAACTGGACACGCACGGTTGTAGTTCATTCTTATAATGGTTCAACCTATCCGATTAACATATTTCTTACCAATAATCTCGCAAGAATGCGCAAAATAAATCCTACTGCTCAATATAAAACCTTGAGATTAACCTCCAATGACGCAATTGCTGGACGCTGCACGGAAACATACGGAAAAGTAGAAGCACAATGTGAGTTTTTGCGGGTAACAAGAGGGTATGAAGGAATTGTTACAATTCATTATATGAATAAAAATAAAGATGATTTTATGACGAATTATTCTCAGTGGTATAACATAATAAAAAAAGCAAAATTGTATAACAGTTATTATCGTGATGAGCGGATTTTAGATAAGGCAGAATATTTTGAATTATAAAAGACCGGTTTAAAAGCCGGTCTTTTATAATTTTAGTAATTCATCTTATACCCTTCTGATATAATTCTAGCAGTACATCCATGACCCTCATTCGCAACTTTATTCTGATCGGGTAAACAAGCCCAGCCGGAATTTATATTATTCCATGTATTATCTCTTCCACCACGATCATAAATAGAAACATCCATGCCTCCAGAGGGATAAAATATACCATTTGAACCTAAATATCCGCCAAATAAATCTCTTCCCAGTGTATTTGGAGGATTTTTTCCATTTACATCAATTAATATATCTGCAGCATCAGACATTAAAGAGCCCCCTTGCTGAATAACATCACTTATCTCTTCTTGAGTGCGTCTTGTATTGCCATCACCGTTTGCAAAAACTCTCATAAATATTGTTGCACCATTTTTCAATTCAAGAGCAAAACCAGGACTGCCTTCTACAATATTTCCTGCTCCACCTTCATTAGTTAAAGCATATGGACCACTACCATTATAATATGTGCTGGCATTTTGTCTTTTATATCCATTTACATGCATATATTGTCCGAGCCAACCTACGAACCCTGCAATGTCATCATCACTTGAGGTAGCATTTAATTGCCTCCTATTATTTAAATCATTCGCATTTCCATTATCAGCCCAATCAGCGCCTTGAACAACGCCCCAAGCTTTCGTTCCATATAAATTTGATGTGTTTTCTTTAGCTATCATAGTTGTAAAAGCATTTTCTAAATTAGAAACTACTACTGATAATTTTGCGGCATTAGCTTCATTTCTACTGCTCAAAACAAGAGCCGGAGCTGTCAATGCAGCAACCACACCGATAATACCGAGCGTAATAAGCACTTCTGCCAAGGTAAATCCAAATTTTTTCATAAACATTCCTCTCTTTTAAAGTAACATAATACATATTGTGTTACATAAGCTCATGATACCACATTTTACAGTACTTTTGCAACCTTAATTTAGAAATTCAATAAAAAAGTGGTTTAAATCTAGTGTTGGCAAGTATGTCAGACAATTTGAGCAATGTTGTAAAAGATATAACCAAATAACCTGTATTCCTCTTGTAATAAACATTTTACGACTTTCTATTGTCCGATATGAACATCAAAATAATTTTAAAAATCTTCAACCTCTTTTTTTACGCATTTTTACTAATTCTTAGGTAAATAATACTGTTCTTATGTAACACAATATGTATTGAGTTACATTCAATGTAACATAATTTAATTTCTATAGGAGAGCGATTTGTATGAAAAAATCTGGATTTACCTTGGCGGAAGTGCTTGTTACACTCGGGATTATCGGTGTTGTAGCTGCGCTAACAGCTCCGGCATTAATTTTGAGTAGCAGAAATCAATCTAATGCCGCAAAATTATCAGTAGTAGTTTCTAATTTGGAAAATGCTTTTGCTAATGCTATTGCGCAAGAAGGCGCTGATAATTTATACGGAACTCGCATGTGGTCGCAAGGTAGAGTCAATTCCACTGAAGGTGACAAGGCTAGGTTTGTAGGAGAATTAGGAAGATACATGGTTCTAAATGGGTATAAAGATTCTGACAGAGAATTCTATCAAGATGTTGGCGGATTCCATCCGATGACAGCTGACGGTTCTCCAAATAATGCAATATCTAATGCAAGTTTTGCGGGGGACGGTGTACCATTTACAATATTAACCAAAAGCGGTGCTGCCATATTTATTAGAACATATACTCGATTAGCTCTACTAAACGAGAACAGAGAAGCAGCTATTGCTCAAGGCTGTACATATTATACAAATGCTGCAGATGTTATGATTGATGTTAATGGGACAAGTGCCCCTAATACATTAGGTAGAGATATTTTTTGGTTCCAGCTAGGTGAAAATGGTATTTTATATCCTTGTGGCGGCAAAGATGTTGACCGTATTGAAAATGGCGGAACATGGGAAGAAAATGGACGTGACAACTGTACTGCCGCAAATGGATTTGGAACTGATGCAAATCTTAAAGGAATTGGATGCGCAGCAAGAGTTATTGAAGAAGGTTATCAGATGAATTACTAAAAGGCTAAATCATAACTAAAAAATAGGCTTCAGTTAGAAGCCTATTTTTTAGTTAGTATAATTCAAAATATTATACCTGTACTTTTGCTCTCGTTGGTGTTAGGCTTTAGGTGGAGAAAAAATGGCAAAGAATCTTTTTATAACCGCAACGGGTACTGATATAGGTAAGACATATATTTCTGCGCTTATTGTAAAAAAAATGCGCGAAGAAGGATTTAATTGCGGCTACTTTAAACCGGTGTTAAGCGGAGTTGAAGAACAGAATGGAAGGTTAATTAAAAGCGACGCTAACTATGTTGTTAACACCGCAAAACTTCCGCTATCCGCCGACGACTGTGTAGCTTATTGGTGGAAAGAGGCAGTATCTCCTCATCTTGCGGCAGAAAGAGCAGGCGATTATATTGATACAAAAAGAATTTTAAACCATTACAAAAGACTTGAAGCTGACTATGACTATATTTTGACAGAAGGTGCAGGAGGAATCACCTGTCCGCTTAGGCTTCAAAATGGTGAAAAGTATTTGCTTAAAGATTTGATTAGAGAACTTGAAGTTCCCGTTATAATTGTTGCTGACGCCGGCTTGGGCACTATAAACTCTACACTTTTGACAGTTGAATATGCGATAAATAACAATATCGAAATCAGAGGAATTATGCTCAACAATTTTGATCCGAAAAGTTTTATGCATCAAGATAATTTAAAGCAGACAGAATATTTAACAGGTATCAAAGTTGTAGCTGCCGTTGAAAAGCATCAAAATGATATAGAATTATTGGAGGACTTATGGACTGGCAAAAGGAAGATTTAAAATATATATGGCATCCGTGTTCACAGATGAAAGACTATGAAACATTGCCTCCAATTGTTATTGAGCGCGGCGAAGGAATAAATTTATATGATATTAACGGCAAATGCTATAAAGATGTTATAAGTTCCTGGTGGTGCAACCTTTTAGGACATTCTAACCCTATAATAAATAATGCTGTAAAAAAACAGATTGACTCCTTAGAACATGTGATTTTTGCAAATTTCACCCACAAACCTGCCGTTACATTGTGTCAAGAATTAATGAAAGTTTTACCGGAAGGATTATGCAAATTTAACTTTGCGGATAATGGTTCCGCTGCTGTTGAAATGTCGTTAAAGATGAGTTTTCAGTATCATCAGCAGACAGGACATCCGGAGAAAAAACGTTTTATGGCATTAAGTGATGCTTATCACGGTGAAACAATCGGTGCTCTTTCTGTCGGCGGCGTAGATTTGTATTCAGAACTTTATAAGCCGATTCTTCTTGACGTAATAAGGATTGATGGTCCGGATTGCTATCGCTGCCCTTACGGCAAACATTGTACCGGACATTGGGAACAGGATGACGAATTAAATTGCAGTTCCCCTCAAGACAAGTCATGCAGGTGTGAATGCTTTAAAAATGCTGAAGAAGCATTCCAAAAATATGGAGCAGAAACTGCCGCAATTATAGTAGAACCTCTTTTACAGGGTTCTGCAGGAATGAAAATTTATCCGCCTCTTTATCTAAAAAAATTAAGAGAACTCTGTGACAAATACAATGTCCATCTTATTGCAGACGAAATCGCAACCGGTTACGGAAGAACAGGTAAGATGTTTGCCTTTGACCATGCCGGAGTAAGTCCGGATATAATGTGTCTTTCAAAAGGTTTAACCGGCGGATACATGCCTATGTCCATTGCCATAACTACACAGGAAATATATGACGCGTTTTATGACGATTATCTTAAAGGCAAAGCGTTTATGCACTCACACACTTATGCCGGAAATCCGCTTGCCTGTTCTGCAGCAATCGCAGTTTTAAAGATTTTAAAAGACGAAAATATTATTGAAAAAGCTAACAGGAGGGCAGTATATTTTAACAAAATAATAAAGGAAAAATTTCTTCCATTAGAAAATACGGGGGAGGTGCGCTCAATAGGACTTATTAATGCAATTGAACTGGTTAAAGACAGGAGTACAAAAGAACCGTTGGATTACACAAAGCGCACAGGTTATCAGATTTATAAAAAAGCTCTTGAAAAAGGCGTGTTACTGCGTCCGCTGGGTGATGTTATTTACTTTAACCCGCCGCTTATTATTAAAGAAGATGACATGGATTTTGTAACAGATGTTGCATTAGAGTGTACTAAAGAAATACTTCATCTCTGATGCTTTCTTTATGATTTCAAGTTAAATTACTCTTTTGTTCTTATAAATTGAATCTTATCCAGAAAGCAATGCTGACGCTTATGCGTTAAAAGTATCATTTATAAAATTAAACAAATTGTCGTGCGATTGTTTAATTTTTAATTGATATTTATGTTTAATCGCAATTCTTTGCGGGTTAGATGCATATTTTGCCGGATATTTGGGTCTCAAATTGTGAGATAGCAAAGTCAGATTATTGCTAATCATTTTATTTTTCCTTTCGGGTAATGTATATAACTTTCCTCCCCCATAAAACAAGGGTGTTCTATTATTATAATAAAAAATTTTTTTTTGCCAAGTGTTAATTTAAAAAATCAGCCGTTTGGTTTTGGAAGAAATCTGAATGAACTTGCACCGGATAAAGGTTTGTGTTAGTATCAAAAAAAAGAGTAATACTATAGTTAAGGAGTACGTATGATTTCAGTAAACGATTTAAAGAATGGCTTAACACTAGAATTAGATAACGGCTTGTGGTCTGTTGTCGAATTTCTACACGTAAAACCTGGTAAAGGTGCTGCGTTTGTAAGAACTAAACTAAAAAATGTGGAATCCGGCAACGTTATTGAAAAAACTTTCAGAGCCGGTGAAAAAGTTGCAAAAGCCATGCTTGACCGTAGAGAAATGCAATATTTATATAAAGACGGAAAAGATTACGTTATGATGGATAACGAAACTTATGAACAAATACAAATTCCGGAAGATCACGTTGGTGACGGCAAAAAGTACCTTAAAGAAAATATGATGGTACAGGTATTGATGCATGATAAAAGAATTATCGGTATTGATATTCCTGCACACGTAGAACTGGAAGTTGTGGATACTCCGCCGGCAGAAAAAGGAAATACTGCACAAGGCGGTACAAAACCTGCAACTCTTGAAACAGGCGCTGTAGTACAGGTTCCATTCTTTGTATCAAACGGTGATGTAATTAGAGTTGATACCAGAAGTAATGAATATTTAGATAGGGTTTAGGAGTTTATAAGTTTAGAGGTTTAGAAGAAGTTAAAAAATATATAAATATGAGCGTAAGCAAATTTAAATCCTTCTCAACTCCTCAACTACTAAACTTATAAACCATTATACCAGACCTTTCAAAGGAGAATAAGATGAAGTTTGAAACAGATTATATAGAAAAATTAGCAAAAATTATTACAGATAACGGTTTAACCGAAATCTCGTTAGAAGATGGCGAACAGGCTATTACAATAAGAAAAGATTTGCCGGAAGTGAGTTATGCTGCAGCACCCGTTGCAGTTGCTGCTCCGCAAGCAACACCGGCGCCTGCTGCACAATCTGCAGTTTCCGTAGAGGCTAAAGAACCGGAAGTTAAGGGTAAAGCAATAACTTCTCCAATGGTAGGGACATTTTATGCATCACCGTCACCGGATGCAAGCCCGTTTGTAGAAGTTGGTTCTAATGTAGAAGTCGGTGATGTTGTTTGTATTATTGAAGCAATGAAGCTGATGAATGAAATTAAATCAGAACAGGCTGGAAAAATTGTACAGATATGTGTGAAAAACGGTGATCCGATTGAATTCGGACAAGTTTTGATGTATGTAGAATAGGAAATAAGGTTTAGGAGTTTATAGGTTTAGAAGAAGTTAAAAGATATATACAAGATTCTGAGCGTAAGCGAAAATAAATTCTTTTAAACTCCTCAACTACTAAACTTATAAACCAATTTTATGAGCGAAAGCGAATTAAATTCTCCTAAACTTATAAACTAATATATTAAAGGATGAACTATGTTTAAACGAGTATTAATAGCAAATAGAGGCGAAATAGCAGTTAGAGTTATAAGGGCTTGTCGTGAGCTTGGAATACCTACTGTAGCAATTTATTCACAGGCAGATGCCCAATCTCTTCATGTAAGACTTGCAACAGATTCTTTCTGCATAGGTCCTGCTCCGAGTTCACAAAGTTATCTTAGCATACCTGCAATTATTTCAACAGCATTAATGACAGGTTGTGATGCGATTCATCCTGGCTATGGATTTATGTCTGAAAGAGCTGATTTTGTTGATATTTGTACAGAACACGGTATCAAATTTATAGGTCCGTCTGCTGATTCTATGCGTAAGATGGGTGACAAAGCTACTGCCAGAAAAACAATGATTGAAAACAATGTTCCGGTTACTCCAGGAACGGGTATCCTTGAAACTGTTGAACAGGCAAGAGAGTTTGCACATAAGGCAGGTTATCCTATAATTCTGAAAGCAACTGCAGGCGGAGGCGGCAAGGGCATGCGCATTGTACGTAACGACGATGAGCTTGAAGTTAATATGACACTTTGCCAGCAAGAAGCAGAAAAATTCTTTGGAAACCCCGGGGTTTATGCAGAAAAATATCTCGAAAATCCAAGACATATTGAAGTCCAGATTCTAGGCGACTCTTTTGGTAATGTTATTCATTTAGGTGAAAGAGATTGTTCAATTCAAAGACGCCACCAAAAACTTTTAGAAGAAGCACCTTCTCCTGCAATAGATGAAAATACCAGAAAAGAAATGGGCGCAGCTGCTGTCAGAGCTGCCAAAGCCATTGGTTATGAAGGTGCGGGAACCTGCGAATTTCTGCTCGACCACGACGGAAAATGGTATTTTATGGAAATGAACACACGTGTTCAAGTTGAGCATTGTGTAACTGAAATGATTTCTCAGATAGATATTGTTAGAGAACAAATTCTTGTAGCTTCCGGTAGAAAACTCGGTTATACACAGGATGATGTTCTTTTAAGAGGACACGCTATTGAGTGTCGTATTAATGCAGAAGATCCGGAGCATGATTTTATGCCTTGTCCGGGGAAAATTGACGGATATTTTGCTCCTGGAGGGTTTGGTATAAGAGTTGATTCTCATGTTTATCCGGGGTATTCAATTCCGCCATATTACGATTCAATGATAGGCAAATTGATATGCTGGGGTGAAAACAGAAACGAAGCGCGCCGCAGAATGTATCAAGCTCTTAAAGAATACGTGGTAACAGGTATAAAAACTACAATACCTTTCCATCAAGAAATTGTTGAAGATGAAGTCTTTATGAGCGGAAACTTTAATACAGGGTTTATTGAAGATTTTTATAAACGCAAGGGAAAAGCGTAAGTGGGAGTGTAAAGTTAGCCTACTCCTTCTCTGGCACTGCTGTCCGGTAAAAAAGAGCATAAAAAAGCAAGACGTAGCAAATAAAAGCTATTCCCCGTGTAATACAGTTGACCGGACAATAAAATGAGATGTCATCTTGAACAGCTTGAAAATCGGAGGATATGTGTTATTTTATACAGATTTACATATACACTCAAGATATTCCCGCGCAACCAGTAAAAACTGCAATCTGGATGAACTGGCATTCTGGGCGGAAAAGAAAGGGCTCGGACTAATAGCAACCGGAGATTTTACCCACCCTGCCTGGTTTAACGAAATCAAAGAAAATCTAACTCCTGTTGGAGATGGTACTTTCAAGCTTAAGAACAGCCCTGTAAGATTTATACTTTCGGTCGAAATTTCTACGATTTATAAAAAACTGGACAAAACACGAAAAGTCCACCATGTAATTTTTGCACCAAATTTTGAGTGTGCTGAGAAGTTTAGGCAGAAACTCGGTGCAGTAGGGAATATTGTATCTGACGGCAGACCTATTCTCGGTTTAGACTCAAGGGATTTGCTTGAAATTGCACTTGAATCCGGAGATGGAATGGAACTTATACCGGCGCATATCTGGACGCCATGGTTCTCTGTTCTTGGCTCAAAGTCCGGCTTTGATTCTATAGAAGATTGTTACGGCGATCTGGCAGAACATATTTTTGCTGTAGAAACAGGACTTTCTTCTGATCCGGATATGAACTGGAAAGTATCTAAACTGGACAAATACAGGCTTGTTTCTAATTCTGATGCACATTCTCCGGCTAAACTAGCAAGAGAAGCCACGGTTTTTGATACTCCGCTGGATTACTTCGGCATAATGAATGCACTCAAAACAGGCAAAGGTTACACAGGAACTGTAGAATTCTTTCCGGAAGAAGGCAAATATCATGAAGACGGACATAGAAAATGCAATGTTTGTTTAACTCCGGAAGAATCAAAAAAACTAAACAATATTTGCCCTGTCTGCGGAAAACCTCTAACAATAGGAGTTCTAAACAGAGTGTGTGAACTTGCAGACCGTCCTCTGGATAGTGATTACAGACCTTCTACTGCGGGTAAAGTTTTTAGTCTAGTGCCACTGGCGGAAATTTTATCAGAAATTATGCAGGTAGGAACCGCAAGTAAATCTGTATCTCTCGAGTATGACAAACTTATACATCAATTTGGCTCAGAACTTGCTATATTGCAGGACGTGCCGGTAGAAGATATTTCAAAAAGTTCTCCGCTCTTAGGAGAAGGAATATTGAGGCTCAGGGAAGGCAGGGTTATCAAGCAGGCAGGATATGACGGCGAATACGGTGTAATAAGACTTTTTGAAAAAGATGAGCTTGAGCAAAAAAAATATATGAACTTAAAGCTCAATATCAATCTTCCTAAAACGGAAACAAAAAAGAAGGAGTATAAGCGGATTTCAGCTGATGCAAAGACTTTTGAGAATAAAGAAATAAAGAAAAGTACAGGGCTTGACGAATACCAGCAAAATGCCGTTGAGAATGAATGTAAAAAACTTTTAATAACTGCAGGACCGGGTTCCGGCAAAACGACGGTTCTGACAGAACGACTTGCCTATATGATTAAGAAAAAAGGGATTTTACCGGAAAAATGTCTTGCAATAACCTTTACCCGCCGTGCCTCTGAAGAGATGCGTGAAAGATTGGAAAAGCTTGGTGTTTATAATGTGAATATTCATACTTTCCACTCGTTTTGCTTTGCTGTGTTAAAAGAAAACTATGAAAAAGCCGGTCTGAACGAAGATTTTAATGTCATAAGCGCACAGGAAAGAGCTTTATACAAAGACCCTCCTGAAAACACCATTGAATTTGATGATTTAATCAAACTTACGGTCAAACTTTTTGAAGATTATCCGGAAAGTATCAAGCAGTATGATTATATTTCAGTAGACGAATATCAAGATATTGATAATAATCAGTACAATCTGATAAAACTGCTGGTTCCTCAAGACGGAAATGTATGTGTAATCGGGGATGTAAATCAAGCTATTTACGGGTTTAGGGGCGGAAATTCAAAATTTTTCAAGAATTTCACGGAAGATTATACCGGTGTGCAGACAATAACGCTTGCAAATAATTACCGCTCTACAGAAGGTATTGTAAATGCTTCAAATCAGATGGTAGATTCGTTTGCATCATGCGCTTATGATAAAAACGCATATGAAAAAATTACGATACACACAGCACCATCTGAAAATGCGGAAGCAGAATTTATAGTAAGCACAATAGAAAGCCTTATCGGCGGAAACAGCTTATTCTCACTTGATTCTGCCCGTTCGGAAGGTTATAACGAGAATCTATCTTTCTCGGATTTTGCCATCTTATACCGTACATCAGCACAGCTTAAGCCTATTATAGAAGCTCTTGAACGTTCGGGAATGCCTTACGCAAAACTTTCTGACGATTTATTGTGTGATAAAAAAACAGTAAGGAGTTTTTTAAAAGAACTTAAAGATAATATTCCGATTGATGTACAGATTTCAGAGGCAGAGGGGATTGAAGATTGTATTATACAGCTGCTTATAAAAACTGCCAAAAAGTGTAAAACAAGACAAGAATTTATCCATGAAGTTTCGCTTTTAAGAGAGTCCGATGCATTTGACAGCCGTGCGGACAGAATTTCGGTTATGACAGTTCATGCCTCTAAGGGACTGGAATTTAAATGTGTTTTTATTGCAGGTTTAGAGTCCGGAATCATACCTTTTTATCGTGCTGTCACTCCCGAAGAAATTGAAGAGGAAAGACGTCTTTTGTATGTCGGAATGACGAGAGCAAAACAAAGACTCTTTTTGTCACGCGCATTGAAAAGAAATTGGCAGGGAACAGTTAAAAATCTTGAAATTTCTCCTTTTCTTGCAAAGATTGAAGAGGATTTGTTAACGCGTTCAAGATTTGAAAGCGTGCACAAAGATAATTCTAAGCAGCTAAGTTTATTTTAGTATAAAATATAAATTATGATTAAAGCCGATTTACATATACATAGCAATTGTTCTGACGGAAGCGACAGCGTTGAAGAATTAGCGCATAAGATTAAACCGGCAGGAATAGATATTTTCGCCCTTTCAGATCACGATACAGTAGAGGGCTGCAGAAAAATGAGAGAAATTGCGCAGTTTATACCTGCGGTTGAACTCACCTGTCTTTGCGGTGAAATTAAATGCCATATTTTAGGCTATGGTATTGATATCGAGAATCCGGAACTTGAAGCTCTTATCGAAAAAGGTAAAGTTTTAAGGCGGAAAAAACTCGAAACTAGAATAAAATACTTGAAAGATATTTGGAATATTGAATTAACTGCCCCGGAGCTGGATTGGCTTTATTCAAGAAAGAGCGTTGTAAAGACTCATCTTGCAAATATCATCGTAAACAGAGGACTTGCGGATAATAATATTGAAGCAATGAAAAAATACCTTGACGGATGCAAGACAGGAAATACTCGTTTTGACGGCAGAGAAGCAATTGATACAATAAAAAAAGCCGGAGGGATTGCGGTATGGGCACATCCTCTTGGCGGTGAGGGAGAAATACACCTGCAGAAAGAAGAATTCTTAAAGCGGCTTGAGATAATGAAAAATTTTGGAATTCAAGGGCTGGAATGTTATTATTCGCGTTACAATCACCAAGAAATAGAGTTTCTGATACAATGCGCAAATGAAAATAATCTTTTTATCTCCGGAGGAAGTGATTACCATGGAACCAACAAAAATATTCCTCTTGCAAGGCTTAACTCGGATGATATTCCTATTGATGCGGGATTGTTATCTGTGTTAAAATATCTTAGACACGGAGTTGAATATGATTACTGAAAGAAATATAGAAGCATTTATTCTTACTTATAACAGAAAAGATATGCTTAAAGATTCAATTACAGGTCTTTTGAACCAGAGTGCCGGTAATATTAAAATAACGGTTATGGATAACGGAAGTACAGACGGAACCGAAAATCTGGTAAAAGAAATGCAAAAAGGGCATGAGAATCTTTTTTATCATAAACGTGAAGTTAACGGTCTGCAAATAGACAATTTTGCAGACGCTGTTCATATTGCTGAAAAGGACTATCTTATAATGTTCCACGATGATGATATTCTCCATCCGGATTACATTAAATATGCAATTCGTGCAATTAACAAATATCCAAACACTGCCATAATATCCACAAATTACAAAGAATGGACTCACCCCAACAACGAAAACTGGGCAAAAGCTTCCGCAAGGTTTGACTACTGTAAAGATAAACAAACTTTTGCAAATTATTTGTACCGTATGCAGAGATTTGCTTATCCTGCAGCAATTTACAAAACGCAAAATCTGAAAAATTGCAGCTTTGACAGAGAATATTATGCACAATTCGGCAAAATGGGTGATAAACCGATTGTTGTTAACGCAATGCAGGAAAATGACGGTGCAGTGATTTTTAGAAGTAAAAAACTTTTGCGCTACAGAGTCCACCCCGGACAGGATACAGCTTCTGCAGGTCCTTATTACGAAGAAATTATTGCATTTAACAGATTCTTTAAACCATTTATGAATAAAACACTTTATTCTAAATTTATGTATAACCTGATAAATTATAAACAGCTCAAATGTGCTTATGTCTGGGGACGCGATAATACACTTAGTTTAAACGAGTTTATACAAAAAGCTATTGATGAAAATGCCGGCTGTTTATGGACAAAATTCTGTATTACACCGTATATCGGCGGATTATTTATTGAAACCGCGCATATTCTCAGAAAAATATTCAAAACAAACTACAAAAGAGTATTTTTTTGATACCCTATATACTTCTTATTAATCCAGAGAAAGGAAAGTCTTGCAGTGTGTGCAAGACTCAAAAATATACATTTACCCCACTAAATTTATACCATATTAAACTAATAATGTCAAGTGCTATCATCTGGAATTTATTACACATGGACATTAAACTTAAGCATAAGGTTTTGAGGAGTACAGTTTAAATTAGGAATTTATCATAATTAATATTATGATAAATTATATAATTATATCGCTATAATTCTGTTACGCTTCCTTTGACTTATCTGAATGCTGGTTTTCGTTTAGGAAGAATACAAACGGAATTATAATAACCGCAGCAACTGCAAAGTATCTGAATGTTTCTACATAACCCCATAAGGTTGCCTGTTGTCTTAGAATATTATGAATTTGCGCCTGCGCCATATGAGTAGCTGTACCCCAGTCTACAGTTGTCATAAAAGAAGATGCCATAGCCTGTACTCTTTCAGAATAAACCTGGTTTGTATCTGTCAAGAATTTTGTCAGCATATGCTGGTGAGCTTGAGAAAATCTTGTAATCATAGTAGTTGCAATAGAAGTTCCGATTGCAGCACCTGTATTTTTCAAAAGATTTTGAACCCCTGCAGCATTTGTCTGCGCTTCGTTAGGCAGTGTCGCACAGGAAATATTTGATAAAGGAACCATCGCCATTACCATGCCAAGCCCGAATGTAAAGTTTGGAATACCAATATTTGCCAGAGCAATTGAAGTATTTATTTCTCCAAACATAAGACCGGCAGCCGTAAGGATTAAAAGCCCGCATATTGTCATGAATTTTATCCCGAGTTTTGCTACAAAAATTCCGCATAATATTGAGGCTAAGAAACACCCTGCTCCTCGCGGAACCATAGACAGACCGCTTAAAAACGCTGTATAACCCATTAATGATTGAAGCATTGAAGGCAAAATCGAAGCTGATGCCATCATAACTCCCATTAGAATTATTTGCCCCATTGTACCTATCAAGAAGTTATGGTTTTTTAATATTGCCAGATTAATAAGTCCTGTATCTGTTTTGCTCTTCTTTATCTGAATAAAAACAAATATACAAAACGAAATCATAGAAACAGTGAATAATTTACAAATCCATGCTGCACCAAACCAATCTGCATCATTACCTTTATCCAGAACTATCTGTAAGGTCAAAAGCCACAAAAGAAGGAAAAAGAAACCGGAATAATCCATTGTAACATGTTTTTGTTTTCTTGAATAAGGCGGTTCTTCTATATATTGCTTAGAAAGTATAACTGCAATTATACCGAATGGAATATTAATATAATATATAAACGGCCATGACCAGTTCTCAGTAATCCAGCCGCCTAATGCCGGTCCCATAATAGGCGCCATAATTACACCTAAACCAAATACTGCCATAGCAGCAGGAAGTTTTTCTTTCGGAAATATTTCAAAAATCATAGCCTGTACTACAGGAAGTATGCCGCCTCCGCCTGCACCCTGCAGAATTCTTGAAAATAGTATCATTGCCATGGAATTTGAAAGACCGCACAATAAAGAGGCAATCGTAAAAATTATAAGACTTAAAATAAAGTATTGTTTACGCCCGATAAGTTTACTGAAAAAATCAACAGTAGGAATAACAATACCGCTTGCAACCAGATAGCTTGTTATAATCCATGTAGATTCGTTATGACTTATTGAAAAAGTCCCTGCCATATATGGTAAAGCTACATTAGAAATGGTTTCATCCAATGCAAACATAAAAATAGAAAGCATCAAAGGAATCATTGTTACCCATGGATTCAGTTTAAATTTCCATTCCGGTTGAGCTGCGGTGTTTTCCATGTTATTTTCCCCTTTACGTGTAGAAATTTCTACACGTAAATTTAACCACACACTTATAAAAATTACAAGTACTTAATTAAATTTTATTTCAAACCTGTTTAGGGCATCTTCACGTATAGCTCTCAGCATATTTATAGTGTCATTTATTTTAGCTTCAGGGATTACGCTGGTATGTTCTATATACTTCACAATTTCATTGCTGATTGTTTTATACAAATCAAGCCCGGCAGGTGTAATCTCTAGCCGCATTACAATAGATGAACCTCTCTGGATTGGAGTCCTTGTAATAAAACCTTTGCCTTCCAGCGATTTTAGAAATTTACCTGTATGCGCCCTGCCTTTTAGTGTCATTTTGGCAAGTTCCATTTGTATAATGTTCGGATTCATATACAAACAATCTAATATTATATATTCATCCGGAGTAACAGCAAAATTATTTTGTTTAAAATAACACAGCATTGATTCGTGCAATACACGTGATGTCAATGCAAGCTCATACACAAGGCTTTTTGTATAATGCTCGACCAAATTACGACTCCTTTTAATATTTTAATTTTAATTTAACTCTAAAAAATTTGCAAACATAAATGAGTCGTGCGGAATAAATTCCGCACGACTCATCATGGTGTAAAACCGTCTTACTTTTACAGACAGGCTTTAATATCTTCAGCTATTAAATCAGGAGTTAAACGATATCTTTCATAGAGCTGTTCAAGAGGAATTCTGTCAGTGAACTCTTTTTTAGCGCCGTAGTTTAAAACTTTCATATCAGAGGAGCCATAGAAGCGTGATATTTTTTCACCGAATCCACCGTCTAACACTCCGTCTTCAAGTGTTACAACAATGCTGTGGTCTTTTTTCAGTCCCTCCAGCATCTCTATATCCAATCCCGTAATAAATCTGGGATTAATTAATGTTGCGTTTATTCCAAAATTTTTATTTAGAAGCGTTTTGAGTTCTCTGCCAAGCCCTAAGAATGTACCTAACCCTAAAATTGCGACTTTGGAACCGGATTCTTCAAGCTTATATTTGTTCAAAACAGAATAGTCAGTATCGTCTTTTGTTCCGCATGAAACAACTGCACCCGAAGGAACACGAATCGCAACCGGATGTTCGTTCTGTTCAACTGACCAGTCAAGCATGCTCAAGTATTCTTCTTTGCACGCAGGTGCCAGATAAACTATATTCGGAATATTGCTTATAAGCGGGATGTCAAATCCTGTGAGGTGTGTTGCATCGGCTCCGGAAATTCCACCCCAGAATATTAAAAGTGTTGCAGGGTTGTTATTTAATGCTAAATCTTGAGAGAGCTGATCATATGTTCTCTGTACAAAAGAACTCATCATCGCTAATACCGGTTTGCCTCCATTCTTTGCGATACCGGATGCGAACGCTACTGCATGCTCTTCTGCAATACCGACATCTGTATAATTTGCTCCGATTTTCTTTCTGAACTCCGGTGAAAAACCGCTAACCCCTGGAGTTGCCGGAGATATAGCAATAACTGAAGAATCTTCTTTTACTTTATTTTCAATAAAAGACGCTGTTATTGAACCGTAGTCTTCAGCTGGTGATGCAGGCGTATATCCTTCATCCAATTCTCCGGGAAGAATCCAGTGATAATGTTCTTTGTCGTGTTCTGCGGCATAAAGACCTTTTCCTTTTATTGTATGCATGTGAATCACAACAGGGTGGTTTGAATCTTTAACTTGCTTAAACAGGGCAATCAATTTTTCAATATCGTGACCTTCTTCTATATAATAGTAATCAAATCCCAGAGATTTGAAGAAATTGCATTCAGCCTGTCCTTTAGTTTCTCTCAAAAGTTTAAGATTTTGATAAAGACCGCCATGATTTTCTGCTATAGACATGTCATTATCATTAACAACAATTATAATATTGCTTCCGAGAACTGCTGCATTATTCAAGCCTTCATATGCTTCTCCGCCGCTTAGAGAACCATCGCCTATAACAGCAACTATATTTTCTTTACCGCCCTTTAAATCTCTTGCTTTTGCAAGCCCTGTTGCTAAACTTACGGATGTTGCGGTGTGTCCTATTTTAAACCAGTCATGTTCACTTTCTTCCGGTGCTGTATAACCGGTGTAAGTATAGTACTTATCCGGATTAGTAAATCCTTCTTTTCTGCCGGTCAAAAACTTATGCGGATAACATTGATGAGAAACATCAAAAACAATCTTATCAACCGGTGAATTGAATACATAATGAAGCGCAATGGTTGCTTCAACCATACCTAAATTTGGTCCGAGGTGTCCTCCGGTTGTGTTGACTTTCTTTAATATATAATATCTGATTTCTTCTGCCAGTTTATTCATTTCAGAAACATTAAGCTTTTTTACGTCTTCCGGTGTATTAACCTTATCAATAATTTCCAGTGTTTGTTCCATTTTTGCTCCTTTCTACTTATTATTTATTATAATACAATCTTAGAGCAGCTCTCAGTCAAGTAGCTTATCCTTAAATTATATCTTATTGTTGGATGAGATAAGTTTTATTTATTGATTCAATGGAGGTGAAAGGAGAAAATTATGTTTTATGAAATTTTAAAAGCTAAAGATATTGTGAATTTAGATGGCGGCAAAATGGAGCGCAAAGTTTTGCTTGAAAACGGAAAAAGCTGCCTTTCTATGATTGCACTTAAGAAAGAAGAGATTATAGACACACATTCTTCGGAATCTGATGCTGCAGTTTTTGTACTGGACGGCGAGATAGAAATCCATTTTGAGGCTGAAAAATTTAAGGTTGATAAGGGTGAAATCTTAATGTTTAAAAAAGAGCAGGAACATAAGGTTCTGGCATTGAAAGACAGCAAATTTATGTTAATAAAAGTGTAAATTGCTCTTCACTAAAAATGCCTTCTTTACAAATCTTAATATTTTAATAAAAAAAAGCAATTTTTTTTATATTCATGACTTTATATATATACAAGATATCAATATTCATGAAAATGTAAAGGAGAAATATATGGCAAGAGTATTAATTTCAATGCCCGAAGAGTTTTTGGACAGAATAGACCAAGTAGCAGAAGGCGAAAACAGAACACGTTCAGAATTGATTAGAGAAGCTTTGAGAAGCTATATGTATAAAAGCAGAATCAAATCTAATACAATCGCCGGTAAAAATGCAGCTATTCTGGAAGCATTGCTTGATTAGTGCATCTCGCGATATTGGCTGAAAAATATCTTGTTTAATCTTACAGGAATTTTCCGGTATAGATTTTACAGAAATGAAAGCGGAAAAAGGAAAAGGAAAATTAGGGAAATTTAATAAAACCTCCAAATTTGGAGGTTTTATTATATGTTTTCAAAAGAATCTATTACAATATCTATAATAGCAGTTCCATTGTGATTAATCGCAGTTTCCAGTGCCGGAATAAGTTCTTCTTCACGGGTTACACGTACTGCAAACAAATCATATGCTTCGGCAATTTTGGTAAAATCCGGATTAATCATCTCAACTTGATAGCGTGTATTATATATTCTTTCCTGCAGCTGTCTTACCATTCCTAAGTAGCTGTTATTCATAATAATAATTTTTACCGGAATACTGTGTTCTCTACATGTGGCAAGTTCCTGCAGATTCATCTGGAAAGAGCCGTCACCCGTAATATTCAAAACCAGTGTGTTAGGATTAGCAATATGCGCTCCGATTGCTGCCGGCAGCCCGAAGCCCATTGTGCCGAGCCCTCCGGAAGTAATAAACTGACGCGGTTTATTAAAATTAAAATATTGAGCTGTCAGCATCTGATGCTGTCCTACATCTGTTACAACAATCGGCTCATAATATTTTGTAAACTCGGAGAGTGTTGCAAGTACATCTGATGAATGAAGTTTTTTACTACCGTTTTCCGGCAAGATATATTCATCCTTTATAGAATCAACCAGCATCAGCCATTTTTCATTTGGAGTAAAATTAAAATCGGTCCTTAGCACTTGACTTAAAAAATCTTTAATATCTGATTTTATATTAAGAATAAACTTTTCAGAAGTAAAATCTATGTTTATATTGACAATTTTAAATTTTTTGAAGAAATCTTCGTTTTTACAGGTAGAACGATCTGAAAATGACACTCCCATTGCTATTAACAGGTCACATTGATTAAGAAGTTCATTTGCAGAATCACAGCCGTTCAAACCAATCATTCCAAGATATAAATTATTTTCAGACGGATATGTACCTATTCCCATCAGAGTAGAAACAACAGGACACCGGACTTTTGCGATAAAGCTTTCAAGTTCTTCAGAAGCATTTATACATCCTCCGCCAATTAAAACCAGAGGTCTTTGAGCCTGTCTTAAAAGATGCAGAAAATCATTTACTTTTGCAAGCGGCAAAACTGTATCCGCCGCAATATGACTTATTTGCGAAGAAGGTTCCGGCGCATATTCACTTTCCAGAATATTTCTCGGTAAAGCGACAACAACAGGACCTTTCACTCCGCTATTAGCGATACTAAAAGCTTCCTCTATAACCTGTTCAATGTCATCACCATCTGCAAGCTTATAAGCTTTTTTACAGCATTTTTGAGATAATCCTATAATATCCACATTCTGGAATATTTTATTACCGTCACCTGTCACATCACCTGCCAGAATAACCAGCGGCGTAGAATCAGCATAAGCATTGGCGATTCCTGTAATAGTATTAGTAAAACCAGGACCGGAAGTAACAAGCACAACACCGCATTTTCCGCTCACCCGTGCATAGCCTTCTGCAGCATGTACAGCAGCTTGCTCGTGTCTTACAAGATAATGCTTTATTTCATTTGTTTTAGCAAGTTCATTGTAAATACTAAGCACCGCTGCACCGGGATAGCCAAATATATTTTCGACTCCGAGTTTTATTAAAGTTTTAACAAGTATTGATGCAGAACTTGTATTATCTGTGCAATTTTTTTTCTGAACTTGCATAAGATTTGTCATAGCATGGTTATTATACATCAAAAAAGAAAGTAAAAATAAGTTACACAATTATATCGTTAACTATTTTATTTATAAGAAACAATTCGTAATCAGTTGCTTTATCTAGCTGCATATTAATATTTTTAATTATATTTTGGCGGGAATCCGGTATTTTAAAAGGAGTGATGGATAAAAATTCGCAAGCATCAATATTAAACACATTTGCATATTTTTCAATAAGTTCTGCGGAAGGAAAATTTTTACCGGTTTCTATGCAGCTCTGATGCTTAGCCGCAATATTAACTTTTTCTGCAAGTTCAGCTTGAGTAAGATTGTTTTTTATCCGTAAAGATTTTATCCGTTTTCCCAAAATTTCTTTTATGCCCATTTATTTATAATAACTTGATATTTCGGGAATTAAACTATTTTTAATGTTATATGTTGCGGGTATTCGTTGTTTAATATAGACTATATAACATATAATATAGAACTAACCACTAAAAATCATTATTTAAAGTTATGAAAATTCCTAAATGTAAATTCCCGCTTGACCGTAAATAATGTTTAATATAGAATTCATTATAGCGATATACGGTTCATTGGGCTGTATTTTAGAATTGAAAATTAAATATCAGGATGTAGCGCAGCTTGACTGTATTGGGAAAAGGACTAAACACCGTATTTTTCAAGAAGTAGCAACATAAATGCGCAAAATCCTTATAAAAATCCATTCGGGATGTAGCGCAGCTTGACTGTGCCGAGAAAAAGGTGACTAAATGTCACGTTTTTCGAGAGGTAGCACCGCTGGTGCGCGAAATCTTGAAAAAATACCACGGGATGTAGCGCAGCTTGGTAGCGCACCTCGCTTGGGACGAGGGGGTCGCACGTTCAAATCGTGTCATCCCGACCATTTAAATAAGGGCTTTCAAGAAATTCTTGAAAGCCCTTGTTAGTAGAGATTATTTAGACTTATTAAATTGCTATTTTAGCCTCTGAATGTCACCGTACTGTTGTCCGGTCTACTTTATTACACGGGGAATATCTTTTATTTACTAACGTACATTTACGTTTCGGGCAGAGAGCATTTTGTAGCCCAGAGTTAATGCGCCCATAATGCCGGCAGTTATACCGCCGTATTTTAATGCTTTTTTCCATTGAGAATTAGTTTTGGTACTGGTTATAATCTTGAAAATTTTGGCATTAACTGAGTCCGGTTTGACAAACTGCTTCTTTTCTTTATTCCAGCATTTTTCTATAACGTTTTTGGTCTGTCTGAACATCATTTCATTAGAAGCTTTTATGTGATTCTTTATTGTTTCTTTTGTCGATTTAAGATTATCTGCCGATATCATATTAACCACTCCTTCAATCGTCGAACCCATGCTTTTGCAAAGAGCTTCTGCAGCCTCTTTATTTTTGTTGAAGAGTTTTTTTAATCCGTCAGTATCTTTTATGGAATCTAATTTTTTCAAAATTTTATTCGACTGCTTATAAAGAATATTATCGTCTGAGTCTAATTTGGTAACTTTTTCATATACTTCTTTGGCAAAAGTATCGGGCAAATTTCCGTTTTTCTGCTGTCTTAAAGCTTTCAGATATCCGACCGTTCCCCCGCCTAAAGCACCCAGAGTCATCATACCGAAAACCGAAGGACCTCCGTTAGATTTTCCGGCTGTTTGAGGCTGGTACTGCTGCTGAATATAAGGCGCTGTCATACCATTAGCGTAAGTCATTTAATACACACTCCATTTTTTACACATGTATATAAAGTAATTTTTTAATAAAAAATTGCCTATTTGTAAAAAAACTTTACATTTCAATGCCTGTATTTTGAATTTTTGCGGGGATTTAGCCTTTAACAGCTCCTTCTGCCGGATTATTAATCAAATACCGTTTACCCAGAATAAAAATTGCAAGAACAGGTATGGAACAAATGCAGGCACAAGCCATCAATTCCCCCCAGAGAGTAATTTCTCTAAAAGAACCCTTAAAAATAGTAAGTCCGACCGCAATCGTTCTCATACTTTCAGAATTAACAGCTATCAAAGGCCATATAAAACTATTCCATGTCATTACAAAGGTATAAATAGATAAGGAAGCAAGGGCAGGCGCTGCGCACGGAAGAGCAATTTTGAAAAATGTTTGGAAACAATTGCATCCATCAAGTCTGGAAGCCTCTTCGAGTTCTTTTGAAAAACTCAAAAAATACTGCCTCATCATAAAGACCCCGAAACCTCCGAATATTGCAGGTATAATTAACGCTTGATAAGTATCTATCCATCCGAGTCTGCTCATCAAGTAGAATAACGGTACAATATTAACCTGCGGAGGAACCATCATGCTCAGTATTATTATAAAAAACAAAATATTACTTCCTCTAAACTTCAACCTTGCAAATCCATAACCGGCAAGCGCTGATACCAGAACCTGTCCTGCTGTTGCAGCAAGTGCTACTATCAAGCTGTTCAGAAAATATTTAACTACAGGAATTGAAGCAAAAACATTTTTATACGCACAAAAAGAAAGATTTATATTTTTATAGTCAGTAAAAATATTTTCATTACCGCTCAATGATATCAAAAACATTGCTAAAAAAGGTATAAGCATTGATAACGCGGTTAAAATAAGAATTAAATGTAAAAGCAGTTTTTTCATAAAACTATTTTATTACACTAAGATAATAAAAAAAATATTTTTTTATGGTTACATAGTAATGTATGAAATACCACAAATTAGACAGATTTTTAAACTCATCTACGCTTGCAGCTTCAATATTTCTGGCAAGCGGAGTTTATAAAACATACAAAGATTATACGGAATCAAGCCCGAAATACAAAAACAGATTTTTGATAAAAGATTCTGTTGTTCTCTCCGGTGCGGGCTTGGGAATGCTTGCAAACAAAACTTTGTCCGGCAGAATTTCCAAAGCTCCTTTCTATGAAAAAGCTGTTACTAAAATTTCCACAAAAATAAATAGAAGAAAATATGAAGTTACGCTCAGATACACAAAAGATATAGTTAAAGAACTTTTTTCCGGCTTTATGTCAGTTGCATCAGGTGTTCTCGGAGCTCTGGGGGCAGATTATGTTCTTTCTCAAACAAAATTTAAACAGCCGAAATATGATACTCTTTCTCAATCTCAACAAGGCAGACTGGCAAATTACACCAGATTGAAGCTGGAACGTTTTGCCGACGCAGATACCAGAAATGCTTTATATACAAGTTTTACTGATATGCCTGCAATGAAGTTTGTTTCAAGCAGTATGGTCGGAGCACAGGCAATAGAACTCGTCAAAGACAAGGAATTTGATAAAAGACTCAAACATACAACAGAATATCTAGTTAATGATACGCTCATTCCGCTTTTATTTCTCTCTGTTTCCGGCGCTTTAACAAAAAAAATGAAACCGTGGCATAGAATTCCGTTAGTGTTTGCTTCTGTTGCAGGCGGAACTCTTATAACAAACAAGTCGCTGGACAAGTATTATAAGCAAAAACATACATAATGTAAATTTTTATAAAAATCGTATATACTTTTGTTTCAAAAAATGAAAGCTATGATACAATCATGCTTAAGATATGAATA
The DNA here is from genome assembly GCA_944325515.1 of Candidatus Gastranaerophilales bacterium. Classification (GTDB taxonomy): domain Bacteria; phylum Cyanobacteriota; class Vampirovibrionia; order Gastranaerophilales; family Gastranaerophilaceae; genus CAG-196. The sequence continues at coordinate 13,735 of CALVAO010000003.1, read as the reverse complement.
ATATAATAAATAATTATTACGGCATGAATTTTGGTGCAAAGATACGTTTTAATCACACGGCATCAAAACAGAGCAGCCAAAAACAGGATTATACTCAGTTATGTTCCGGTATCAGTAGAAGCGCCGTAAAATATACAAAAAAAGCATTCATATTTGCAATAAGCATTTCAGCATTAATAACAAAGGTCAAACATATTAAAAATAGTGTAAGGGTACCATCCTAAAGGGGTAAGAAAGAAAGGAAAAAAGGAAATTATGAAAATCAATGCTATTGGTGTAACAACATTCGGAAACAAATCTCAGATTGCTAAAAAAGCTGCTGCAGGCTTAATGACAGCTGCCGGTGCAGGACTTGCTGCAGATACATTCGTAAAAGGTTTATCTAAACCGGAAAAATCTGTTGAAGAAAATATCATAAGAGGCAATGATGAAGGATGGAATCCTTGCGATAGTATTTGCTTCGGTGATGACTGCGATTGCTAATCAATTATGATATTACCGGTAAAACAACATTATAACAGGGGGCAGAGCTTTAAAAGTTCTGTCCCTGTTTCTAAAAAAGCATTCAGTGCATTGAATTATAAAAGCATTGATAAAAATTCTGCTGAATATATTGAATACGTTTATTATTTGTTAAAACAAATGTGCAGACAAACAGCAGAGATTAATGTTGAAACAGGTTTGCTACAAGAAATTGCTGATTTAAAAGAACCTGCAATTTTTATTATGAATCACACCGCACAGCAGGTGAAAGATATTAATGCTGCAAAATTCTTTAACGCACTGCTTTATCGTGAATATATTTATCATAAAAGAGCTGCCGGCTGTCCCCGCAGCAAAATTTTTGCCAATAAGAATATTCTGAAAAAGCAGCCGGACGGCGGTGAACAATATAAATGGCTCGGAGTTATTCCGATAAACGCCGGAATAAAAAGCAAAGGCAAAACCGAAAATGCTAATATTATAAGAAATGTTGTAAAAGAAATTGCTGAAAACAAAATTAACTTCTTTATTTTTCCGGAAGGTTCACTTGCAGGCTTAACATTTCTTCCTCTCAAATACAAATTCCAGCCCGGGGTTTCTGCTATTATTAAAAAAGTTCTGGAATTTAAAGATAGAATTAATGTTTTTCCGCTCGGTTTTGCTCACAATAAAAAACTTTCAGCAATTCATATTGGAAAGCCGGTATTATTCACTAAAACCGGAGAAACTTATACGGCAGGGCGCGGAAATATAGATTCTGATTTTTTTGACAAAAAACTGGCAGACATGTACTCTGACAGCAAAGAACTCTTATTGACCGAAAACGGCAGACCGGTTAAGCAGGCAAATGCTGTTCCTTATATCTCCGGAATTCTGGCAAAGAATTTGGAATGTTGCTCAAAAGAGGCGCAAAAGGATTTACAAACCAGCAGCGGAAGGGTATTTGAAATATGAAAATTATTCCCGATTTCTCTGCTCTAAAATATAAATATACATATAAAGCACTCCTCTATATAAACAGAAATAACTCTAAAACCAGACAATACAAAGAAGAAGGGCTGAAATTACTGGCAGGGAAAGTTGACAAACTCCCCGAGGAGATAGCTTTTCGTCCACGATTTATCAAACAATCAAGCTGTGTAAAGGTTTTTGATAAACTATATCTTTTTATTTCTAAAGCTAATCTTAAAAAGCCCGCATCAGAAAAGTTTGATGCTCTTTTTCATGAAATAGGTCACTGGCTTCATTTTCAAGATATGCCCAAACTTGATGAACGCAGGCGGATATGGTACAGTGCTGATATTGAAAAAATTAAGCGTGATGTTTCCAATTATGCAGTAAGCGCAAAAGACGGCAGAGAATTTGTAGCAGAAGTTTTTAAAGGTCTTGTTAAAGGAAAAACTTATGACAATTATATCATGCAATTATACAACCGGCTAAAAGGACCCAAAATAAAAAATATATAGTAAAACCGAAATTCCCGCACACAATTTTGTTATTATCTGCAAACAGTAATGTGGAGCAAATACAAGGCAAGGTCGGGATGGGGTGACTGGGCAGTTTAAATTAATTAACAATAAAAAAGCATTCCCGATAGTATTACCGGGAATGCTTTTAGCCTTTTTCGGCGTAATCCTTAGTAGAAGATTGTTAGTTCTTCATCCGGATTCAAGCTTGAATCGTTAGTTGTGCTAGGTACAATTATATACTTAACTTCATCAACAAATTCATAACATACACCAAACACACCGCTTGCTGCAAGTTTAACTACATTGTAAACACCTTTACCTATAGTAATAAAGCTGCTGCCAACGCTCTTAAGCCCTTTCAGCGGGTGAAGAGATGCTGTATCGCAGAAAGCATCTGACCAGTTGTCACCGTATTCTTCTAAACCATTAGCAACAACTTCGACACCGGAAGAAGCTGTTCTTCCTGCTACACCAACAATTCTACCAGCCATTGAGAACGGTGCGCCTAAGATTCTTGATACAATATTAGGATTTTTCATTACATCAACTTGTGCACAAGAAAGTTTTTTCGGCAATTCTGCACAGTTATCACCGTTACTAATGCTTAAGAACTTAACTTCTATAAAGCCAGGTTTTTTAACTCCAGGTCTTGCAATAGAAGAAACTACACCCTTAACTGTAGAACCTGCAGGATAGCAAACGCCTGCTACTGTTACATCCTCAGTTGTTTTTGCTGTAAAAGTATCGCCGACATTAGATGTACGTGCGCTTAATCTTTCGCTCAACTTGATTTTTACAGCCATATTTTCATATTTAGTTGCACAGTTTACAGCACCGTTTGAAGTATCAATGTTGTAGTTAGCTTTCATTGCACCAAGCATATATGCAACCTGTTCTTTTGATAAAAATTCATCATTAACAACTTTATCTTTATCAGCGATTTTGTCTAAAATACCGGATGCAATAACTTCATTTGTAGCACTGTATGCCCATGCCGGTACATATTTAACGGTTTGTCCGTCAAAAGTAGGAGCAGTTGCAGCGCCTGCAGCAGAATTCATCATTTTTGCAAATGTTGCGAAAACTTCTGCTTTTGTAATCGGCTGATCCGGTTTAAATGTAGAATCCGGATAACCAATCATAACATCTGCACTTAAAGCTCTGTCGATTTGGTCTTTTGCCCAATAGTCAGCAGTAACATCTGAGTATGTGTTACCCTTTACATCTTTCAAATCCAGACCGTCTGACAGAATGTATGCCAATTCAGAACGTAAAACAGGCATTTTCGGATTAAATAATCCAGCTCTTCTTGCATCCATTTTGCCCTTCATATCGTTAAGCATGTTTTTGGCAAAACGTTCTACAATTACATTCTGTTTCTTGTCAATAGTTTTCACCTGACAAGGTTTGCAGATTTTTCCCCCGATAATGACATCATTTTGAGTAGTTACAAGTGAATGACCTTGAGAACCAAATAATGTCGGGTGTGCATAAGCCTGTATTGGAGTCTTTTCTCCTGCCATTGCAACGCAAGATGTAAGACATACAACGCTTACTGCTGTCAGAATTTCTTTGGATAATCTCATACTTCTCCTTTCATAATTTACTTTTTGCATACACAAAAAGCAGTACCTCGTATTTGTCTACTTTTTCTTGTTTTTTATTAAATATGCCTGCGGATAACAGTAATCTTCTCTGAAGCCAATTCTTCTATACATTTTTAATGCTTTATAATTATTAGTTTCCGTAGTCACATTAACTTCGCTGAAAACCCTTTTTCCAAGTTTTGTCCAATCAACTATCGTTTTAATTGAACGATTGAGTAAATGTTCTGAAAAACCGTGCCCTCTATGTTCTTTTTCAATAGCTACAAGCGGAATATTTGCAATCTTTCCGCCGGTCACGTTTGCAAAGGCAAAACCAACCGGAGCATCATTATAAAGAAGCACCGATGTAACATCCGGCAAAAACTCGCCATAAATATTCTCCACAATTTTATTGATAATATCAGTTGTACCCTCTATTGACTTAAACCTTGTATCATACATTGCATCAGATGTGTCACGGAAAGATTCATGTATAATTCTTATAGCATCATCTTTATATGCGTCTGTATAACCTACAATTTTGTATCCTTCCGGTTTTTCCGAAAGTTTCATATTCTCCAGAATTCTTTCTGAAGAAGCATTTCCCATAAAAAACCTCAAGACTGCAAGCCCGATATATTTGAAGCCGTATTTTGCAATATCAGCAGTAAAGACAGACTGGTGTCCTATCATCGGATAAGAAACTACTTTTGTAACACGTTCGCCCTCTGTAAGTTCAAGAAATTTTTCAATCAGCAATTTAACTTTTACAATTTCATCTTCTGTTCCAAGGCAGTGAATAAGGTTTAGTTCAATTGATTCCGAAATAGAAGTTGTATAAACCAAAAATGCAGTAGGAATATCATTTTCCTTAAGAACAATACATTGCATATAATTTTTTTCAACAGCATCAATAAATTCTTCATAAGCAAGCGGCTCAAGTTCAAACTTGTAATCGCTTACAGCTTTTGCTTTAAAATCATTGTAAACGCCTGCAAAAATTTTATACAGACTTCCGTTTAATAATTCTACTTCATACGCCGTTTCTGCCATAAAAATTCCTTTACATTAGATGATGCATCTTTTCGCGTTTTGTATTAATATAACGCTCATTGTATTTATTCACTTCCGATTTCAGATTAATATTTTCGTGTATGGTCAAGCCATACCCTTTTAACCCCACAATTTTCTTGGGGTTATTGGTAATCAAATTAAAATTATTAAATCCCAAATCAAGGATAATCTGCGCCCCTACACCATAGTTCCTTAAATCCGGCGCAAAGCCTAATGAAACATTTGCTTCAACCGTATCCTGTCCTTCTTCTTGAAGCTTATATGTTTTAAGTTTATTAATCAGTCCTATACCGCGCCCTTCATGGTCACGCAGGTAGATTAATGCACCTTTGCCATAATCATTTATCATATGCAGAGCATTGTGCAGCTGCCAGTTGCAGTCACATTTTAGACTATGGAAAATATCGCCTGTCAAACACTCGCTGTGAACTCTTATTAACGGAATTTTATCTGAACCGTCATCTTTCACAAGTGCAACATGCTCGCATCCGGTAATTGTGTCAGTGTAGCCTATAATGTTAAAATCTCCGAATTGTGTCGGTAAAAATACTTCTATTTCACGTTTGACAAATGTTTCACGCTTAAGCCTGTATGCTATCAAGTCTGCAACCGTAATAAATTTTATTCCGTGTTTTTCCGCAAAAGCATGTAAGTCTTCTCTGCGTGCCATTTCACCGTTGTCTTTCATAATTTCACACATAATTCCGGCTTCTCTGTGTCCGCATATATGTGCTAAATCAACAACTGCCTCCGTATGTCCGCATCTTTTAAGAACTCCGCCCTTTCTTGCAACGCACGGGAAAAGATGACCGGGTTTTCTTAAATCAGAAGGCTGGGCATCCGGTGCAATTGCTACTTCTATGGTTTTGGCTCTATCGAAGGCGGAAACTCCGGTTGTTACTCCATATTTAGGGTGAGCATCAATACTTAATGAGAAAGCCGTCTGCATGCTTTCCGTATTTTTTTCTACCATTTGAGGAAGGTCAAGCTGTTTAGCAATCTCCTGCGAGATGGCAAGACAGACAATACCGCGGCATTCTTTGGTTATAAAGTTAACAAGTTCCGGTGTTACAAATTGTGCAGAACAAATTAAATCGCCTTCATTTTCTCTGTCTTCATCATCAGCAACAATAAGCGGTTTTCCTGCCTTAAAATCTTCTATAGCTTCTTCTATTGTATTAAATTGATTTGTCATATTTAACAAAAACCATTCCTCTGTAGAAAATCAAGATTTATTCTTGACCTATTATCACTCGTTGATAAAAATTTTTCAACATATTTAGCGAAAATATCCACCTCAATGTTTACATAATCTCCGTTTTTAAGATATTTTAAACAAGTATTTTCATATGTATGGGGGATAACAGCTATCATAACAATATTATTCATCACATCTGCAATTGTTAAGCTTATCCCGTTTATTGCAATTGATCCTTTACGGATAACATATCTGCTTTCATTTTCTTGAAGCTCAATCTCCAGATTAAAAAATCCGTTTTGAGGTGTAATAGTTTTTATTTTTGCAACTCCGTCAATATGACCGGACACAATATGCCCTCCGAAACGTCCATCAGCTTTTAACGCCCGTTCCAGATTAACATAACTGCCGGTTTTTAAACAGTTCAGCGCCGAAACTTTAAAAGTTTCTTCAGAAACATCTGCTGTAAAAGCATTTTCGGAAATTTCTGTAACAGTTAGGCAAATACCGTTGACAGCGATACTATCGCCAATCTTAGTACCATTCAGAACACTTGAGCATTTAACAGTAATATTTCTATCTGTGACAGCTTTGACAGTTCCTACTTCCTCTACAATACCTGTAAACATAGAACGATTGTAGCATATTAAAGGCAAAAAGTATAGCTTTTGTCCCATCCAAGGGCACAACTGCCTATAAAGATATGACATTAATTTAACTGTCATGCTGAACAAGCCGCCGAAAAAGGATTTACTTTTTGGATATTACTAATCTAAAAAGTACTGTTATATTACGGTGTAAGATTTTTGTTCATTTTTACCGGACAGTTTTATTATCTTCATTGCTTAAGAAAAGTTTACATGATATAATTTCGTTATGGAAAGCGGTGCCGAATTAAAAAATAAGAGTAAAAATAAGAAGAGCGGTATGACTGCACAAACAAGGCTTATCCTTGCAGGGCTTGGCGTCAGTACTGTTTTTATTTTGCTGTCTGCAGGCTTTGCAACATATAGCATCAGTAACAATATGAATACTGCATACAAAAACTTTGCACAGGTTCTGTCAAAGACACTTGCAATTGAAGGCGTTGAAGTTACCAAAAACATTCCGGAACTTGCCAAATACGATGCCCTACGTTCAAATTCTGCATCAATACTAAAAAGTAATGATGATATAGCATACATTATTTTTAAAGATAATAACTCAAAAATTATATATTCCAGCAAGGATGATTATCCTGAACAGGCTGAAAAAGCAAGAATTACAGTGAGTTCGCCAATGCTTATAAAAAATCTTGCGGATACAGTTAATGCCGGCTCCGTAACTGTAGGTTTGAGCGGGAATATTATGGACAGGGTGTCCGCAGCTTCCAATGTTTCTATTGCGATAGTTTTTGTTATTGCATGGCTTGTAATTATCGGAATCATTTATATGAATTCTTCCATTATTACACGTGAGCTCAGAAAACTTTATCAAGGCGTAAAAAAGATTTCTTCCGGCGAATTTGGATATATGATTGATGAAAAAGGCGTTGATAAAGAAGTTAAGGAACTGTATTCTGCTTTCAACGACATGTCGGAAAGACTCAGCAGATATAACGAACAAACAATAGAAAGTTTGACTTTTGAAAGAAATAAACTTGAATCTGTTTTGATGAGTATTGTTAACGGCGTTGTGGTCTGCGATAACCATGATAAGGTTATAATGGTTAATAACTATGCAAAAAAACTACTGGAAGTTAATGACGAAGATATTCTTAATACCCAGATTCAGCAATTCTGCGATTCAAGCGGAGAACTTTGCTTTGCGGATAAAATTACACAATTCAAAGATACACCGCTTGATGATGACGGAACACCGGTGCCATTTAATATAGAAATAGACAGCCGTATTCTCAAATGTTTGATTTCACCTATGTTCACACGTTCAAATTCCTATGTAGGATATATTATAGTATTAATTGATGTTACTAAAGATGTAGAAATGGATCAATTGAGATCCAATTTCATATCAAATGTTTCACACGAATTGAGAACGCCTGTGACTGTTTTGAGAAGCTACATTGATACACTTTATAATTTCGGTAATGATTTTGATTTTAATACCCAGCGGGAATTTATCGGGGTAATGAATCAAGAGATTATAAGACTCAATCGTATGGTTAATGATATTCTTGATTTTTCGCGATATGAAGCTCAGAATGTACGTCTTGAAAAAACTAAGACAGATATTATTGAAATTGTTGAAGACGCTGTTAATCAAGTACAGGTTCTTGCAAAAGAACATGACTTAACAATATCCATTATGAAAGAACCGGATTTGCCGGAGATTTATGTTAATATTGACAGCATTTCCCGCGCATTTATGAATATTTTGTCTAATGCCATAAAATATTCACCGGATGGCAAGCGTATAAAAATACGTGTTGAACGTTCACGTGACGGCGAGTATGTAGAAGTAAGCGTTGAGGATCAAGGACCGGGACTTTCAGAAAAAGACCAGAAAAAAGTCTTTGACAGATTTTACAGAGTCGAAAATGCAACACATACCGTCAAAGGTACAGGACTGGGACTGCATCTGGTTAAAGTTACGGTAGAAAAACATCATCATGGACAGGTTTTTGTTAACTCCAAAGAAGGTGAGGGCTCTACATTCGGCTTTAGACTGCCTATCAATTTACCTCAAGAGGAAGAAGAGGAATACATCCCAAAGAATGCCCTTCCTGCAGAGAGTGAAGGTTAACGTATTCTCTATTTTGTAACATTTTCTGTACTAAGCTTGTTGAAAGCCCAAATGAATGATATAATCATAAAAAGAGGATGTTAAATTTATGAAAAAGTTTTTATTTCTGTTAGCTATATTAGTCAGTGTACCTGTATTTGCAGATGATGAAGTAGTAACACTTGACGGTATGACTGAACCTCAATGGCAAGACTTTGCTCCTCCGGCTTTCGTTGATGTTCAAGAACCTAAAGGACTTGGAAAATTAAACGAAACAGCTTCTTACTGGTACCAGAGAAAAACTGATTTTGAAAGTTCTATTAAAGAATGCAGAGATATGGAAGACAGCGATGCTAAATTTAGCTGTTATCAAGAAGTAAAGGTAAAACAATACCAGAAAAACAGTGAATACAATGCCAAAATTGAAGCACAGGAAATGGCAGGACGCGGTCCGCAGGAAATGTATGACAGAACCGATACTATGCTTCCTATCGGCAATTATTTAAACAACTTTACACGTTTTCAGCCAAACGAGCTGCATTAATATAATCCAAAACAGCTCTTAATGCTATCGAGCGGTGAGAAATCCGGTTTTTCTCATCATCATCTAATTCTGCCATAGTTCTGTCTGAATTTTTAACCAGAAAAATCGGGTCATAACCGAACCCGTGTTGACCGCGTGCTTCAGTCGTAATAAACCCGTCACAAATACCAGTATGAGTAAATTCCACACTTCCTTCCGGATTAATAAGCGTCATAGCACAGGCAAAGTAAGCTTTTCTGTTATTTATCCCATCCATCTCTTTCAATACACGCTCAATTCGTTTTTGAGGGGTTTCTGCATACCTTGCAGAATAAATCCCTGGTTTACCGCCTAAAGCCTCTATACAAAGTCCTGAATCATCCGCAAGCGTCCAGGTACGTGCCAGCTTCCACGCTTCCTTTGCTTTAATAAGAGAATTTTCCTCGAAGGTGGTTCCATTTTCTACAGGGTCAAAACCCACCGGAGGCAATATAAATTCCAGTCCGGAACCTGCCACTATCTCATTAATCTCTTTAACTTTATGCTCATTTGAAGATGCTAAAACGATTTTCATACTACCCTCTTGTTATAATAGTTTAATTCTTTATCCATATCCAGAACCCTGCCCCCGCGATTAAACAATTTTATCTTGAATCCGGTTTTGGCAAGCCTGTACTTAATGCTGACAAGCAAAACCTCAAGACCGTATTTGCAAGAGCGTGCAAAATTGATTGATGAAGCTTCTGCAAAATATTTTGTCGGACAGGATATTTCTCCAATTTTATACCCGTTATATAGGATAAGCGCAAGCATTTGATTATCAAAAATAAAATCATCACTGCAATCCTCAAGCGGTAATTTCTCAAGAATTTGCCTTGTAAATCCCCTAAATCCGGTATGATATTCTGAAAGCTTTTCTCCAATAACAAGATTTTCAAATTCTGTTAAAAATCTATTAGAAACATATTTGTACAAAGGCATTCCGCCTTTTAACGCCGAATTGCCCAGCATTCTGGACGCAATAACCGCGTCATACTCTTCAAAAGCCATCATCGATGCGATTGCAGGGATTAATTTAGGCGTATATTGATAATCCGGATGCAGCATAATAACAATATCCGCACCGGCTTTTAAAGCGGCTTTGTAGCACGATTTCTGATTCGCGCCATAACCTTTATTCTTTTCATGCACTATAGTTGTAATATTTAAGCGCTTGGCAATCTCCTTGGTTTCATCAGAAGAGAAATCGTCGACGAGAATAATCTCATCGACGAAATTTTGATAAATCTCATTATATGTTTTCTCTAAAGTCTTTTCTGCGTTATAAGCAGGCATAATTACTACAACTTTTTTGTCGTTAATCATCTTAACTTTACCTTCAATAGAATTTGCCTAACTTAACCGCTCTAAAATCAAAACCTTAACTTTCTGCTACTTCTTCGGACTCTCTGATTTCAGCATTTCTGATAGTGTCCTTGCCGCCGGAAGCCAGTGCCTTGTCTTTGAATTTCTTAACCTGTCTGTCCAGTTTGTCAGCAAGCAAATCAATACTTGCATACATAGATTCTGCCGATTCTTCACAATGTACTGCGCCGGTATTCATTTTGCATGAAACCTCGGCAACATGTTTGCCTGTCGCTGCTGGATTTTTAATAACCGAAAGGATGACATCAATACCGGTAATCTGGTCGTAGTGATTAGCAACTCTTCCAATTTTTTCCTTTACATAAGCCTTAATAGCGTCTGTAATTTCAATGTTTTTACCGTTTACGTGTATATGCATTTACACCTCCTAATGTACTACCTTTCTATTGTACAACATTTCAGAGTATTTTTAAAGGGGGATTATTCTAAAATTTGAGGTAATTCTACCCCCGGTGTACCAATTGTACGTACTAATTCCAGAACAGCAGCCTTCATCTGGCATTTTTGCGCTGTTGTACTAAAAAAGTCACTGTAAAAACACCCGTCACACACACAACCGCGTTTATAACACTCTAATGCTGTTGGAGTCCATCTCTTTACAGCAATAGCTCTTCCCATATCACGACTCTTAAACACTTATTCCTCCAAAAATTATTTATATGTTAATTACTCTGTTAAGGTTTTCCCCAAAAATCCTTAACCTATCTTTAATTATAAGGATTAAGAATGCATTTACAACCCATTAAAAGGGAATTGTAAAGATTTCTAACAAAGCTTGAAAACTCCCAAATCTCTTGCTGTTAGCTTTATTCGGACATGCCAACCTCCCATGCCTGCATGCTTTCAGCGTTTAAAAACATGGAAACCCATGCGCTTAGCATGTTTGCATGTCCTTTATTTCCGGTTAAGTTTTGTAACGATGTTGGCATGCCAAGTAATTTAATACACTAAATAAAAAAAACGGCGAAAATTTAATTAACTTCCGCCGCATGAATAGTATCAATTAGTATTATTATTTACGTTCTTTTATTTCTTTTTCTATATTTTCAATGAATTCATCAACCGGAAGCGTACCCACCTGACCTACGCCGCGTTTTCTTACGGCTACAGCACCGGCTTCGATTTCTTTATCTCCGATTACGCAAACATAAGGAATTTTCTTATCCTGCAGACATTCCCTTATCTTGTAATTCATAGATTCGGAGCGGTCGTCCAGTCTGACTCTAATACCTGCAGCACGCATTTTTTTGTAAACTTCTTCTGCATAATCAATATGTTTTTCGTTGCTGATAGGTACAATTGCAACCTGTGTAGGAGCAAGCCAGGTCGGGAATGCACCTGCATAGTGTTCGATAAGAATACCGTGGAATCTTTCCATTGAACCAAAAATTACTCTGTGAAGCATAACCGGCGTTTTCATGCTGCCATCTTTGTCTTGATATTTAATTCCGAATCTTTCCGGCAAATTAAAATCTAGCTGGATTGTTGCGCATTGCCATGTTCTGCCAAGAGCATCTTTGACTTTAAAGTCTATTTTAGGACCATAGAAAGCTCCATCGCCTTCATTGATATCATACTTCATACCGCGTCTATCCATAGCTTCTTTCAGTCCGGCTTCTGCTCTGTTCCAGTTTTCAATGTCACCCACAAAGCTTTCCGGACGGGTTGAAAGTTCTACTTCAAAACTCATATTAAAGATAGCCATTGTATCAGCTACAAAATCAATAATCTCATTAATTTCACCTACCAGCTGCTCCGGCGTACAGAAAATATGAGCATCGTCTTGAGTAAATCCCTGTACGCGGGTTAAACCGGAAAGTGCACCGGATTTTTCTTTTCTGTAAACTGTTCCTAACTCTGCCATTCTTAGCGGAAGCGAACGATATGAATATCTGTTTGCTTGATATATAAGAATATGGAACGGGCAGTTCATCGGTTTTACAACATATTGTTCTTCGGAATCTTCATCCTTTTGAATAAAGAACATATTTTCTTTGTAGTGATCCATATGACCGGAGATTTCCCACAGTTTAGATTTTGCAATTTGAGGAGTATTAACAATTACGTAACCGCGTTTTCTGTGTTCACTTCTCCAATAGTTTTCGATTTCTTCTCTTACAATAGCAAGATTTGGGTGCCATAAAACCAGACCGCCGCCGATTTCTTCTCTTACAGAGAATAAATCAAGCTGGGTGCCCAATTTTCTATGATCACGTTTTTCTGCTTCTTCAAGGAATGTCATGTATGCCTGCAAATCCTCTTTGTTCCAGTATGCAGTTGCATAAATTCTCTGAAGCATTTTTTTATTCTCATCACCGCGCCAGTAAGCTCCTGCAACTTTAAGAAGCTTTATGGCATTACCTTTTATATAAGATGTATTCGGGATGTGCGGTCCTGCACATAAATCATTAAACAAAATATTGCCGTCTTTATCTTTTGTTAAATACAAGGTCGGCTTATCATTTCTGTGCTCTTCCAGTAATTCTGCTTTGTAGATTTCGCCTTCTGCCTTAAATTCGGCAATCTGAGCATCTACATCCGGAATTTCATAACGTTCAAACGTCAAATTCTGTTTGATAATGTTTTTCATTTCTTCTTCGATTTTGGTTAAGTCATCTTGAGTAAAAGCATAACCGTCCGTCAAATCAAAGTCGTAATAAAATCCTGTATCAGTTGCCGGTCCGATAGCCAACTTTGCCTGTGGAAACAGCTTCTGTACAGCCTGTGCCATGATGTGTGAGCATGAGTGTCTTAAAACATGCAATGTTTCGTTGTTCTTTTCCATTTTCTATCCTTTCTGTTTCAATCGACAACCCTCGAAAGAAACGCTGTGCATGTTTAATAGTTTAACACAAAGTGTAAAAAATATCCTTTGTATTAAGTATGTAGACGGCATATAAAAAAATTTCTAACATTTCTTTCTCTTTTGTTGCGGAAAAAAGAGAAAGAAACGTTAACAAAGAAAGAGAAAAACGCAATTGTTTTCTACACCCTATCGGGTGTGGATTGAATGAATGCTGCAGGCAAAGCCTGCTCTCTTTCACGGGCTATCATTATGCTTACGCATAACACGCCCGTGGTGCTTGCGAGTCTGTAGTAGAGTAGGGTGCAATTCATTGCACCATTATTGGATTAAAAATCACCCTCGTGTATTTGTTTATAAAAAATATTGGTGCAAAAATTTGCACCCTACACATGTATCGGTTTTATTCGTATTCTAATTGATTAATATTATATACTTATCATCAAAATTGCG
>CALVAO010000002.1 GCA_944325515.1 Candidatus Gastranaerophilales bacterium | reverse complement strand
TGATTATATCAAGCAAGGAAACTAATTTTCAATGAGTCTTATGAGCCCGACGAGCTACCAGACTGCTCCATCCCGCGTTAAATTCTCTTACACCCCATTATTAAACGCTAAAAAACAAAAATCAAGCCCCAGGATTTTTTATTAAAAAATAGACCTTCCCTACAATTATTGTAGGTATGTTTGTAGGAGCGGTATGTCACCGGTATTTTTATATTACAATCAAGATATGGCAGAAACAAACATAAAGGTTTTAAGATTAGATAATTTAATAGAAGCTTGTTTTAATGTTTATCAAGAGATTGGAAACCAGGTTGGAGTACCAAGAACAATACTTTTGAGAAAAATTATCTCCAATCTAGAATGCATAAATGCATTGTTGTTAGCTCAAACAACACATGAAATTCTTATAATTTTAAGAAGTGCCATTGAAACGGTTGTCCTATTTTGTTATCTTACAACCAACTTAGACAAACAACAAGAATATATTTCTGATAGTGAACTAATGGAATTAAAAAACACATTTATACTTGTTAAAAACTGGAAAAAAGATATTGATACTGGTAATCCATTAAACTTAAATCTACAAGAAGCTATAAATTACCATGAAGAAATTTTTAATAAACATTTATCAAAACAAAACCAAGAATATGTTTTAGAACAATTAAAATTAAAAAAATATGAGGTTACTCTTGATAATTTCAATACAATAGATAGATTCTTTAGGACTGATAAGCGCATAAGAAAACCCTTCTTTATGGATATGGAAAAAATGTATTCAGAATTGCCCAAATTCCCCGAAATAGGGGCTGAATTTAGGGATTTTGTATATAGTGATTACAATGTAAATTCACAAGTAGCTCATGGGCAGTATTATATTTGGACACGAGGAATACAAATAAATGAAAGATTTTTAGAACAAGTTAAATCTCAAATTGTTAAAATTGTAACTTATCCTCTTATGTATTTAAAAGGTCAAGTTACAATAAATATGAGAAATCTGGCAAGGTTAAAACATATTACTGACAAATTGTTACCTAATTTATATAAATACCAATAACACTGATTATATCAAGCAAGGAAGGAAAACTAAAAAGCGTCTTATGCACCGACAAGCTACATATAATTACGGTTGATATTCTTCAATAGATTTAAAATGCCATTTTGAAAAATCTGCGTTATCTTCAATTAAAAAAGCGACACTATACTTTGCTCTTGTTACTGCAATATAAAATCTATCTTTAGAAGTTAAAGTTTTACCTTTTTGTAAATAATCATTGATTGGTTTTGTGGGAACAATTAATACACGATTTACAGTTAGTCCCTTTGATAACCCAAAATTAAGAGTTGACATATTGGGTACATTCTTCTTTGCTCTAATATCATTAATAAGCACTAAAGGCTTGTATTGTTCATAGTATAGTTTTGCAAATTTCTTTCTAACATAAAATATACCATCATGACCTGTTACTGTATTATTTTTAGGTATAGATTTTTCTAAATCAGGATATAAGTCATCTGCAAAATTACAAATAGCCGAATTACACCTCCAACATTTTCTTAAAAATTTTAAGATCCCCCTTTTTTCATTATTTTTTTGAACAAACCATTCATATATGTTGTTAGCAAATTTTTTATTCTTTTGTGTAGGGCTTGTATTAAATGTATTTTGCCTAGAATCTCCAACTATAATTAATTTTAGTTTGCTTTCTAATAACTTATTTAATATTTCAAAATCAAACCCAGATAAATCTTGAGCTTCATCTATGAAAATATAATCACATATAGCTTCCAAACGTTTAATAACATTGTTTGTTTTATTCAAACAATTAAATGCAAATTCTGCAATTTTATCACTATATATAGCTTTATTTTTATCAAAATAATACTTTTGAATATCAGCTTTTTTTATAAATCTTGTTGAAATACCAGTGACAAAATGAAGATTATTAATTCGTTCTTCAATTCCCATACTCTTTTGATATGGTCTACAACATTCATCTAATAAAAAAGAAAACCAAGATGTAATTTTTACATTGATAGGAATAAAACCATTTAACTCATAAAACTTATTTTTAATTTCATCTAAGTTTTTATTTGTAAAAGTCATTATAAAAATTTTTTTATCATTAAATTTTAAAGCATATTTAACAAGACGAGTTGTCTTACCAGAACCAGCTAATGAATGTATAAAAAAGTTATTCTGTAATTGCATGTTTTATATATTCCGGGAAATCTAATGTTATATTATCTGCACTAAATATTTTTAAGGCAACTTCTGTCTTTCTGTGCTCAGAAGTAAAATAATTTTTAAAAGACTGGTCATCCATATCAGTTTTATCAAATAAAGTCTTTAGAACTGTTTTATTATTACCTGCATTATACATTTGTGGCTCTAATGTATTCAATTCATTGTTTTGAGAATAACAAATTTTTATATTTGGGAAGTCGCCATTAATATATTTTGAATACTTTTCTTCAATCTTTTGATAATTTCCGTCGTTATCGGTAACTACTGTAACTTTATTGTTTAAAACTTCCGCTATTTCTAAAAAACGTAAAAAAGACAGCCCTTTAATAGAAATTACGTCTATACCATCGTCAATTGGTAATTTTTTATTTTGGTCAAAATACGCTTTTTGAACAATCAATTCATCAGAAGGACCTTCAACTAAAATAGATTTCTTTGCTAATATCATTCTCAATGTATCATAGCCTGGCAATTTCATAAAATACTCATAGGTATCCTTTGATAATTCAGAAAATTTTATACAGTCATCTCTATTTAATAGTATGGTATTTTCTACGCCACCTTTATTCATAATAAATGAACTATGTGTATTAATAAATAATTGTTTGCCACAGCATAAAGTTTTTATATCATGTATTAATTTATTCAAATTAGAAAATGATAAACAGGTTTCAGGCTCTTCTATTAAAATAATATCAGTTTTATCCGAATTAGCATTGAGTGCCATTTTGGTATTTATAGAATGCTGTTCCCCCTTTCCTATTTGATTGTAAGGTACATTATCAACGTATAAAGATAATGTGGAATCCCATTTATTTTTAGCAGACACGTCTATTGATATTTCAAATTTTTTATCAGATATGTTTAAAGTTTCACTTGTAAATTTTTCATTAAGTTGCGCTATTTTAGGGTCTCTTATAAATTCTTCTTTCAACTTTCTATACTTTAAAGCTAACATACAACTTTGTTCTTTATCAAGATTATAATCAATGGAAGATGCAATATATTTAGTTGCTGCTTGTCCATACTTTTGTTCCAAATTATTAATTAATTGAACTCGAATTGGTAATTTTAGTGATTTAATTGGCTTATTAGCAAAAGAATTCCAGTCAACGGTGTAGTATTCAATGGGTATTGTTTCAAGTTCATCAATATTACTAATATATTCTTTGTATAAATCAGAATATGCTTCATTATCAAGTTCTATCGCTACCTTTATTCCTGCACAATTTTCGTTAAAATTATTATTTGTTCCCCTATAATCAGCATCAAAGGTTTCATCAAAATAAACTTCTATAAGTATTTTAGGAGGAGCTGTTTTTATTCCGTGTTTAATTTTATCTATAAACTCGTCAACAACTGAAGTATTAAATAAATAGGGAGAAAGTTCATAGAATATCGGTTTTTCATAGAGTTTACCTGTTAATGCAATATTGATTGCTTCAAATAATGTACTTTTGCCTGCTTCATTATTGCCAACAATGATATTTACATTATCATTAAATTCTAATGTAAAATTCTTAAAACATTTATAGTTTTCAATATGAACTTTTTTTATCAAAAATATCACTCCTATACTTAATATATTTCATCTTAACATAATAATTAATAAATAATATCTTATATTAAGAGTTTTTACACCCCATACAGCCCGTCTCATTGTAGAATGAGGTTTCTTAGTCGTGTACACAAGTTTTCGGTTGAGAGATTTTTCTCGGTTACAAAACCGCCGGCGGTGATTAAAAAGAATGAGAGCATTTTCAAGCTGATGATGAAAAGTTTATGGACGGTGCGGTATAAAATTACAGAGAATAATGAAACATAATTAAACATAAAACCAAAAATATGGCTGTCATCTCGAATAATTCAAAATGACAGCCATATAAAGTTTATTCTGCATATTCAAAACAGAGTTCTTCAAATTTTGTAAGGTTTTCTCCCAGCCCATACATTCCATCAGAATTAGTTTTTAATTCTTGTATAGTTTTTCTGGAAGCAACATCTATAATACTATCTATTTCATTGTCTGTTAAGTTTGGATATTCTGATTTTAAATCTTTCTTGATATGTTCGGCATAAACATTCATATATTCAATAACTCTATTTTTATCACGAACGCTTGACTCACCATTATTCTTTTTATATGCATCCACCCATTCAAGACAGGCTTTCATCTTTTTCTCATCATCCGACAAGAAATAATAATCGGTAAAAAGTAGATACCTGTCACTATCAACAAACCATTCAGAATCTGTAACGAACCGGGGTAGGTCGATAGTACTTCTAAGTCTATAATCTAACGTCAGATTATCAATTCCCTGTTTAATAGTATTTATTACATCCTCTATTGTTGTATAATGTTTACTATTCCATGTGAAGTCATCAATGACAGTTGTTGCAAAAGCATTCAATATTTTTTCTATATGAGAATCTTCTAATGTTGTTCCTTCTTTATTCAATTGTGTTTTTAAGTATTCTAAAAGCTGGGGTTTGATTTTTTCTATTTCCGCATATAAATTATCCCACTGACTGTGGTTCCCAGGCATCTCAAAATTGTCTTTGGATTTAACTCCAACATATTCCTCAACTTTTTTATTTTTATCAATTCCAGCTTCAGAATAATTAAAAGCACCTTCGTTCTCTTCTGTTTCTTCCGACACAGTCGGTTCAACAGGTTTTGTATTAGTACTATCGGAATTGCCTTGACTAGTGGCTCCCGAAGCAAAATAGACTATTGTATAATTAATACCTTCATAACTGTATTTTATTGTATAACCGCTTGCAGATTCGGTCAGTGAGTAAGATATTCTATTAGTTTCCAATTCTTTGAGAGCTTCTTTGTCGCCTTTACCAAGCCGTGTATTTATGGAATCTATATCAAATTTAGGTGTTTCGCTCTCACTTTGCTCTATCTTAGCGCTTTGAGAGTTCAAAGAAATTGGTTCAAATTTTAATTTTTTTAATTCAAATTGGGGTGTGTACATTTTTACTCCTTTCTTCTATTTGTTAAAGTAATAACTAATGTTTTCATTTTTACAAACGAAATTAATGACATACAAATCTTTAGATTCTTTGATATTAAGAAAACAATCCGCAGCAAGCAGATGTGACTTGACGCTGCCTGTGATATTCCAGTTTTCTTTTATAAACTTTTTTGCTGAAGCAATATTGGATATATTTTGCAGTATCTCGGCTTTGTTAATGATTTCCTTTATTTTTTGGCTGTCTGCATTAGCTGATTCAGACAAAATAGAATAAGTGTTGTATAAATTTATGTCCATAAAGCTCCTTTCTTATTGTTTATGAATTATATTTTGTATAACGGTTGTTTTTTCTAAAACTTTAGAATATTTGCCCATATCGTTACAAATATTTACAATATGCTATCACTCTTAATTATAGTAAACTTTATGCCACATTATATATCTTACTGTATGTTAGTATATTTCTTATTGTCAAAATTATGACATAGAAAAATTAACCGTCAAAGGTTAATCTGTTAATATGGAAGACATTAGTTTAAAGTGTAAAGATACAACACGCCATATTGCAGATAAAGTTTTGTTATTAAGGTGTGCGCATAAATTAACTCAAGAAGAATTTGCAGAACATGTTAATCTGGACAGGAGAACAATTGCCAGAGCCGAAGACGGCAGGCACAGACCTTCGCCGGAAACAATGGAAATGATTGCTCAGACATTCAATGTCCCTATTAGTTATTTCTATGATAACTCTGTATACAAAAAAGACGTAAGCAAATCTGCGCTTATACATGAAATAAATTCCAGACTTAATGTTCTTTCTAAATCTAATTTAAAGAAAGTTATTCAATTTCTTGATATTATTGAATAAAACACTGACACAAATTAGTGTTATAATTAATTGTAAAATAGGGACTGTTGTTTAAAATTATGTTTTATTTTGATAGTTTATACGGATATAAGATTTTAAGAAGCAATCTGCTGGAAGATATTAATGCATTTTTTACAACCCGCGAAGGTTTTGATTTCAGCAAATTAAATACCGGACGGGTTATTTCTCCTATTCAGACTCACAGCGACCACGTAGAAATTGTAAGTGAAAAAGAAGATTATCCGGATACTGATGCACTGATTTTAAACGGAAAAAATACTTCAATTTATCTAAAATTTGCAGACTGTACACCGCTTATTTTTTATGATGAAAAACAAAAAATTGCAGCTATCTCACATGCCGGCTGGCGTGGCACTGCCGCAAAAATAGCTATTAAAACCATTGAAAAAATGAAAGATTCTTTTGGAACAATGCCCGAAGATATTATTGCGCTGATTGGTCCTGCAATCTCTGTTTGCTGTTACGAAGTTTCAGAAGATGTCAAAGAAAAACTTTTATCAACTGTTAAAAATCGAGACGGTTTATATAAAGAACGGAATGTTGATTTAAAAAATATAAATGCACGACAACTGGAAGAAATCGGAGTTAAAAAAATAGACATCTGCCCCTATTGTACAAGCTGTAACAATGATTTATTTTATTCATACAGAAAAGAAAACGGAACCAAAAACAGACATATGGCAGTAGTAATGTTACCCTCCGTTTAAATGATAAACTTATTATAACAAAATGATATACTTGTATTATGTCAGAAAAATTCGTTCAGAAATTTCAAACAAAAATTTACCCGATTTTATGTGAACTCGAAAATTTACGCCAAAAGGAGCTGGCTAAACTGATTTCAGCAGAATTTATCTGTGCAGTGCTTATTGTTAGTACTTTCTTGTTTAAAGATGATTTAACAAACCTGTTGGGTAAAGATTCTTTTTTGCTGACATTTATTGTTTTGATGTTTCCGTTTTTAATTGGTATTTTTATATTCCTGCCGGTACATTTCAACTGCGGGTTTAAAAGTTTAATCAAAAAAATCTATATGCCGCAAATTCTCAAATCGTTTAGTAATCTGGAGTACGGGCGGGGAGTCAGTATATTTAAGAAATCCGAATTAGAGAAAAGCCGGCTGTTCAGCAGTTTTAATGAAATATCCATAGATGACTCTTTTAGAGGGGTATATAATGGTACCGGATTTAAAATGGCGGAAGCGACATTGAGCGAGGTTACAAGGGGCAGGAAGCATCAAAGCATTAATATTATTTTTAACGGAATTGTAATAAGTTTCCCGTGCAAGAAAAAAATAAAAGCTCAAACAATCATAACTTCCAGAAATGATTTTTATATAAATAATTTTCCATCCTGGTTAATCGGCTGGACAGGCTTTTATATACTGTATTTAATTTTGTACCTTATAGGGGGCAGACCGGAAGAATCAAAATATGTTTTAATAGCATTCGGCATACTTTTATTAATACTGTTTTATTTTTGCCCAGATAAGAGTTCTTCTAATAAATATGAAGAAGTTAAGCTGGAAGATAATGTTTTTGCAAAAAGGTTCAAAGTATATTCACAAGATCAAATTGAAGCAAGATATCTTGTCACAACAGCTTTTATGGAAAGACTTGTAAATCTTAATACCGTTTTTGGAACAGACAAGACAAAATGTTCATTTTTTGATGACAGGATTATGTTTGCAATCCATACAAAACGCGATTTATTTGAACTCGGTAATTTATTTACCTCTTTTCAGACTCCAAAACAAATACAAATTTTCCTAAAAGAAATTGAAGCTATTACTAAAATGATTGATTATTTTAAACTCGACGAAAATACTAAGCTATAGCTTGTTCTTGAGCAAGTTTTGCTTTCTTTGCCTTACGTTTTTTATCAAGGACATTAGTAACATATATATTCAAATTAGGAATACCAAGACCGAGTACAAGTCCGGAGAATAGATAACCCGATGCCTGCGCTACGTTCAGAGTTCTTAAACGTTTTCTGGTCATCTTCTTGACTTCCGGTGACAGAGTATCCAGTTCTTTTAAAAGTTCACTGAATTTTTTATATATGATATTTTCCCCATCCTTCTTAACTGTTGATTTGCCGTTTTGTGCAAGAGTTTCAACGAGAATTTCATCTCTGGTTTTCAAAGAAGCGTGGAAAGTTCTCGCAAACGGATTTTTATTTTCTGCATAACCTTTCTGGTAATTCATAACAGACCTGTTCATTTTATCAGCAACAAGTTTATTTACGATATCTCCAAGAACAAGCCAGCTCAAATACCCGAGAGTATCTTTGGTCAAAACTTCTCTAAGCTCGTCTTTGTCACGTGCAGAGAAAATTCTTGAAATAATAGTTACGCCGTAAACCCCTTTTAACTGGTTAATTGTAGGCATTTTTCCGTTAAAAGCCATCTTATCCATAAATTTAGCCGGAGATTTTATAAATTCAAGTGGTGTCATTTTTAGTGTTGCAAGAATCATACTGAAAAATGCAGCACTGCTTGCGACTTTTATACCTTTAAAACCTGCGCTATTATCCTTAGAACGTCCTTCAACACCAACAAAGCCGTCAGTACCTGTTTTAAGTTTGGTCAAATACATATTAATCGGCTGAACAGAAAGACCTACAGCAGAAGCTATTGCAAAACCGATACCTGCACGGGTTTTCATAAACCTTGACAACCCTTTGATAAAATTGTTATCTTTAACTGATTTGCCGCTTTTTATCTGTTCTGCAAATGCAGCATCAATTTTTTTCTTATTAAAGGACTCTGAAACAATATAAATGTCATTTAATAATGATTTTAAGTTTGTTTTACTTACAATTTTTTTATCTGCGGATTCAAGAATATACTCAGATTGAGCGCCTGTATATTCTGTTATTTTATTCATAACAGCGCTTCTAGAGTTTGCAGCTTTATCCTTTGCCCAAAGGTGAAAATCTACTTTATTACTAATGGATTTGTTGAGATATTCCGAGATTTCATTAACAGCATCGTCTGACAATTTCACAAATCCCTCTGTATCAGCAGCTGCAGATGACGGGTTAAAAGCTTTTACATTCTTGAGCGTCATCTTTATATAATCAAGTGAACTTTTATTATCTTTTAATTGTTGCGCCTTATTTTCGGCTAAAATATTTAAAGTTTCCGGAGCGGTAAAAATATTGTTGGCTTTAAAATCAAACTTTTTGTTAAGCGAATGTGCAACAAGCCATCCTGCAGCAGCACCGAATAATCCGATACAGCTGTCATTTAACGTACCCATAATCTCACGTCTGAATGTTTCTAACCCTGCAGCAGGACCGCGCTTGTAAAAATCACTTGCTGTTCTCGGGGATACCATAAAGCAGAAATCAACACCATTAGCACCAATGGCTTGATTGGTAGCCAGATATCTCATAGTTGTATCTACCGCACCTTTAAACTGTGTTTTCTGAACTGTTTGCGTATTCTGTTGTTGGATTGGTTGGATGTTCATGATTTACCTTCGGCTATTTATTTCTTCATTGTGTCAGCTCTAAATCCGGCTGTTAAATTTGAATATTTAACATTTAGAGGTGTAACTGACTGTTTGTTTTCTTCCGGCTTTTGTGTTTGTTGTCTTTCTTGAGCAAGCTTTAGAGCCTGTTCATGTTTTTTCTTTGTACTTCTGCGTGTAAAAATAGGTATTACAATCCCTAACAATGCTAATGATACACCAAGGTTAGTTACCTGGCAAGCAGAACGTAAATTCTTGGCGCGTTTAATTTCTTTTTCGGTTTTCCCGACGACTTCTTCTGAGGATTTGATATTAATATCTTTAACCCAGTGCCAGAATTTTTTTAGCTTATTAGCATTAGGATCAAGTTTTTTGGTTTCGTTTAATAGTGTAACGCCTGTTTTGTTTTGTATAATTGTTGCAGCACCTTTTGCGGCATAATCTCCCAAGAAATATAAACTTGAGAAAGTTGCAATATCTCTGACGGTTGCTTCTGCAAGTTCGTTTTTATCATCCGCTGCAGCCATACGGGAAGCAAATGTTGCGGTTGAAATAATTCTTGCCTGGTCCATTGTCGGGAACATACCCTTAAATTCGAGCATATTCATCGTGGGCTTTTTCATCATAGAAAGCAGAGCAACACCTATCATTGAAGAGATTGAAATTAATTTTTGCCTTAAAAGACCTTCTTTTGCGTTAGGACTTTCTTCTATTTCCACCTGTTTATTCTTTCCGAAATCATCATAAATAGGAGCGCCTTTGACACCGGACAATTTGCCTGTAATCCAGCGGTTAATATACTGCATTGAAATTGCAAGCGGAAGAATTACGCCTAAACCCATTAAGCTTTTTGTTTTTAGCATACTTTTGCTTTTTGACGCAAATTCTTCAATACTAAGCTTATTACCTGTTTTTTGATATTCTTTAAAAAATTTAACTGAGTCTTCAAGAAGTGATGTTACAGAACCGGCTTTAACTTCTTTTTCTCCGCCAATTTTAATATTTTCTGCAACGTGAACTTTGTCAATAATTTCGTTGGAAAGCTGTTTAACCTGCTTGCGGATTGCTCTGTCGCTTTCGTTTGAGCGGGTAAGTTCTGCAAGTTTTTTTGCATAAGAATTTATTGCTTCTTCTCCTAAAGCTTCTGATTTAGAGAAAACAACATGTTTTTTACCCTCATATCCCTCAATATTTCCGAGGATATTTTTCATAGATTCCATAACTTTATCCTCAGAAGTAGCTTTTTTATAATATTCTGCAGCTTTATCAACCAGCGAGCTGTCAGCCCAGCATCTGGACATGTTAACGCCCTTCGGCATAAAAGCAGGGTTAATGCATTTGGCAATTCCTAATGTTACAAGGCTTGGTATCAAACAGTTTACAACAAGACCGGAAGATTCTCTTCTGAATGCCTCAAATCCTGCAAACCAGTTTGTCATTGATTCAACTATAGTTCGCGGAAGGATTGCTGATAACATATCAATAACAGTTACGTTTACCATCGGCATTCTTTCGCAGGCTTGAATTCCGGCAATAGCAACTGCCCCGAGTCCTTTAAAGTTCGGGTTTGAATCTTTTCCGTCTTTATTTAAACGGGGATTGCTATTTATTCTGCTAGTACTGTCTACACCAATTTTGTTTATCATACACATATACTTCTTGTGAAAAATAAATGAATACGGGTTTATATATCCATTTACCTTTCGATTATATCAGCTTAGATATATATTTAAAAGCCGGTCAAAATAAAAATTGCCATGTTTTATGCAATTGTAAAGGAAATGTAAAGAAGAATTCTTGAATTTTTTTTTAGGTTTAGGAAACTTATCTTAAAAATTTGCAATTATGAAACTGTTTTATACTACGGTTTATATTCTTAAAACTTATTTTCTGAAAAATAGTACCGAAAACAATTGTAAATTTTTGTAAAATTTTTATAATTATACTATAATAAACGGGTAACTTAAACAAAAGAGGAGTTTTAGATGAAAATACTTGTATCGAATGATGACGGGATTTTAGCAAACGGAATACGCGCGCTTATAGAAGCACTTTCTCCATGCCATGAAGTTTATGTAGTGGCGCCGGACAGAGAAAGAAGCGCTGCCGGACATTCTTTGACCCTTCAGACTCCTCTAAGAGTGGAAGAAGTTGATGCAAAATACGGCGCCAAACGATGCTGGATGACAACTGGAACACCGGGCGACTGCGTCAAACTTGCAATTAATGCAATTCTTGCAAAAGAAGAGCTGCCGGATTTAGTTATTTCCGGCATAAACCACGGACCGAATCTCGGAGCGGATATTCTCTATTCCGGAACCGTAAGCTGTGCTATGGAAGGCGCTATGATGGGATATCCAAGTATTGCAACTTCACTTGCCAGTATGAGTACGGAATACGAAGCTTTTAAAGTTTCTGCAGAATTTGTTGCGGATTTATTAAACAAAATTGATATTAAAAAATTTCCTGCTAAGACAATTCTGAATATTAATATCCCCGGACTTGAAAAAGAAGATATCGGAGGGGTTGCCGCAACAGAACTCGGAAGCAGAATGTTTACTGATGCATACGAAAAAAGAATTGATCCGAGAGGAAAAGTCTATTACTGGATGGCGGGAGAATTAATAAATGAGCCGGAAGACGCTTCAACAGATATTGCGGCTGTAAGAAACAATAAAATTTCGATCACTCCTGTTACGTACGAAATGACAAGAACAAATATTCTGCAAGATTTAGAGAATGATTTGTGCAGAGAAAATTTGTGCAATTGGTTTTAGCCGTATATATAGCAAAAGGCTCCTTTCGGAAGAGAGACAAAAGGAGCAAGGCTAATTATTATGAAGAAAAGATAGTGGTTTTAAAGTTGTAAGCCGAACACACACACAATGCCTAATCATTTATAACGTCGAAATCCGACAATTCACTAGCTGCCTTCGACTTACAATTATATTGTAACACTTTTATTCATGCTTCTTAATCTTCTTTGGAAGTAACTCCTTAGGATTATTTATTTTTTATATATTGAGTCGATTCTGGGACCAACATATTTATCCATTAGTATATGTTCAACAAAATAGTCAATCGGCTGTATTAAAAGTCCAAAGGCTGTAAATCCACCTAAAGTTTTTATTAGATTTCCATTCATCATTTTTTGTTTCTGAAATTTACTTAAGGCTGTTTTTACGGCTACATTTTCTGTTTGTCCGCGTTTTAGCGCTCTGGTATACTCTTTATACCACTTATCTTTTTTAAATTGTGTATCGGGACTTAATATTTTTTTTCGCATTTCTATTAAATCTTTTATTGTTTTCTCGGCGTATTTATCAATATATGCTTTGGTTTCATTTTTATAATGTGGTTTTATTTTTTTACGATTTTTAAAATCCAATATGTTATGTACTCTGTTCAAAAATTCTTCTTTACATTCTTTATCTTTTCCGCCCAGTGCATGCATTTTTCCGTCCGCAATAAAACCTTCGGCAGTTTTTGAAACGTGTTTTTTTATATTTAGTGTGATTTTATCCTCTGTAATTTTACCAAAATTTGAAAAGGCATTTTGTCCGGCTTTTATTGCGGCAAGCGGCAGGATAAAACTTGCTAAACCTTGAAAGATTGCTTGTTTTAAGCATCTTCTGGAGTTCGGGCTATATTCAGCCTGGTCATTCTTGTACTTATCATATATATCTGCGCCGATGTACATAAGTACAGGTATCCAGGTTAAAGTTGCATAGTTTCCAATTAGCGGACGCAGTGACTCACCTACTTCATTAGTAAAAGCCATGCCCCTTAGAGGCCATTTCATCAACGGGTCTGTATATTCACCTGTTTTTGGATCAATAGAGCGTGTGTCAGCCTTGAAAACAGGGATATTTATTCCAACAGGTTTTATCATAGTAATCCTTATATTATGGCAGTTGATGTTTATTTAAAAGCAGGGAATAAAAAAATTTGTTCTTTTTTTACAAAATTTTACAAAACAGGAGGCAGGCGCAATAATAAAATTCTGCTGACAATGAATGGAATTTACATATATTTTTCTAAGCGGTATATAATAAAAATATGAACAAAAAATTTGAAATTGTTTCTAAATACAAACCTGCAGGCGACCAGCCGAAAGCCATACAAGAACTGGTAGAAGGACTCAAAGCTGGCGACGATTCCCAAACGCTTCTCGGGATTACAGGCTCCGGAAAAACATTTACTATCGCAAATGTTATTGAGCAGATACAAAAACCCACATTGATTATTGCGCATAATAAGACTCTTGCCGCTCAGCTCTATAATGAATTTAAAGAACTGTTCCCGAATAATGCAGTAGAATATTTTATATCTTATTATGATTATTATCAGCCGGAAGCTTATATTCCGAGAACCGATACTTATATTGAAAAATCTGCAAGTATTAATGAAGAAATTGACCGCTTAAGACACAATACAACAAGAAGTTTGTATGAAAGGAATGACGTAATAATAGTGGCTTCCGTAAGCTGCATATATGGTTTAGGATTACCGGAAAGCTATTTTAAAGGAACAATTAAAATAGCTGTTGGTGATACTCTGGATAGAGCCGATTTAATTAAACATCTTGTTATGACTCAATATACGAGAAATGATTTAGTTTTAGAACGCTCTACATTTAGGGCGCGCGGCGATATTCTGGAAATTATGCCTGCTTATGAAAAAATTATTACAAGAATTTATTTCTTTGGTGATGAAATTGAAAAAATTGTAAGAATTGATAACTTGACAGGAGAAATTCTAGAAGCTCCGGAAAGTGTTATGATATATCCCGCAGTTCATTATATAGCTTATGATGAAAACGAAGATGAAACTATACAAATGATAAGAACCGAACTCAAAAATCGTGTTGCGGAACTGGAAAGTCAGAACAAAATTCTTGAATCACAAAGACTTCAGCAGAGAGTTAAGTATGATATTGAAATGATTAAAGAGATGGGATACTGTTCCGGCATAGAGAATTATTCAAGAATAATTGAAAGACGTCCGGTAGGCTCAGCCCCTGCAACACTTCTGGACTATTTTAGAGGTGATTTTTTAACCGTAATTGACGAATCTCATGTTACACTTCCGCAGCTAAACGGCATGTACCATGGTGATGCTTCAAGAAAAAACACACTTGTAGAATTCGGGTTCAGGCTTCCGTGTGCAAAAGACAACAGACCGCTGAAGAGTGAGGAATTTTTTGCAAAAGTGGGACAGAAAATTTATATTTCTGCAACACCCGGCGATTTTGAAAAACAAACTTCACAACAGCTTGTTGAACAGATAATCCGCCCGACAGGTCTTGTAGATCCCAAAATTAGCGTTCGCCCTATAGAAACTCAAATTCCGGATTTAAAAGCGGAAATTGAAAAGAGAGCTAAAAAAGAAGAACGCGTTTTAATTACAACTCTTACCAAGCGGATGGCGGAAGATTTATGTGATTTCTTCCTGCAGGAAGGCATTCGCGTAAGATATCTGCACAGCGGTATTAAGTCAATCGAGCGTGTGGAAATTTTGCGGGATTTAAGATTGGGTGAATTTGATGTTTTAATCGGAGTTAATCTGTTGAGAGAAGGGTTGGATATACCGGAGGTTTCTCTCGTTGCAATTATGGATGCGGATAAAGAAGGATTTTTGCGTTCAGATACAAGTTTAATCCAGACAATCGGGCGTGCTGCTCGTAATGCATGCGGTGAAGTTATCATGTACGCGGACAAGATTACTGATTCCATGCAGCGCGCAATTGATGAAACTAACAGGCGTCGGGAAATTCAGCTTGCACACAACAAAAAATACGGAATTATTCCTCAAACAATTAAAAAACCGATTGAAAATAACCTTCTTTCTCTTGTTGCAAGTTACAGGGATTTTGAAGATATTGTTGCCGAAGAAATGGTAGACCTCGGCATTGAAAAGAAAGATTTACCGAAACTGATTACAAAACTTGAAAAAGATATGCATAAAGCCGCTAAAATTCTTGACTTTGAGCGTGCAGCAGAAATCCGTGACCAGTTAAAAAAATTAAGAGAAATGGTAAACTAACAGACCGTTCTTTAGTAGATATTTCTCTTGATTGAAACGAAAATTTTATTAAATATCCTGCCGTAATATATTATTAAAAATTATGCTTGGCTCTTGAGTTGTTTCTTTGTTACTCCAGCCTTTTGCTTTTGCGGAAGTCGTTATATATAATTTCTTTTGTGCACGTGTAATTGCAACATATAAGAGTCTCAAGCTCTCCTCCGAGTTAAATTGCTTGAGTTCGAGCTCTGATTTGCGTTTATAATTTGGATTAAATGATTTTACTTCTTCCATAAATATTGAAGAAGGTTTTAATTTTGACTTATCAACATCTATTGAAAGATTTTTTTCTGCCATCTCCGGCAAAAATACATATTCAAACTCATCGCCTTTGGATTTGTGGAGTGTCATTATCTGTACTTTACCGCGCATGGCGTCTTTATCTTCTTCATCCGAGAAAAATTTAAATCCGCTCAAAGTCGGCTTTTTAGATAATTCTTCCAGACGCTGGAGCGTGAGATCAAATTTCCCCTGCGCATTCAGCCGTTGTACAAGTGTTGCGATTAAATAAACATTTGATTTTTCAATGTCGCTGGTATAATAAAATAATCCTATTTTTATAACAAGTTCTTCTAAAGGAAGCGTAGAAGAATTAAGCCAGTACTGCATATCCCACAAAAATTGCGATAAATCTTGTGATTCAATATCATCTCCGTCTTTTTGAATAAACGGAATTTCGGATGCTCTTATTTCGAGCTGCAAGCGCTGTTTATAAAAACCTAAATCAGAAAGAGTTTCATAAGTTGATATTAAAACTTCATTATCATACGGATTTTGAATAAATTTAAGAATAGAAAAAATCGTATTAAAAACACCTTTCTGGCTTAAAGAATCATTTCTTGTAATACTTTTTAATCCGGCGTTGTTGATAAATTCTGCCCAGCTGTTAACTTGATAATTATTCCTTAAAAGTATTCCGATAGTTGCATCTTTATTTTTTGTAAGAATATTTTTTATTTCTTTTAATACAAAATTTCTTTCCGCAAAGACATTCTCAAAAACACGGGAATAAATTGCATTCTTACTTTCCGGATTCTTTCCGCTTACTCCGTGCATATAACTTTTAAAGAAAGCTTTTGGAAGATTTTTATCTCCGAAATCAACAAGCTTGTTCGCTAAATCCATAACCTCCTGCGTGCATCTCTGGGAATGGTTCATCTCTACGGTTTTATCGGCATTATGAATAAAAGCTCTAAACCCTTCCACATCAGCGTTTGAAAAAGTTGTCGTAATTGCTTGATTAATATCTCCGCAGCGGATTAAGTTTTTATGTTTTCCGCTCAAAAGACCGATTAATCTTTGCTGTACGCCTGATGAATCCTGAGCTTCATCTTCTATAATATATTCGCATTGATTTTGGTAATATTTAAGAATATCGGGATTATTCTCAAGCAGCTTAACCGACATGATTAAAATATCATCATAATCAATCAAATTTGCTTCTCTAAGTTCAGCTTGATATTCTTTATAGAATGTCTTAAATTTTTCTGTCTTTTTGTCGCTTGATTTTGTATCAATATTTCCTTCCTGCAGTTTTAAAACAGATATGGCTCTGTCAAACTCTTCAACCTCGGTCTTTGTAGATTTTCCTCCAACCGCTTTTATAATCCGCATTCTCTGCGTGTCATCGCAAATATCAAAATCGGAGGAGAGATTTAATCTTTCGAAATTGGAGTTTTCTTTTATTATTTTTAGAGCAAGTCCGTGAATTGTACTTATATTAGGAAGCCTGTTAGTATTCGGGCACATGTTTTTAATTCTTTCTCTGAAATTCCTTGCTGCAGAATCCATATAGGTAAGAACATAGATATTCTCGGGATTTACGCCTCTGTCCATAAGCTTTATTATAAGAGCAAGCAGTATTGTGGTTTTCCCTGCACCAGGTACGGCAGAAATCGCCATCGAGCCTTTCCGGTAATCTAATACGGGTTTCTGGTCATCACGGGGAATTATTCTAAATGACTTCTTTTCTTCAACCGGTTCATCTCCCCCGCCGGCTAAATACTCTTCTATTCCGCCTAAATTCTCGACTCCGGATGGATCAAATAAACTTGAGCATGCCCAGATATGTTCACCGGCTAAGAGAAGAAGCTTCCTTAAGATTCTGGCAGTTTTTTGTTTGGATAAAAATATATCATCTTCGACCGTGTATTCATCCTTTGTCCAATCCGCCTGCATGACCCATGCATTATATAAAGGTCCTGTATCTGTTTTTACCCAGTCGCTGTGTGATACGTCAAGCCAGAACTGATAGCGGGTAGAAATTTTGTTATCAATAATTTTCTGCGGAGTTGCCACGACCAAATCACTATCGCTGATTTCTAAAGTTGTACTCGGGTTTTCCGCAATAATAGAATTTTCAATCTGAACAATTATATCTTCTGCTCTTTCAATAACTTTTTCCCAGCCTAAAACATTTTCAAAATCTTTTAATTGTTTTATAAAGAAATTAAATTTATTAATTTTATTCTCTTCGACAAAATCTATTCCGCTGTAGAACATGTCAAAAACTTTTTTTGAAAGTTTTTCGTTTTTATTTCTTACGTTTTCAAACGCGTCATGGAATTTTTTGTACTTTTCGCTGTAGAATTCGGATTCTGCGGGAAGAGTTTTATTTAATTTATAGTATTCTAAAATTTTATTACAATATTTTAGCGGGATTCCTGCAAAGTCCGCAAGAATTACTCTTAAATCCATCTCCGTAATTTCAAGATTGAGCATGAGTTTCAGAATATTCAAACTCGATTTAACAAGCGGATTATCAACGAGTTTTTCACTTCCGGAGAGGAACAGAAGATTACATTTCAGGTTTTCTTTTAATGCAAAATGCAGCATGTCATCTTGAAGCGGTGTGATGATTGCAATGTCTTTCGGAAGAACATCTTTTTTGAATAAGTTTTGTATCTTTTCAACCGTGTAATCCAGAATTTCAGCGCGTTTGGAGAGTGAAGTTAATGTAAAATTTTCCAATCTTTCTTTTTTGTTTTCAAGAATGTTTGAGAATATAATTTCCCCCTGCTTGAAAAATAAAAATTCTTGCGCGCATCCCCCATCTCTTTGTGTATCTGCTTCAAATCTTGCGCATTCCCCCGCCCCTTGTGGGAGGGGGCTAGGGGGAGGGGTCAAATCGTTAGTTTGAGAACTTGTTCCCAATTCCCAACAATATTCTTTCTTGTTGGGCGTACTCACTCCGCATTCATTCAGACCCCTCCCCGAAATCAAAGATTTCGACCCTCCCACAAGGGGAGGGTAATTCTGCGCTTGTTGCAAGAGAGGAGATTGTTCAATCAGTCGTAATATTTCTTCAATTACTCCTTCAATATTATTAAAAACATCATTATTAAAAACTCTTAAAACCCTAAATCCGTTATTCATGATAAACTTATCTCTTGATTTATCATGTTCTGTTTGTTCAGTCTCAAGATGTCCGCCGCCATCAAGTTCAATAACTAGTTTTTTCTCGTAGCACACAAAATCAAGTATATAATTCCCGAATGCTTCCTGTCTTCTGAACTTTAATCCGCCTAATTGTTTTTTTCTAAGGTAATACCACAAAATTTCTTCTGCCGGAGTTTGATTTTGTCTTAATTCTTTTGAATAATTAAGTGCTTCTTGCGTATAAAAATGTTTAGCCTTAATCATTCTTGCGCATCCCCCCGCCCCTTGTGGGAGGGGGTTAGGGGGAGGGGTCAAATCTTTAATTTGAGAACTTATTCCATATTCCCAACAATTTTCTTGTTTGTTAGGCGCACTTACTCCGTATTCATTCAGACCCCTCCCCGAAATCAAAGATTTCGACCCTGTCTTGGATTTGCTCCACGCTCCCGGAGTGTCGCCTTCAAGCCTATACGGCTTAGCCGGCTCCATTCGCTCGCTATCCGGACTTTCATATTTACCCCAGTCCGTCCGCAAATCCGCTCCCACAAGGGGAGGGTAATTTTGCGCTTGTTGTGAAATTACTTCTTCATTAAAAAGTTTTTTTAACTTATACTCAATCGAAGTATCCGCACTCAAATATCCGCATCTTGATGAACCGAGCGAGTCAAAACATATTACCCAATCTTTTAATTGCGGTCTTAAATACGTAATAAAATCAAAACAAACCGGAGTCATCTCATCCGCATCATCAACAAGCAGATATTTAATATTCTTGAAATAATCCGTATTTTTATAAACATAATTAAATATCAAAGTCTGTCTCAAGTAATCTAAACTTCTGGATTTTAAAGTCACTCCCAAAAGTCTTTTTATAACGATTTCCGCATCATCTGCAAACGATTCTTTTAAAATCTTAGACCGCTCTTTTACATCCTCATTTGTCAGATGATTTTGTACAATTAAAGCATACCTTCTGAAAATCTGATGCAGCAAAGATTTTTTTGAATTATAACCTTTTACCGGAACTTGTTTTAGTATATCTTTTAACAAAAACTGCGAAACCTCCAGCCCGACAAGGTTCGGGAGAATGAAACGTTTATCCCCTGGAATAGAATTTTCTATAAAACACCAATTATCAACAAGTGTATTATATACAATTGAAAAAAATGAATGAACATTTAACTTTTCTATTGCATTAATCTTTATATTTTCTAAGATTTTATTGACAAATTGTTTTTTTAAAGTTGAATTTTGGACAAGAACCAGTATTTCTGATGGTTTTACCCCATCAGAAATAAGCTCCAGATATTTTTCAACTAATACTTTAGTTCGAAAATCGACTTTAATAAAATTTAATAACATACTCCTTATAGACTATTTTATCATAAACAGGGTTCAAACCTCTTGCCAAATCAGAAAATTTTTACTACAATAATCTGGTAAGCAATTACAGATACACTATTTAAGAAGGAGATTAAAATGGCAAGAGTTAAAGAAGAAAAAAAAGGTATTCAAGAACAAATCATCGAATCTGCAGGTCAGATTTACAACTACCTTTCAAACAAAGGTGAAGTTTCTATCAACAAAATGAAAAAAGACCTTTCTTTAAATGAAAACTTTGCTGAAATGGGCTTAGGTTGGTTATCAAGAGAAGACAAACTTGAATACACTCAAAAAGCTAAATCAGTAACTGTAAAATTAAGATAAGTAACTGAAAACAAGTTTGAAAGAAAACCTCTCCAATTCCGGAGAGGTTTTTTATTATGCATAAATAGCAAATTATTTTTTTACGGTTTTTAAATCTTAGTATGATTCCTTCTGTAAATAAAACGATAAATTTTAAAGCATTGCAGAATAAAGAAAAAAAATATTATCCTAACGGAGTCGAATACCGTATCAATATGGATGGGGAAGATTATTTTTATAAATATACTATCAATAAACCCAATGGAATATTAGAAGATTTGAAACAATGTAAAAGAGATTTGGGCTGGATAACACGTATCAATAAAGCTTTGAGATTTGTAGAAGGAAGTAAAAAATTTCTTGACGAAAAAATTTACGGAATTGTTGGTACAGGCGGTTTGACTACAGTTTTTGATATAGGTAATGAAAGGGTGCTAAAGATTTCTGAAGAGAATCCTTTTGAATACAGAAAATATAACCCGAAATTTGATATTCCTCTTATAGGTAAAGTTGAACAATACAAAGGATTTTATGGATATATTCAAAAGAAAGCAGATACAGAAAATGTAGGTTTAAAAAATGTACTGGCTGTAAAAAGAAAAATGAAGAAAGCTGGTTTTACTTCATCACTTGATTTTGGCAGTCACAGAACCGATCAGGTAGGCATTTATAAAGGGAAAAGTTTTCTTTTAGACAGCAGGTGCGCGATTAAAAGAAACAATTTTATAACTCGTTTTACAAACTGGTTTGAGAATAATTTTAATTTTAAGCGTATCTGTATTGCGCAAAGAATAGAAGATGTTATGGATAAACTTCCCGTACATATAGAAGAAAAACCTCTGCCGGATTACACCTTTAAAGAAGCTTTTATGCGTATCAAAAAAGTTATTAAAAGCTGGAAATAAATCCAGTTTTTTTTTATCTTTTTATCACCTTACAACTTTACTCATTTTTTTCTTTTTCTACGGTTGGAGATAAACCTTTTACAGCAAAAGGTTTGGCAAAGTAGACCGCACTTACAATTCCGAGTGCTGCACCTAAAACATTTAAAGAAGTTTTTACACCTTTCCAATTTGCAGGAAGAAAGTTAGCAATTGACAATAATCCGCTTCCAGCCATCAAGTAAATATATGCCTTAAAAATTCCACGCGGAACTGCAACACAATCCTGCACATCGCGCGGATTTTTCACATTATCTGCAATGATATCTATAAATTCACGCTTTTTTGATTTTCCGCTGTTGTTTTGAGTATTATGAAAATTAAGTCCTGTTTGTATTTTTGAAATATTCATAGTCATTAATATAAAATCACATAAAAAAATTTTTTGCTATAGAACTTCATTTTTTTATTTGTTGATAAAGATAAAGTCCATTTACAGTTGTGTCCTTTTCCCAGTGATAATTGTTCAAGGTCATTTACAAAATTAACATTAGTTGTAAAAAACTTTCTTGTTCTATTTCATTTAATACTATAGATAAATTTTTTTTGGGGGGGGGATATTTGCGGTTATGATAATATTTTAAAAAATCAACAAAAAAATTTTGCTATAAAAAAAATTTGTGTTACAATAATTTTGACGCAGCTGGAGTAAGATAATCACCGGCTGGGGTTTGACAAAAGAATACTATATGGGTGCGTGGCGCAGTTGACTCTGCCGAAAAAAATCCGAACCGTTGAGGATTTTTTTGAGAGGAAGCGAACACGGTAGTGTTCCCGCTAACAACTGCGAAACAAAAAATTGACAAAAGAATACTTCATGGGTGCGTGGCGCAGTTGACTCTGCCGAAAAAAAATCCGAACCGTTGAGGATTTTTTTGAGAGGAAGCGAACACGGTAGTGTTCCCGCTAACAACTGCGAAACAAAAAATTGACAAAAGAATACTTCATGGGTGCGTGGCGCAGTTGGTAGCGCAGTTGACTCTTAATCAATTGGTCGTGGGTTCGAGTCCCACCACACCCACCATTTTTAAAAAGAGCCTTTAGAGGCTCTTTTTAAGTAAAGATTTTTTGATATCAAAACTTTTTCAGATGGGCATATGCTGCATCCATAGCTTTTTTGCCGAGTTTCCCAAAATCAATTGTATACATTGTACTGTCTCCGATTTGTATTACATCTGCAATATGCCCGATTCCAAGCTTTTCATGAAAAACGCGTTCACCAACATTGAAGAAATACTGCGTAGTGGTATTTTTAACCTCTTCAGCTTTTGCCTGCTGTTTTACCAGTTCTTCATTTTTGCGCTTTTCTTCTTCCATTTTGCGCTTAATTACATTATTCTCAAAAAACGCTTTAATTTTTTCATCTTCTTTTTGCTTATTTATAGGGTTTTTCTTAATAATTACTTTTGCTGGAGTTCTTTGTATAACATTCGTGGTCTTTCTTGCGGAAGGTGCAACAAAATTAGAGCCAAAACCTGTTGAAGGTTTTACATAGCCGTCATTTGTAAATGATGCTTTGGAAGAAGTATCTTTTACTTTCTTAACCGCGCTTGTAAACGTACTCCTGCTTTCAAATGATTCTTCGGAAGCTTCTTCGTCAAGCAATTGAGCAGGAATTTCTGCCAGAAAACGGCTTGGACTGTAATATTTGTATTCACCCCACATCTGACGACGTTTGGCTGTTGTAAGATAGAGTTTATTTTCCGCTCTTGTAACTCCGACATACATTAAGCGGCGTTCTTCTTCCAGCTCTGACAAGCTGTTAGAGCATCTTGCAGATGGAAAAATCCCCTCATCGCATCCGGCAAGGAATACAATTGGAAACTCGAGCCCTTTTGAAGCATGAAGCGTCATAAGGGTTACATTATTGGCAATCTCATCCATACCGTCTATATCAGATACCAGAGAAACCTGTGCCAGAAATTCTCCAAGAGTATTATCAAGTTCTTCCGGCTCAAACTCGTTGGCAACATTCACTAATTCCTGCAGGTTTTCGATTCTGGTTACATCTTCATCCGTACCGGAGGCTTGTAACTCATGTAAATATCCGCTCTTTTCTAAAACAAGACTTAAAAATTCCGGCAGGGAATACCGGCTTTCAGCTTCCTTTAATTTTAAAATAAGCGTTGCAAAATCTTTTAATTTTGTTGCGGTACCGGATTTAATTGTTGAAATATTATCAACATCCATTATTGCGCTAAATAAGCTCATATCATTTGCGTCCGCGTAATCCTGCAAATGCTTTAAGGTTGTTTCACCAATTGCACGTTTTGGAACATTAATAATCCTTCTCAAAGATTGTGAGTCGTCTTGATTATAAATCAATTTTAAATAGGCTATTGCATCTTTAATTTCTTTTCTGTCGTAGAACTTAAGACCGCCATAAATCCTGTATGGAATGCCTGCAGCAATCAAAGCTTCTTCCAGTGCTCTTGATTGTGCATTTGTTCTGTATAAAACGGCAAATTGATTATAATTGTCCGAAGTATCTCTTATTGCTCTTACAATAAAATTTGCTTCATCAGCTTCATCCTGTGCCTCATAAAGCGTAATCTTCTCACCATCGCCTTTTTGCGAATAGAGGACTTTATCAACCCTCTCTTCATTATTTTCGATTATCGCATTTGCAGCATTAAGGATATT
This sequence comes from Candidatus Gastranaerophilales bacterium, assembly GCA_944325515.1. Lineage (GTDB taxonomy): Bacteria > Cyanobacteriota > Vampirovibrionia > Gastranaerophilales > Gastranaerophilaceae > CAG-196. The sequence goes on along the minus strand of CALVAO010000002.1, from coordinate 199,420 downwards.
TGCAGTAGAACGATAGTTTTGTTCCAGTTTAACCAGTTTAACATTTGGGAAATCGTTCTGGAAGTTCATAATTATTCTGAAATCAGCACCTCTCCAGCTGTAAATAGATTGGTCAACATCTCCTACAACACAAAGCGAACGTTCCGGCGGAATATTAGGCTGTAGATTTGTGTACAAAGCTTTTACCAGCTGATACTGTGCCTGGTTTGTATCTTGATATTCATCAACCAGAATATGCTGGAATTTATTATAATACTTCGCTCTAACCTCCGGATTTTGCTCAAGAAGTTTGACACATAACATCAGCATATCGTCAAAATCGATAGCATTGTTATTATTGAGTGTATTTTCGTACAATTCAAAAACACTGGCAATTTTTTGTGACTTAAAATCTCTTGCAAAAGTCGCAAAAGTATATGCATCCTGCATTTTATTCTTGGCATTTGAAATTACGGCTTTTATTAATTTGGGCTGATAAATTTTGTCATCCAGATTGAGTTTTTTTACTGCCTGCTTAATTACTGCCATAGAATCAGTTTCATCATATATTGAAAAATTCTTGTCAAGTTTTTTACCGGACTGAAAAGAATAATTCTCAATATCCTGTCTTAAAATTCTTCCGCAAATACTGTGAAAAGTCCCTACCCACATATATTTAACAATATTTTCGCCGAGAATGGAAGAAAGTCTTTCTTTCATTTCTTTAGCAGCCTTGTTTGTAAAAGTAACTGCTAGAATTTTTCCTGCTATTGCACCGTTCTGAATCATGTATGCAATTCTGGAAGTAAGAACTTTTGTCTTTCCGCTTCCTGCACCCGCAAGAATCAATAAAGCACCTGTTGTAGTTTTAGCCGCCTCAAGCTGCTCTTTATTAAGGTTTTCTAAAATATTTTCCATTCCCCTATTCCCAAATTACCAGTTTTGTGATATTATATATCAGCATACACAAAATATGTATGAATGACAATTATTTTTTAAAGGTGGTACGATGAACGATATTTTGAATTCTATTGACGAAGAAAAACAACCCTCCATTATGGTTCCGATAGGAGATATGGATGTGGCGGAATCTTCGCCGGATACTGTTGATGAGCTTGCTATGGAATTAGCAACTATAAAACAGCCGGCAAAAAGAATTGCAATTATCGGTTCAAGAAATCTGGCTATCACCCATCAGCAGATGATAGAAACTCTAACAACTGCCCTTGTTAGACAGGGTAATACTATTATTACCTCCGGCGGTTCCTGCGGTACGAATGCCGCTGCAATAAGAGGCGCAATGAAGTCTAATCCGGACAAATTAAAAGTTATTTTACCCCAGACAATAGGTCAACAGCCTTCTGATGTTCAAGATCAGCTAATCGGTGTCCCGAATATTGTGGAACACGCTGACAGAGCAATGATGACACTTGCTGATGCATCAAGAGTTTGCAACAGAGAAATTATTGATGACTGTAACCAGCTCATCTGCTTCCTTTCTCATACCAGTAAAACTCTTCATACTGCAGTTGAATATGCAGAAGAAAACCATAAAGTTGTAACGGTATTTTATCTGGATTAGAGCTTAACAACGGGGAAATAGAGGGAGAAACAGAGAACAAGTTTCTGTTAATCAGCTGTAAATAGACGTTATTTTTGATTAAAAGGATTAAAGAGCTATGGATTTGATTAAAAAACTCACAGGCAAAGATCCTGCTGAGTACGAAAATGTTGCAAGAGCCCTTGTAGATAATGCTGATACAGGCTTGTTTGAAAAACTGGTTAAACAGGATAGTTTTTTGTTTGATTTTGTTAAAAATAATGTTGCCAGAAGAATTCAGAGAGCCTGCAACAAAGACAATTATTTAAACCTTATGAATTTTTTGAATTATTACTCACCTTCGTATGATACTATGATTGCGGAGGTATTGTACGAATTTGGCGGAGTAGAACTTTTGCCGGCGATGAAGGAAATATTCCTAAACGGAACAGACGGGCAAAAGGCTTATGTTGTAAAGTATTTTTCTTTTGTTCCGGAGAATTATCTTGAAGAGCTGCTTCCGCTGATAAGACAAACTGCAGTGTCTGATTTTGAACCGCTCAGTGTAAATTCTATTGAAGTTTTGTCAAAAATGAATGACGAAATTTCTAAACAAGAGGCGTTTGAAAAACTTAATTCTCAAGACGAGTTTGAGCAGTATAATGCTGTTAAATTTCTCGTTACATATCAAGCCAAAGATGCTCTCGAAAAAATTGTTGATGTTATGAAAAAGTCTACACTGTCGGAAAACATTGCATCTGAAATCCCGTATCTGGTTTCTATAGAAGAACTTTTAAAAACAGCACCGGATACGGCAATTCTTGTATTATGCTATATTGTTAGTGCAATGCCGGAAATTATTCCTCTTAATGCATCGATTGATTACAATCTGTATAATGTGTTTGAACAGCTGTATCTGGAAAACTTAACCAGTTCTTCTGCGGTTCTCTTGAGGCTGGCAAAAGATAAATTTGCGGAACTTACGGCAAATGAAGAATATTTGTTTGATTGTGATAAAAATACCAAAGAAGAGGTTTTTGCAATAAACAATCTTTTGTCCGGCGTAAACCGGAATAAACTGAAGAGTTTATTTTATGATGAATTGTATGAAGAAAGTGATTTTGTTTCATTTGCAATTGATTATGTTGATGAGATAGAGGAATTAGAAACGCTTCTTGACAGTACTAATCAGACTTTAATCTTGAAAGTTTTGACACTGCTAAAAGAGAAAGGCGTCCTTAATAATTCTCATAAAGAACTTGCTCTTAATAACATTACAAGTGATGATATAAGAGAAGTTGTAAAAGTTTTATAGATAGAAAAACAGCTAGAAATATCGTCTATATTTGTTTTAAGTATTTTCCGGTAATACTTCCGGAAGCAATAATGTCTTCAATAGTTCCGGCAGCAACAATTTCTCCGCCGTCGGTGCCTCCACCTGGTCCCATATCAATGATATAATCGGCGTTAGATATAACTTCACGATCATGTTCTATAACCACAACAGTAGCTCCTTTTTCAATCAATTTCTGAAAAACTTCTATAAGCTGTCTTACATCAAGAGGGTGAAGTCCTATAGTTGGTTCATCAAATACAAAAACTGTATCTTCCTGCTTTCTTCCCATTTCAGAAGCAAGTTTCAGCCGCTGTGCTTCACCGCCGGAAAGGCTCGGTGTTGCTTCACCAAGGGTAAGGTACCCGAGTCCTAAATCTTTTAAGACTTGAAGCCTTTGTCTTACTGCTGTTAAATCTTTACATGCATCAAGTGCACGGCTGATATCCATTGCCATTATTTGTGGAAGAGAATATGTTTCTTTATTTTTAGATACATATTTAATACTTTCTGCTTTTTTAGAATAACGTGAACCCCTGCAATCCGGACAAGAAATTTCAACATCCGGCAAGAACTGAACATCAAGACTTATACTGCCGGTTCCGTCACATGTCGGACAACGGAGCGAGCCTGTATTATATGAAAAATCTCCTGCTTTATATCCAGCCTGCTTTGCATCCAAAGTTTTTGCAAAAACCTTTCTGAGTTCATCGTGTACATTTGCATATGTTGCCACGGTTGAGCGTACATTGATACCTATTGGTGTTGCATCAATTAGTTTTACACGTTTAATCCCTTCTGCAGTTATATTTTTTACATGCTCCGGCATGCTTTCACCCTCAATCAAATTTTCCAGAGCAGGAATTAAGCTTTCCAAAATTAATGTAGTTTTTCCCGAACCGGAAACTCCGGTAATGACTGTTAATCTTCCAATAGGTATATGAACATCAAGAGGTTTAACTGTATGAATTTTTGAGGTAGAAAGATGGATTTCGCCATTATCAAACAGGTTTGATTTCTTTAACTGCGGACGGATACGAACTTTATACTCACCTATTAAGAAAGGGGCTATTTTTGATGCGGAATTTTTGCCGGTATCTTCAACGGTGCCCTGTGTGATAATTTCTCCGCCGTCGCTTCCGGAATCCGGACCGAGTTCAATAATCCAGTCTGATTCCGATAAAATCTGTGTATCATGGTCTACAAGTATAACTGAATTTCCGTCTGCAACAAGGTCATGCATTACGTCATTAAGCCCCTTGATATTAGCCGGATGTAAACCTATTGAAGGTTCATCCAGAACATACAAAACTCCTGTTGTCCTGTTTCTCACGGAACGCGCAAGCTGCATTCTCTGTCTTTCTCCGGTAGAAAGTGTGGAAGCGGCTCTGTCAAGCGAAAGATACCCCAGCCCCAAATCCATCAGTCGTCTGGCAGCAGTTTGAAACGATTCGCAGATTGATTCTGCCATCGGACGCATTTCTGCATGAAGAGAAAGCGGAACATTTTCAACCCATTCTATTAATTCTTTCAGACTCAGCTTACATACTTTATCAAGCGACATTCCTTGCAGTTTTGGCGCGCGTGCAGCTTCTGAAAGCCGTGTACCTTTGCAGACAGGACAAATTTCTTCTTTTAAAAATTTTTCAACGCGTTTCATGCCGGATTCGTCTTTAACTTTTTTAAGAGCATTTTCGACTGTGTAGACGGCATTATAATAGGTAAAATCAATTTCTCCGGCTTGATTTGAATTTTTTGCTTTATAGAAAATATGTTTTTTCTCTGCAGGACCATGAAAAACAATTTCTCTTTCTTCTTTTGTAAGTTCTTTGAACGGAACATTTGTCCGGACACCCATTTCACGGCAAACATCAGTCATTAAAGACCACATAAGAGAATTCCAAGGAGCTACAGCACCCTCATCTATTGTTAATGATTCATCCGGAACAAGCGTTGTTTCGTCTACCGTTCTTACTGTTCCGACTCCGCCGCAGCGTTCACATGCTCCTTGGCTGTTAAACGCGAGTTCTTCTGCCCCGGGGGCATAGAAATGTGCACCGCACTCCGGACATACGAGTTCTTTTCCGGCAGCAACCAGCAGTGAAGGTTCCAAATAATGCCCGTTAGGGCACCGGTGGTTAGCTAAACGCGAAAACATAAGCCTTAAACTGTTTAATAATTCTGTACCGGTTCCGAATGTGCTGCGAATCCCCGGCACCCCCGGACGTTGATGAAGCGCAAGTGCTGCCGGAACGTAGAGAATTTCATCAACCTGTGCTTTTGCAGCCTGCGTCATTCTTCGCCTTGTATATGTAGATAAGGCTTCCAGATAGCGTCTTGAACCCTCTGCATACAGCACGCCTAGAGCCAGAGATGATTTTCCGGAACCGGAAACTCCGGCAATACCTACGATTTTATTTAACGGAATATCAACATCTATATTTTTTAAGTTATGGACTTTTGCACCCCGGATAATTATTTTATCCGGTTTTGATTCTTTATTTTTCTGCATAGCTAATCCTTCCGGTTCTAATAAAATTTTATATAATAATAAACAAATAATTCAAGTGTTCAAAAAAAATTTTTGTGAGATAATTAATTTTGCACGGAATAGAATAGCATATGAAAATATCTGGTATTAGTAATAATCAACATACTTACAGGGGCGGGGCGGCAGAGTTGAATGCTGTTAACCCCATTGCAGTTTATACAAGCAGATTTTTTAAAAGAATGGCAAAAGTTTCACGTACTAATCTTGAAACTTTTGCGGATGAACTTGCAGTAAATACAAAAACTGTTAAAACGGGAAAAAGTTCTCTATTAGATATCAATCCTTTAAATTCTGAAAATTATATATTTTTTCTTCATGGTATGGGTAAAAACGTCAGTAATTACCAGAAATTATATAAATCAATTCTGGATTTAAATACAGGAATATGCGCTGTAGAATACAGAAGCTACGGTTCAAATAAAAAATCAAAACTGACAGAGGACGGGTTAAAAAAAGATGTTGATAAAGCTTATAAATATCTTACAGAAACAAGAGGAATTAAACCCGAGAACATAACCGTTATAGGGCACAGTATGGGTGGTGCTCTTGCAGCGGATTTTGCAAGCAGGCATAAAGATATAAAATCTTTAATTCTTATCTCGCCTTTAACTAATTTACTTTATATAGGCAAAAAATTCATGCTGAATAAAAGAATCGGCATTGGTGTTCCTGAGAAAGTCAAACAAATTACTGATAAATGCAAGCCGTTGAAATGGCTGTACAGTTTAAATTTTAATTCTCTGCGAAAAATTAAAAATATTGAAAGCCCGACATACATAATACAATCAAAAAATGACTCAATAACAACATATCAAGGGTCGGAAGCACTTGCAAAAAATGCGGAGCAGAAGGGAATATTAAAAAAATATGTTTTATTCCCTATCGGCGGTCATGATGTTGATTCCGGCAAGCTTGATGCAGTATTAGAAATATTGAACGGTTTTTAACTTTTTTTTCTTTTTTCGGCGTGGAGCGTTTTCAATTTCTTCAGCCTTTTGCTCAGAATACTTATATTTTGAAAGATTTAAACTGATTCGTCCTTCGGATTCATCCGCAAGCTTCTTTTTAATTTTGTATGGATAAGATTCGTTTCCCTTGAGAGCGCCTTTATGGATAGCTTGAATTATTTCATTAATATATTTCTGACAAAAAGCGGGTATAAAAGGGAAGCGGTCAATATATTTTGTAAGTGGCATATTTTCTCTGTATCTGTTTCCGTTTGCCGAGGTTAGCATAAAATTTCCTATATCATTTTGTCCGTATTTTGAAGCCGGAGTAACATGTTCAATAGTTGTTGTTGATGCAAGGAAAATACGGCGTACGATTTCATGCTGCGGACGGTTGACATACTTTACGACAAAAGCGTTTGGACTGCTTGCGGATGTCGGCAGATATAATGCTTGATCACGGATTCTTTCAAATAATTTCTTTTCTTCCGGTTTATAATTGATTTCATCAAGAGAGTTTAAAAATGTTTTTCTCTTAAAAGTGTCTTCCGAGTCATTTGCAATAATAACCTCTCTGCATCTGGTAGTCTTTTTTCTCAATTCCAATGCAGTTTCCGGAGTAAGGGAATTAGACATACGGTCGACTTTATCCAGCACCTTAAATTCTTCAAGTTTAAGCTTTGTCAAGCTTGCATTATACATGCCTATTAAGCATTTTTGCAGACTCCCCTCGGGGTTTTTAGCAGCATATTCTGAAAAAATTTTGTACATCTTTTTTTCCACAGGCTGTAAAAAATCTGCATACCCTCCCAGAAGTTTTACATAATCAACGGGTGTTTTACATTTTGCCAGCCGCAGTTCAAAAGCACCTATCTTAGAGCTCTGAATCATTTTAATACCGGTGTAAGGACAGGTAATATTTTTTAATGACTTAAGAGGTTTGCCGGCAGATGTTGAATGTCCTTTTCGTACAGCTCCTTCTGCTGTCTGTATAATGGAGCAGAATACAGGATGTTTGCAGGGATTTCTAAGTACGGAGTAATTATTGTATCTCCGGTTTTGCAATGTATTGAAACTTTGAACAGCTGATATAAACAACGATTTTTTCCCTGTTTTTATATTATCAGATATAATTATAAATAGCAATTTTTAATTATTCTGAAAAAACAAGGTCAGCCGGCAAAATGGAATTTACACATTAGGATTAGCACGTAATTTTTAAATTCGGATTTTTTCTAAACCATGTAAGCTGACGTTTGGCATAATTCCTTGAATGCTGTTTTAACTTGCTCAGAGCATCTTCGAGAGTATAATATCCGTCAAGATAAGATATAATCTCTCTATAGCCGATGGTATCAACTATATTTTTAATTCTGCCATGTTTTTCTAAAAGTGATTTTGTTTCTTCTATTAAGCCCCGTTCAACCATACTATCGACACGGCGGTTAATTCTGTCATACAAATCCGCACGGGATTTGATGTCCGGCATCATCCATTCTACATCATATTCCGGCTCTTTTTGGATATTCATTTGAGATAGAGGGGTTTTTAAAATTTTTATAACCTCAAGAGCTCTTACAATACGCCTTTTATTTGCATCCTTAAGCCTCTCAAAAGCTTCTGAATCAAGCGATTTTAATTCTGCAAGCAAATCTTCTCTTTCTCTTAAATCCAGCTCTTCCCGCAATTTATAATCTGCTTCAACACGCGGCAAATTATAATGTTCGAGCAGAACTCTGAAATATAATCCGGTGCCGCCTGCAATAATCGGTATCTTACCTTTTTCAAGGATTAGATTTATAGCATTTTTCGCATCATCATAAAAATTTCCTGCAGAATAATCAAATTCCGGCTCCACCATATCTATTAGATAATGCGGAATACCTTCTCGTTCTTGCATATCCGGCTTTGCACAGGCAATATCAAATCCCCTGTAAACCAGCCTTGAATCAGCTGAAATAACCTCGCCATTGTACTTTTTAGCAAGGTCAATAGCCAGTTTTGTTTTTCCGCTTGCGGTAGGTCCCACTACTGCTATTACTTTTGGTTTCATATTTATATTCTATCGTAAAATCTAAAAGTGTGGTATAATATCAGCATGCTAAAAAAGATTTTTGCAACAATTCTTTTATTATTTTCAATGTCGGTATATGCAGCAGAAATTCCTGTGGATGCAAAACTTGATTACAATCAAGGCATTGATTTTTACAAACTGGGAATGTATGAACGTGCAATAGAATCTTTTCGCTCTGCAATAAGAACTTATCCGGATTATATTGATGCATACTACAATCTGGCAACAATTCTTGAATATCTTAAACAATATGCAGAAGCTTTATCAATATATAAACAGGTGTATTTGAGAAACCCTAATGATTATGAAGTCATATATAAACTTGCCTTGATGAGTTCCAAACTCGAGGACTATACTAAGACAACAGAATATTTGAGTCTTATTCCGCCTTCAAGCAGCTATTATCAACGCGGGCAGGAACTTGCGGAATCAGTAAAAATTTCTACTACGCTTCCGCCTCAAAAAACTAATGCGCCCTCTAAAATTGCGGATAAATCCGGTATTTATGAAAATATATTAAGTCCTACCGGAATTACAACCGATGCTCAAGGCAATATTTACGTAGCAACTTTTTCAGATAATACAATTTTAAAAATCACACCGGAAGGCAAAAGAATCGTATTTCTGAAAAGTACTTTGATAAGCGGTCCGATTAGTCTTGCAAGCGATTACGCAGGAAATATATATGTTTCCAACTATAATACCAACAATGTTGTAAAAATTACGCCGCAGGGTGTTGCATCTGTTCTGGTTTCCAAAATCGATAAACCGTACGGCTTGCATGTTGAAGGCAATATGCTTTTTATAACCTGCCAGGGGTCTAATTCAATTTTGAGACAAAAACTGTAGAGGTTTGCAGTGAAAAAATCCGAATTAAATCTTGATATATTGAAAAACAGCTTAAAAACTCTTAAAGAGTGTTATGATGATTATTCTGCAGAACCCAGTAAGAAAATGAAGGATTATATCAAAGACTCATGTATAAAGAGGTTTGAATATACTTATGAAACCTCAAAAAAAATAATGAATAAATTTCTGAAAAAAGAGTATGATAAAAGTGAAAAAGATTTAACTATAAATAATATTTTCAGAGAAATGTACGGGCTTGATTTAATTAAAAATTTTGAAAACTGGACAGACTACAGAGAAAAAAGAAATTTTACTTCGTATGAATATAATGAGAAATACACAGATTCAATAATTGCAGTTATTCCGGATTTTATCAGTGATGTTGAATATCTTATAAGCAGGCTGGAGGGGTGTTTACAGGATGACGGAATGCAATAACAAACGAATCGCCGGAGTAAGCGGGAAAGAAAATAATATAATATAATAAAGGATATTCTAAAAGATTATTCTTATGATTTTTATGTCTAATCCATAAGTTCTTTTTTCAAATTAGATTTAACACCGCTTAACGGTCCGTTATTTGGTGCAACTAAATTCTGGTAATATTTCTTTGCATAAACAAACGGAAATCTTGGAAGCCAGCTAAATTTCATAATAACAGAAGCGGCATCCGCGCCTTTTGAAAACATCAGCTCATCAATAGTTTCTTCATACGCAGGAGAAATAGATGAGAATATTTTCAAGAAATAGTTTGTAGCAGTCACGCTGTAATAGCCTGTTGTAACCCCGGGTTTTGAAATTAATTCCGTTATTGTAAAATTAGAATCACCCTGCAATGACTGGATATCCACAGGCAATATTAATTCTTGCCCCGCGCTTTCTATCTCAAATTCTTGTCCGTTATATACAATTATCATCTTGTTTGGTTTAGGCATGTATATATCATCAAAAACATTATCCAGTATAGGCTGCCCGTTAGAATCTGTAACGCCGTATTTATAATTTTTGCATGTTAAAAACATTCCGCCGAACAACAAGTCTATAGAAGAAAACTGAACCGGCAGAACTTCAAACCCTTTTTCATCAAAAAGTCCGTATTTGTCTCCTTTTCCCAGTTTCGCAAATTTACCGAGCACCCTTTCAGCAGAATTATATTTCGGCTCGACAAGAATTCGACCGGTATCATTCATTATACCGAATTTTGTACCGTCTTGAATAAGCCAGCCGGTTTCACCAAGTCGTATAAGTTTTTTATATTCGGCATTAACAATAACAACGCCTTTCTCATCTTTTAAACCAAATTTACCGTCATCACTGAATACCATTGGCTCCGCAAAACCAAGATTCTGCACAAGCATTAAAGCTAAAATTAAAAAACTCAACTTCTTCATACTAAAAGATTAACATAAAATTGATAATTTGTGTTAAAAAAACCTATTCTTTATTTTTTGCCAGAAAGATTGCTTGACATTGTCATCTGGATAGTACATCATAAGCGGGGCTGTTCTTCTGTAATCCAGCTGTTTGCCTTTACGTATATGTTTATCAATTATGCCAATCATTTTTTTGTCTTTTGATGTAAATCCAAATTTGCGGTAAAAAATATGAGGCGGATTATGCGGATCTAATTCCAGAGTTGTGGCTTTTACACCGAGCCTTCCTCCACAGCCGAGTTTTTCACTTAGGTGTTTTGCAAAATTTAAGAATTTGGTGCCATACCCCTGGCGTCTTTGACGGCATATTATAAGCGGATTTATAAATAATTCGTCATCTGTAATATGAAAAACATTCATTATTCCAAGTGTCTTGCCATCTCTGGTACTAAACATACGGAAAGAATTTGTTTTTGGCGGATGATATATTAAGACATCCGGCAGTTTTCTTACTGGTTGAATATTTGTCATCTGAATGAACCTTTCTATATGCTATGATATGTTTCGCATTTTTTCCGATACAGAAATAAAAATAAAACCTTTATACATAAAGCCTAACATAAAAATAAAGAATTGACACAAAAGTAAAACCATTTTTAATAATTTAAAATAATTTTATTCATTTATATTGTACATAATTGTCCGGAAAAATTTTGTTTATTGAAACTTAATCCGCTTCTAAAAGGGGCGAGGGCAGGATTTCAAGTTGAGCTTAGGCGAAACTTTGAAATTCGGGTGAGGTTTTTTTATATACTGATATTATAAAATTGAATTGTACCCTAAAAAGTGGACAACGTGTTTTTATTGTATAATCATTTTATGAAATATCCTAACCTGGAAAAATTGGTTGATATAATTGCAATCTTAAGAAGTGAAAATGGCTGCGAGTGGGACAGAGAACAAACTCACAAATCACTGCGTCCTAATATGCTTGAAGAAGCATATGAAGCTGTGGACGCAATAGATGACAATAATATTCCCAATTTGAGAGAAGAACTTGGAGATGTACTCCTGCAGGTTGTTTTGCATGCTCAAATTGCGAAAGATAATAATGAATTTGATATTGAAGATGTAGCGGAAGAATTGAGCAAGAAGCTTATTCACAGACATCCTCATGTTTTCGGAAACCAAAAAGCAAGCTCAACTCAAGAAATTCTGGATAACTGGGATAAACTTAAAAAAGAAGAAAAAACATATAGAAAATCTGTTCTGGATGGGATTTCCAAATCTCAATCCGCATTGATGTCCGCTCAAAAAATCAGCAAAAAGGTTGTCAAGGTCGGATTTGAATGGGATTCCGCTGACAGCTTGAAAGAATGCATTAAATCTGAATACAAAGAGTTTGAAGAAGCTGTTAAGAATAACAAACCGGAAGAAATGGAAGATGAGATGGGGGATATTCTTTTTGCAACGGTTAATCTTGCCAGATGGTATAAAATTGATGCTGAACAGGCACTTTTGAGAGCAAACAAGAAATTTACAAAACGTTTTAAAAAAATGGAAGAAATAAAAACAAAACCATTTGAAGAATATACATATGATGAATTTAACGAATTATGGAACCGTGCTAAAATTGCCTTGAAAAATAAGGAGGGGTAAATGAGCGGGGTAAATGAAGAGGGTAAATAAGGAGGGATAAAATGAAAAAAATATTTGTAACAGCATTAATTCTTGCGGGAAGCGCTGTATTTGCATCAGAAGACTTTAGCACTGTCTGTGCAAATCATATCCTTGTTCCGACAGAAATGGAAGCTATAAAGCTCAGAAGCCAGATTAAAAATTTTGATGATTTTAAATACTATGCAGGCTTATATTCAAAATGTCCTTCCGGTAAAAATGGCGGTGATCTCGGATGCTTTCAAAGAGGGCAGATGGTAAAGCCGTTTGAAGATGCTGCTTTTAATGGTACACCGGGAGAAGTTTCCGACCCTGTAAAAACACAATTCGGTTATCATTTGTTATGGATTACAAAACAATATTAAGCTGAAAAATTTTTATAATATAATACTATTATGAAAAATAAAATATCAGCGAATATTGCATTAATCTTGACAGCTATGATATGGGGACTTTCTTTTGTTGCTCAAAGGGAAGGGATGGAGCATGTTGGACCTTTTACATTTAATACCGTAAGAAGTATTTTAGGCGGTTTTAGTTTACTGCCGGTAATTGCGTGGGTTAAACTTTCCAAGCCGGATAAGAGAACGAGAAGGATGAAAAGATACCAGCATATCAACCTTGCAAGAGCCGGTATAGGATGCGGACTTGCGCTTTTTATAGCAATGAGTATTCAACAGTATTGTATGCAGTATGTTTCTGCAGGTAAAGCGGGATTCATCTCGGCTTTGTACATTGTTTTTGTGCCATTGATTGCGGTTCTGCAGGGTGAACGCCTAAACAAAAGTATTGTTATAAGTGTTATTCTGGCAATTATAGGGTTGTATCTTTTGTGTTATAAAACAGGCGGGAATTTTAATATTTATGACTTGTTCCTATTGTGCGGTGCATTATTTTACGGCATACATATGCTGGTGGTTGATTTTTATGCGGAAAAGGTTAATGCTGCAAAAGTTTGCTGTGTGCAGTTTTTTGTTCTAGGAATACTGTCATCATTTTTGATGTTTTTATTTGAAAATCCGACAATTGCATCTATTATATCCTGCCGTGTATCAATTTTTTATGCGGGCGTGCTTACCTGCGGTATTGCATATACTTTACAGATATATGGACAAAAATATACACCGCCTGCAATTGCATCATTGATTTTATGTCTTGAATCAGTTTTTGCAGTAATAGGCGGGACACTTATTCTTGGCGAAACAATGATTCCGAAGGAAATCCTCGGGTGCATTGTAATGATTATTGCTGTTATTCTGGCAAATCTTCAGCCGGAAAAGAAACATTAAGCTGATAATAATTTAAGTCCGGTAATACCGCATAAGATTAATCCGATACATGCGAGCCTCATTGCAGTAAGAGGTTCTTTAAAAAGAATTATTCCCAAAATGACAGTTCCCATTGTACCGATTCCTGTCCAGATAGCATAAGCAGTACCGAGAGGGAGGTGTTTTAGGGCAAGAGCAAGAAAATAAAAACTTAGTATCATGCAAACAACTGTTATCACTGAAGGTATTAGCTGGGAAAAACCGTGAGAAAATTTCAGCCCTATTGCCCAGCTTATTTCAAAAATTCCTGCAATTAATAAATGTATCCATTCCATATTTTTAATCCTTTCTTTATCATATAAAAAGCCCGGGAGAATAGTATCTCCCAGGCTTTTATCCTTCCGTGTCCGTATTTGCTACGGGTTTTCTCTCGGTCCAGACCGGTACTATGCCCGCGGAACCCTAGAAAACTTAATAAACAAATTATAACATAACTTTTAAATTATCAAAAATTAATTGTTTAAAATGCAGATGAAAAATAAAACTACAGATTTCTATGGAAATGCTATTATTTTCTTAACTAAAATCCGCAGGACATTTTCCTTTTTTAAGCATCTCAAGAAGCGGCTGCAGGAATCCTTCTTCATCTTCGCATCTTGTTTTAAGAGAATAATATGAAATTTCTGCAAGTTCTTTGCAAATACTTAAAATAGGAGTTTTTCTTATTTTTGCCGAAAGCGCATAACGTGCAGCATTATAGCGAAGCTCATTAATTTCATTGAACGAATATTTGCAAAGCAGATGTTCGACTTCATCCATTGCAGAACCTGTGTACATAATGCCTTTATAAAATGCGGGAATCGAATATTCCAAACCGTTTCCTACGCAGTCGTGATTTCGGATTTCTATAAAATTTCTCAATCTGACTTCCGGAAAATACAGATTTGCATGCAAATTCCAGTCTTCAATATCTGCCTTAAACCCCTCGTATCCTTTTTCCATAAATTGTTTGAATGTAAGTCGTCCATTAAGGTTAACAGTATGTCCCTGTCTGTTAATAAATATCATCGGTGTGTTTAAAAGAATGTTAACATAATCTTTAAAACACATGCCGTCTTGAAATTTTGTTGCAAATCCGCATCTTTCATTATCGGTATTAAGCCATGCAAGTGCTCTGAAAGATTTGTATCCGGTATCTACGCCGCCGCGGTATTTTGAATTTGCATACATGGCTGTTGCAAACGGCATTATAAGATTTGCAATTCTGAATTTGCGCATTGCATCTTCCTCAGAAGCAAAATCAATACCTATCTGAATTCCCGCAGTTTCACGCATCATTACATCAGACAAAATTCCCCACAAATAATTTGCCATTAACGCATATCTGCGCTTGGGAAGGAGTTTGATATTTTTATATGTGGTAGTAGGAGAAACACCTTTATTAATAAGTTGTAGTCCGAATTTGTCCATAATTGGATTTAAAACAGCATCAATCTCTTCAACGCGCTTCTTTAAATCCTTTATAAATTCTTGCGGTTCCAGACTCAATTCTATCTGGCAGCCGGGTTCCAGAGTAATAGTGTCGTGCAGTTTTTTTAAGCCGATTATATTAATGTCATCAAGAATATAATCCCAGTTATCAACTTTTGCAGCCTCTCTTAAAAGCTCGCATACACCGTATTCTCCGCCGTACGGCGCAACCTGTCGGGTAGCTTTAACAAGCGGAATTCTTTCATATTCCATACCAATTTTTCTGGAAGTTTTGCATCCTAAAATAAATTCATCAAGAAGCTGGCTGTATTCTAAACGCTCTTCCGTTTTTGTTTCACAATAGTTCACGACTTTCTCCTTTCCCCATTATATATTAAATGATAATTACATTACAAATATAAATGAGAATTAAGGTTTTAACATTTGCCTATTTGTATTATTATAAATACCATGGTGGATTATTTACAACGCGCAAAATTTTTCAGAACAAAAAAAAGACTCGGACAAAATTTTTTGATAAATCCGGATGTTATAGCTGATATTGTTGATTTTGCAGGTATAACCAAAGATGATGTTGTGCTGGAAATCGGACCGGGAGTCGGTTTCGTTACGGAACAGCTTGTAAAATATGCCGGTAAAGTTATTGCAGTAGAACTTGATGAAGAGGCAATAAAAGAACTGCAAAAGCTTGAATGCGATAATTTGGAAATCATACATAATGATATTCTTAAGACGGAAATATCGTCTTTAGCTGATAAAAAAGTTAAGGTTGTGGCTAATATCCCTTATTACATAACTTCTCCAATTATTGCGCATCTTCTGGGCGAGATAGATGATTTGACAAATAAGAACAGGAGCATGATTGCCGATATAATTTTAATGGTGCAGGAGGAAGTGGCAAGGAGAATTGTTGCTACACCGAAAAGTCCTGCTAAGCAGTATGGTCTTTTGACTATTTTATCCCAGTTCTGGGCTGATTGTGAAATTATAAGACTTGTCGGACGCAAATCTTTTTATCCGGCTCCAAAAGTTAATTCCGCACTTGTGTCAATGAAAGTCAGACAAGAGCCTTTATTAAAGCTTAAGGATTACAAATTTTTTAGGCGGGTAATTAAAGCAGCATTTTCTCAAAGGAGAAAAACTCTCAAAAATTGTCTGGTAAATGCCGGTTTTGACAGGGCTAAAATTGAAGATGCACTTATACATTTAAACCTTGCTCCGGACATACGCGGAGAAAAACTCTCTATTGATGAATTCGGAAAGCTTGCAGAATTACTTCTTATTTAGGCTGTTAATATTATTTAAACAAATTATATACAAAATATAAGCTTAAATATTATTTTTTATGATAAAATTAGAAAAAATAGGGGAGATTTTATGTCAATTATCATAATGATTTTATTATTGAGCTTACTTATTCTTGTTCATGAAGCGGGGCATTTTCTTGCTGCAAGAGCTTTCGGGATAAAGGTTGATAAGTTTGGCTTCGGGCTTCCTGTAGGTCCTACATTATATAAAACAAAAGTCGGCGATGTTGAGGTTCTGGTTCACGCGTTGCTGCTCGGCGGTTATGTGTCTTTTCCGGATGATGAAAAAGACTGTGATTTACCGAAAGACTCTCCGGAACGGTTTGCAAATAAACCTATATGGCAAAGAGCGGTGGTTGTTTCTGCCGGTGTGATTGCTAATGTTGTCTGTGCAATAGCGCTTGTAATGCTTGTTGCTGTTGTGTCCGGTCAGCTTCCTTCCGGAAATTATGAGATTTATGCGGGAGAAATCAATGCACCAAAAGATGCTGCAATATGGAAATCCGGATTGCAAAAAGGGGATAGAATCTTGAAAGCAAACGGATGTGATATTAATAATGCATACTCTCTGGTTACGATTATTAAAAACAGTGCTAAGGAAAACGGGATTGTAAGTGCAAAAACTATTGACGAGAATTTTTTAAAACTGAAAGACTTAAACCCCGGACTTTCAAAAGATGAGATTATACCAAGCGGTATTGCAATAAGACTTCCGGCGGAATTGACGTCAGATGTAATTACAATGGATAAATATGCATTGAAAGGTGCCAAGTATTATAAAAAAGAAGGTATTAAGATAGACGCTTCCTTAAATACTCTAAAAGAAAAGCTTGAGGGCAAAACTGTCTATACTTCTGACGGTAAATATTCGATGTATGATGTGGCAAAAGCTCTTTCTGACGGCTGCCATCCTATAAATCTTCAAGTAGAACGTGATGGAAAGATTTTAATCCTAAATCCTATTTATCCCAATAAAGATGGAATTATAGGTATAGGACTCGCGGCAAAACAAACTATGATTAAAACTGATACAGTACCGTCTATAGTTAAAGAAAGCTGTACATATCTCTGGGATAATACATATATGATGATGTATTCACTAGGGCAGCTGTTTACGGGTAATATTCCGCTTAAGGATATGCACGGGGTTGTGGCTATTACAAAAATCGGCGGAGATATGATTGAAAAGAGCGGAAAATCTTCCGGTATTTTGCTGGCAGCGCTTATATCAATGAACCTTGCAATTTTAAATATTTTACCGATACCGGCTCTGGACGGCGGTCATTTGATGTTTATGTTTATCGAGAAAATTATGGGTAAACCGCTTGATGAAAAAATTATTGAAATGATATCATCCATATTTTTCTCACTGCTGATTTTACTAATGATATTTGTAGTGTTTAATGATATAACGCTTCTTGTTGGAAAATAATTCCGGCATATAAAGTTAAAGCAATAAAATTTCACTAATAGTATTAACTTATTGTTAATACTATTTTAGTTTAGAAGCGAGGATATTATGAATAATTAAAACAATCTATTCTTCATCCAGACTTAATACTGCCATAAATGCTTCTTGCGGAACTTCTACTCTTCCAACCGCTTTCATGCGCTTTTTACCTTTCTTTTGTTTCTCAAGAAGTTTGCGTTTACGTGTAATATCACCGCCGTAGCATTTATCAAGTACACTCTTTCTCAGAGCTTTAATATTGGTTCTTGCAATAACTCTTCCGCCAATTGCAGCCTGTATAGGAACTTCAAACATCTGGCGCGGAATAATTGTTTTTAATTTTTCAGTCAGTTTTTGTCCTATGTAATAAGCATTATCTTCATGACAAATAACCGAAAGCGCATCCACAACTTCGCCTGCAAGCATTATATCAAGCTTGATAAGTTTGGAGCGTTTGTAATCCTCAAATTCGTAATCAAGGCTTGCATACCCCTTGGAGCGGGATTTTAGCTGGTCATAAAAATCAGTAATAACTTCACTTAGTGGTAAATGATAGATTAAATCTACTCTTACTTTATCCAGATAATTCATATTGATAAAAATACCGCGTTTTGTCTGGCATAAGTCCATCAAAGTGCCAACATAATCATTCGGAGTAATAATTGAAACTTTTACATAAGGCTCTTCAATATAATCTCTGTATTGGGCTGCCGGAAGATTTGCAGGATTATCAATTTCTACTACTTCACCGTTTGTTTTATGTACGCGGTAAACTACAGAAGGCGCTGTTGTTACGATTGACAAGTCGTATTCACGCTCAAGTCTTTCCTGTGCAATTTCCATATGAAGCATACCGAGAAATCCGCATCTGAATCCGAATCCCAGAGCACTCGAAGTTTCCGGCTCAAATGTAATCGAACTATCTGAAAGCTTAAGTTTTTCAAGAGCTTCTTTCAGTTCGTGATAATCCTCGTTATCAACCGGATACATGCCGGAAAATACCATAGGCAGAGCTTCTTTATATCCTGGAAGCGGTTCACTTGCAGGATTCTCAACGTGCGTTACTGTATCTCCGACAAATCTTGTTATCTCTTTTATTGAGCCTGCAAAATATCCAACATCGCCGCAAACCAATTCATTAACCTGTACTCTGTGAGGTGTAAGATATCCGAGTTCAACAATCTCATACTCTTTGCCGGACGCCATAAATTTAACTTTGTCGCCGAGCTTCATTTTTCCATCCATAATTTTGAAAAAGCACAGAGTACCCAAATACGGATCATATGCACTGTCAAAAACAAGCGCTCTCAATGGTTTGTCTGATGTATCAGCCGGAGGCGGTACAAATTCTACGATAGCCTCTAAAACTTTATCAATACCAATACCGGTTTTTGCACTCACCGGAATTGCCATTGAAGTATCTATACCAAGTATTTCTTCAATCTCTGCTTTTACTCTTTCTACATCCGCAGAAGGAAGATCAATTTTGTTTATAACAGGAATAATCTCAAGATTTTGCTCTATTGCCATATAAACATTTGCCAGAGTCTGCGCTTCAACGCCCTGTGTTGCATCAACAATTAACAGTGCACCCTCGCAGGCGGCAAGTGAACGCGAGACCTCATAAGAGAAATCAACGTGTCCGGGGGTATCAATTAGGTTAAAAATATATTTTTCGCCGTTTTGTGCGGTGTAGTTCATTCTTGCAGCATTCAATTTAATTGTAATCCCGCGTTCCCGTTCAATATCCATTGTGTCGAGAAGCTGATTCTGCATATCTCTTTCAGCAATAGTTCCGGTTGCCTCAAGAAGTCTGTCTGCAAGAGTTGATTTGCCGTGGTCTATATGTGCTATTATACAAAAATTTCGTACATTATCTCTATGTTTCATAATAATTTCATTATACATGAAAAGTAAATTCTAGAAAGATGTAAATATGAAAACTTTATCCCCTTATATTCTTCTAAGTGGCTACCCCCTCACCAGTAATTTCTGATACTCAACTTACGTTTTCGTATTGAAATTCTATTCTCTTCCGCAGTGCGCATAAATGTCCCGAAAAAATTTAAAAATTCTGTCATTCTGAAAGTGCAGAAAAATTTATTTATTTAAAACGGTTAATTTTTCGCACTGTTCAGAATCTTACCAATTAGCTATTATATTTGAATTTCGGTAAGATTCTGAACAGATTGAAAAACTACACTTACGTTTGTTTTTCTAATCTTTCAGGATGACATTTTTGTTTATTGTCTTTTCTATATTCCCTTTGGGCACGATACATATATTCACTCTTTTTTCAAATTTTTATACAAAATTATCTTGGACAGTAGTGCACAAGGTGCGAGGAGCTTTGCCGTGTTTATTCGGATACTAGCAATAGTATGGTAGACTAAAGTCTACCATACTATTGTGAGTGTGAAGCAAATCCGCTCCCCATTTAGGGAGCGGATTCTGTGTGCCCTTTGTTTACTTATTAGCTTATTCACTACTTAGTCACTATTCACAGGTCACCAAAACAATTAACTACCCTATCAATACATGCTTTTGGTGAATACTGCCATTCGCGTTTTGAAATCCTTGCGACCTTTAAGCCCGAACGCTCAATTATTGCCTGTTTTTTCATGTTTGAAACTTTTGATGGAGTTTTATCTTCGACCCCGTCAATTTCGATTACAAACTTGTTATCTACAAGCAAATCAACGCTCAAGCCTGCAATTTCGACACCGCAGGTTACTTTATGCCCGATTTCTCTAAAGGCAGCTGCAACCTCTTTTTCAAATGCGTTTTTATAAATATTTTCGTCAAAATCGTCTGAATTAACTAAAGCATACCTGTTTTCATATTCTTCTACATAACCTAAATAGCTTCTCAAAAGCCCTTCCGGAAGTTCTCTCGGATTTTTGGAGATAAAATTAATCACTTGATAACGCGCTCTTGTGATTGCGACATTAAACAAATTCGGCTTTTGCAGGAATATAAGGCTCTGCGGAAAACTGTTGTTTGCATAAGCCCAGGAAGTAAGGATTATATCTCTTTCATCCCCCTGGAAAGTATGCGCTGTACCGATTTCTATCTGGTGTTTTTCCATCATGTGTTCAGACAGCACCTTCGCAACAGAGATTTTTAACTGCTCAACCTGCGCTCTGAACGGCGAAATTATACCGATACTCACGGGATTCTCCGGATTTTTTCTTTCATCTTCAACGACGATTTCGTATAATCTTTTTACTAAAGCTTCAATCTCCGGTAAATTTCTTGTTGCGTCAAAATCGACTTTGCCATCCGGTACAACTACGGTTTCAAGAACTTTTTTCGTATTATCGTTCCTTCTCATAACCTTAATTCTTCCGCCGTAAAATTCTTTATTTGAGAAATTAATTATCGGAGGCAGACTTCTAAAGTGTTCATCTAAAAGAACGGGGTGCATTGAATAATAATTCGCTAAATCAAACATTGAGTTTGTTCTGAAACGCCACATTAACTGATACCTGTCATTAATTCCGTATTGTGACATAAACGATTGTTCTTTGGCTTTTTCTAAGAAAGAAAGATGCGGTAATTGCTTATCATCACCCACTACGACAGCTTTTTTAGCTCTGAATAATATCGGGAAAGAGCTTGCAATATCGCATTGAGAAGCTTCATCGATGATTACGACATCAAATAACCCCGGTTTCATCGGCAAAGAGCCGGATACGGCGTAAGTTGTAACGCACCAGCAGGGAAACGCCTCAAGAAGCGGTTTAAAATCCTCGGTTTCAAGAAGCCTATTCTGGAGGTTTTTCTTCCTCTCAACCAGTGATTTTGAATGCACAAAGAGCCGCTGGCGTTTTACAGGGTCTTGCATTAAGCCTTTTAGAGCCTGTCTGCGCTTTGTTTTTAGAATATCAATCGCAAGACGTTTCTGCTTCTGTTTCATATTTCTGATTTGTTCGGATAAAATATGAATATTTCCGGTTGTTTGAATTTCTGTTTCAATCATGCGGGCTTTGCAAACCAGTTTTGCAAACTCAAGTTCGTTCTGGAGAAGCGCAAGGTTTTCATTGTTCACATCAAAATTATTAATCTTCAAAATCTTTTTCAAATTCCCGATTGCGGACATGTTTTTTATTCCTGTCCAGAAGCCGGATTTTTCAAGGTTTTCTGATAAAGCCTTGATTGAATTCTCAACGGTTGTAATCTCATCTTCTTTCAGAATATTTTTAATAAATTTCGGGTTGGAATGCATCGGCTTTTCTAAGTCAATCTGCCCTTTTACGCCTGTCCATTCGCCTTCAAGTTTGATTATTTTTTCGGATTTTTTCTCTAAATCATTAATCGCCTTCAAAAGGTTTTCCATATCCGAAACATCGCAAAGAATAGAATTTTCAGCTCCTTCATCCAAATCGACTTTGCCAGCAAGCAGATCTTGAAGCTGCATACTCAATTCTTTTTGATAATTCAGCCTTCCTGCCCTTAGGGCTAAAAACGGCGCCCCTAAAGAATTGAGCCTTTCTGCAACAACATCAACTGCTTTATCCATGCGGGATGCGACAAGAACAGTTTTCCCGTTTGCAATAAGATGAGCAACGAGGTTAACAATTGTCTGTGATTTACCGGTTCCTGGAGGACCGAAAACCGATACAAGGCGGGCGTTTTCTACATGCTTAATGACGTTTAACTGGGCGTCCGAAAGCGACAGAGGAGTTACGGGGAAAAAGTCCGCAAGTGTTTTTTGCTGGCTGTCAGTCGGCTTTGACTGTGTGTATTCTTCGTTTATCAAGTTTAATACGGTTTCTCTGTACAATCCGCTCGGCTTTTCAGCGATTTGCGTAAGCTCGTGCAGAACGCCTGCCGTAACTGCGGGGCGCTTGGTTAAAATTATTGCGCACTGGTTTGTAAGGCTTATTTTATCAAGCTTAATCTGCGTTTTCTTAGCGTTTTCTTCTTCCTCAATAATTTCGTCAATATTTTCTGCGTTAATTTTTTCCGAATAAAAATCTTTTGAGATATTATCCTCTTCAATTTTCATTGCGGGATTGAGTGACACGTCAATATCCGGAATAATTGATTTCAGTGTTGTTAAAAATATATCAAGCTTCTCCTGATTAATAGGAACAGAAGGAACAACATCCAGAAGCCCTTCAAGAAGCTGTTCTGTTTCATCTTCATCATCACTCTTTTTCATTAGAGCCGTTAGAGCACCTGTATTCAGAGAAAGAAACTCATCGGTGAGCATGCAGTTTATATTCACCCCGTTTCTTTCAAGCCTGCAGGGAGCGTAAAGAAGCGGAGTTAAGAACTCGTTTTTCTTGCCCGATTTGGATTTTCCTGTAATAAAGATATAACCGTATATTAAGTACTTATCCTTCTGACTGGTTTCAGACTGTATCATAAGCTCTGTTAACTTCGGGTCAGAACCTTCAAGGCGGATATATTCCAGCCCCTGTGTAAACAAGCTGTCATTTTCCTGTAAAAATATCCATTTATTATCTTTATCAGCCTTAAGGTTTCTGAAGGTCGAACTTTTAACCTCTTCTCTTACACAATCGTGAAGATACTGACTCAGTTTTTTTATAAAACTATTGTTGAATGCCGAATTTATTGCTCTTGTCGCTTCTTGTAACATTTTTTCTCCTCGGGACATGTAACTAAATACAATGCTTTAGAGCAATTATACCATATTTTGAAAATAATGAATACCATGCAAAATGACAAAAGTAATAAATGTTTTATGATATATATTAAGACGTGTTGGATGAAACTGTCCAATCCATCCTAATATATAATATAGACACAACTGTTGGATAAAAAAAGTTTATTGGAACTTAACCCCCTTCTGACTATTCAACATGACAGTTGTATCGGTGCGCAAGTGTGCGCCACCTATAAATTGTCGCAATTTTGATGATAAGTATATAATACTAATCAATTAGAATATGAATAAAACCGATACATGGGTAGGGTGCAAATTTTTGCACCAATATTTTTTATAAACAAATATCCGCGGGCAATTTTTAAATCCAATAATGGTGCAATGAATTGCACACTACTGACTGTTCAAGATGCAAGTTTTAGAGTTAATAAAACTTTAAGAACTTGTATTTAGGTGATGTTATTAATTGCTGGGTTTTTGATGCAATTCTTTTCCAGCTTATATATTTTATATTATTCTCTTCAAGTCTATTCAATATTAACTGTGCTGTATTTGTTTCTCCAAAACGTTCTGCATCATCAAGAATAATGATAAAATCCTCTGCCAGATTATCCGGTATTAAATCAAGGATACTGGTTCTGGGATACATATCTTTCCCTGCAACAGGTCCATCTATTATAATTAAATCATATTTTGTTCTGCCTGTAATATCGCTTAAATCTTCATATTTATGATTAAAAGAATAGTTTATTATTATCTCTATTACATTTTTATGATGAATGCTGATATTGCCGGCTGCCGGTATTTGTGAAGTAAAAACTTCCATCCACTCTTTATTTTGTTCAACTATTTGAAGTCTGGAGTTTTTATTTAGGTTTGCGGCATAAGCTCCGGTAAGTTTACTTGTTTGCCCCATGCCAAATTCTAAAATGTTCATAGGTCGGATTTTATCCAGAATTAGGAATAATATCAGCAAAAAAGAATACGTTGCAGCACTTTTTAGCGGAATAAAATCATTCTTTTCAATCCACGTCGAATCCGCAACAAGATTATTAAATATTTGTGCATTTAATAACTCTGTATATTGATTAGTTGCCGCTGCTTTATATTGTCTTAACAGTTTTATAACATCTTCTTGCTCATTATTGTTTTCAAAAATGTTTTCTGCAAGTTCAACCTGCGGATATTTATATCTTAAAAAATCTTTTAAAGGTGTGTAAATATAAGCATTGTTATTTAGTATAGAAAATATAATATATGCAGAAGTATGTTCATCAAGAATCTCCGGTGCTTTAATCTTATAGCTGCCGAGTGTTTCTCCCTGCCGCGCTCTATTTTTATCTATAATTCCTATAATGTTATATTTATGCAAATCATTTTTATTTATAAATTCTTCCAGAAAGCGGCTTGCACCCCAGAAAATAACTTCTCTGCCTTTAGTTCTTTCTAATAAATCAAGAATTTTAGCATTTAATTTCATCTTATTCCTTTTCCATAATAATTACTGCATCAGATACATTTGAACAATAACTCAATGCCATTTCATCAACCAGATGTTTGGGCATAAAATCTCTGTCAATACGTGTAACTTTGCCATATTTCGCAAGTCTTGCAAAGATATCACGACCGTATTTTCTTACGTGGTCACTTTGTCCGTAAAACTTTTTTCTCTTTTCCGGTGTCGTTATAGAACTATCCTCAAAAGTAACCTCTGTATCTATAAAATAAGGTACGGAAAGAATAATTTTTCCGGTTGGTTTCAAAACTCTCAGCAATTCTGAAAAGAAACGCTTTTCATCTTCAATATGCTCAAGAACATGATTGCTTATTATATAATCAAAAACATTATCCGGATATTGCAGATTTAAAATATCCATTTTTTGACATTCCGGAGCATATTTGTAGCGAGGATTTAAGTCTATGCAATTATAATCAATATCCGTTCTGTCTTTAAAATATTTGTTTATTGATTTTTCCGGTGCGGTATGTAAAACTTTTTGTTTTATTTTAGATTTTGTAATCATTATCTGGTAAACAAAATACAAAAATCTATGTCTTTCTACACTGTTACAAATCGGGCAGCGTGCGTGTTCTCTGGAGCCCATTGCATTAAAAACAGCGGTATTATCACAATACGGGCAATAGTTCCGTGGAATTGCCGGATTTATAAAAATATTGTCCAGCAAAACTATATTCGGAAAGTTCTGTGATAAATACTCTTGTAAACTGTAATATGCAGCCTCATTATCATTATAAATAGTCGAAATTACAGCATCCGGTTTTAATTCTTCCAGCGCTTCCGGTGCATAAATCTCATAATTTCCAAGGCTTGTTCCCTGTAGTGCGGTATTTCGGTCAATAATTCCAAGAATATTGGGATTTCTTTCTTTTTCATCTTTTAGCAGGCTGCGGAGAAATAAACTCGCGCCCCATAATACAACTTTCTTTTCACCGATAAACTTGTTTAAAAATTCCGGAGTTATATCTTTTTTTAATTCGGAAGAATACTTTTGCCAATCTTCTGGAAACATTTTCTTAACCTCTCCTACAAACTTCGTATATTCTTCATTATTACATAAAGAAATTCCGGCTCTAATATGATTTTTAAGAATTTCTTTACAGCTCTGCCCGAGTTCATCATATAGATTATGATGAATCAAATATTGTTCCAGACACAAGCCGGCTTTAATTATGTTGATTGTTTCACCTGCCCGTGATTTCTGAATACTTCCGGCTCTGTTATATCTGTAATTTATTAATTCTTGATTAAAAACAATTATTCTTTCTGCGCATGCTTGAACAATATGTCCGAAAGCAACATCGTTGCTTGATGATATATTTTGAAACTTTATATTATTTTCCGTTATTAATCTTTTAAGATAAAGTTTATTCCACGGAACTACACAAAACAGGCTGAAAATATCGTTTGGAAAATCTTTTCTTGAAAAGGGTTTTTCAAGGGGAACTTTATCCAAATTTATCGGCCACAAAGGGTTGCCGCTTTCAATAATCTTTCCGTTTTCATCAACTTTTCTTGCAGAACACACAACTAAATCTGCGTTGAATTTCTCAGCGTGATTATATAATTCTTCAAGCATCAACGGGTCAAAATAATCATCAGCATCAAGAAACTGTATGTATTTACCTTTAGCTTCTTGAATCCCTCTGTTTCTTGTATCTCCTGCGCCTTGATGTTTTTGGTGAATTACAACAAATCGTTTATCCGTCTGTGTATATTGCTCCAAAATTTCAAGAGATTTATCCGTTGAGCCATCGTCAATGCATATAATTTCAAAATCCTGGAATGTCTGTTTCAAAATGCTTTCAATACATTTCTGCAAATATTTTTCCACATTATATACCGGTATAATTATTGAGATTTCCGGATTTTTTGCCATCTGTAATTTAAGCTCCCCAAAATTAATTCTATCAAGCATTTAAAGTTTTTCAGAATAGTTCCCTTTTTAAGCTTAGCATAATCGCTGTAAAACCTCAAATATTCCAGAATTAATTTAAAAATAAGATAGAGCAGTACAATTTACTGCTCTATTTATTATCTTGCAAACATAGTAGAAAACAATGCAATATATCTATCAAAATCTTGATTGGCACATCTTTACATACTGCGGAGATAAAATTCAAAATTTGTTGACATTATCTACTTTCTTTGTTTTAAGTTTGAAAAAACTGCAACATCAAATCGAAATTTAATTGATGACGCAAATCTTGTTATCGAACTGTCAAAAGACGCGCATTCATTGTATTTGCGCCAGACACCCAAAGAAAAAGCGGAACTGATGAAATTATTAACAATCGAACTTTTATTCGACGGTGAAAACCTAATAATAACACCGTATTCCGCGTTTTCTGCTTTATTAAATTTAAGAAAAAGTCATAAACTGGAGATGGCGGGAGTCGAACCCGCGTCCATTGCGGATAAAAACTGACATCTACGAGTGTAGTAACTTATTATCTCGGGTTAACAAGGAAAGTTACGGAACCTAATTTAGCCCAGAGGTTTTTTGCGGAAACCTAACCTTCAATGGTAAGTCTTGATGCACACACCATTATCTGTGCACTGCATCTTGCATGTTTTCATCTAACTTAACGGCAAGCTGGTCAAGTTAGAGGGATGCGCCGCTATTAAGCAGCAAGCTTTTGAGCTCTGAAAGCATCTAATGAAACAACTTTGTTGTCATTTAATTTATTTTGCTCGTTGATAAACGGGAACAGCGCCCGTACTCGCAATCCGGATCTACCAATCACAACGTCAAAACCGGTACATCCCCATATCGTATAGGTAAAGCTATAAAAGCTTAACTAAACTTTTACTGTGCCGGTAATTTCTTGTCTGCTTTCAAGGTGCGTAAATACAGTATAAGACATTAATTTTAATTTTTCAACCGGTTTTGCGGTATTTTAGAGTACCTGTCTAGCACATAACTATCCATAATAATTTTCTGGTCTGCCGTCCGAGATATATTCCAAGAATCGTAAAGAAAATATCGTACAAAACTTGTATTCCGCTCTGGGAGAATATCCAGCTTGTTACTAAATCCATCGGGGCGTGCCTTAATGTCGCAATAAACAGCATATAGAGAATTCCGAGAACATGTATTGTTGCGGTGCCAATGATTGAAATAAGGCATATTCTTAGAAAATCGGTTTTTCCTTTAAGCAGTGTGCCTGCAAAAAATATTGCAGGTACAAATGCCAGAATATAGCCAAAACCATATTCAAAAAGATATCTGATGCCGCCTCCGAGTGCAAAGACAGGGAAAAACAAACCTAGAGCAATATAGCCAAGTATTGTGAGTATTCCGAATTTACGCCCCATAAGTGCTACGATGAAGAATACTACAGGAATTTGCGGAATATATTTATAACTCTTTATAAAATGATGCAGTATTTCATATTCTGTAACATCTTGAGAGAGAAAAGTAAATGTATCAAGCGGGAGATACGGATGTTTTATTGTTACCTGTGTAAATGTTGCCATTATAATCAATAAAATGCAAAGAGCTGTCAAAATAAGAGTCCCGAGTGTAATTTTTATCGGCTCACCTTTGTATTTAAAACTGTTTATTTGTTTTGCAACTCTTTTACTCATTTTATTTTGATTAATGTTTTTAGTTTTTCAAGATTTTTCTGGTATATTTGTTTAAATTTATCATAGAAAATATTTTCAGTCCACATAATGAGAGCGTCCTCGTTATTATCTTGATAATATCCCTTTCTCGTTCCCAGGGACTGGAATCCGTATTTTTCATAGAGTTTTATTGCCGGTGTGTTAGATGTTCTTACTTCAAGGGTTAAATATTTCACCCCGTCTTTATAGCAGTCTTCTATGATTTTTTGAATTATTGATTCGCCCACGTGGTTTCTTAAATAGTCTTTTTTGACTGCGATTGTAGTAATATGTCCTTCATCTATAATATGCCATGTGCCGGCATAACCGACAAGTTCTCCATCAGCAGTTTTGGCAGTATAATATTTTGCCAGATTATTGGACATTTCGTCGTAAAAAGATGATTTTGCCCAGTGATGCCTGCCGTATGCATCTTTTTCTATTTCGACAACACCTTCAATATCATCTCTGGACATTGGAGTTATATAAATTTCAGATAATTTTTTTGCTTGTTTCTCTATGGACATATACTTTCCCAATCTATATCCTCTTCAGTTTCTTCGCCCGGTTCTACAATATGGTCGCCGTCCTCCAGCATAAGCATTAAAGAAAGGCGCAGTTGTTTTTTATAATTTTCCAGTGCTTTTTCACGGGTTTTGGCACAAAATGTAAAGCTCGGAATTTCTTTGATTTCAATATAATGATAGGGATTGCCGTTGAAATCCAAATCCGTACCTTCAATAAGTGTCCAATTAAGATTTAAATAATAATCCAAATCTTTTTCTTTAGTCATCTAACGACCTTTCGCTAAGAGGCTGTTTAATCATTATACCTTCTCCGCCGATTACATCAGCCTGTCTGCCGTTTATGTAAAGATAAACCGGAAGGTTTGTATTTGCTTTTGCGGTTTTGATAAGCTGGCGTACGCGGGTATAAGTACTTTCTGTACCTCCGCCGCCTTCAAATGCAGAGGATAAGTCTACCATAATACTTTGAGAGCCTTCTCTGATTGAAAGTATTTTTGTTGCGGGCGGAATTTCGGAAGTAAAACCTTTAGATTTTTCCCATTTTGTAGGAGCTGTGATAAGCTCTTTGATTGCATATTCAAAGCAGGATTTTTCTAATGCTGTATCACATTGTCTGTTTACCGGACGCAGTTTTCCGTTTGAATCAGAAACATAAACTTTTACGGTTTTATAAACATGTTCTTTTTCCGGCATGTCCGTATTTTGATTCTCAAGTTCTTCCGGTAATGTTTCAAGTTCTTCCGGCAGAGTATTTTTTACCGGATTAAAATGAAAACCTTCCGCTTTGAAAAATGAAAAATAAACATATGCAACTGATATTACAATAAGAATGAACAAACCCAGCTTTTGAGAAAAATTCATGGTTTAATCTCCTTTTACATATATTTTACCATTAATTTTTACTTTATTGTCAACAATATTTACATTCTCAACAATTGCATCACATTTTTTAGTTTCAAGCAAATCAAGAGTAAATTCAAGCGGATTTAGAAGGTTTAAAAGATTGGCGACTTTAGAAAGCGACAGGCTCCCGTATACACTGTCAACTTTTACATTTACAGCATTTATCTTTTCTTTTTCCACCTTGAAATCAGAAGATGCTACAAAAACTCTGTTGCGCGAAGCCGGCGCTATAGGAAAATTGTATTCGGTAAGAATATAAATTCTATTGTTACGGATTTTTGTGCTTACCCCTTTAACTTGAAACATAGGGTATGCAATATTATTAATTGTATTTAAAACTTTTTCATAGTCAGCATGCTTTAAGGCTGTATTCATGCTTTCTTCCGATAAGTATATTTCATACGCGTATGTCATATCGGATTTATATTCAACCGGATCTTTGGTGTAGTCAATATAATTATAATCAGTTAAGGTTTTTAGATTAACATAAGGAAGAACGATTCCTTCTACAGAAACATCTTCTCCGGTGATTTCAAGGTGTTTAAATATTCCCTTTTTCATGCTTGCAAGAGTGTACCCTTCAAATTTGACTTTAAAGTCAGCACCTGTATCCTTTTTCAGAGAACGTTTGATACTGTGTTCGGCAATGCTTTCCACAAAAGGATTCATAATTGCAAAATGTTTATGATTTTTGAGATAATCCTGCGAAAATTTTTCGTTTTCTGAAGCGGATACAAAACCTGCAGTCAAAAAAACTGCCATGAATAATAATAAAATCTTTTTCATAATTACCTTCTAACTAAATTTAAAATTAATTGTAATATTTATATATTTTAGCACAACTAAAAACAGACTTTGTATCGTCTGCAGGTTTTAACTTTACACTAAAAAGGTCTTGTGTTTATTAATTTTATTAAGGTTTCGGATTTTTTTTGTCGTTTTCTTCTTCTTCCAGCTTTTCATCAACTGCTGCACCAATGAGTGCGCCTGTTCCTGCTCCAATACCGCCAAGTCCGATTGCAACTGCTGCCGGACAAATAACTGCTATTGCAGCTAAACCCAGCAGACCTCCGATGATTTTTCCTGCATTTCCTTTGAAATTTGGTTGTTCACTGCCTAAAGACGGCTCTTGAGTAATGTTTGCAAGCTGTTGTTTTTTTGCATGCTTAACTTTAAGATTATTCTGAGCAGAATAATTAATACCCACACTGTTAATTCTCATATAATTCTCCTTTTGAATAAAGGATAACACAAAAAAGTGTGTATGTCAATCGGTATGCAGATTTTAACCGTCTAAAATACAATTATTAATACATATATTTATGAGATCTACCGGTGAGGTCATTCTGCCGGCAAAAGTAAATTTTTTTTACAATACTTTTTAAAAAACGAGCATTTTTTTAGTATTTACCATATAATATTATAATAAAGCATTGCATCCGGCATGCCCAGTGTAATATCCATAAGAGATAATACCGGTTTAAGCGGGTGCTGCGGCATAAAAGGACGGATTTTATGGTTGAAACTTTTGAACTTACAAATTATAATTTTTATTCAAGCCGTTTGGATATGGAACTTATTTCTAATATCGTGGATACTCTTAAAGAGATTCTTGAGGAAGATAAAAAAGAAGAGCAGCCTTTGTTCTTAAAAGTTGCAGATGATTTTATAATGAATATAGCGCGAAAAGTGGTTCAAGAGAAGAAAAAAACGTTTCTCATAGGTATAACAGGCGAAAGTGCTTCCGGTAAAACGGTGTTTGTTGATAATACGATTGAAGCAGTAGTAAGAGATAAAAAAGAAGGTATTTATACTGTAATACGTCAAGATGATTATTATAAAGATACTTCAAAAGAACTTATTGAAGCCGGAAGCTATGATGCATTATTCAAAACCGGTTTTAGTTTTGATACTCCGGATGTCATAGATTTGCAGTTGATGCGTGAACACTTGCTTGGTCTGAAACAGGGAAAAACAGTTGTTTCTCCGAAGTATGATTTTGTAACCTGCGTATCGGATCCTGATGGAGAAGTGAAAAAGCCCGCAAAGGTTATACTTACGGAAGGTTTGTATGTATTAAACAAAGAAGTGCGGGATATAATGGATGTAAAAGTTTATGTTTTTACTCCGATTGATGTTATTAAAGAACGCTGGTATAAACGTGCGGTATCGCGCGGCAAAACCGGCGAAGCTGCAGATTTGCAGTTTAAGAACGTAAACGAAACGGCACAGCAGTATATAAGACCGACTTATGAAATATCTGACTGCATAATTAATGGTATGGTTGATAAGGACTATATCAAAGTTATTACAGAAAAAATCATGAGTCGTCTGGCAGAGGTTTGCGGATAAGTGAGAACTTTCGGGAACTTATTTATGCCTGCCGTAAATATGCGATAATAGCATTGCTGTTTATCAGTAAGACAGAATGTATTCTGACAGTAAGGGAGAAAAAATGTTTGAATTAAAAGCACAAATGTATTTTTCGGCAGCACATCACCTGCTTAATTATGAGGGGGAGTGTGAAAACCAGCACGGTCATAATTGGCTGGTAGAAGCTTTTGTTAAAGGTGAAAGTCTGGATAAGAGCAATATTCTTGTAGATTATAAGGTTCTTAAGCGTGAAATGAAAGCTGTTCTGGATTTGCTTGACCATAAAGATTTGAATGAACTTCCGTATTTTGAGGGTGAAAGCCCGTCAAGCGAAATTATTGCAAAATTTATCTATGAGAAGCTGAAGGAAAAAATTGTTCTTGTATCAAAGATTTCTGTCTGGGAAACCGCTTCATCCTGTGCCAGTTATTTTGAAGAAGATTAGCAGAAAAATATAACAAACAAATTATAAATACAGATGATTTAAATAGCATCTAGCTGAAGAAGAGGGGGAAATTTGGATTTAATACAATCAATATTAATGGGTATAGTACAGGGGTTGAGCGAATTCTTGCCAATTTCAAGTTCTGCTCATCTGGTTTTTACTTCAAATTTTTATAAAGTGTTTAAAGGTATTGAAATTGTGCAAGAGTCTAATCAAGAGATTTTTCTTGATATTATGCTGCATCTCGGCACATTGATTGCAGTTTTAATTTATTTCAGAAAAGAAATTCTTGAGATTATCAAAGCTCTCTATTTCGGATTAAAAAATAAAGATTATTCTTCAAGAGATTTTAAACTTGGAGTTTATATAATTCTCGGTACGGTAATAACTGTATTAATCGCTTATCCATTGAATGAAGTAGCAGGAGGGCTTGTGTTTCAGCCGTCAATTGTAGGTATGCTGCTTATTGGTACTGGCGTTTTGCTTTTGTTCAGCGAATATATGTCGAAAAGAATGGGTGAAAAAAAGGATATATCAATAAAAAGTGCTGTTATAATAGCAATTGCACAGGGGCTGGCGGCTCTTCCGGGATTTTCCCGCTCCGGTTTAACTATTTCAGCTGGACTTTTGAACGGTATGGACAGAACTGTTGCAGCAAGATATTCATTCTTATTGAGTATCCCGATAATACTCGGCGCTTCAATGGTTTATCCGTTAGTGAAAATTGATTTTCACGAAATAATAACTTATAATTGGACGGCAATTATTGCAGGTACAATTGTTTCCGGAATTGTCGGGTATGTATGTATTAAATATTTTTTGAAATTTGTTTCAAAATTTTCTTTAGGAATATTCGGCTATTATTGCTTAATCGTAGGAATTGGTACAGCATTATTTTTTTGGGGGAGGTAGTTGATGAATAAATATATTGAACATACATTATTGAAACAGGATGCCTCAAGAGAAGAAATAAAAAAACTTCTTGATGAAGCAATTGAAAATAAGTTTTTTGGAGTTTGCGTTAATCCCTGTAATGTAAAATTTGCAAGACAATATTTAAACGAAAACGGCGGAAGTAATGTTAAAGTGGTTACTGTCATCGGTTTCCCTCTCGGTCAGAATACTACGGAAGTAAAAATTCTTGAAACTGTGGATGCCGTAAAAAATGGTGCGGATGAAATAGATATGGTTATTAATGACGGGAAGCTGAAAGACGGTGAGTATGAATATATTACAGATGAGATTTCTAAAATAAAAACGGCATGCCAGGGGCGTAATTTAAAAGTTATACTGGAAACGGATTTGTTAACTAAAGAAGAAATCAAAACTGCCTGTGAATTATGTATAAAAGGCGGGGCGGATTTTGTAAAAACTTCTACCGGTTTTGTTAAAAACGGAGTCGGTGCAAAAGCCGAAGATGTTAAACTGATGTATGAAACAGTAAAAGATGCAGGTCTAAAGGTTAAAGCTTCCGGCGGTATAAGGGACAGAAAAACTGCTGAAAAAATGATAGATGCAGGTGCTTCAAGGCTTGGAACAAGTTCCGGAGTAAATATTGTTACATGTGTATAAAAACATAATTATATTTACCCCCCGCTAAAGTTTAATGAAATAATGAGGATTTGCTTTTAATATAATAAAGAATCCTCATCGCTCAAACTTTCCTCTCTTTTTTAAGAGAGGTTTCTTTATGTTATAACTTTATTATGAATTATTCGACTCTTTTTGATTTCGCGAGGAATTTTTATACATCACTTTCTTATAATGATAAATACGGAAGGGCAAAAATACCGTTCAGGTATTTTCTTGAACTGACATATCGGTGTAATCTGAACTGCCCTTATTGTTATGTTGGCGTGGAAAGAAAAAAGAATGAATTAACAACAGAGGAATGGAAATCCGTTATAGATCAACTTCCTTTTTATTCTATTGCAACGCTTGTCGGCGGTGAGCCGCTTGTGAGAAAAGATTTTATTGATATTCTGGCATATACTTCAAAAAAGATTATGAATAAAGTCCACGTTGTTTCAAACGGGATTTTAATTACGGATGAAATTATCAATGCTTTTATAAAATATAAGCTTCTTCTTTTATCTGTTTCGCTGGACGGATATGGGGCAAATCACGATAGAAACAGAGGCAAAGACGGAATTTTTGATAAAATTATTTTCAATCTTGAGAATTTGAAAGCGAAAAAGAAAAAACAAATGGTTGATATTAAGACAATAGTTCTTGAAAATAATCTTGATGATTTGCCAAAACTTTATCAACTCTGTGAAAGTATGGGGTTTGAATTTTTGTCTGTTTCATTTTTAAGGAATAATCACTGGAAGCAGAACTCAATACTTCAAGAAAATTTTATTCCGGAATTTAATCAAAACTACCCTATAGAATTGTATTTTGATATGCAGCATTTTAAAGAGGTTTATAAACAAATTATTAGTATGAATGGAAAAACAAAACTAAGATTTTCCCCTAAGTTTGAATATTCCAAAAATCCTGTTGAAGCAATAGAAAAGTTTTTTCAAATTCCTGCGGATACTTTGACCTCTGAAATATATAAGCCCTGCACTTATCCTTACAATAATATGATGATAAATCCGGAAGGTTTTGTTTATCCCTGTCTTTCTCAGAAAATAGGTAATATTAAGGATAAGAGTTTAAAAGAATTATTTAATGCACCGAATTACTGTTGTTTCCGCAAGAATTTAAAGGCATCCGGCGGAACTTTTGGAGCATGCCAGATGTGCTGCGAATTAGAGGTTAAGCTGTAAGAAAATTTAGGACGGCTGTGTATAGACAGATTAATATACAGGGCGGCATAATTTATATTAATTTTGCTCTTTACTTTTAAAAAATTAACCTTAAAGAATATACATAAGACTAGTATGTATATTTTTATGAGAGTAAATAATATTTTTATGAAAAAAATTTTTAGTTTTATTATTTTAATGACTCTGACATTTTTGCCTTTGCAGGCAGAAACAATTCAAGGCAAAGTCTCGGAGCAGGGTGCAGGCAACTCAAGCCGTATTATAGATAAGCAGACAGGATTGGGTATCGGCGGCGCGGATGTCACTCTGCCAAAGCAAAATTACAGAACCAGAACAGATAACAATGGCTTTTTTGAACTTGATACGCAAATAAATGGTCCGAGCATTATGTCGGTAAAAAAAGAAAATTATAAGCCTTTTACTATGACGATAGATGAAAAAACAATGAATGCACCTATTGTAGTTGGTATAGAAAAATCAAACGCCTCCGGTCAAGCACTGGATACAAATATGTATCACCTTGGCGATAACAGTTTTTCAGAGCTGTCTGCAAATGCGGGAGAATTTTCGATGCAGGCAATAGGTCCATTTTATACAAAAAGATTTACATTAAAAAATATAGATATAACAAAACCGGTTTATATGATAATCGGTTCAATTATCGGTATTGATACTGCTATGGCTCGTTCTATGGGGCAAAATAGAATCCCTAATGCTTTTGCTTCGCCGCCGGAAGTTTATTTTAACGGAAATAAAATTTCAGAAATTCAGTTGAATGGCGACGGGCAGAGGATAAGAATTCCTAAAAATCTTTTGAGAAAAAATCAAGTTAATGAAATTACAATTAAAACCGGCAGAAACTTAATGCAGACAGCATATATTGATTATGATGATATAGAATTTATGAATATACTTATAGAAAATTAATATGTGATTTTGCCCATGACAGTGCGTTTTTTTGCGCCGGTACAGGACGGAAGGTTGTTAGGAATTTGATAATATGTGCAGTAGCCTAAAAGTGCAAACGCCATTGCCTCTTTGAAATTATTTGAGATTCCGTAATCTTCATGTGTCTTAAGCATGACATGTTTAGGAAGATAATTTTTCAAAAATTTCATCATAGTTTTATTATACGCACCGCCCCCTCCGACAATGACTGTATCATACCGAAAAGGTATAAATCTTTCATACGCCTGCGCGATTGTTCTGGCGGTTAATGCGGTTAATGTTGCAATAATATCCTGCGGTTCTAATGGAGCAATTTTTAAAATATTTTGAATATATTGTTCTGAAAAATATTCACGTCCTGTAGTTTTGGGAGGGGAAAGATAATAATATTCATCCTGCAAAAGGCAGTCAAGCAGGCTTTCACAAATATTTCCGGATGCTGCAATTTCCCCGTCTTTATCAAACTTTTTGCCGTAAAACTTTTGGACGCAGTAATCAATCATAATATTGCCGCAGCCGGTATCAAAACCAAAAGTATCACATTCATCAGAAATAACCGTAACGTTTGAAATTCCTCCAATATTTTGAACAAGAGAATTTTTAAACCATTTTTCGTCGGCAAAACAAACGAGCGGCGCTCCTTGTCCTCCGGCAGCAATGTCACTTTCGCGGAAGTTAGAAATAGTCAGACAGCCTGTTTCATGCGAAATGACAGAGCTTTCTCCTATCTGTAAGGTGCTTTTGAGTGAGATATTCCCAAACTTTTCTTCTTGCGGAAAGTGGTAAATTGTCTGTCCGTGGCTTGATATAAAATCCGGTCTGCCGAATTCTTCAATCAGAAGATTGGCGGCATTTGCAAAACATTTGCCAACCGCAAAATTAAGCTTGCAGAGTTCCTGCACTGATATTTTTCCGCAAAAAGCAGAAAATAATTTGTTTCTTATTTCTTCCGGATAAGTATAATTTATACCGTGGATAAGTTTTACGGACATGTCCGGAAAGACTTCACAAAATGCTGCGTCAATAGAATCGCAGGATGTTCCAGACATAAGACCGATTACTTTTTTTACTTCTTTTTCATCCCCGTTTTTCATAAACAAAATTATAACATAATAAAAAAAGGTCCTCTATAAAAGAAAACCTTTTTAACCCAATAATCTCCTACCCCAAAAAATCTTGTTTTCCTCAAATCTCTCCTCTAAAAGATTTATTATCGGGTAAATGTCTGATTGTAAAAAATAAATTGATTTGTGTTTTAAATGTTCTGAAATTTTTCTATCTTTTTTGTATTTTTGACTCCCCCCGAGTCCCGTAGCCATCACTCCTTTCAAGTATGTGTATATCGTATAATTTTCGA
Source organism: Candidatus Gastranaerophilales bacterium (assembly GCA_944325515.1). Classification (GTDB taxonomy): domain Bacteria; phylum Cyanobacteriota; class Vampirovibrionia; order Gastranaerophilales; family Gastranaerophilaceae; genus CAG-196. Next base: position 161,491 of record CALVAO010000002.1, on the reverse strand, counting down.
ATCTTTTTATCAAGTAAAGAATTTTGTAAAAAATTTTACAATTGACCATGCTTCCCGTGATTATTAAAATAAATTCGTATTAACAAAAGTTAATGTTTATTTTTTGCAAAAATCGTATTGACAAAATATTTTGTCGGCTACAAATGCGTATTTAATAGAATACCATAGTGTTATTGCTCGGGCGTTTTCTCAATATCTGGTATCTGAATGTGGTAATAAGTTCCAACTCTGTTTTGTCATACTGCGGCGGAAGAGGCGGAAAAGGCGAACTTGCTCTTATTGCATATAATGCTGATTTATCGAATTCACTGAACTTGGACGCATGAAAAATTCTGCTTGAGCGCACCCTTCCGTTTCTGCCGATTGTGTAAGAAATTGAAACATATGTATTGTTATCAAGATCCATAGGACGCCATTGCCTTTTAATCTGGTTTTGGCAGCTTATTATATATAGGTGTAAATAATTGGGAAGTTCAAATTTGCTGTTTTCTCCGGCTATTCTGCTTTTCATGATGCGAACACCTTTCGGTGAATTTTCGGACGCATGACAGTTTCCGAAAATGCTGCAGAAAAGCAGGAATAAAGTTGTTAATATTATAATTAATTTTTTCATTTTTCTATTAATCTTATTCTTGTATCAGAATAGTATTCTTGATTAATTTTATTTGCGTTTTCAACGTTCATAATTTTCTTATCAAGTTCACTGTTTGGATTTAGTTCTGATGCTTGTTTTAAATATTTTAAAGAAGCTTCTGTGTCACCGAATTTTTCATAAATATCACCAATTCTGTAAAGGGTGTCGTAATGTCTGGAGTATCCGTTTTTATAAGCCCGTTGATACATTTTTAAAGCTTTTTTGAATAAATTCCTTCTGTAATAGAATTCTCCGTAATAAAAGCAGGCTTCTGCGCTGTTTTTATCAATACCGAGGGCTTGAGAGAAACAGCCTCTTGCGTATTTGTCCAGACCTGCTGCATCATAAAGAATTCCGAGTCGTATCGGATAAATTATGTTATCGGGATTTTTACGGTTTAATATGTTGTATAAATTTAGTGCCGCACTCATTTCTTCGTTAAGTACGCCGCCGGCTTTAAGTGCAAGACCGTAATATAATTTTGCCCTTGTTTCCAGTTCTTCTTGATTTAAATTTTTGTATTCAATCGGAATCTGATACTCAAGCCCGCCCTTTAGCGGTGCGGAAAAACAGCCCTGCTGTATAATCCCTAATATGAAAAATGCAGATAAAATTTTAATCAATTGGCGCATATAATTTATCTTAATATTACATAATAATATCTATTATATCAAGTAATTTTTTAGTAGAATATTAACAGAGGATTAGATTATTGAAAGAATTTGTTTGCTTAGCTGTTTTTATAATACTTTCTGCAATATTTGCAATTGCAATGGTTGTTGCAGGTTTTATCTGTCAGTATAAAAACAGATGCAGCGTAAAAGAAACAACGTATGAATGCGGCGTTATTTCAACAGGTGATGCCAGAATAAGGTTTGATGTTAAATACTTTAATTATGCAGTATTATTTTTGATTTTTGATATAGAAACAATATTCCTCTATCCTTTTGCGGTTTTTGTGAACAGGCTGGGGTTGTTTGCAATAATTGAAGCTTTTATTTTTGTTGCTTTGCTTTTATTTGGTCTTATTTTTGCGATTAATAAAAAAATGCTGAGGTGGGTATAATGAATATAATACTTACTTCAATAGATTATATTTTAAATTGGAGCAGGGCAAATTCACTCTGGCCTTTGACATTCGCGACATCTTGCTGCGGTATAGAAATGATGCAGACTGTAGCGTCTGATAATGATATTGCCCGTTTTGGCTCGGAAGTTTTTAGAGGATCGCCAAGGCAGGCTGATTTGTTGATTTGTGCGGGAACGATTACGCATAAAATGGCGCCGGCTTTGCTGCGGCTTTATCAGCAGATGGCAGAGCCTAAATATGTAATTGCAATGGGCGCATGTACATGCGGAGGCGGAATGTTTGCTGATACATCTTATTCTGTAGTCAACGGGATTGATAAAATAATTCCGGTGGATATATTCCTTCCGATGTGTCCGCCAAGACCGGAAGCGCTGATTGATGCGATTAGAAAACTGCAGAATAAAATACGTAAAGAATCTGTTTTGAAGAGAAAAGATTTTGTTAATTTTCACACCCCGAAATTAATAGAAATGAACGGAATATTAGGGGAAAAAGGGGGAAGCGATGAACTGGCATGAGTTTGTAAGAATATTTGATGATTGTGAACTTGCGGGAGATAAAATCATCGTTAAGTCACGGCTGCATGATGTTATAGAGTTTGTTATAAAGAATTATCCGTATAATATGCTGAAAGAAATTATTGCGGTAGATAATAAAGATAACACTACGGAACTTATATATCATATGTATTCTGTTGATGACGAAGAGGATTTGTATATCTCAATTACCGTGCAGGGTGAGGCAGAAAGCATTGTTGATATATTTGAATCCGCAACAGCCGATGAAAGAGAAATTTATGATTTATTCGGCATAAACTTTATAGGTCATGAAGATTTAAAGCGGCTTTATATGCCGGAGGACTGGAAAGGTTTTCCGTTAAGAAAGGATTACGTTCAAGACGATACGAGGCTGGCGTGGAATGACAACAACGAGGCTTAAACTAAATCTCGGTCCCCAGCATCCATCAACGCACGGGGTTTTACGTCTTCTTCTGGAACTTGAAGGAGAAAAAATTCTTTCGTGCGAACCGGATATAGGCTATCTTCACCGCGGGATGGAAAAAATGGCGGAAAAGCTTAGTTATATACAATATTTGCCTCTGGTTGACAGAATTGATTATCTGGCAGGTTTCTTTTATTCAGAACTTTTGTGCAGAATAGTTGAAAGCGCATGCGGGATAGAAATTCCCGATAAGGTGAAAGTTATTAGAGTCCTGATGCTTGAACTCAACAGAATTGCGTCACACCTTCTGTGGGTTGGAGCTTTTTTGATGGATTTGGGTGCAACTTCTCCTTATTTTTACGTTTTTCGCGAAAGAGAGATGATTTTAAGATATTTTGAAAAAATTACCGGTCAGAGAATGATGTATAATTATTTTATTTTCGGCGGTGTAAGAAAAGATATTGAATTTCTTGAAGACGTAGAAGAAATTATTTCTGTTCTGCCCTCAAAAATTGATGACTACGAAAAAATTATAACTGATAACCCGATTTTTATAAGAAGAACGGAAAACAAAGGAATACTTTCACCCGATACGGCTGTTAATTTCGCAATAACGGGCGTTAATTTAAGGGCAAGCGGAGTCGATTATGACTGCAGGCATACTGATGAACTTTACAGAGGTTTTGATTTTAAATCAATTATACTTGACGGCAAAGATGCATGGAGCCGCTATAAAGCAAGAATTTTGGAAATGAGAGAGAGTATAAATATCATTAAACAGGCTCTGGATTATTTAAAAAAATCAAATCCGCTTGAGCAGAGGCTTATTCCTCCCATCAATCTAAAGCTTCCGGAAGGAGATTATTATGCGGAAATCGAAGCTCCGCGCGGACTTGCTTCCTGTTATGTACGTTCTGACGGGGAGGATAAGCCGTACAGGCTGAAATGGAGGACAGGGTCATATTATTCGGTAAACCTTTTAAGAAGAATTTTAAAGGGAGAGTATTTGAATGATGCCATTGCGATTGCAGGCTCTCTGGATATTATTCTGCCGGAGGTGGATAAGTAGATGAATTATCTTTATTTTTTATATATTGAATTTTTGAGCAGACATAATATTCCGAAGCTTTTTGGTGATATAACTTTTTATTTTATTCCGTTTTGCATAATTGCTGCAGCATTAATTGTGGCTGTACTGGTGCTTGTGCTTGCAGAAAGGAAGCTGCTCGGATTTTTTACGCAGAGAAAGGGACCTAACAGGGTCGGTATCTGGGGAATTTTACAGACGCTTGCCGATGCTTTTAAACTTTTGTGTAAAGAAAATATTACACCTAAAAAAGCTGACAGATTTTTATTCAACCTTGCACCTATTCTGGCTTTTGTTCCGATGTTTGCAGCTCTGGGAGTAATTCCTTACAGCGCCGAGTTTACTTTTATAAACACAGGTACCAATGTTATCTTATATCTTGTACTTGCGGCTTTTCCTGTAATAAGTATTTTTCTTGCAGGCTGGGCAAGTAATAATAAATATTCTTTATTCGGAGCAATGCGTAGTATTTCACAGGTTTTAAGCTATGAACTTCCTATAGCTTTTGTGGTTCTGTCAATTGCGGTTTTGTCTTCATCTATGAATTTAACCGGTATTACTCTTGCACAGTTTTCGAGATGGGGAATTGCAGGGTGGTTTGTGTTTCCGTGTATATTGGGATTTATAATTATGTTTATCAGTATTCTTGCGGAATTAAACAGGTGTCCGTTTGATTTGCCGGAGGCGGAAAGCGAACTAATCTGCGGATATAATACCGAGTATTCAGGTATGAGATTTGCAATTTTTTATTTGTCAGAATATGCTATGATGCTGGCAAATTCTATGTTTTTGGCAATATTATTTTTCGGCGGATATCTCTCGCCTTTCGGCAGATATTTATTTAATAATTCTTTTTTAATTTATTTTGAGCAGGCATTCTGGCTGCTGTTTAAAGCCGGAATTATTATATTTGTTATGATATGGATAAGAGCGGTATTGCCAAGGCTTGCAGCGTTTGATTTGTTAAAATTTTCGTGGGCTGTTTTATTACCTCTTTCTATCTTAAATCTTTTTATAATGGTTTTATATAAATTTATTACGGGGGGCGGATTATGTGCATAAAAGTATTTAATTCTGTCAAAGCCCTGTGGGAAGGTATGTGGACAGTGTTTAAACATTTGTTTAAAAGAGCTGTTACATTAGAGTATCCCGAAAAAAGAAGAAAGCTTAATGATGCTTTTCGCGGCAAACCTTTGGTTGAAGGCTGTATCGGGTGCGGTATCTGCAAGCGGGTTTGTCCTGCCGGTGCAATAGAATATGAAAAAAATGAAGATGGAAAGGTTGTTTTTTATAAATTTGATTTAAAAAAATGTATCTTTTGCGGAAATTGTGCATTTTATTGCCCGAAAGGTGCTATTAAAATGACGGATGAGTACGAGCTTGCCGTTCAAGATAAGGACGGGCTGAATTTGGTTTATAAAGGAGGGGCGGAGAATGATTGATAATCCTGTTATATTTTATTCGGCTTCTTTTTTAATATTATTGTTTGTGTTGATGACATTACTGGCAAAGAATATTATTTATTCTCTTTTATCTTCCGTGGTCGTATTCTTTTTGGGAGCTTTATTCTTTTATGTTCTCGGTTCGGAATACAATGCAATAATACAGGCTGCCATATATGGTCTGGCTGTTCCGGTTATAATAGGAGTTTCAATAATGTTCCGGCAGGAAGAAGCAGGAGGGGAAAAAAAGAGCGCTAAATTTGCTATTCCTTATTTGACTCTTATGTGTGCAGGAATTTTTGTACTTGCTTTTATATACCTTGTAATGATGTCTGTAGCAATGGTTCCAGATACTTTTTGTATAAAAGAATTAGAGCAGGTGAATTCATTTGATAATATATCTGTTTTTGCACGCGGGATTTTTGTGAACTATGTATGGGCGTTTGAACTGGTGTCTGTTCTATTGACAATTGTTATAGCAGGTTTGAGTCTGTTTAGAAAAAAGGGGGCGTAGAGTGGAAATAACCATATATCATTATTTATCTGTAGGACTATTTGTTTTTCTGGCGGGGCTTATCGGTTCGGTTCTTGTCAAGAATGTTATCAAAGTTTTAATTTCTATAGAGTTTATGCTTCTCGGGGTGAATATAAATTTTGTGGCTTTTGCTTCTTTTTGCGATAATATTGCATTTGACGGATATATTTTAGCGTTATTTTATACGGGAATAGGTGCGGTAGAACTTGCAGTAGCTATTTATATTTTTTATCTTATGTATCAAAAAAAGCAAAGTGATAATATTGAAAGTTACGGTGATTTATAGGAGATGTGATGGCAGATATAATTTTGGATAATATATATTTAATACTACTGCTGCCGTTATGGATTTTTTTAATTATAATGTGCGGGAGATTTTTTGCTGTATATGTTAACAAAAGGATTATATATACATTGACTCTTCTGTCATCTTTTTTGGGAATATTATTGTGCTCGGTGAGTCTTATTAAGGTTAGAGAAACAGTAGAGCAGAGTTTTCAGTTTATTAAGATTAATAATTTTTCAATTCCGGTAGGTCTGCATATTGATAAATTTTCTCTTATACTGGCACTGGTTCTTTTTCTGGTAAGTTTTCTTGTACAAATATTTTCAATTCCTTACATGAAAAATGAGGAAAAAAATTATCGCTTTTATGCACTGTTAAATCTGTTCAATTTTTCTATGGCAGGTTTATTTTTCAGTACTAATCTTTTCCAGATGTATGCTTTCTGGGAGCTTGCGGGTGTTGTTTCTTACCTGCTTATCGGTTTTGAATATAAAAAGAAAGAAAAATCTGAAGCTTCCAGACGGGTTTTGATTACAAACAGGCTTGGTGATACTGCTTTAATAAGTGCAATAATTTTAACATCATATTTTATGTACAATTATGCAGGTAATTTTTCTTTTGCGTCGCTTGCTTTTGAGGATATAAATGCAGTTTCTGCTCTTTTGTATGCATATACTTCTACACCGCAGTTTATGGTTATTTGTTTGTTATTTATTATTGGTGCCGCGGTTAAATCGGCTCAATTTCCGTTTTATACATGGCTGCAGGATGCAATGGAAGCAAAATTGCCGGTAAGCGCTCTTTTGCATTCCGCAACACTGGTGGCTGCAGGGGTTTATTTAATTATCAGAATGCTTCCTTTCTTTACTATGGAAATAGGATTGATGAGATTAATTGCAGCATTAGGTATTGTGACGGCAATTATTTGTTCCTTACTCGCCTCTATTGAAACACATCCCAAAAAAGTTCTTGCTTATTCGACTTCTGCTAATCTCGGCTTGATGTTTCTTGCAGTCGGGATTTTGAATGTCAAGGCTGCATTAATACTTTTTATTGCACATGCTTTTATTAAATCTATGTTATTTTTATGTCTGGGTGTTAATAAAGACGGATGTGAATCTTATATGGGTTTTGTAACTTTTGTACTCGGCGGTTTAAGTCTTGCGGGCTTAATTTTTTCCGGACTGGCAGCCAAGGAATTTTTGTTTGGAGCTTTGAAAAATGATGCGGCATTCGTTATATTATTTGGCTTGATATCATTCTTAACGGCTTTTTACATAATGAGAATTTCCCTTGTAATGGTAAAAGATGCCAGATTGTGCAATAAAATTGATTTTTTCAGATTTTTGCCGGCAGCTTTATTATTTGTTTTAAATATTATGTTCTATTTCTTTATAAGACGCAGAATAAGCTATGAACTTGATATTCCTTTCTGGTCAGCATTTGCGGGATGGGCAGCTGTTTACTTTTTATATACAAAAAAATGGCTTACGAAGTTTAGTGAAACTCCGAAGCTTCTGGAAAAATTTTATAATAATGTCTTGACAGGAATTTATGATAAGACTGCACGTATTTGTAATTTTGCAGATGTTAGGATTTTAGGGAATTACAAACCGGTAAAGTTTTGTGCAAAAACAGGAGTTTTTCTGGTTAATCTTGTGGAAACATATATTATGAACAGAGCCGTAACTTTTACGGCGAGAACAATGGAAAAGTTTTCAGAATGGGATTCTAAAGCCCAGAAGAGAAATGTACAGGCGTATAATGCTTATGCATTTATTCTGGTAACAACAGTAATAAGCTGTGTGATAATTGCTTATACAATAGTTTTAAGTCAGTTAAGTTAAAGGAGAGATATGGATATACTTTTATCAATACCATTTTTAATATTTATGCCGCTTGTTGCATCAATTTTGCTTATATCACCATTATTTGCAAATAATGAAATTGTTGTAAGGCGTTTTGCAAAAGGTGTGTGTGTATTACATTTTTTGTATTCGATATTGATGCTTGCATGTTTTGACAGTGCAAATCCGTATGTCAGTGAAATTCATTTTTTCGGACTTGATTGGGTGCAGTCGCTCGGAGTGAAATTTATATTTAAACTTGATTCTGTATCCCTAATACTGTCGGTTCTGGCATCTTTTGTTTTTATGATTGCATCTTTAGCCAGTAAATTTAATATTAGGAAAAGTCATAAATTCTATTACTCCATGTTTTTGCTTCTTCAGTCTGCAATTCTGGGAATATTTACATCCGCTGACATGTTTGTCTTTTTCCTTTTCTGGGAATTGGAGCTTATTCCTGCGTATTTCTTAATAGGAAACAATTGGAAAGAAACATCTGATGAAGAGTGTAAGAAAGCGCAGAATTCTGCAGTAAAATTTGTATTATTTACGTTTTTAGGCAGCATGTTCATGCTTTTGGGAATTTTACTGCTGCATTATTATAACTATGTTTCTAACGGTATTCTGTCGGCAAGTTTTTCCGATATAGTTGATACAACAATACCGGTATCTATTCAATATCTTATTGCAGTATGTCTTCTTATCGGTTTTGGTGTAAAACTGCCGATTATACCGCTCCACAGCTGGCTGCCGGATGCGCATACAAATGCTCCGACTCCTGTTAGTATGGTTCTTGCAGGTATTTTATTAAAAACGGGTGCGTATGGTATTTTTAGGTTTAATTATGAAACACTACCCGATTCATTCAGTTTTATAGCACCGGTTCTTGCTGTGTTTGCGCTTATTAATATTATTTTCACAGCATTTGTGGCTTATGCGCAAACAGATATTAAACGCATTGTTGCATATTCAAGCATTTCTAATATGGGACTTGTATTATTGGGGTTATGTGCTTTTAACAAAATAGGTTTATGTGCATCTGTTTTCCATATGGCAGCGCATGCTCTTGTTACGTGTGGATTATTTATGGTTGCCGGTATAGTGTACTTGAGGTGTAAAAATCGCGATATTAATACGTTACAGGGTATTGCAGCAGTTATGCCTAGATTATTCGGTTTTGCCGTATTAATCGTTCTTGCATCAATCGGAATCCCCGGATTTGCACCATTTATCAGTGAAATATTAACTGTTATAGGCGCTATGAGTTCTGATTTATCCGATTTATTGAAAATGTGCGCGGTATTTGCATTACCTGTTTTAATCTTGAGTTCCTGCTATATGCTCAAATTTTTGCATAACGGATTTTTCGGCGAAACGCCTGAAGCATATGAAAAAGTTAATGATATAACTGTGCATGAATTTCTTGTTCTTGCATCTGTACTTGCAGGGCTGGTTATTTTTGGAATTTTCCCCGATACGATTCTGGGACTTCTTAAATAATTTGTGAATACAAGGTTGTTTGAAAATTTTGGAGATGAATGATGCTTAATGATATTTTTAATATTTTATTACCGCAAATGTGTATTTTAGGATTTATTATACTACAACTGATACTTTCAATGCTTATTTCTCCGAGATATTACAGATATGCAAGGCTTGTTTCGGTTATAGGAATTTCTTTAAGTATTATTCTATTATCGGCAGTTCAGACCGAACCGCAGTATTTTGCTTTTAAAAATTCATTAATGTCAGATTGTTATACTTCTTTATTTCATTTTTTAATTTTGGTCTGCGGATTTTTTGCGGCTCTCCTTACAAGAAATCTTGTTAAAACAATTAAGGGCAGAGCATATACTTTTCATGTGATACTTCTTACTGCGATTTTTGGTGCAATGAATATTGTTTCTGCAAATGATTTTGTAACTTTATTTGTTTCTATTGAGCTTTTAAGTTTTTCGACTTATTTTTTAATAGCTTCCGCAAAAGGTTATCATTCCAAGGAGGCAAGTTTTAAATATCTTCTTACATCTGCGGTATCATCCGGGGTTTTTCTCTTCGGGGTATCTTATATGTACGGCATAACCGGTTCTGTTAATCTTTCGGATATTTATGAGATTATTAGTTCACGAGAACCTTCTGTAATGTATTCTATTGCATCGATTCTTATAATTCTCGGACTTATCTCAAAGCTTGCGGTTTTTCCTTTTGCAAATTGGATTATTGACGTATATAAAGGATGTGAATCTTCTATTCTTGCATTTTTATCTACAGTGCCGAAATTGGCTTTGTTTGGAATTGTGTGCAGACTTATGGTTTTTCCGCTAGGCGCAGGTTTTGAATTAACTTTTGTTATCGCTTTATTGAGCTTGCTAACGGCATTCTGGGCAAATACTTATGCTGTGAGAGAAAATAATGTTAAGGTTATTTTTGCCTGCTCTGCATCAGCAAATGCTTCGTATGCGCTGCTTGCAGCATCACTTGTTTCTGTATATAATCTTTCCACTGTTATTTTTTATTTGATGTGTTATGTTTTCATGAATATAGCAGTGTTTGCATTTTTGAATATATATGGTGATAAAAAACCGCTCAGCGTAAACGATTTTAAGGGCATATTTTACAATAATCACGGTTTAACAGGAGCTTACGCCCTTGCAGTGATTGCGCTTGCAGGTTTTCCGATTACCTCCGGATTTATTGCAAAAATATATTTATTCAGTGCAATCGCTAATTCCGGTTTGATATTTGTACCGTTTTTACTTGCACTTTTAATTCTTACGGTTGCAGCTTTATATTATTACTTAAAAATTCTTATACCGTTGTTTAAAGAGTGTGATAAAAATACTGAAATGTGCGCGCTTAAACCTGTTTTTTCGCAAAAATTTGTTCTGGTAATAATGGTGGCGGCAATTTTAATTATGGGTATTTTTCCGGAAAGATTTATAGAGCTGTGTAGATTTATAGCTTACAATATCTAGTTTTGTAAATTTTATTTAAGATTTGTAGCAAAAAAAATCTTTATGAGTTTTAATAGATTTGAAACAATCATAAGGGATATAAATAGCGATGAATACAAAAATTGATAGCAGTAATGTCCGGTTTAACGGCAGAATAGGTATATATAAGAATCATAAATTTACACAAAAATTACAAAGCAGCAGACATAGTGCTTCACTAATATTAAATCAAGACTTGAATGATATTGTGGCATTAACTAAACATGCAGGCGAAAACAAAATGTGCCTTCTTGATAGACTGGTTGATTTGTACAATGAGAGAAATTTCTATCGTACAGAAAAGAAGGAGCCTTCTACTCTGGTAAACAGTATTTATAAAAATATAAAAAAATCAACGCATAAACATTATTCCATTATATCAAGATTTCAAGGTTCACTGGAAGAAATGAACAGAGTGTTTTCATCGATACAAAATAATTCAAAGAAGCTGGATTTTGCATACACTGTAAACAAGGATGTCTTGCAGGGGTATGAACCTATTAATACTGAAATATTGCCTCAGCTTCTGGAATCTGAAAACTACAAATACTATTATAAGAATTATCCTAAGATTAAATCGTATTTGTATTTAAATAAAAATAATAAAAATGCTGTTCCTAAGCTGGATGAAATGATTAACGCAGGGACATTTAATCCCGAAAAATATGATTCAGCTTTAAAACTACATAATATAGAAGAAAGTTTTCCTTTTAAAGAAACGCCTGGTTTAAATAAAAAAATGTTTTTGGAATACTATACTCCGGAGCGTCAAAAGTTTACAGAAGAACTTATCAATTATTTTAACAGAATGGACTCTGCTCTGGAAGCCGGCGGAGATGTATATATAGCAGATATGTATAAGTCTACGACACCTAAAAATTTGGATTTCAGAGTATTGATGCTTAAGAAAAACAGAAATAATTTTTTAAGCGTGCCTGATGAAAAAAAAGCTGCAGTATTAAAGGATATTGATACTATTATGCAGATGGCAGACAAGGATAAACACGTAAAAAGTTATGTAACTAAAGTTATACAGTCACCGCAAACAGCATATAATAATATTGCAGAAATGAAAGAGGTTTTGCAAGGTGTATCATCTAAAAAACTTGATATATTTAAAGACAATGCGGACAATATTATTTCTATTACCAGAGGTCAGGAAAGAATAAAAGCTTTGAATGAGGAAATTTCCAATCCGTTTTTTGAAACGCCTGTTTCCCGCAGAAATACCAACAGGCTTATTAAATATGGTTTCAAAAAAAGACCTACTATTTTTTCAAAAACATCTTTGTATATAAAAAATTTGATGCTGAAAGCTCTGGATAAATTTACAAAAGACAGCGAAGCGTATGTAGTGGATATTCCGCAGCCTAAGATTGCAGTTATAACGGCAAAACCGGAAATAATGCCGGTAGTTGCAAAAGAAGAACCGAAAGAAGTAGTTTTAGAAGCTCCTAAAACAATGATAACAGCAGAATCAACAACTAAAATTTCTAAAAACCGTGATTTTACTTCTGATGTTATCCAAATTGTTAAAAATAAACTGGGACCAAAGACTTTTGAAAGACAGCGTGAAGCTTTCGGCATAAATGCCACAAAAATGCGTTTGAATATGCTGCCTGAAATTTTTGCTTCGGTAGCAGAAACAAGAAAAACTGACAGAGCTGTCGGCAAAAGAAGGATTAATTCTTCCAACAAAGATGTCTTGAATTTGTATTTGAAAATTAATAGCAATAATAAAAAGCTTGTGAACTATATGCTCAAAAAACGCAATGTCGATAATACAAGAATGTTTGAAATAAAAGATATTATTGCTGTAATTGATAAAGCAGAAGCAAAAATAAAGTCTGAGAAAAATTTAAATCCAAATTATAGAGCCAGAGATGCCAGAAGATATTATAATCATCTTCAAGCCTCAAAAATACAGCAATATGGTAAATTGACACGAAAAGAAACTCTGTGGACAAAAGCTTAATTATATAACCTCTGGTTAAAAATCCTATTTGATGATAATATAGTAATTATTAAAAGAGGATTTAGAATAATGAAGGCAGCTGAGTATTTTAATCAAGGGTATTCCTGTGCAGAAAGTATAATTATGGAAGCCATTGAAAAAGGCATTGTTCCTAAAGAGCTTTTGCCAGTTTCAACATCATTTTCCGGCGGGATGGGCTCCGGATGTCTTTGCGGTGCAATAGCTTCCTCACAGATTGTTCTTGGTTATTTATACGGGCGTGGAAATTCACAGGGAAATGAAGTCTGTGCAAGGGCAAAAGCAAAAGAGTTTATTGAACGATTTAAGCAAAACCATAAAGCAACCTGCTGCCGTGTGCTTACTGCCGGCATGGATATGGCATCGCCGGAGAGAAAAGCTCACTGTACCAATATGGTGAATGCTTGTTCTGAAATTCTTGCAGAAATGATTAAGGTCAAAGTCTGATGTTCAATAGAGTTCTGTTTAAAAAAAGAATACTTTTTGTTGGGATTCCCGATATGGCATATATCGGGCTTGACGGACTTTTGATGGCAGGTGTAAATATTGCAGGTGTTCTTGGTCCTAAAAAAAATCACAGTATGTATGTTGATTTTAAAAATTTTGTTCTTTCAAGAAGGCTGAATTATATTGATTATGACGAGCTTGACGAACCGCAGCTGATAGAAACAATCAGAGCGCTTGATATTGATGCGGCTGTTGTTTGTTCTTTCAATTATAAAATTCCGCGGATACTTCTAGAATCTGTCAAGGATGGATTTATAAATGTTCACCCGTCAATGCTCCCTAAATACAGGGGAGGAAATCCTTATTCACGTGTAATTATGAATGGTGAAACAGAAACAGGTGTGACCATTCATTTTATGGATGAAAACTTTGATACCGGAGATATTATTGCTCAAAAACCCTACCATATCCATTCAAAAGCGACGATGGGTACTATTTTCAACGAACTTAACGTGATAGGTATTGAACTTCTTCTGCAGGTGCTTACAGCGTACGAAACTCAGCCGCTGCCAAGGATTAAGCAGCCCGTCGGAGATTTTATATCCGGTAAAGGGTTAAATGAAAAAGATATTTTTATAAATTACAATAAAACTGCCGAAGAAATTGAACGTTTTGTACGGGCTTTAAATCCTTTTATTCTTGCAAGTACAACTTTTAGAGGCAACATGATGAAAATTATGAAGGTAGAAGTTGCGTCTGATGCATTTTGTGTGCCGCATCCTGCAGGTACAGTTGCAAAAATTGAAGATGATAAATTTTTTATAGCAACTGCAAAAGGGCTTGTAGTGCCGATTGTTATGCAGTTCGGGAGTTTCTTTATAGGTGACAGCAGAGATTTTATCAGAATTGTAAATCCGAAAATCGGTGAAGAGTTTAAGTAAAATAGATTGTCAAACAGTACGGAGATTAGGTAGTATATAAATTCAGCAGGCGTCTGAAAAGGGGATAAGTTAAGTGGATAAATTAAAATTTTTAACGGCAGGTGTTCCGTTAAAGGCAGGAAATAAAGGATATGAAGCCGGCTTTGCCATTCTTGATGAAATGGGGCTGGACGGTTTGGAACTTGAATTTGTAAGAGGCGTACGAATAAGTGACAAAAGCCGTATTGCTGTAAGCTCTGCAAATAAAGTTATAACTGCCCATGCGCCTTTTTATGTAAATCTAAATGCCCGTGAAGAAGATAAAGTGGAAGCAAGTGTGCAAAGAATAATTGAAACCGCACAAACAGCAGAAGAACTCGGCGGATACAGTATAACTTTCCACGCAGCATATTATCTTGATATGGATAAAGAAATTGTTTATAACAAGGTTAAAGAGCAGATAAAAATTATTACAGAAGCTCTATCTCAAAATGGTAACAGAATTTGGATTCGTCCGGAAACTACGGGCAAGGCAACACAATGGGGCGATTTGGATGAAATTGTAAGACTTTCTAAAGAATTTGAAACCGTGCTTCCGTGTGTAGACTTTTCGCATTTGCACGCCAGATATAACGGAATATCAAATACATATGATGAATTTTGCGAAATCTTTGAAAAAATAGGCAAAGAGCTCGGGGATACCGCTCTCAATAATTTTCATGCGCATATTGCCGGTATAGAATATGGTCCTAAAGGAGAGAAAAAACATTTAAATCTTGAAGAGTCTGATTTTAATTATAAGGATTTATTAAAAGCTTTTAAAAAGTTTGGAATAAAAGGCGCTGTTGTCTGTGAAAGTCCGAATATAGAAGAGGATGCAAAACTCCTGAAAGAGTACTATTTAAGTTTGTGAGAAAATTTTTTAACGTTAAAACACCATCATTCATAATAAATGATGGTGTTTTTTAGTAATTGTAATTTTAATTCTTTTATTTTTTGATTAAACCGGTTTTAATTTTAAATTCATACTCATTCATATAAGAAAATTTTTCAAGAAGTTTTCTGAATTGGTCTTTTTGTGCTAAAAGAATATCCTGTTGTTTGCCTTCTTCTTTAGCATACAACAGATGTGAGGGTTTTCCGTCCTTGAATCCCTTTTTGTAACTGATAGTTAGAGAATCAGAATTCGGAATTTCTCTAAAGCGTCTGATAGCAGAACGGAATTGGCTATATTTTGCAGGCGATCTGTTTTCTCTGTAAAAAGCATTAGCAGCGTATAAAAATTTGCTGTCAATGTGTGCTCTAAAACTGGTAGCGTTAGTGTTAACTGTTAAATTTTGCATTATTTTATCCTTTCCTTTTTTAATCTCATATATCTATTTTAGAAAACTCTAAAAAAAAAATTTGCTATTACATTTATTTTTTTACAAAACTTAACTATTTTCTTTAAAAGAAGTATTATTGCCTGTTTTATATCAAGTTCCATTTGCGTTATACTAAAGCTATGAATCAAGATGAAAAGTATATGCGTATGTGTTTTGCACTGGCAAAAAAGGGGAAGGGTAAAGTTGAGCCTAATCCTATGGTCGGATGTGTTGTTTTGAATAAATCCGGCATGCTAGTATCCAAAGGATATCATAAAAAATATGGCGAAAAGCATGCAGAACGTGATGCTCTTTTGAAATTAAAAAATAATGAGGCTGCGGGCGGAACTCTTTATGTTAATCTTGAGCCCTGCTCGCACTATGGCAAGACACCTCCCTGTGTTGATTTAATTATTGAGCGGAAATTAGCCAGAGTTGTAATCGGTATGAAAGATGTTAATCCTTTAGTGGACGGGATTTCTAAATTAAAAAAAGCAGGAATTAAAGTAGATTTTGTTTTAACGGAAGAAGCTGAATTTTTAAACCGTGTATTCATTAAGAACATGACCCAAAAACTTCCATATGTTGTTTTAAAGACCGCATGTACTATGGATGGAAAAATAGCTTCCTGTACGGGTGATTCTAAATGGATAACTTCTAATGAATCACGAGCTCTGGTTTATAAAATGCGCAAAGAATTTGATTGCATTATGACTTCATCAAATACAGTAATAGCCGACAATCCGCGAATGGAACATAAATTTAAGTGCATACTGGATAAAGACTTGAGGGTTGATAAGAGTGCAAAAATATTTCAGCAGGGAGAAATTTATGTTGCATCAAACGAAAATACTCCGGTAAAGAATGGCAGGCTGGATATCAAAGCTGTGCTGGCAGAATTGTTTAAAAGAGGAATATATTCTGTATTTGTTGAATGCGGCGGAACTCTGGCAGGTTCTATGCTGAAAGACGGTTTAGTAGATGAAATTTATCAATTTATTGCGCCTAAAATTCTTAATGATAATTCCGGCATGAGTTGTTTTAACGGAAATGAGATCTATAAAATTATTGATTGTGTACAGACTGATATATATAAAGTTGAAACATTAGATAAAGATATTTTGATTAAAGCCTTGATATCAAAAGCATTAAATTAGAAGTATTTCAGCATCTTACCAACCGGGAATTATACCTTTTAATTTGTAAGATCTTGAACAGCTTGAAAATCGGGGGTAAATGAGGGGTAAATGAGGGGTAAATGAATGAGAGGAGTAAGTAATATTTTCTTCCTTTTACCCCCGATTTTCTACGCTTTCAAGATGACATCTCATTTTATTGTCCGGTCAACTGTATTACACGGGGAATAACTTTTATTTGCTACATCTTGCTTTTTTATGCTCTTTTTTTACCGGACAGCAGTGCACAAGGGGAGGGTGACGCAGTCTACTTATAGTAAACATCTTCCCTCGCCCTTTGTGGGAGAGGGTTAGGGAGAGGGGTTATATAAAATTAAGGGTTTAGAAAATAATCGCGTTCACGCACCTTTTTGAAGTTTTTTTGTATCTTTGCCCCGAAATAAACATACAGATGATACGGGCATTTGGAAATAAGTGCAGTGCCTGATGGTATTATTGCTAAATTGTTATGCTTACGATATCCTTATATAAGTGAGGAGATAGCAAAAATGACAGTTATTGAAAAAATTAATGAAATTAATGACGTTGTAAAAGAAATATTTGATTTTACGCAAAAAAATGAAACGGTAAAAGCAGATTTTGATGAGTATCTGGCAACAATTGGAGCAAGAAATATTCCGCTTAATCAGATGGAAAAAATATTTTTGCCCTATATTTTTGAACGTAAAATCAACAACAAATCCATACTTGAGATGTATAAAGAAGATAACGGCTCAAAACCGATTATTGAAAGTTTGTTAAATACACAGGCTTCTATTTTTGAAATCAAGAAGATTTTAAAGAACGGATTTGAACTCTATAACTTGATTAATGAAAAACTATACAAAGTATTATCTCTCACCAAAATGACAAGTTTTCGAGGAATATACGCAGGACAGTATATTGCTGCCAGAATTTTTAAGCTTGAAGAAGAATATTATTTAATAGAAATTTCAAGCGTACTATCGCATTCTCAGAAAGAAGAAGCATACAGATATGCGGTAATGAAATTGGTGCAGACTCCTAGATTGCTTTATGTTGATAATCCGGAAAAAGAAGAGGAAATCAAAAACACAATCTGCGAAATGCATAAAAAATTTATCAATGCTTTTGATACAGATATCATACTGACAACCAACAAGCATGCTGATGATATAATCGGAGCTTTTAATGAGGGTGAAGAAATTGATTTGTCCGATAAAGGATGCGATATTGAAAATTATAAATTTTTCCATGTAAAAGAACTCGATAACAATTATTCTAATTTTCTGGAAAACTCTATGGGCGGTTTTTCTTCTCACAACGAAACATACGATGTTGCAGTAATTTTTGATGAGAAAAACGGGCTTTATGCAATACCGTTCTATCGAACTTTCTGTAAGCTATTTGAAGATAAAAACTCGGTTGAAAATGCTAAAGGCTGTGCGGAATACTTTTTAACCAACGATTCTATTCCAAATACCATTCTGGAGAGAGTTTCTACTCAATATCCGAATTTTATGGAAGTTATTAACGAGTTAATGGGTACAAATTATACTTTTGATGAATTAATCAAGAATTATAAATCAGAGTATTTGAATAATAAAATTTATTCATCAGCTACCGTATTATACTGTTCAAATGCTTTTTCAGAAATATTTGATTACATTTCAACTCCAAAGCAGGAAAAACCTGCTGTAACAGAAAAAGTTGGACGTAATGAACCTTGCCCATGCGGCAGCGGCAAAAAATATAAAAATTGCTGCGGAAAAGTTTAAAGTTAGTTAAGGTGAATTTACCCCTTTTTAATTTTATTGGCTATCTTTTTACATCTTATTTTATCAATTTCTTCCAGCACCAAACCTACAGGAACCTCCCAGGCTCCGGCTGTCGGGCACTGGAATGGTTTAATACTCTTGTACCATGCAATATCTTCGCCTTGAGTTTTAAACCAGCGCCATTCAACAATTCTGTTAAACAAACCGAAAGTCTTGATTCCCAGCGCACCTGCAAGGTTCATAACCCCGTTATCCGTAGTTACCATTAAATCCATACAATTCATGGCACAGGCTGTATCTTCCCAATTTTTAAAGGTTTTGCCAAGCCGTACAAGATTTGCATCCGACGGTATCATATCCATCTGGCGTGTCAAATCGTCGACCTGGAAACTGTACACTTCAACATCCGGAAGCCGCATTAGCGGATACAGGTACGTGAGCGGAATATCTCTGTCAGTTTCTTTACTTGCCAGCGTTCCTTCGTAGGCTATACCAATTTTTATTTTGTCATTATCGTTAATATGCGCTTTTTTATATGCGTTAATTTTTGTTTTTGGAACTTTCAAATACCCGCCGGCTTTTGGTATAGTTTCCGGCTTTGTTTCACATACTATCGGTAAATCCATCATTGGAATATAATAATCATAATTTATGCTTGAAATTTGGTCTTCTGAATATATATCAACGCCGAGTTTTGAATCATTAAACAAATCTATAAGCGGTTTTTGTACGACCAGTGAAACTTTTGCACAGCGTTTTTTCAAATCATCAAGAAAACGCACAAACATAATTGAGTCGCCAAAACCCTGTTCAAAGTGGACAAGAATATGTTTGTCTTTGATATCAATTTTTATGTTCCATCTTTTCTTTTTGCTTGTAAATATCTGCGGGAATGAAACATTTTTCAAATCTTCCTTCTGGAATCTGTGCTGCAGGAATTTGAAACCTTCTGCGAAACGCTTGTGTCTTACCAGATATGCACCATATGCATGCAAATCTGAATGCGTTGGATTTAAATACATAAGTTTGGAATAAAATTCATCCGCTTTTTGTGTTTCATCAAACTTACCATAGACGTAAGCAAGGTTTTTGACTACAATACGATTGTTCGGAGCGAGTTCAAAAGCCCTTGTAAGGTAGCCTATCTGCTTATCCTTAAATTTGTCTTGATAGCAGGTAGAATATAAATGTCCCAGCATATTGTATATTGAATAATTGTTTTTATTCTTCTCAAGAGCTTTTTCGTAGTATTCAATAGCCTTTTTGTTGTCCTTGATATCAGTATATGTAAGATCCGCCAGATATACATAAACATCTTCTTTATCCGGCGAGATTTCTTCAAAGCGTTTAAGGAACTTAATTGCAAGGTCGGCATTTCCGAGGGATTTCATACAAAGACCAATATTTTTGTAAACATTAATCGGAAAACCGGAAAATTTCATTATTTCGCGATACTGCTCAATAGCTTCAATAAATTTTTTATCAATGTACATCTTTTGAGCATATGAAAGTGCATTGTTAATATACTGATTAATAATCTTGTTTCTTTCAGCTTCGTCATTTATTGTTGGAATAACCTCTCTATAGAGTTCCAAACCACGGTCAAAATTATTATTTTTGCAATAATACTCCGCCATTCCGACATCAAGCGAAACAATCAAATCTTTTGAATTATCCATCGGAATTTCTTTTCTGACAACGAGTCTTTTTGAAACCTGCATCTTTCCTCTCCCTGCTATACTATAAGTTAACAAAAGCATAGCATACTTTACCGCTTTTTTGAACTCTTGAGAAGAAAAATGGGTTATTTAAGGGATAAAATACAGGTTTGAATAATTTTATACAGTTTTTGCTGTTGTTTTTCAAGTTCAATCAAGCCGTCCAATATATTAGAAATTTCTTCTGTTTTTTCAATATCATGTCTGCAGTACCCAATCATTGACTTTATCAGCACATTTGTATGAAACATAACATTTTTTATATCTTTTATGTTTTCAGTGTTTTGCATAAATTCTCTCAAAATTTTAAATTAAATACTATATTTTTTAAATTATATTAAATTATAAGCGCATCAGTCTATACAAATAATAACCTGTTTATTTTATATTGTCAAGTATGGACGCAAAAATTCTTAATATATTTGGTAAGCAATTAAAAAGCTTACGTCTTGAGAGAGATTTAACACAGGAAGAGCTTGCTGATAAAGTCGGAATCCATCCCACTTATGTTGGAAAACTGGAAGCAGGCAAGTGCAATCCTTCGCTTAAAATGTTGTTCAAATTGTCAAGAGCGCTTGATATTAAGCTGGGCGATTTCTTTATATTCGATAAATAGAGTGCTGTTTACATAAGGCAAAAATCTCTTGCAAAGCCTCTCTTATTACTTTAAAATAAAATAAAAGGAGCAGGTATGGCAGAGAAGAAAAGAATACTTATTGTAGATGATGACACTGAAATTAGGGATTTGCTGGAGTTTGATATATCGTCAAGCGGTTATTTTGTTGACACTGCATCTGATGGCATGGAAGGGCTGAATAAAGCTCTGAATAACAAATATGACTTAATTCTGTTGGATGTAATGATGCCAAAAATGAACGGTTTTGATGTTTGCAAGAACATACGGCAGGCAAAAATCAATGTTCCGATTTTGATGCTTACAGCAAAAGGAACTATAGGAGATAAAACGAGCGGATTTGACAGCGGCGCGGATGATTATTTAGTCAAACCTTTTGATATTCAAGAAGTTCTTTTGAGAATCCGTGTTTTACTCCGCAGAAACCAACCTCAAGCCGAAATTCTTACTTCTTCAGAAATTCTTGAAGCCGGAGAAATTGAAATTTTGCCGGATACTCTGGAAGCGATTATTCTCAACAAAAAAACTAAGCTTACTCCTACCGAGTTTGAAATTTTATACTGTTTAATGCAGCACTTTAACAAAGCTGTCACTCTTGCTACACTACTTGAAGAAGTATGGGGCTACAGCAGCGATGAGGATGTAAGAATGCTGAGAGTACATGTAGGTGCGCTGAGAAACAAAATAGAGCCGGATGCGAAAAATCCGAAATATCTGCATACTGTTACAAATGTAGGTTATAAGCTTACTCCGTTTGGCGAAACAGTTTTATAATCCATTTAAAACTGATAGAGAAACATAAGGATAGAGTATGGTTCAATTTTTTAGCAAAAGACGTCTTAAAATTGCGGAACAAATTATAATTGTTATTTTTTTCGCAGTACTCATTCCCATGACTGTAAGCGGAGTTATAATTAACAATATTAATCAGCAGTCCAACAGGGCGCAGCTGCGCTCGGCAGCCGCTATGATTGCCAATATTGTATCCGAAGAAATTGATGTTTTTGACCATTCAATAAACAATGAGTTGTCGCAAATTATAGCAACACTTGAGTATTACAAATCTCCAAGCCAGGAGCAAAAATATCTTGACACTATACTTCAGAATCTTCCCATATATAAAGAGCTTGCTGTTGTTAAACAAAACCAGCTGGAAAAATACAATGCTTATAACATGCAGGATGATTATGTGGTATTCAGCAGACCAATGAGCGACGGACGTTATTTAGCCGCAGTTTTAGACTTGAATAATTTGAAAAAAAATCTGTTTAAAACCCTTTCAGAAGACAAAAGACAAATATATGTAATAGCGGATAACAATCTTGTTGCATCAAGCAATTACACACAGGAAGGATTTAAGGCAAGTATTGCACAGCTTCCTAAACAACTTGAGGAAGACAAGCCTGTAATTTACGGGGCTATAAAAAATCAACCGCTGGTTTATCTGAAAAAATCCAGTCCGGATGCTTTAATTGTTGTTAATACGACAGAGGCTGTAACTAAACATGCAATCGACTACAACAGAGATAAAATTATACTTTCAATTATATTAACTATGCTAACTGTATTTTTTGTAGTTGGTTTATACACATATTACCTGTATATTAATATAAGACAGCTTTTTAAGGCAATAATTGCAATATCAAAAGGAAACTATGAAAGAAGAATTCGGCTCCTAACTAATATTTTTACGCCATTTGAAATTGTATTCCTCGGCAATGAATTTAACAGAATGGTTAATCAGATTCATAAGTCGTATATTCAGCTTAAAAAGAAGAATAAGGAACTCAAACAGGTTAACGAGTTTCGTTCAAATATGGTAGATACAGTAAGTCATGAATTCAGAACTCCTTTAACAAGTATATTAGGATACACCACAAGACTTTTAAGGCAGGATATCCAGATTGATGAAGAAACGCGTCAAAAATCATTGAAGGTAATCAAAAAACAATCTGAGCGTTTAAGAAGGATGATAGAGGATTTACTTGTAATTCCGGATATAGAAGGCGCAAGGCTTAATGTTGAGCTTAGACCTATTCCGGTAAATTCTGTTATAGAAAGCTCTATTATGCTTGTACGCAATGATTTAAATAAAGAAATAATAAATAATGTTCAAGAGTGTTCTGCCTGTATAATTGCAGATAATGACCGTATTGAGCAGGTCTTTGTCAACTTGATTGAAAACGCTATCAAATATTCAAAAGAAAACTCTGCTATTATCATTGATTATGAAATTAAAGGGGATAGGCTTGTTGTAAAAGTCCAGAATGATTATGACATAATACCGCGTGAAAAGTTAAAAACCCTGTTTGACAAGTTTACACGGGTGGATGATTCAACGACCAGAACTACGCGCGGTACAGGTCTAGGCTTGTATATTGTTAAAGGACTTGTTGAGGCAATGGGAGGAGAAATAAGGCTGTATTCAAACGAAGAGTGCGGCTTCTGCGTAAAAGTTTTTATGCCGCTGGTAAGCTCTTGAACAGCTTGAAAATCGGGGGTAAAGGGGTAAAATATTACTTCCTCATCTCATTCATTTACTCCTCATTTACCCCCGATTTTCTACGCTTTCAAGATGACATCTCATTTTATTGTCCGGTCAACTGTATTACACGGTGAATAGATTTTATTTGCTACGTCTTGATTTTTTATGCTCTTTTTTTTACCGGACAGCAGTGCCCCTTACGGAAGAGGATAGAATTTCAATAAGCAACGTAAGTTGAATATTAGAAATTCTTACTAAGGGGGCAAGCTAACAGGGCTTTTACTGGATAGTTGTGCCCCCGCCGGCAAGTCTGTTAAGTTCAAGAAGTTTATTTACCGTATCTTCATATTCGACTTTTTCATCTGTTGTCTGGAGTAAAAACTCATCAATATTTCCCATAAGAGCAATTGCTTTATCGCATACAGGGTCGGAGCCTTTAACATATGCGCCGATATTAATTAAGTCTTCGTTTTTTCTGTGTACGGCAAGAAGATTTCGGATATTACCGGCAGCTTCGCGGTGTTCTTTTGTCGTAACATCGCCCATTACACGGCTGAGAGATTGAAGGACATCTACTGCAGGATAGTGGTTTTTGTGTGCCAGATCACGTGACAAAACAATGTGACCGTCAAGAATACTTCTTGCAGTGTCTGAAATAGGCTCGTTAAAATCGTCACCTTCTACAAGGACAGTATAAAGTCCGGTTATAGTACCAAATTCATTAGTACCGGCTCTTTCCATAAGTTTTGGCATCAGAGCGAATACTGAAGGCGTATAGCCTCGTGTTGCTGGCGGCTCTCCGATTGCAAGCCCGACTTCTCTCTGTGCCATTGCAATACGGGTGATACTATCCAGCATAAATAGGACGTCTAAACCCTTATCACGGAAATATTCAGCAATTGATGTGGCAACAAAAGCTGCTTTTATTTTTACTAAAGAAGGCTGCTCTGATGTCGCGGCAATAACAATAGAGCGTTTCATACCTTCCGGACCTAAGATTTCTTCAATAAATTCTTTAACCTCGCGTCCGCGTTCTCCAATAAGAGCTATAACATTTAAATCTGCAGATGTATTTTTAGCCATCATGCCTATTGTAGTACTTTTGCCGACGCCGGAACCCGCAAAAATACCCATTCTCTGTCCTTTTCCTATAGTAATAAAGCCGTCTACTGATTTTATACCTAAAGCCAGAGGTTCTGAAATTCTTTTGCGTTTAAGGGGATTAATTGCTTCTGCATGTGTTGAACGGTATTCCGAAAACCTTATATCTCCCAATGTGTCAATAGGATTACCCAGACCATCTAGTACACGTCCGATAAGCTGGGTTCCAACACCAATTTTCATAGCTCCGCCGCTATTTACAACAAGAGCTCCCGGCTGTATTCCGTCCGGATTAGCTAGAGGCATCAAGAGAATTTTGTCGCGCTTAAAGCCAACCACTTCCGCCATAGTAGGAACATCATTGTAATTATTATATATATAACACAAATCTCCGATGGAAGATTTAGGACCGTCGGATTCTATGGTTAAACCTATGATTTCAGTAATTTTTCCTATCTCTTTTATCGTTTGAGTATTTTTAATTATATCCAGATATTTATTTTTGTCCCAGCTCATTTTCAGTACCTGTTAGCATTTTAGCTGCAATTTCTGCTATTTGTGCAGAAATTCTGGAATCAAGCCGTGTTGTCGGAGTTTCTACGATTACTCCATCTGCAGAAAGAGAACTGTCTTCAAGTATTTTCAAAGTTTGAAGTTTTGGAATCTCACTTTTGAAATTAGCCGCTAATTTATTTATATTTTCTACAAGTTTAGGATTAACAATAATCGTAATAGTTTCTTTGTCATTAAGTTGTTTTATGGCATCTAACGTAATTTTGTACAAAACTTGATTACTAAATTTTTGATGACACACTTTATCTGCAATTGCAGTGACTAATTCAACAATATCACGGGCTGCCGAATCAATTATATTTTTTTTCATCTCATATGAGCTGCTCGCTAGAGTTTCTAAAGATTTCAAACCTTCGACCGCATCGTTCTGGAATTTATATAATCCGTCCTGTTCTCCTTTTTTGAATCCTTCTTGATACGCTTCGTTCTTTATTGCATCGTACTCCTTTTGTGCTTTTTTTCTTGCTTCATCAATAATCCTTTCGGCTTCGTTACTGGCAGTTTGAACGATTACTTGAGATTTATTTTCTGCATTAGACAAAATCTGCTGGGCTTTTGCATCAGTTTCTTCTATAATTTGCTGAACTTTTGCCTGCTGTTTTGTAACGCGTGTTTGTTCTATCGGCAGTACAAAACTGTCGCCCATTTGAATTTCTTGACCTTTTATTCTGTTACTACTCAATTAACTCATCCTCAACGCTTGCACGTGTAATAGTAATTTCACCGGTTGCTTCAAGATTTCTAATAGCATTAACAATTCCGGTCTGTGCCTCTTGAACTTCTTTTGCACGAACAGGTCCAAGGTATTCCATATCATCGGTAAGCATTTGTCTTGCACGCTCTGACATATTTTTAAAGATTTTTTCTTTAATTTCATCTTTTGTACCCTTAAGAGCAAGAGCAAGCTGTTTGGTATCGATTTCTCTAAGAAGTCTTTGAATAGCTCTGTCGTCAAGAATAATAATATCTTCAAATACAAACATCAAATCGCGAACTTCCTGCGCCATCTTTTGATTTTCAATATCAAGCCATTCCATGATATTCTTTTCAGTGCCTCTGTCGCAGCAGTTCAAAATGTTAGCTAAAGACTCAACACCGCCCGCGTTAGAGAAATCTTGTACAAGGAGTGCGGAGAATTTGCGTTCAACTATATCTTCTATTGTAGATAAGATTTCCGGATTGGTAGGGGTCATATCTGCAATACGCATTGATACAACTGCTTGCACATCAGGCGGCAGAAATGCCAATACCTGTGCTGAAAGCTCCGGTCTTAAATAGGCAAGGATAAGTGCCAGAAGCTGAGGATTTTCTGAGGCAAATGTGTTTGCAAGCTGTGAAGGGTCTGCCTCATTCAAGAAATAAAACGGGTTTGTGTTAACCATCGAGTTAACTTTTTCTAATAATTTTGCTGCTTCCTGTTCTCCATATGTTTGTGAAAGCAGTTGTTTAGCATATCCAACACCACCCTGTGCAACATAGTTTTTTGCCTGGAATACGGTCTTAAATTCTATTAATACATCGTTCAAATCTTCATCGGAAATTTTACCTAAATTAGCAATATCAAGAGTAATTTGTTCCAGCAAGTCTTCATCTTTAATATTTTTTAGAATCTCAGAAGCTGTTGTCGGACCGAGCGCAATAAGAAGCGCCGCGACCTTCTGACTCGGACGTGTTATTGTCTTTTTAGCTTCTTCCTTTGCTTTTTTTATCTCTTCTATGCCCATAGTAGTTAGTTTATAAGTTTAGGGGTTTATAAGAATTTATATTCGTTTTTGCTCATAAAATTTATTCTAAACCTCTATACTTCCTTCAACCTCCTTTAATTTCTGATAAACGATGTTAATAACTTTGCAGCATCTTCCGGAGATGCCATTACAGCCTCATTTAGTTCATTTATATTCTGCTCTTTTTGAGATTTAATCTCTTTTTTGTTGAATTCTATTTTGGGAAGATCTTCTTCCGGTTCTGTTTCTTCAATCTGTTCGGAGTTATCTTCCTGTATTATTCTCTGTTCCTGTCTTCTTGCAGACGGCATTTTGGATACAAAGTTTTTCAGAATATACAATGCAAAGCATCCTAATATTAATACTATAACAAGAGGAATTACAGAAGAAGTAATAAAGTAGAACATTTGCTCTTTCTGGTATTGTTCAGCAAATTCATCCTGTGCTTTCTTGTCAATAGTTGCGCCCTCAAATTGAAGACCGGATACTGATATTACATCACCGCGTGAATAGTCAGCACCTGATGCTGATTGTACAAGACTTTTGACCTCTTCTTTTTCTGAGTCGGTTAATATTTTATTTACAGCAACAGCTATCGATAATCTTTTTACGGTACCCGGGGCATAAACTACTTGTTTAACTTCTTTTGATACACTGTAATTTATGGCTGTTTTCTGTTTTGAATAGTTTAAATTTCTCTGGTTAACGTTGTTAGGATTCGGCACATTATTCGGGTTTTCATATGTTTCGACTTCTGTTTGAGAGCTTGTAACAACACCTTCTCCCTTGTCATTAATCGGAATGTAACTTTCAATAGTAGATTTTGCAGAATTAAAGTCAATATCTGCATTAACCTGTACTGACACATTACCTTTTCCTACAATTTTTTCCAGAACGTCAGAAACTTTTTTTGCAGTATCTTTTTCAAGATTTGTCTTAAAGCTTTCCATGTCTGTAGAATTTTTAGAAGTTTCGTCAGACAGACTGTTTCCGTTCTGGTCAGTGATAAAAACCTGCTCCGGTGTCATTCGCGGAACTGAATAAGCAACCAGATTTTTAATAGCTTTAACTTGAGAACTTTTAATTTTATATCCCGGTTCAAGCACCAGAACTACAGATGCTGTCGGTTTTTCGTCATTATCCTCAAATATTGAACGTTCCGGCTCTGCAAGCTGAACACGGGCATATTTTACACCGTCAATTTTTTCAATAGAACGGGTTAATTCACCCTGGAAGATTCTCTGTCTTGTCAGCTTATTTTTAAAATCAGTAGAACCGAGCTGCATTTCATCCAAAAGCTCAAAGCCGCTGTCACCGTTCTTAATTAAATCATTTTCTGCCACAAAAACTCTCATTTCATCCCGAACGTTAGATGGAACAAGAATTGTTTTATGATCTTCCGATACCTTATAGCGGTATCCGTTTTTCTTCATACCTTCTACTATGCTTATTGCATTTACTTCGTTCAGATCCGAATATAAAACTACCCAATCTGGCTCCATTGCTTTGGACAGGAAAAATGTTGCAGCAACAATTGTTACTACAATCAAAGCCAGCATACCGAGCTTTTGATTCCCGTCAAGCCCGTTCCATAGTTTTTTTACATCATTAGCAAGTAGAGAAAAATAGTTATTTTCCATGTACTCCCCGCGCACAATTATTCAATATAATAATAACCTAAGCAAAAAATCTTTTCAAATTATTAATAAGTGTAAAGAAGAATTCTTTAATTTAAAAAGCTGTTTGGCGTTTCTGTTGTAATTTTACTTTTTATATTTTACAATATAAGTGTACAAATAACACTAGACGAAAATGTATAGGGATTAGGACAATGGCTCATAAAAATATAAGAAATATAGCAATAATAGCACACGTTGACCATGGAAAAACTACACTTGTAGATTGTATGCTCAAACAGAGCGGTGTTTTCCGCGATAATCAACAGGTGCAGGAAAGAGTACTTGACAGTAATGATTTGGAAAGGGAAAGAGGTATTACAATTCTTTCCAAAAATATTTCAATTACGTATAAAGGCGTAAAAATTAATGTTGTTGACACTCCGGGACACGCGGATTTCGGAGGGGAAGTTGAACGTGTTCTCGGTATGGTAGACGGGGCTTTGCTGATAGTTGACGCTGCAGAAGGTCCTATGCCTCAGACGAGATTTGTACTTTCAAAAGCATTAGAGCTTGGTATTAAAATTATCGTTGTTATTAATAAGATTGATAAACCGGCTGCTGATCCGGACGGAACTCTGGATAAAGTCTTTGATTTGTTTACGGAATTGACTGACAGAGAAGATTTGATTGATTTTCCTTATATATATGCAAGCAGTTTAAATGGATTTGCAATCAAGCATCTTGATGATGAAAGAAAAGATGTTACTCCCCTTCTTGACTGTATTTTGGAAAACGTACAAGAACCGGAAGGCGATGCTAATAAACCTTTCCAGTTTAGAGCAACAACTCTGGATTACAATGAGTATGTAGGAAGAATTGTAATCGGACGTATTGCAAACGGAAAAGTCAGTGCGGGCGAACAGGTTGTCTGGATTAATGCGGCAGGAGAAATTATCCGCGGGAAAATAACCAAATTATTTGGTTTTAAAGACCTCGGACGTGTAGAAATTGAGTCTGCTGAGGCAGGAGATATTGTAGGTATTGCAGGTTTTTCTGATATACATATCGGTGAAACTCTCTGTGATCCCAATCACATTGAAGCACTGCCATTAATAAAAGTTGACGAACCTACACTGCAGATGAACTTTTCAGTAAATGACAGCCCGTTTGCAGGACAGGAAGGAAAATTTGTTACTTCCAGACAGCTGAGAAAAAGATTATATGACGAATTGGAAAAGAACGTAAGTTTAAGGGTCGAAGATACTGACTCAACAGACTGTTTTAAAGTCAGCGGAAGAGGCGAACTTCACCTCGGTATTCTTATTGAAACAATGAGAAGGGAAGGTTACGAATTCCAGGTATCTAAGCCGGAAGTTATTTATAAAGAGGTTAACGGCGAACAATATGAGCCTTTTGAAGATTTGCTTGTAGATGTTCCGGAAGAATACGCAGGCTCCTGTATCGATAGACTTTCCGGAAGAAAAGCAACTATGCTTGAGATGCAGAGTGCAAACGGAAGAACTAATATGAAATTTTCAATTCCGGCGCGCGGTTTAATCGGCTTCAGAACAGAATTTATCCGTATGACACGCGGTGAAGGAATTATGTATCATACTTTTGACGAGTATAAACCTTATGCGGGCGATATCCCGAAACAAAGAAGCGGTTCTATCCTTGCTCACGAACAGGGCGAAGCAATACCATATGCTCTTGCGCAGTTTGAAGACAGGGGCGTGTTCTTTATTACGCCGAAAACAAAAGTCTACAGAGGAATGATTATAGGCGAAGGCAACAGACCGCAGGATATTGTCGTAAACATCTGCAAGACCAAAAAATTAACCAATATGAGAAGCGCAACCGCTGATGTTATGGTAACACTGCAGGCGCACAAAGAACTCTCGCTTGAGGATTGTCTTGAATACATAGGAGATGATGAGCTGGTTGAAATAACACCGGAAAACATCCGTATGAGAAAGCAGGATCTGGTAAAATTTAAGAGTATTTAAGACAATAATTCAAAATGGTTTTTGCTGTAAGTGATTAGACCTTCCTTCTGGAGTTTTGAAAGCTCAAAACTCATTGCACTCCTGTCAACATTCAAGTAATCCGCAAGATCCTGCCGGTTAAATTGAATGTCAAAACTGTTGGAATGATTTTTCATTGCTTCATTTGAAAGATAGGTCATCAGTTTATCACGTATGGTTTTTTGAGAAACATTTTCTATTTTTTGAATCAGTTCAATGTTTTCTTTGGACAATATTTGGAATAAATTATTAATCAAGACTTTATGCCTTGTGCAGGCATTCTGACACATTGACGTACATTTTTCATATCTTAAAACAAGAACCAGTGTGTCTTCTACAGTAATAGCATCAACGCTGGATTCCACATCTTTTGAACCTACAAATGAAAGAGCAAGGTTATCATTTTTGCCGAGACGCGAAATAATAATTCTTCTGCCCCAGTATGAGTCTTTTTCGATATTTACTCCACCGTCAAGTATCAAATAGATATTTGATATCATATCACCCTGTCTTATTATCATTTCGTCTTTTTCATACTTACGAATTCTTGCATTGAAACATTCTAAAAGACCTTTAAGCTCATCATCGCTCATGCCAAAAAATACAGGAGAATTTTTTATCTGATTATAATAATTTTCTAACTTTTCCATATATCTTATTATAGGATAGTATTATTTTAATTACAATTTAAAAAAAAATTATGTTAGGAAGATATTTTTGTTGTAAAAACAACAGAAATGTTGTAAATCATAGTTTATAATAAGAATGTAAAAAGTTAAAAAGCATAAGGAGATAAAAAATGACAACTCAACAAGAAGAAAATTTAATCAATTTACTTGATGGATATGTAGAAAAGGGCGGTCACCATTTGAATGTTAATGTATTTAACAGAGAAACATTGTTAGATGCCCAGAAACATCCGGAAAAATATCCTCAATTAACAGTAAGGGTTTCCGGTTATGCTGTTAACTTTATCAAATTAACAAAAGAACAGCAGGATGATGTTATATCAAGAACATTCCACAATTCTCTTGCGGGATAGACAGAATTGATGAGGATTCTGTAAAATCTCTCTTCGACCAAATAACACAATGCCTTGGAGCTTTTTTTCAAAAGCTCCTTTTATATTTTTTTGTGTTATAATTATAAACACAAGGTGAATTATGACTATTGCAATCTATCCGGGCAGTTTTGACCCGATTACAAACGGACATATTGATATATTGAAAAGCGGTGCTGAAATCTTTGAGAAAGTCATCATTGCTGTGTCTTATAATGCAAATAAACAGGGGTTTTTGCCGATTGATACAAGAGTTAAGCTTATTAAAGACTCTGTAGTGGATATTAAAAATGTAGAAGTCGATGCTTTTGAAGGTTTGACTGTAGAATACGCAAAGAAAAGAGGAGCTTCTGTACTATTGAGAGGGCTGAGAACATCCTTTGACTTTGAATATGAAATGCAGCTTTCACAAACCAACCACGCATTATACAATAACATTAAAACGGTTTTTCTAATCACAAAACCGGAATATAACTTTATTTCATCATCCTGCGTAAGAGAAATTTTAATAAACAAAGGAGATATCAAACCTTTTGTTCCCAAGGCAGTTGCAGATTATCTGATTACTGCATATGGTATTTAGTGATTATCTTTTTAACCTGCTGGGCAAGATCTGTCTGGTTGAAATTATCTTTTGAAATATAGTATTCAATATTATACTGGGCAAGTTTCTTTCTGGCTTTATTTTCCTGTAAAGAGCTCATAACGATAATTGGAATATCCATGTACATTTCGTCATTTTTCAAGCGTTCAATAAACTCATATCCGTCAATTTTAGGCATAGTTAAATCTGTTATAATCAAATCATAGTGATTGAGTTTTAATTTTACAAGTGCTTCCGGCGCATCTAATACAGCATCTACCATATAACCAATATTCATAAGAATATTTTTTATCATGGTTCTGGTTGTAATAGAGTCATCTACAACCAGAATTCGTTTATATGCAAGAGCGTCCGGAGGAAGCAGCTGGGTATTTGAAGCTGTCATCGCTTTATTGAAATCATAGTGCATGATATCCTGCATATTTAATATAAGGCACAATTCTCCCGATGCCAGATTGGTAATTCCGGATATATTTTTAACCTTGTACAGCGGAGGAGAGAGTTTTTTCTGCAAAATATCTTGATCGCCGAGAAGTTTATCTACAACAAGTCCGATTGTCTTTTCATCTGCTTCAAGTATCAAAATGGTTTCCTTGTCACCGCGCGGCACAGGTTTTAGCCCTAAAATATCTGACAGATAATAAAGGGGTATTATGTTACCGTTATATGCAATTGAGCGCATACCGTTATTAGTTTTTATATCGCTCTGGTTCTTTAATATAAATGTTGTTATAACCTGTATAGGAATTGCAAATGTCTGCTCGGAAATTTTTACTAAGAATACTCTTAATGTAGTGAGTGTAACAGGAATTTCAATATGTACACAGCTTCCTTTGCCAAATTCCGAAATTACCTTAACTTTACCGTTAAGCTGGGAAATTTTTGTCTTAACAACATCCAGCCCTATACCTCTGCCGGAAATGCTTGTTATTGAATCTCCAGTTGTAAATCCGGGCCAGAAAATAATGTTCATAATGGCTTCGTCTGTCATTGAGTCAATATCTTCCTGTGTTAAAAACCCTCTTGAAACCGCACGGTCTTTGATTTTTTCCAGATTAAAACCGTGTCCGTCATCTACAACATCAATAATAACTTTATTATCATCCTGTTTAGCAGATAAAAGTATTTTACCTACAGGATTTTTACCGTTGGCTATTCTTTCTTCTTTGGTTTCAATACCATGGTCTATTGCATTTCTTAATATATGTATCAGCGGAGTTTTAATCTCTTCTATAATCTTTTTATCGGCACAGGTGTCTTTGCCTTCAATTTCAAAGTCAATGTCTTTCCCTTTTTCATTTGCTATATCACGAACCATACGTGAAAAAGAGTTAAAAACTGTTGAGATAGGAAGTACACGGATGTTTTTAACCATGGATTCCATTTCATCAATGATAAGCCGCATTTTCATATCGTCTTCTTTAGAAGAACGGTACAAAGAATTTAAATCGTATATTGTTCTGGAAACATTCTGGGTTATATCTGAAAGCAGAGAAAATACCTGTTTGACAAAAGCGCTCGTATATTGTTCCGTATTGCCTGCTTGAAGATATTTTCTGTTATAATATCTCAAGTAGTTAGAGGTCTTAAGTAAATCTTTCTGGCAGCTTTCGTTGGCATTTTTAATACTTTCGATTTTTTCAAGCTTCTTTTCTGTTTTAATTTTAGTTATTATCAATTCGCCCAGTTGGTTAACAAGTAAATCGAGTTTTTGGGCGTTAACGTGCAGTGTTTTTATTTCTGTAGAAGATGAAGATTTGCTGCCGGCGGAAGTCTGTGTCGAAAGGCTCTTTATCTCACTTACTCCGGCATCTTTTTTGTAATTAAGTTCCAGAAGCTGTTTCATAATTTCAAGCTGCTGGAGGATTAAATCGCTGTCAATGCTTTCATTCGGTGCTGCACAGTATTCAACGGCACTCTTTAATGTCAGCATCATTTGTTCTTCAAGCTGAACGGAATTATCCGTAATAAAATCAAGAACCTCAAGAACCATATTGATGATTTCCAGAATGTTAGCATCATCAATTCCTGCCTTGAGTTTATTAATATCTTCTTTTATTTCCGAGGTATAGACACTGCTTCCTTGCAGCATAGTTATTTTTTCTGCAACATCAAAGAATGTCAAACCGGAATTTTCGGTTTCAATGCAGGAAGTATTGTATTTTGCAGCAGCAGAACTCAGTTCATTACGAAGTTCCAGAATTTCGCTTATTGTCAATGTATTGGTTGCATTCATTACAAAATCGATTTTTGTAAGAATGTTTTCAAGAGAACTTTTGACCTCATACAGGTTAGAATCCTTAAAAAATTCATAAATCTTCTGGACTTCTTCCTGCAGAATAACAATATCCTGCGATTCTTCTTCCGGAACAATGCCGTCAATGATTTCAAAACAATTATTAAATGCAAAATTTATTTCTTCTTGATAAGCGGCAAGTTTGTCCTGTTTTAAATCCGCAGCTGCGATAGATGCAATAGATGCCGTATCCATAGCCTGCTGTTCCTGCATTTCTACTTCAAGAACATATTCCAGATTTGAAATTATTGCGCTGTATGATTCGTCAATGATTTCACGGTTGTTTCTTATTGATTCCTGCAAAAATTTTGATACACTTTCAAGTGAACGCGACATGAGCTTTATCGCCTCGTTATCAAGCAGGAACTTGTCATTATTTGCCCCGTCAAAGATATCTTCCATCTTGTGCAGAATGTTTTGGATATTATTAAACCCGACCATTCTGACAGCACCTTTCAAGCTGTGCAAATCCCTGTAGACAAAGCCTATAATTTCCTTATTTGCAGGAGTGCTTTCAAGCGCAAACAGATTATTAAAAATACGGTCAATAATCTCTTCAGACTCGCTCTGAAAGATAGACATTACCTCTTTATTATTATCACTGTTCTCATTATCTAAAAAATCCAATTTATCTTAACCCTCAATTGCGGAATTTTTTATTTCGTCAGATAAACTGCTCAATTTGGCTACCTTATCACAATTTACAGTCATTGCTTGAATAAGATTTTCTGCAATCTTAGTATTTTCTTCGTCAATGAGATTTAAACGTTCTATAATATCACTTTGTTTTTTTGCATTCTGGTTGAGTGCATCAAGTGAATCAAGAATTTCTTTAATAAGGTTTAATAAAACTTCGGAGCTGGAAGATACTGAATTGATATCCTTAACAACAGCCTCAATTTCTTTTGAGCCTTCTTCCGTTGCCATAACGGTTGAATTGGTCGTGTACTGGATACTGCTGGTTAGAGATGTAATTTTAGTAATTGCCTGTTTAGATTCATCCGCGAGTTTTCTGATCTCTCCTGCAACTACGGCAAAACCTTTGCCATGCTCTCCAGCTCTTGCAGCTTCAACCGCAGCATTAAGTGCAAGCATGTTTGTTTGTTCAGCTATATCATCAACTACACTGATTGTGTTTCCGATTTGTTGAGAGTGTTCTGAAAGTTCCAGTATAAGTTCTGCTATCATTTGAATTTTTTGCCTTAGAACAAGCATTTTATCAGCATTAGAAGAAATTGCGTCATGTTCTTTTTCGGAAAAACTTATAGATTGATTTACCTGTTTTTCGGTATTTTTTGATGTTGCAAGGGATTCATCCGACAGAGTTTTCAGTTTTTCTACAAGTACTGAGATGTTTTTTGTATTTGTTGTAAGTGTCTCAAAAACGCGTTTTTGAGAATTAATAGTATTCATAATATCGTCAGTGGTTTCGGAAAGTGAATCCGATTGAAGCGTTAAAGTATTTTTTATTGATTTCAATATCCACTGTTTTGTTGCAAAATATATAATTGAATTAATAGCTATGATTATAGCAAGAAATACAAAAGTATCATACGGTGAGATTCCGTTAGCCTTTGCAAAAAATATAAATATAATACAAGCTATAACAAATACTACCAAATCAAGTAAACATTTAATATTAAATTTTTGTTTTAATCCAAAATTCCATTCGCTTTGCACTTCTTCTCTCCTATAGTTTTTTTTGATTATTTATTATATAATTATTTTATACTAAAATTTATAAAATTGGAATATATAAATATATGGCAGCAAAAATTTTACTGGTAGAAGACAGCGACACGCAGCTTAAGTTTTTGAAAGACGGGCTTATTCAGAATGGTTTTGAAGTAGAAACGGCGATGAACGGTGCCGAAGCATACAAAAAGCTTTATGAATACGTTCCGGATGTTGTTGTGTCTGATATTATGATGCCTGTGATTGACGGTTATCAACTTTGCAGAATGATTAAGAATGTAGATGAAACAAAAAAAATTCCGGTAATACTGCTTACTGTTCTGGATAAAAAAATTGACAGTTTCTGGGGTAAAAAAGCCGGTGCACAGTTGTTTTTGTCCAAATCAATCAATATGGATGAGCTTGTAAGAAACATTAATGCAACTTTAAGGCGCTATCCGCTTACGGATGAGTATAAAACGACGCTTTCTCTGAAGTCAAAGAACGACAATCCTGCTCAAACCAGATTGAACACTATTTTGAATGATTTGCTTTTAAAATCTGTATTTTCTAATGAATTCAGAAATTTAAGCGACTTTTTGAACTATGAGCGGATTCTTGTTGAAAAGTTGTTCTCCTTGCTCAGTTCGTTTGTGGAATACAATATTGCAGGCGTATTTTTTGCTTCACCGGATGATTTTGCTGAAAATATACTTTACATAGATACTCTCGGCAGAAATTTTTCAAAGAATGTTTTGTCAGATATTCATTATGACTTTTTCCGTAAGATGGAAGAGTTCAGAAACTTTAAAAATACAAAATTTGAAGTGGTTAGGATGCTTCTGGGCAAAGAAATTGATTATCAGTTTACGGATTTTCGCTCAAAAATCATTATTCCGCTTATTTTTGATAAGAAATTAATCGGCGGTATATGCTTCTATACCCGTCAAGATATGGATTATGCGTCTTTCAGATATTTCGATATTATGATAAGCGAGCTGCTTGCCATATTTAAAATGAAATATCAATATACAGAAAAAGAATTTATGTCCGTACTGGATGGTTTAACCGGTTTGTATAACAGGCGTCAGTTTGAAATAAGCCTTGAGCAGGAGCATAACAGAAGCAAACGCCATCCTTCCGATTTTAGCCTTGCAATTCTTGATATTGATTTCTTTAAGAAGGTTAATGATACATACGGGCATCAATACGGCGATTATGTACTCAAGACGGTTGCGGATTTAATGAAAGCTGCATTCAGAAAAACAGACCTGCTGTATAGATACGGCGGCGAAGAACTTATTATGATTATGCCGGAAACTAATATTGAAGGTGCTGTTATTCCTGTTCAGCGTCTGAGGAGAATGGTTGAAGAGTACGATTTTGAATATAACAATATTAAGTCTAAGGTTACGGTAAGTATAGGGCTTACAATGAATTATCAAGAGTTTAATATGCCTGCAGATATTCTTAAATCTGCGGATGAAGCTTTGTATAAAGCAAAAGAGAGCGGAAGAAACAGGGTAGTATTGTATGAGCAGCACTAATTATTTGGAACAGAAAAAAAATACCCATCTATATTTTCAGATAGGGGAAAACAAGTATGCCGTTAATTCCGAGAATATTCTTGAAATTATGAAACTTCCGGCGCTTGATTATCCTCAAAAACTCCCTAACAATATCGTTGGACTATTAAAATACAACAATTTTGTTATAAATGTTATTGACGTCAGATTTTATCTTAATATAGAAGTGCCGTCTTATAGTACGCAAAATGAACTTTTGATTGTTAAGACGGATGAAGTTATTTTCGGAATAATAACAGACAAGGTCATAGGTATCCTGCCGTTTGATACATCATTGATGGATGCAATACCGTTTGTTGACAGCAAAATGATTATAGATTCGCTTTATAAATATAATAAAGAAACTATTTTTATTATTAATATTTATGCAATTGAAAACCTTTTAAAACAGCATGATAATCAATGGGCAAATGTTGATATTCCTTCACTTTTCCCGCAGGATGAAGCTTCAAAAACAATAATGAATAAAAGAACGTTAGCGATAGCTGACAAATCCAGTCTTAAGCTTGCATCCGGAGAATTACATGTAAGGAACAAATACATATCATTCAACCTAAATGCTGATTCATATTGTATTGCACTGGATTATGTAAAAGAAGTCTTGAAAGATACTTCTATTACTCATGTCCCCGGTACTCCTGATTTTATTGAGGGTATTATGAATCTGAGAGGAGATTATATAACGGTTATAAATTTGAAAAAATTCCTCGGTCTTGCCTCAAAACAGACACCGGAGAAAAAGCCCGTCATTATAATAAAATGCAATGAATTAAAACTGGCGCTTTTGATAGATAAAATTAATGAATTATTTGAATTTATGGAAAATGAAATTGTAGAGCCTGGGGACGGATATTTTTCAAACGAATTTTTATATAACGGAACTCTTTATACCATACTTAATATAGAAAAAATATCATCTGATAAAAAGATTATTATTACGGATATGTAGGCTAAATAAAGTATAGTTTGTTTTAGAATATTATGATAAAATACAGTTATGAAGCATTTTAAGAAGAGAACGCTTGCATTAGTTCTGGCTTCAGTGGTTACCGTGGTCGGGGCTTTCGGCGCAGAAAATTATAAAAACAGTTTAATGTCGCTTAAATTTGAAAGCGGAGCTAACGGCGCTGTCAATATGACTCTTCTTACCAAACGAAACTATGAAAAAACTATCACACCCGTAAAAAAAGATGCGAGTACGTACGTTATTATGCTTCCGGAAACCAACAGCCAGATGCCTTCGTCGCCGGAGATTACCGGAAATGTTGAGAGCGTTGATATCAAAACAATGCCTTATACAACAAACAGCAAAGGCTACACAAAAATTACCGTCACAACCCTTCCTAATACAATGCTGAATGCCAAAAAGGCACTTTATGTTCCGGAAAGCAAACTCGTAGAGCAGATTGCCGCTACCGGTACGGCAGAAAATTCTGAACCTCTGCCCGAACAAAACTATCAGCCTGTTCAGCCACGGCAGCAAAACAGAGATATTTATTCACGCAGCGGTGTGGATCAAACAGCTCCTGTTGATATAAAAAAAAGTATGAAACAGTTTGAGACTTCACGCCCTTCTAATAAAGCAGGAAGTAAAGTCAATACAGCCACAGCCCCAATAAAATCTTCTGCAGCTGCACCGGAACAACCCCCTGTACAGGAGGAGCCTGTTCAGACTACAAATACAAGTGAAATGGTACTCATACTTATGGGAGTCATGCTTGTTCTTATAACAAGTGTTTATTTCTTTATAAAAGCAAAAAACAAAATGACGGAAATTCTGGGTGAACAGCCAAATTTCAGCATTGATGACGAGCCGGATAAAAAGAAAAAAAGTCAAAAACAGGAGAAAAAACAAAAGATTAGGAGTACTATTCGTGCTCTTGATAAAATGTATTCAAAACCCGTTAAAATGCCTGTTAATCTTGATAGTGAAGAAACACAGCCAGCACAAACGCCTGTTACTAAACCGGATGAACCGGCAGAAGAACGGCTTATTGTTGATTTAGATGAGCTTTTCAATGAAACAACTAATAAAAAAGAATCAGCGGAAGATAATGATGAAAACAGTGCTTTAGAAGATTTTTTGAGTGCATTTTCATTTACTGAGGATGAGGAAGAGAATAATCCTACTCAAGAAGAAGAAAGTTTTGATGAAGAGCTTTATAATAAATACATTAATGATGACAATTTGCGTTTTACAAAAGACGATATAGAGCGCATAGAACAGCTTTTAAATAATGAAATAAGCGACGACACAATGCGAAATCTTGACAAATTTCTGGTTACAAATCCGATTGAGAAGAAACCGTCACGCACCGAAATTTTAGAGAACTTTGTGACATCATATACGGTTAATCAGAATATAAGTTTTACAAAAGAAGATGTAGATGTTTTATATAAGCTTATAAGTGTTGAGATTGATAATGATTTTATAACAGATTTGCGAACCAATCCAGAACGTTTGGAAGCAATGCAAAAAGAAATTGCCAAACAAAAATCCAAACCTCATAAAACTTCTGAAATGCTGACTTTGAATGTAAAAGATATGCTTCCGGACCTGTCAGAAGCACTAAAAAAACAGGGAGGCAGAAGAATTGAATCAGAAGTAAGACCGCAGATTGTTTATTATAGTGAAGGATATGATGTAAGCACAATTTCATTAAAAGATCAGCTTCCGGATTTGTCAATAGAAATTAATAATGAAGATGCGTACGTTCCCCGTCCTTCTGATGAAATAGAATATGCAGAAACCGGCTATGACGTTGCTAAAATGTCTGTGTCTGATATATTGCCGGATTTAAAGGATGCTCTTGCAAATCCAGAAAAATATGAAACAGACGATAAAGAAGTTGTGCAAGCAGACGAAGAAGCCTTGCTTCGTAATATTGCTAATGTTCAGTTTAAACCTTTTTATGAAGATGATAATGACGCTCCGAAGACAGATGAGCCGGCACCGACCGTATCTGATATGCAGGAAGAATTTAGCAGGCTGGATGGAGAGTTTGAAATCATTGATGCTGATGAAACTTATGAACAAAACGTTCCGAATCAAGATGACATAAACGATTTTGAATCTCTCTTTGATACAAGCTATGTAGATTTTGATGCTCCGCCTCCGGTATCGGCGCAGGATGAAGAGCAGAAAGAAGAGATAGATATAAATAAAACGCCGGAAAAAATTCTGCAGCCTGTTAAAAAAGAAAACGTTAAAGCAGAGAAACAGCGGGATAAAGCAACTGACAAACTGCTGCAGTTTATTGCGGAAAAGAAGACCGAGAGAAAAAATAAAAATGCAGCTCCGGTAGAAGATGTTAAACCTTCTGCAGAATCTTTAAAAGAAGAACTTCACGAAAAAGAAGTTGTGCCTCTTGTATGCTCTATCGGCGGAGTAAAGTATTCTATTCTTGACAAAGCCGATTTTAGTGAAAATAAGGGCTGCTGTCTAATAAAAGATGGTGATGAATACTGGGTTGCCGGTTTTATATCCCAAAAAT
Organism: Candidatus Gastranaerophilales bacterium; assembly: GCA_944325515.1. Taxonomy (GTDB): domain Bacteria; phylum Cyanobacteriota; class Vampirovibrionia; order Gastranaerophilales; family Gastranaerophilaceae; genus CAG-196. The sequence goes on along the minus strand of CALVAO010000002.1, from coordinate 120,387 downwards.
ATTTCAAAATCAAAAAATACGATACACTAAAATCCGAAAAAATACAGGCAAGAATAAGTGAAAGATTTCCGGATGGCACTCTGCGCTATATAATAAGAATCGGGTCACATAAGTTTATACTAAATGTTAAAGAAAACGGCATGGAGTATGTAATGGATCTATGTTGAAAAAACTGCTGATTTTATTTTTACTGCCCTTCTTTCTGTGTTCCTGCACCGGTCGGAATGAAAATGAAATCACTTTTTCTTCCTGGGGTTCTATTACTGAGTTAAAAATAATTGAACAAATAATTGCGGATTTTGAAAAGGAAAATCCAGATATAAAAATAAATTTTATGCATATTCCGCAAAATTATTTTCAAAAACTCCATTTGCTTTTTGCCTCAAATCAAGCTCCGGATGTACTATTTATAAATAATTTATACCTGCCGGTATATTCAAATTATCTGGAAGATTTAAGCAGTTATGTAGATTCTGCTGAATTTTATCCGCAAAGTCTTGAGGCACTGAGTATTGACGGCAAGCTTCTGGCAGTTCCGCGGGATATTTCAACTCTTGTTTTTTACCGCAATAAGAACTTGCTTAAGAATACACCTAAAAATCTTGACGAGCTAATGAAGTTCACTAAACAAATAAAACCATACGGTTTAAGCTATGAGGCGGATTTTTACTACATGCTGCCTTACACATTAACACTCGGTGAAGATATTTATAATCCTAAAAAATCACTTGCGTTTTATAAAAATCTTGCAGGCAGACAAGCTCCGGCTCCTTGTCAGAGTGGAAGCTTAACACAGGCTCAAATGTTTCTTGACGGAAAAACGGCTCTTTATTTGTCCGGCAGATGGCTGTATCCCAAAATCTCCGAAAAAGCTCAATTCGACTGGGATATAATAACATTTTCCGGATTGGTTCCTTTAGATGCTTCCGGCTGGGCAGTGTCAAAAAGCTCAAAGCATAAAGATAATGCGGTAAAACTGGTTAAATACCTTTCTTCAGCGAAGAGCAGCAAATATTTTCTGGAAACAGGTCTGATTGTTCCTGCAAGAAAAGATATTGCACAGGATATTGATAACAAAGTCTTTTTAGATGCAATTGCAAAATCTAAGGTTTTAAATATTGGAAAAGGGTATAAAAAGCTTGCAGAAGAAATAAATAAAGAATTGTCTAATTAAAATATTTATGATATCTTAAAACGAGTTAGGAGTAGAATATGGATAGAAATGTAATTTGTATAAAATGGGGAACAAAATTTGGTCCGGAATATGTGAACAAATTATACAGAATGGTTGAGAAAAATTTAACTCTTCCTCACAGATTTGTATGTTTTACGGATAACGCGGAAGGTATTGTTGATGGTGTTGAAATACGTCCGCTTCCAGAGCTTAATGATGAAGGTATTCCGGATAGAATGTGGAAAAAATTAGGTTTGTTTGCAAATCCGCTGGCGGATTTAAAAGGAACGGCGCTGTTTCTGGATTTAGATATAATAATAAGAAGCTCTCTCAATCCGTTTTTTGAAGTGGAAGGAAGTTTTTTAATTTCCAAGGATTACGATTTTCCTCATGATATTATAGGCAACTCTTCCGTATTCCGTTTTGAAGTAGGAAAACATCCGGAAATTATTGAACATTTCTATCAAGAAGGAAAAACAATAAGAGAAAGATACAAAAACGAACAGGCGTTTTTATCCTATGAAATGGACAGAAAAGGCTTGTTAAAATACTGGCCTAAAGACTGGGTTGTAAGTTTTAAACGCCAGTGTCTGCATAAGTTTCCGCTTTGCTGGTTTAAAGTCCCCAGAGACCCTGAAGAAGCGAAAATTTTGATTTTTCACGGCAAACCAACTCCGGAGCAGGCATATAAAGGCTATTTCGGTAAATGCGGATTTAGATATATTAAACCGACAAAATGGCTTGATAAATACTGGCAATAAATAAACAGAATTATTAGAACAAATGGCTTGACAACAATGAGGCGTGCGTTATCTATACCTCATTGTTGTCAAGTCTTATTGTCTATTCCTTAAAACTTAAACAGATTTTTTAACTCTTCAGCGCTGTTTTTAAGCTGTTCTTTTGTTTCGTTCCATTGTTCTTTGGAGCCTGCAACAGCGTCGGTAACACTCTTAACCGTGTTTGATAAATCTTCATTAACAGATTGTTTCAACTCTTCAAGAGCTTCTTTTGTTGATTTTGTTTCAATTGCGCTGGTATCAACATCGGTAAGCCACTTAAAAGATTTTACGGAGCTTGTGCTTTCCAATCCGCCGTTAAACAAAACCTTAAAATCTTTATAGCTTGTACTTCCGCCGGTTAAAGCAGGAATTGCGCTGATATTTTCGCCTTTCGGATTTTCTGTAAGTGCATTAACAATATTTGCAGTTAATAAGCCGAATTTTGGAATATATCCTAAAAGTTTATCGGCAGAGAGTTCGCCCAGCGGTCCGAGTTTCGCAATAATTGTACTATCCAGACGTCCGAGTATGGTTACATTTGTTGTGCCGTTTATAAGATTATATTTGCCTGTTATATAGTATGCAAGGAGTTTGCCCGCGCTTTTAATCTCTTTCAATTCAGCCCAGCCGCCTGCAAAATTCAAGCTGCCATCAATATAGTCAAATTTAGCTGTATCAGCCAGACCTGCATTATTTGTAAGTGTATCAACTGTTGTCTTCATAACACTGTTTGTTATAATATTACTTGCTTTCAGCATCCTGTCCAGACGCCCGATAGCTCCGAATGCACCGTTTTTTACACTGAAAACTAAATCTCCGGCAAGAGATTTCATCATTTCATTATAGTCGGTCACTGTAAGAGTTAATTTTGTATTAAATCCAAGAGTTCCGCTAAGTGCATTTTTAATACCGGTACACCCGCAGACTGCTTTTTCTGCATTAAGATTTTCACCTTTAAAATCTATTGCTGTTTTTGCGTTTGCAAGATTATAAATTATATTACCGTTAATAGAGCCGTCAAAAGCTGTGCCCTGTAGATTTGTAAGATAAAAATCATTGCCTTCTAATGCAAAGCCGGCTGTGATATTTTCTGCAGCAATACCGCCCGATGAAAATTTTTCGGCTGTCGCGTTACCTTTAAGTATATGTCCGTCAAGATTTATATTTAGATTAGTCATATTAACCGGTATTTCCGGTATGCTTAAAGATGGAACATTAATGCTGCCTTTTAAAACAGGGTTCATAATGCTTGAATTTATTATAATATTTCCGCTGAATGTCATTTTTGATTTATCAAACATCGGAATAATTATAGTAGAAGCCTCTGTTGTATGGTATGTGAGGTTCAGTGTCTGTTTTTTTGTATTTATATCACCGTTTAAGATAGATTTTATATCACCCGTTGTAACAAAATTCAGTCCGATTTTTTCTGTCAAATAGTTTTGAATTTTACCGGACACAGTTGTATTAATTTTGTCTATCTGAACTTGAGCAGGAGTGATTTCAATTTCGTTTTCTCTGATTTCTGCATTAAGTTTTGGAATCGAAACAGAAGCGGACGGATTAAGAATTTTTATATTTTCGCTCTGCGCATCTCCTGCAAATGTTTTACCGTCAGATGTAATGTTAACTGTTGTTAATGGCGCTTTTAACGTTGTGTTTGACGGTGTATTTTTTATATCAACACCGTTAATATTTAATTTTAAAACCGGATTAATTTTATCAAGTCTTCCGGAAATATCAGCATTCATGGATATTAGTCCGGAATTAATGCTGTTGTCTTTTAGCAGTGCTGCCTGCCCCAGAGCAACAAGCAAACCTTTCAAATTTAGTTTGTCTGCAGTCAAATGCAGATCGCATACAGCCTTATCGCTTATTGTGCCATAGAATTTTAAAGGCTGGTTAAATACCGTAAATCCGATATTCTTAATATTAATATTATTGTTATTAAGCTCTGTATCAACATTAATATTATCAACGCCGATTTTATACAACCCGTAATATATGTTTGCGGACGGAACACGTAACCAGCCGTTTGACCGAACAGTTTTTAAGTCGGACTTGATATTAAAATTGGCGTCAAGTTTTCCGTTCGCACTTAATGTCTGCAAATCTTTTATATTAAAAATAACGGCAATATCCTTTATTATTCTTAAAATATTTGATATTTCCGCACCCGACTGCAGGGTTAAATCTATCTGCGGATGAGAGCCTGTTTTAACAAAACCATTGATTTTAGATACTTCATCTTTTGCAGTATAAATATCAGATGATACATCAATGCTTTTACCTTTAAATTTTAAGTCTGCATTGCTCGGCGGAAGGTTAATTATGGAAACATTTGTTATTTTTGCATAACCGTTAATGCCCTCTTTCTCTATCTTTAAATCAGCCTCAGCATCTGCGGTTAAATTGTTATCAGCAATTCTCTCAAGTATTGCAGCTATGTTAACAGGTTCACTTTCTTTTTTTATAGCAGTTTCTGCCTGCGGTTCCGTTACAAGTTCGTTTAGGTCAATATCAGGCATAATCTTGTTTAGAACACAGACGTTATATTTAAACTGTTCTTTGTTCTTCAAAACGGCTTTACCGGAGGCTTTAACCTTAACACTTTTATTAAGTATAAAATCCGTGATTTCCGTTCTGTCTCCGCTAATAATATATTTATCATTTTCGCAGGTGAAAGTAACATTATATGTATCAATTTTTATGTCCGGAAGATGATTTGAGAGTTTAAATCCAAACGGCAGAGAAAACCCTCCTGCATTCTCTTTCACCTCTTCAGCAGGAAGTGTTTCCGCGGAACTCTCCGGCAGATACCTCTCAATATCAAAACTTCCGTCTTTGTTTATTTTTAAATCAATATCCGCACCTTTAAGCTGTACTGTATCTATTTCAATTCTTCTTGCAAGAAGAGGAATTAAAGACATTTTTACTTGAAAATCGCCGGTATTAAAGATTTGTTCATTGTCCGGTGTCAGCAGCGTGAATTTTTTGACCTTCAAACCTGCTGTAAGTTTTGGAGTTGTAACGAGTTTTACTCCTTCAAGTTTTGCATCAAGTCCGGAGGCTTTATGAATTTCATTCACAATTTGCGGTGTATATCCGTTGATAATAGGGTTTAAAACAAGCGGGCTTAAAAGAAAAACCGCATATATTCCTGCCAGTATGCTTCCTGCTGCAATACCGGTCTTTATTAAGGCTTTTTTATTCATATAATCCTCCAATGTTAAGAATTGTAAAATAACGCTCAAAAAGATGCTTTTTTCGTATTATATCGCAAACATACGTTAGAAAAATATCCATCCAGGTAATATGCGGGTTTCAGCCCTATTTTAATTAAGTTTGGTTAACTTTTGTAACGTTTTGTAACTTTAAGAGAGCCTTGCCCTCAAGTTTTCATGAAACACGCCGTAGACCCAATTGTCAGTAGTTGTTGATTAGGAGTTATGTCGTGAAGAAAGTATTGTTAGTATTAGTTTCATTATTGTTTTTAACATTAAACCAGGCTTATGCCTACAGATTAAACAGTTTTTCAGATGATGCAAAGATTATTTCCGCAATGAGATTATTGGAACAGTCCGGTGATACAGATGTTTTCAGAAATCTGCAGAAATATGGAATGAAGGTTAAGTTCAGCGACCTTTCAATGGTTTCTGTAGGAAGCAATAAAGCTTTTGCAGTAAGCACTTATAACCAGTTCGGTACAAGAGTTATTTTGATTAATTCACAATACAAAAATGCACCTGCAGAACAAATTGCCTGCTTAATTGCACACGAAAGCTATCATACAGGCTATTCAGCAGATTTGGAAGAAGAAACTCTTGCAACACAAAAAGAAGCTTCCTGCTGGTCAAGATTAAAAAATGCATCAAAAGTTTATCCGGACAGCAAGTTAACAAGAAGATTAGATAATTTGACTAATTTATACCTTGCTTCAAACGAAAATAATAATCTTGTTCAACAAAAAATTGCAAGCAATGGTTTTTACAGAAATCAATTTGGTTTAAACTAATTGAGTAATAGAAATTTTGCAAAAAAGAAAAAGTAAAAAATTACTTTTTCTTTTTTGCTTTATTTACATTTATTTAAACCACTGTCTTGCAAATGGTTTTCTTTACCCGTTTTTGGATTTGTGTTAATATCAAATTATGATTAAACCCGAATTGTTGATGCCGGCAGGTAATATAGAAAAACTTAAATATGCTGTTAAATACGGCGCAGACGCTGTTTATCTCGGCGTTGTTGATTTTAGCTTAAGAGCAATGCGCAAAGGTGAATTGATTACACTCGATAACCTAAAATATGCAATTGATACCGCACGCCGGATGGGGGCAAAATCATATTTGACATTGAATATTTTTGCTTTTAACAGTGATATAAAACTGCTTGAAAGCTGCATGGATAAAATTGTTGATTCTAAGCCGGATGCTTTAATTATAAGTGATGTTGGAATAATGAGGCTGGCAAAAAAATATATGCCCGATACAGATATACATGTAAGCACGCAGGCAAATATTTTGAATTATGAAGCCGTAAAATTCTGGCAGGATATGGGTGCAACGCGTGCAATTCTTGCAAGGGAGCTTCCTATAAAAGATGTTGCAGAAATAAAAAATAAAGTACCGGAAATGGAATTAGAATGCTTTATTCACGGGGCACAGTGTGTTTCTTTTTCCGGCAGATGCCTTTTGAGCGATTATATGACAAATGGTGAAAGAAAAGCCAATTCCGGAAATTGTTCGCAGCCCTGCAGGTGGAGTTATAAACTGGTTGAAGAAACACGCCCGGGGCAGTACTACGAAATTGAAGAAAATGAAAAAGGCACGCATATATTGAGTACAAAGGATTTGTGTCTGGTGCGCCACCTCAAAGAAATGATAGAAGCCGGCATAGACTCGTTTAAGGTTGAAGGCAGAACAAAAAGCCTTTATTACGTATCTGCCGTGGCTAAAGCTTACCGCGAAGCGATAGATGCGGTTATAGTAAATCCGGATGCTGATATGGAGCAATATTATCAAGAACTTTTGAAAGTCGGAAACAGAGGATATACAACAGGATTTTATTTAGGAGAAGGGTATCCGAAAGACGGTTACAGCTATGATATTTCAAAAGGGCTTGCCGGTGCGGATTTCTTGTGTGAATTTCTGGATGGAAGGTATAATGCATTAGAACAGGCAGATTTTCCTTTTGTAAAATTTGTTGAAGATGAAAACGGTGAGTATTATAAAATTAGAACTAAAAACAAATTTAATAAAAATGAAGATATAGAAATAATTTCGCCTTCCGAAAAGTTTACTGCCCGAGTGACGGAAATTATCAACACAAAGGGAGAAGAGCTGCAAATTGCAAACACAAATGACGAGCTTTTTGTCAGATTGACTCATGCTCCTGTAGAATATAAATATGCACTTGCAAGAACAGTCGGCATAAAGGGCGGAGTAAATGAGATACAAAAATGTTCCTGCGGGGATTAGATAGGATAGGGATAAAATGTTTTTAAAACCGGATTATAATCTAAAAAATATTTACGAAATAGATTTTGTTGAACTGAAAGAAAAAGGCATACAGTGTATAATGTTTGATTTAGACAGCACGGTTATGGTGTCTAAATCTGCTGACTTTCTTCCGGAAACAGTTGAATGGTTTAACACTTTTTTAAAAGATTTTCAAGTTGCAATAATTTCCAACAATAAAAATGAAGAATATATTTTGAATGCTTCCAAACTTGCACCGTGCAGGGTTATCGGGCATGCGAACAAACCAAACCCGAAGGTTATGAGGGAATACTTGAACAGCATAGGCATCAATCCTTGCTGCGCAGCTATGGTAGGGGACAGACCTCTTACGGATATTCTTGCGGGTAAGCTTCTGGGGTGCAAAACTATTCTTGTAGGCTCGATTAACCCTAGAGAAAATCTACCTACAAAATTTGTACGTGCCCTTGAAAGAAGTACTATAAGGCATTAATTATTTTATAAAACTAAAGGCAACGACTTTGTCAAAATTGATATGAAGCCAGTCATAATGTGTACCTGTGTAGCTGTCACAAGTTTCACCGCCATAGATTTCATTTATTAAACATAAAGATGCGTTGGTTAGATTTATAAAAAACTCTTTGCTGGACTCTTCGCAATCATAAACGCGTCCTAAGATTTGATAATGGTTTGTTATGATACTGATTTTATCTGTTTCACTTTTTTCCATCAGTTTTTTGAATTCTTTTATTTTGTCCATTTTTATTCATCCTGTATTTAACATATATAAGATTCTTGAAAATATGACAAATAACAATTCCCTAACCGGACACTGCTGTCCATGATAATTTTAGGAATTAAAATTACTTACGTACTATCTGTATCCCCCCTTGAAATCAAAGATTTTTACCATTCCACAAGGGGAGGGTAAGCTAAACGCTAGTTGTGACACGCCCTCGCCTCTTGTGGACATAACTTTCCGGTAAAAATCAAGATTTGTAAGCAGTACATTAACCCGACAATAACTGTCATGCTGAAACGCGCCTTAGACTGTTACACTTACTAAAAAAACTCTTTGCCGGCTTGTTCAGCATGACTATTAAATTAATGTCACATCTTTTCTAACAGTAGTGCCTAACTATACAACCATATCATTGAATTCTTTTGAGTCGTCATAGTTGAACATATGTATGAATGTATAGAGCATTTTTGCAGAAAATCTTTTTGTTCCGACTTCAAGCATCGTTCTTAAAGCCTCTTTGTTGTTGGTGATAATTGTATGTGTTCTGTTAAAAGCGAGGTTGTCATAATAGTTAGCTACATTAACAATCTGGCTGAATTCTGAAATATAATCGCTGGAAAGCCCTTGAGGGTAGCCGGAACCATCATTATTTTCGTGATGTTCAAGAGCAACCTTGGCAATATCTTCGGAAAGCTCAAAATTTTCTTTAATTAATTTGTATCCGATAATTGTATGCTCTTTTACTTCATCTTCATTCATGGTTAAAAGCGCCTGTGAATCAGCAAGGTCTATTTTTAGTTTGCCGACATCATGCAAAAGTCCTGCAAGAATAATCTGGTCTATCGCCATAGTTGAAAAATCGAGCTTTTGAGCAATCAATCCAGATACTACCGCAACATTTAGGGGATGGCAAAGCTCATATTCTCCTAAAAATCGGATTTTTGAACCTTTACCGGATTTATGCACCTGCTTATAGACTTCTGTTTTTAAAATTCCTATTAGCGAATTAAGTTTTAATAATCCTTCTTCATAATAGCCCTGCATTAACAGGTCGAGAATTTTTTTGTAAAAATATTTGATTTTAACCTGTGTTTCCATTTTTACATAGGCATCTTTGTTAATGACTGTTTCAAAATCTGTCGGGTCAAGCGCTTCATAGGAAAAATTCATTATTTTTGAGTTTGTTTTTCTATCCGGATTCTCGCCAGGCTCAGAAGCTGTATTTTCTTCATTGCTGTTAAATTCTTCCGTATAAATTTTAATATAATTCTTGAGCATGATAAGTTTTCCAGGGGTTAAAACTTCACCTGCTTCCAGAATTTTACCTTTGTTTTCTGTATATAAATCGAAAGGCAGAACCTTATAACTGCTTAATTCTTTGGGTGTAACAATTCTCATATTAGAATTATAACACTTTTAAGGGCAAAATCATACTGTATCTGCTCTATTTTTATCTTTAATTTTATTTATTATGTCCGGACGTATTAAATATTGATTTTTATTTTAGCAAAAATAAGCAAATATTTCCTCTAAACAGTTGATGTACAAAGATACAAATTCCTTTATGATAACCTTGGACGGGGAGTAGATTTAATAGTTGGATAATTTCCCCCTAAAGGGCTATGTATGATGAATTCCGTGTTTTTTGATGAATTATATAAACAGTTTGCATGGTATGATTCCGTGTTTACACCTGTTGTCAAAAATTGCAGCAGTGAATTCTTTTTTGATGGTTTTGAATACAAGCTCGCATCAATCAGTACAAATATGAATGTGCTTTCTCAAAACGAAACTTTTTTTGTTACAAAAGTGAAAATCAATGCTAAAAATGATGTTTATATACGAATTTCACAAGAAGCAATTAATGTCATACTTGATAAAGTTTTAGGAAAAAATAACAGAAGATTTGATTTGACAGAAGTTACAGAGCTGGAAGCACGGATTATAACTGCATTTAATGACTTTTTGTATGAATCTCTTGCCCCGAATTTTAATATTGAACCGCATAGAAGATACAACGAAATTTTGCATTTAACCTATTTTGTAAAATCGGAAATTTCTGATACAGCAGCAAAATTTATAATTTCTGTGCCAAAAGATATTCTCTCTCCGCAGGACATAAAACTTGATACAGTAAGATTTGAGGATAAGGATTTTGCAGACAGTCTTGTGGAAGTTAATCTGCTTTTAGGCACAACAACCTTCCCTGTTGCAGAGATTAAAAAACTCGATGCCGGCGATATTGTTGTTTTTGAAAACAGTAATTCTTCAGAAATGACCCTAATGTGCGAAAATATTGTACAAAAATTTCAGATAAAACCTAATATTAAGATTATAGAACCATATGATACTGGCGGAGGAAACGGTATGGAAGAAAATACAAATACTAATTTATGGGATAGTATTCAAGTCGAAATGGCGGCTGAATTTGATAAAGTAAAAGTTACGCTTGGGGAACTCAAAAGCATTGAAGAGGGTTTAATCGTAGATTTATGTTCAGTCTATGATAATAAAGTTTCTCTAAAAGTCGGCGGTAAAATTGTAGCTGCCGGTGAACTGGTTATTATCAATGACAGATTCGGCGTGAGAATAGAAAAAGTTAATGATTCTGCTTCACAGGCAGACGAGCCTTCTCAACATGTTCCGGCAGAGGAAGCGGAGGTCGTACAGGAAGGTGAAGACTTTGATTATAGCGACTTTGAAGTAGAAAATAAATAACGTTGACTTCGTACTATAAATTATTAAGAGGATAGAATATGGGATATTTAGCAAACTTTATGGTATATACACTTGCAATGGTCGGCGTAATTGTTGTAGCACTTTTAGTGTTTAAAAATACAACATCTGCAGGGCTTGGCAAACAATCTAAATATTTAAAAGTAATAGATTCAATGTCACTTGCGCCAAGAAAAACTCTTTATATAGTTTCTACAGGACAAGAAAAATTTCTTATTGCAGGTGATGTAGATAAAACGACTTTAATTTCTAAATTAGAAACTCATGAAACCATGAGTTTTAAAGAAACAATGGAAGCTTTGCCTAAAATCAATAATATTCCGCCCGATATAAAAACTGATTATATGGATAGAAGTAATATAGGAATTAAAACAAGCATGCTTCATTCTAATAGTCATTCTTCTGTGATGAGAAATCTGATAAACAAAATGAATGTTTCAACCACAGATTCAAATATAACAGTCAGACCTCTAAGTCAAAAAGGATTATAAATTATGGACTCAGTTATACAAGATATGAACCCTGTTTTACAAATGCTTACGGTAATGACGTTATTTTCGCTTTTACCGTTCGTTTTTTGCTGCATGACATGTTTTTTAAGATTCACAATAGTATTTTCACTTCTAAAAACAGCAATGGGTGTTCAAGTACCGCCTGCAATCGTAACGATAGGTCTTTGTATGATTTTAACCTTTTATACAATGGGCGGAGTTTTTCAACAAATGTATGAAAGAGGCTCAATACCGTATCAGAAAAATCAAAACCTTATTGCGGCAATAGATGAAGGGTCCAAACCGTTAAAAGAATTTATGATGAAACAAACACGGGAAACTGATTTGGCGTTTTTTGTGGAACTAAAACATAAAACACCTCCAAAATCACCGGAAGATATTACAATATGGGAAGTTGCACCGGCATTTATATTAAGTGAGCTTAAAACGGCTTTTGAAATCGGTTTTGTAGTATTTGTACCATTTATTGTATTAGACCTTATTGTTGCAAACATATTACTGGCACTCGGTATGTTTATGTTATCACCGACAATTATTTCACTGCCGTTTAAGCTGCTTATATTTATAGCTGTTGACGGCTGGGCATTAATTGTTCAAGGGTTGGTGCAAAGTTATAATTAAAAGAGTGAAGCGTGAAGAGTGAAATGCGAAGGGAACGTAAAAATAATATAAATCGATTAAAAATAATCTATAATGACACTTAAAACTTCACTCAAACCCGAATCACCAAGAGGAAACAAACTATGGAAATGTTAACTGAATATTTAGCAAAAGGTTTTATGGTAATGTTATCAATATCTATGCCATGTGTACTTGTTGCTGCTGCAATCGGTCTGGTAGTAGGTATTATTCAAGCTGTTACGCAGGTTCAAGAACAAACAATTGCGGCTGCTCCTAAGATTTTTGCAGTGTTTCTTGTAATAATTATTGGCGGTATGGGATTTATTAAACTTTTGACAAATCTTTTTACAGAAGGTGCGGCACTTGCATTTAACACCGTTCCTAAAAATGATGCTTTTGTACTTCCGGCAGATTATTATAAATACACAACACCTTTTGAAGGAGAGATGAAAGATTCATTTAAAGATGCTCCTACGGTTAATGAAATAATGAAAAATCCTGGTAAGGTACCATATATAGATAAAGCACAAAAAATTAAGTATGATACTGCACCAAGAGCGCCAATGCCAAAAGGCAACTTCGTTGAGATTAATAAGATGTTAGGAAGGTAGGAATTAACGATTTGTAAATAACAAACGATATACATTAACCGTTAATTCTTTATAAAATTTAAAAAAGGAAATAAATTTGATAAAAAAATTTTTAATACTTTTAATAATTTCATTATCCATTCAAACAGTACATGCAATGGAAGATTGTATTATTTCATCGAATGGAAGGCTTTCTGATATCAGTATTGAAAAAAATGATATTATCGATGTTTATCCTCTCATAACAGTAATGAATGAAAAAAATACTTTAATAGTTCACCCTTTAAAAGAAGGTGAAACAAGTTTTTCTATTCTAAAAAACGGAAAAGAAAAAGTTGTTTTTAAAGTAAAAGTAACACCTTCAAACACTTTTATAGAAGATGTAGAAGGTTTTGATATTATGAGTCTTGATAATCCGCCTAATATTTATGAATATGAACTTGATATTCCGCCGGAAATCAGTAAAGAGTAAGGAATAGTTATGGAACAGTTGATAACACAAATTTCAATAATGTTTCCGGAATTTGACCGCTGGTTTTCTGCAGGGTTTATTGTTTTTGCACGCCTTTTAGGGTTTATTAGATTTGCTCCGATTTTTAACAGGAGAGAAATCGCCGGTCTGGTAAAGCTTGCACTTGTTTTTATCTTAACAATAATGATTACTCCGCTTTTAAAACCGGCAATTCCGCCGTCTGACATCTCTCCTTTACTGCTTTTATTGTTGAATTTTGCAGTTGGTGCAATCATCGGCTATATTGCACAGTTGCTTATACTTGCAATAGAAGCCGGCGGTGATATGATTAATACACAGATGGGTTTATCCTCTGCAATGGTAATGGATCCTACAACAAACAGCCAGACATCAATATTAAGCCGTATTATTACTCTGCTCGGGATTTTAATCTTTATAGAACTCGGTGGTTTTTACTGGATGATTAATGCACTTATGAGAAGTTTTGAGATTTTCCCGTTGTATGCTGTCAGTATTCCGCTTGAAAAAATAATAAATATAGATTATCTTGTTACAACAACCTCCAATGTTTTATATATGGGCTTACAGATAGCATCTCCAATTCTTCTGGCAACATTAGGACAGGATATTATTCTGGGTGTAATTTCCAAAACAGCACCGCAGGTAAACGTATTCCAGCTGAGTTTCTTGTTCAAGCCGGTTTTTGGTGCTGCAATTATGATATGGATTCTGCCAATGTTGATTAATGTAATTTCAGAATTTTTTCTTTCGTTTTCAAAAATATATTAAACAAAAATCGGATTTATATTTTATACTCTGTTTTAATAAATAATTAATTTTTTCTTAACTTTTTTAATTATTTTTAAAATCTGGAGTATAAATATAATTGTAGAAGATAGGAGGATATTATTATGGCATTAAAACCATTGCAAGACAGAATTGTTATCAAAGTTATTGAAGATACAGAACAAACTTCCGGCGGAATTTTTATTCCGGACAGCGCTAAAGAAAAACCACAAAAAGGTGAAGTAGTAGCTGTAGGCGAAGGAAAAGTCGGAGAAAACGGCGAAAGAGAACCTATGGACGTTAAAGTCGGAGATATCATTCTTTACGCTAAATACGCCGGTACTGATATTAAGATGGACGGAGTTGAATATAAGATTCTTTCCATTAAAGACGCGTTGGCGATTGTAGAATAACATATAGGTGACTAAGTGATTAAGTGACTGAGTGACTAAGAGGATTTATGTACCATAAAGATTTAGAAGCATGGAAAAAATCTATTGAATTAGTTATGAAGGTATATTGTGAAACAAAAAATTTTCCGCAAGAAGAAAAATATGGTTTAACAAATCAAATAAGAAGGGCTGCGGTTTCTGTTCCTTCTAACATTGCGGAAGGTTGTGCAAGGGGTTCTGACAAAGAAAATGCAAGATTTATTGATATTGCTCTGGGTTCTCTTGCCGAATTAGAAACTCAGTTAATAATTGCTGAAAGATTGAATTATATAAAACAAACAAGTCTATATAATGATATAAATACAGTTTCAGCATTAATCAGCGGTTTAAAGAAGTATTTAAACCAGAAATCATAGTCACTCAGTCACTTAATCACTTAGTCACCTTATTATAAAAAAAATAACGAAAGGAATATAAATTATGTCAAAAAAAATAGTTTTTGAAGAAGAAGCAAGAAAATCGCTTCTAAAAGGTATTGATGCAGTGGCAGATGCCGTTAAGGTTACACTCGGACCTAAAGGCAGAAACGTAATCCTGCAAAAGAAATTCGGCGCACCGCAAATCGTTAACGACGGTGTTACAATTGCTAAAGAAATTGAACTTCAAGATAATCTTGAAAATGCAGGCGCACAGCTTCTTAAAGAAGTTTCATCAAAGACAAACGATGTAGCAGGCGACGGTACTACAACAGCTTCTGTTCTTGCACAGGCAATTGTTAGAGAAGGCTTGAAAAATTTAACAGCAGGTGCTAATCCGATGTCTATGAAACGCGGTATTGATAAGGCTGTTGAAATTTCTATCAACAAGATTAAAGACCTTTCAAGACCGGTTAATACAAAAGAAGAAATTGCTCAAGTTGCAGGTATTTCTGCCGGTAACAACTCTGAAATCGGTGAATTGATTGCAGAAGCTATGGAAAAAGTAGGGCACGACGGCGTTATTACTGTTGAAGAAAGCAAATCTTTTGGTACTAACCTTAAGGTTGTTGAAGGTATGCAGTTTGATAAAGGCTACATTTCACCTTACTTCGTAACTGATCCTGAAAGAATGGAATGTGTCTTAGAAGATGCTTATGTTCTTTGTGTAAATAAGAAAATAAACATCATCTCTGATTTGGTCCCTGTTCTTGAACAGGTTGCACGTGACGGCAGAGCTTTGTTGTTAATCGCAGAAGATGTTGAAGGTGAAGCTCTTGCAACTTTAGTTGTTAACACTATGAGAAAAGTTTTAAGAGCAGTCGCTGTTAAAGCTCCTGGATTTGGTGACAGAAGAAAAGCTATGTTAGAAGATATTGCTATTCTAACCGGCGGTCAAATGTTCACAGAAGAACTCGGTATTAAGTTAGAAAATATTACAACTCAAATGATGGGTCTTGCAAAACGCGTTACCGTAACAAAAGACGAAACAACTATTGTTGTCGGCAACGAAACTAAAGAAGCTGTTCAAGAACGTGTAAGACTTATCAAGAAACAAATTGAAGCATCTGACAGCGAATACGATAAAGAAAAGCTTCAAGAACGTATGGCTAAACTTTCCGGCGGTGTTGCAGTTATAGAAGTTGGTGCTGCTACAGAAATCGAACTTAAAGAAAGAAAATTGAGAATTGAAGATGCTCTTAACGCTACAAGAGCTGCTAACGAAGAAGGTATCGTTCCAGGAGGCGGTGTTGCACTTATCAGAGTTCAGCAAGAGCTTGAATCAAAAATCAACACAATCGCATTTGAATCAGACGATGAAAAGAGCGGTTATAAAATCCTTATGACAGCTTTAGACGTTCCTTTGAGAGCAATCGCTTACAACTCCGGCGCTAAATCTGATGTAGTAGTTGAAAACGTAAGAGCTGAAAAAGATGCTTATGGTTATGACGCATTACTTGACAGATACACTGATATGTTCGCTGCAGGTATTGTTGATCCGGCAAAGGTTACAAGAAGTGCATTAGAAAATGCAGCATCTGTAGGTTCTATGCTTCTTACAACTCAAGCTGCTGTTGTTGATGTTCCGGAAGAAACTAAAGCTCCGGATATGTCACAAATGGCAGGCATGGGCGGTATGGGCGGCATGATGTAAAATGCAGTACCATAGTGGAACCCGAATTCCGCGGTTGTAAGCCCGTGAACTAAGGGGAAAACTAAATGATTGCTGTGTAGAAATCTTTGATTTCACAGAATGTGCATAGATATATTATAGGCGGGTTTGGTAGTTTTTACTACCAAACCCGCCCTCTTTTGTACTCTGTCATGTTGACTTTGGTACTTATAATTCAACTTCACCCTGTCTGTAGATTATGGTTTTTCCTTCTTTGAAACCGGCTACTGTTGAGGCTTTTCCCTTAGCTGTATAACCATAATCCGGAATGACTAAATCTACTTTATCTCCGATATATTTTACGGCTTCTTCATAGCTTAAAGCCGGCGGCTCTCCGGATAAATTGGCGCTTGTTGTTGCAAGTACACGTCCTTCTATATTCCTGCAAATATCCGCGAAAGTTTTGTTATCCGGAATTCTTACGCCTACCGTCGGAAGCGAAGAAGTTATATAATCCGGAGTTTTTTCAGACTTTTCTAATACCAGAGTTAATGCACCGGGAAAATATTTCTTTATTAATTTTTGCGCTTCTTTTTCTATTGGCTGTTTTAGATATTCAAATAAATTATAAAATTCATCACTCATTAAAATTAAAGGTTTTTTCCCGTCACGGTGTTTTATTTCATAAATTCTTTTTACGGCTTTTTCACTTGAAGGCAGGCAGCCGAGCCCCCAGACTGTATCTGTTACATATGCTATTACACCGTCATTTTTTAGTACTTCATTAATTTGATTTAACATAATTACAGTTTAGAATGGAAATGTTTAAGTTTTACGGTTATCAAAACTTATCCATTCTATATTTTATTCTCCTTGATTTATTGTAATTCCTAATTTTTATATTATAATACAACAATAAAATTAACAAGGTGTATTATGAATATATCTGTGCAGGGAAACAGTATTCAATGTAGAGGAAAACAAACATATAGAAATTTATCCAGACTATACAGCAATCAGCATAATAGAGAGCTGGCTCTTTTTTATGATGATATGTATAGAGAGGCAAAAGCGCGTGTGCATAATATAAGATTTATGAAAAATGAAAGGGAATATGCAGACGCGATAGATAAATTTGAAAAAGAAGAAGCCTTAGGCAAAAGTTTTACAGCAGAACTTAAAGCTTTTGGCAGAGTGCTGTGCAGTAAAACCGGAATGCTAAAAGAAAAACTTTTGTATGCTTATTATAATAAAATATAATAAACGCTTAAACTTATTTCGTATTTCTTTTATTTCTTTGTCACGCGTATAATTTTATACTATAATAATACAGTACAAAAAAAAGGAGATTCAAAATGGTTCAACAATTTAATACGCCTCAAAAAACAAGACAGGCTGTAATCCTTTTTTTAAAAGGTTCTGCAACTCCTGTTGTAATGTATTTTGATAATCCTCAAGCTGTTTATGCGGAATTAAAACAGCTGATGAAGAGCCCTACACCGGTACTTGTAGAAAAGGAACCTATAGGACCGATTAAGAAGTTGTGCTTTGTTTCTACTCAAATGGCAGGACTTGTATTACAGGAAGAGCCGTACGCATAATGGCAATACATAGGTGATACAGGAATTAAAATGTCAACATATAAGGTTTTAATTGAAGATATTGAACGTGAGCCGGATAAAACTCTTGATTACGAGTTTAGCGGTGAAATTCAAGAGCTGGATAATTGTAATATAACTGCTAATCTTGTTCTGAAATCTCTAGGCGGTTTTATAGAAGTAAAAGGACATGCATCCGGTATTATTACTCTTGAATGTGACAGATGTCTTAATAAATTTGATTACAGGTTGGAGTTTGATATAGATGAAACTTATGCAAAATATTCGCTTTTCGATGAATATGCTCAAGAGGTGGAACTCCAGTCCGGACAGTTCATTACAGATTTAAACGGTGCAAAAGAAATAGATGTTTATGACTTATTGTATCAATCTGTAATATTACAGTTACCAAATAAAAAAGTTTGTGGTATAAATTGTAATGAGGGATTATTTGTATCTGATGAAGAAATGCAACCTCACGACAGCAGAATGGATGTCTTTAAAAATATCCGTATTGAAAAAGATAAATAACCCGATAATATAAGTAGTATTTAGAAAGGAAGTTTAAGAAAATGGCAGTACCAAAGAAAAGAACAGGGCACAGCGCTCAAGGAAAAAGAAGATCAAACTGGAAAGCATCAAAACCGGAATTAACAACATGTCCTAATTGCGGAGCAAAAGTTTTAACTCATACAGTTTGCACAGCTTGCGGAACTTATAAAGGCAAAGTTGTTTCAAGAAAAGCAGAAGGTTTTGTTGAAGATGCAAAAGCAGAAGTAAAAGAAGCAAAGAAAACAAAAAAATCAACAAAAAAAGCTGAAGCAAAGGTTGAAGAAGCTAAAGCAGAAGAAGCTGTAGTTGAAGAAAAAGTTGAAGAAGTAAAGGCTGAAGAAGAAGTTAAAGCAGAAGAAGCTGAAACATCTGAAGAAAAGCCGGAAGCTTAGTATCTATAATAATAAAGGGAAGAGGAAGATGACAAGAATAGCTATAGATGCAATGGGCGGCGATCGCGCTCCTTTTGAAATAGTAGCAGGTGCAGTATGGGCAGCGGCTGATTACGGCGTAGCGCTTGAATTGGTCGGAAAACAGGATAGAATTGAACATTGTCTTGAAGTAATTCAGCAAGAAGGATTTCTGTCTGAATGCGGAAAAATCGGAAGAAAAAGACGAGTAAGAATAGATGTGAAATCTCTAGATATAAAAATAACCCACGCATCGGAGATTATTGAAATGGGAGAAGCCCCGGGGCAGGCTATTCGTAAAAAGAAAAACTCTTCAATAGTATTAACGGTAAATTCGGTTGCAACAGGCAGCTCTGATGCTCTTGTTGCAGCAGGTTCTACCGGAGCTGCTATGGCATCAAGCCTGTTTGGATTGGGTAGAATCCCTGGAATTGACAGACCGGCGATTGCCGTAACTCTTCCTACAATGAAAAAACCGATTGTAATTATTGATGCCGGTGCAAACAGCAATTGTACTCCGCAAATGCTCAGACAATTTGCGATTATGGGTATGACATTCTCTAAAAATGTTTTAGGAATAGAAAGACCCCGCGTTGGTGTTTTAAATATCGGTGAAGAAGCCGGAAAAGGCAATGAGCTTGCACAAAGTACTTATAATCTTCTTGAAGAAGAAAAAGAAAAGTTTAACTTTATGGGTAATATTGAAGGAAGAGAATTATTCCTTAACCTTTGCGATGTAGTTATTTGCGATGGTTTTGTCGGTAACGTTGTTCTTAAGGTTACCGAAGGAACTTCATCTTTATTATTCAAAATGATTAAGAGTGAGTTTAAATCAGACTTTTTAGGTATGCTGATAGGACTTCTTGCAAAACCGTTTATGAAAAGAATTTATGAAAAAATTAATTATGAAGAATTCGGCGGAGCTTTGCTTTTAGGAGTTAAAGGTATTACCGTAATTTCGCATGGAAGAAGCAGTGCATATGCAATTAAAAATGCCGTAAGAGTAGCGAAAGAAGCTGTTGAAACAGGTGTTAACAGCAAGATTTCAGAATCAATAGAAGGATAAGGACGGAATTGATGGACAAAAGTATTATTCCTTTGAGAATAGCAGGCGTTGGTTACAGCCTGCCGGAAACTGTTATAACAAATGATGATTTAACAAAATTGTATGAAACATCTGATGAATGGATTTATACAAGAACAGGTATAAAAGAAAGACGTGTTGTATCCGGTGAACAAAATGCTATTGATTTGGGCTTTGAAGCCGCTCAAAAGGCTTTAGAGAAAGCAAAAATGGCACCTGATGATATTGATTTAATTCTTGCAGCCTCTTCTGCACCGCCGGATTTATATCCTGCAATTGCATGTCATATCCAAACAAGACTCGGTATTAAAACTCAAGTGCCGGCATTTGATATTACTGCTGCCTGCACCGGTTTGATTTATGGCTTAAGTATTGCGAAAGCTTATATAGCATCAGGCATGTATAAAAAGATTTTAATAGTTGCAACAGATAACAATTCCCGCCTTGTTAACTGGGAGGACAGAGCGACTTCTATTTTGTTCGGCGACGGCGCCGGAGCGATGGTTGTTACGGCTTCTGATGACGGAGTAGACGATGTTATCGCTATAGACATTAAATCTGACGGAAGTTTCGGAGAATTAATCGAGCTTTCTTTTGACGGCAAAAACTGTCCGCTGGTCGAACAGTATGAACCAAAACCGCAAGGAATCCGAATGAACGGAAAAGGGGTTTATGCATTTGTTGCCAAAATTCTTCCGCATTATGTGGAAAATCTTATCACTAATGCCGGCATGAAGGCGGAGGATATTGATTATCTTATTCCGCACCAAGCTAATATAAGAATTATTCAAGCTGTTCAAGAAAGATTAGGTTATTCTGACGATAAAGTAGTAACAAATATTAAATATTACGGAAATACTTCAGCAGCTTCAATTCCGATAGCTTTAGCCGAGAGCGTAGAAAAAGGCAAGGTTAAACTCGACACAACTGCAGTATTGTGCGGCTTTGGCGCAGGTATGACCTGGGGCGGTGCTATTGTAAGGCTTAGAGAAGGTATCTGCTAAAAAGATACTAGCAGGAAAAATTTACGGATAGTGAAATTTGTTGGTATTAAGCAAATCTGTCGTAATGTGAAAATTCTGAATTAATGTAACACAATTATTAATTGTGTTACATTAAACTAAACAAAAGTGAATTTAATATAAATTAGCTGCGATAAAAATATTCAACGATTTTTTCTGCAATTAACAGTGCTGAATTCTGGTTTTGTCCTGTTATTAAATTCCCGTCAACTTCTACATGCTCAGCCCAGGGTTTTTCTGCAATAAAGTTTGCGCCGAGTTCACGAATCCTTGTTTCCAGAAGAAAAGGAACCAGCTCTTTTAATTTTACAATTCCTTCTTCTTCATTTGTAAAACAGGTTACAAATTTTTTATCAAAAATTGATTTTCCATCTTTATTTTTAGCATTAATTAAACCTGCAGGACCATGACATACAGCACTTACCAGTTTTTCGCTGTTAAAAAAATATTCTACTGTTTGTTTTACTTCATCGTTTTCGGCTAAATCAAACATTGGACCATGACCGCCGGGGAAATATACACCATCGAATTCTTCCGGATTTATTTCAGATAATTTTTTGGTCTTGCGTAAAATTTTTATACAATCGTCCCATTCTTCCGGATTAGAACAGGACATAGAATTCTCATCCACTGGAGAAAGACCTCCTAACGGGCTTGCAACTGTAACATTTATATTAGATTTTTGAAACACAAGGTACGGAACCGCAAATTCTTCTAAATAGACCCCCGTATTTTGTATGCAATTACAATAAGGGGCATTGCATTCACAACCGGAATAATTCGTTGTTATTATAAGCAAGTTTTTCATTTTTATCTCCTAAACATATTTCATAATTTTGTCTGCTAAATCAAATTTATTTCTATACCCGCTAAACCGCTCAACTTCTTTTCCGTTACTGAATATTAAAAATGTCGGAAACGAATGTATGCCATAGCGTACGGCTATTTCAGCGTCTTCATCCGTATTAAGCTGTCCTATCCAAATCTTATCCATTTTTTCAAGTTCTGCCTGTTGTTTTTTACAATATCCACACCAGGGAGCAAAAAATTCTACAAGTTTTAAACCGGATTTTGTTTCTTCATTAAAGTTTTCTTTATTGAGTTGTTTTAACATAAAAAATTCCTCCTAAACAAGTTTATATGATTAGGAGGAATTAAAAAGCTACAGTTGTACAATATTGACTAATTATATAAGTCTTTTAATATAGTCAATAATCAACTGTTTATTATCCGGCACTTCTGCAGCACGTCCTAGTGTACGCATAACCTCATCCATTGAAATAAGTCTGTGCGGTAAACATACGAATTTAGATCTGATTGTATTAAATCCGTGTTTTAGATTTTCAATAAGCGGTTTATCAGCATCATTAATGTCACGGCGGCTGATATCAATAAGCTGTCCTGCTTTTCTGAGATTTGCCAGTTTATCTATTTCTTCTGCATTGCGTTTTTGAACACTGCGTACGTTATCAGCTGATATTCTTAATTTATCATAATCAAGAAAATTGGTGTATGCATTTTTTGCAGAATCAAGGACTGTATCAAATTCTTTACTCATTTGATTAACTGCATATCGTCTGTCATATGCTGCAGTAAAGAAACCTAGCGGAACGTCTGCCGCATATTTTCTAAAATCAGTAACACTATTATCAACCTTATCTGTTATACCGGTAACGTTGTTTCTAAGTCTGCTGAATTCTTCTTTTTTCATCTCAAGAAATGCATCATACTTTTTATTTTGTACCTTTAATGATTCTTCTCTGTTCATTGCAGGTACTTCTGTTATTGTTCTGCGCATTTTACCATCTGAGCGTTTATAATAAGATTCTGTTCCTAAAATATCTTTTGAATTTTCTGCAGTTTCAGAAAATTTAGTATAAATTTCTTCATTATCCGGCAGATAGGATGAATATACATCAACTTTCTTTTTATTTGCCATTTTAGAAGTATTATTGCTTTCCCAACTGTAAGGACTGTATTCCATACGCCAATTACCGCCGTTTTGAGCAGTCTTATCTGTAAATAATCCTTTAAAATTTGTTGTATTTATTGCATTAATTTTCATATCTTAAACCTCCTCTTACCATTTAATTTTTACGCCTTTGTTACGGCAAAATTCCAACAACTCATTAAATTTAGGAGCCAATTCTTTATCGATTATGTTCCTAATCTGAACTTTCTTTTTGCTTTTTTCTTGTTCTAATGCAATTTTTTCTGCTTTTTTAGTAACAAGGTTTTGATTAATTTTATCTATCGCATTAATACAGTTTTGAATACCTTTTTTGCATTCAGCAATTTTTTCTTTCATTTTATTGATTTGAGAATTTACAAAATCTACTTCGTTCTTATCTTTATCTATAGTTTGTGCTGCAAGTTTTTTTAATTCACCATATTTTACATCTTTTTGAACATAATTTTCATGTTTTTGCTCTAAAATCTCTTTGTGAGCAATCGTTTCATTAAGAGATTCTCCAAGAGTTTTAATTTCTTTTTCTTTTTCCGAAATCTGTGTATTTAATTTTGCAACATTGTCTTCTAAAGTTTCTTTTCTATATCTTGCATCCCCTGCTCTGTCATAAAATCCGGTAAGTTCAGCAGCTTCTGTTTGTCTGGCTTTTGCTTCTTCAACATTTGCAAAACCGCCCATTTCACGACGATAAAAATATTCTCTTACTTCTTCAAAATCTTTTTTAAAATCTTTTCTTAATTCGCCTGTATAATTTTCTTTAACTTCTCTCAATGCCGGATAAGCAGGTTCATTATCATAAACAACAAAATCAACCTTATCTTTTATTGCATCGCCGACATATTCCATCGGTGCTGCAAAATATGCTTTGCCGGTATAATTAGCGTGGAAAGCTCCTACGGCATTTTCTACACTTGAATTTTTATGCCAGTAGCTGTTGTTTTTCAAATCATTTTTACCTAGATAAACCTTATAATCTGTTGTTACTCCTTGAAAGCTCGGAGCTTTCTTCACTGGATTAATAGTAGAATTACTAATAGGTGCTATTTTCATTTTTACCTCCTTTAAACACTCTTAATAGACCTCTTAATATATCATTTGTGATATAATTTATATTTCATCTATTTTAAATCAAAAACAAGTTTAGGAAATAATATTTTAAGAAATATTAAGACTATGTGTGATGATTATGCATAAATTAACTCAAAGTAAAAGCAGAGTAGACTTTAGTCTACCTTACCTGCTTTTGATTCTCCTTTTCAATCTTAGCAATTGAAATTACAATATATCGGAGTTTAGATGCATAAATTCAAGGATGGAATATCACTACGTAATCTTTAAGTATCTCTTCTTGAAAAGAAGCCGGTACATTATTAAAATCTACAATTTCTACAATAATCGGAATATCACTGTCATTTATCAGAGTTCGCAAATCATAAATATTTTTATTCGGACTGTTAAAATTTTTTATAACCAAATCCAAATCGCTTCCTTCGTGCGCCTCGCCTTTAATCCTGCTTCCGTAAGCCCAGATTTCAGCTTTCGGGCAGTAGGAATTAAAAATATCAACAAGCATTTGTAAATATTCAGTCCTTAAAAACAATCTATCCATTTTCTATAACAGTCCTTAAGTTTTTGACATCTTTCAGAAAATCATCTACTAAAGCAAGCGTTTCCTCTGCAAAAGCTCTTCCGTAATCATGCGCGGTATTATTTCTGTTATCCCTGTATTTCATCCACCGCGAGATTTCATCTTCATTAAGCAGAGAATATTTATAAGCATGTCTGAACAAGTCTTTAAAAGTAAGCGCATCTACAGCTTTTTTGCTTGCAAAATAAGGCAGTAATCTTTTTCTCAAAAGCTTACCGCTTTGCTCAAGAGTCATTTCAAAACCTTTGACAAGAGAATTTCTATACATTTCATAATCAATAGAGCCTTCCTGCTCAGTTTTAATGAGTTCATAAGCCTTCTCTAATGTTGCTATGCACCTTGCAAGGTATTCAGTATTAATACTCATAAAAATTCCTTCTATTATGACTTAATTATTGCATAAATTTTATAAAACACCAAGACTGTTCTTTAAGTAATGCTGGCTGCGTGGAATTAGAATCAACTGCAATCCCGTCTTGTATTTGCTTCACGCTCACAGAGCTGTCACCTTTGTTTGCTCATTAACTTATTTACTTAATCACTCAGTCACTCAGTCACTTAGTCACTTAGTCACCTAAACGCTATTCACTAATCTCCAATGTAACATTTCTCCTTAAAATGTAACAATTTTTGAAGTTTATTGCAAAATTATCTTGAAATAGTATAATTTAGTAGAATAGTGTATTACACAATAATGAAGAGGATAAAAAACATGAGTACATTAGAAAAAGTAAAAAAAGTTGTAGTTGACCAATTAAGCTGCGATGAAGCTTTAGTTACTCCGGAAGCTAGCTTTACAGCTGACTTAGGTGCTGACTCATTAGACACAGTTGAATTAGTTATGGCTTTTGAAGAAGAATTCGGTTGCGAAATCCCTGATGAAGAAGCTGAAAAAATTCAAACTGTTCAAGATGCAGTTAACTACATTGACGCTCACTCATAGTAAAGTTTGAATTTATATTAAGAGGGTGAGGATTATTTTATTTTCGCCCTCTTATTTATTATTTTATTATTAATAGGAAAAGGAAAAGATGACAAAACGTAGAGTTGTTATAACAGGGTTGGGAGCTGTTACTCCTTGCGGTATAGGAGTTGATAAGTTTTGGAATGCAATGCTTAATGGTAAAAGTGGTGTATCATTGATTGAATCAATTGATACAGAAAGACATACAGTTAAAATTGCAGGTGAAATTAAAGATAAAGATTTCAATCCCGAAGATTATATAGAACCAAAAGATGCAAAAAGAATGGATAGATTTACCCAGTTTGCAATGGCAGCTGCTGATGAAGCTATCGCCGATGCAAAATTGGATGAAGCAGGTATCGACCCTTATAGAATAGGTGTTTTAGTAAGTTCAGCTGCCGGCGGTTTTAAGACTTTTGAAAAAAACCATATGGCAATGATTGAAAAAGGACCGACTAAAGGATCACCGTTTACTGTTCCGATGCTTATTGTAGATATGGCATCCGGTCGTGTTTCTATGAAGCACGGTTATAAAGGTGTAAATAAAGCTGTTGTTTCTGCCTGTGCAACAGGTTCTCATTCAATTGGCGATGCTTTCAGAACTATTCAATACGGTGACGCTGATGTTATGGTTGCAGGCGGCTGCGAAGCTACAATTACTACTCTTGGTATCGGTGCATTTACTGCGGCTAGAACATTATCAAAAAGAAATGATGAACCGGAAAAAGCTTCAAGACCTTATGACAAAGACAGAGATGGTTTTGTAATGGGTGAAGGGGCAGGCGTTCTTGTTCTTGAAGAATACGAATTAGCTAAAAAACGCGGTGCTCATATTTATGCAGAAATAGTTGGTTACGGACAATCTGCCGATGCTTATGATATGGTTGCTCCGGATCCGGAAGGCAACGGTGCAATTAAATCTATGGAACTTGCACTGGCAGATGCGGGCTTGAAACCGGAAGATATTGATTATATCAATCCGCACGGAACAAGCACAGGTCTGGGTGACATAGCTGAATCTCAAGCAATTGCTAAGATTTTCGGCGATAAAGAGAAGAACCCGAATCTTGTTGTAAGTTCAACTAAGAGTATGCACGGTCATATGCTCGGTGCAACCGGTGCTGTTGAAGGTATTGTTTGTGTAAAAGCAATTACAGATAACAAAGTTCCTCCGACAATTAATCTTGATAATCAAGATGAACGCGTTGCTAATCTCGATTATGTACCGCATAAAGCAAGAGATAAAAAAGTGCGTGCCGCTTTGTCAAACTCTTTCGGATTCGGCGGTCATAATGCAACTTTGATTTTTAAAGAAGTTTAACAATGATTGGAAATAAAAAATATCGGAGTTTCAAACTCCGATATTTTTTTATTAACTTTTTCAAGCATGTGTTACAGCTTATGTTTTTGCGCTACAGAATCAAGCATACTGTTTAGGATAATGCTGATATAAGATTCTGTTTTAGCTGTTAATTGTTTTGCAGATATATCTTGTATTAACAAGGTTCTTCCGAAATTGTTTTTTTGTATGTGCTCGGCAATCTCGTTTCTAAGCACCTGTTTAAATCCTTTCTTGAAATCTGCAGTATTGAGATTAAATCTTTCTTTGAAACTTGTTAAACCTTTTATAAACTCTTGATTATTACAAAAAACAGACTGCTCTGTTGCAGCATATTTTGCATCAAAGTTTCTTATATAGTCCATTATAATGTGTGTAATTTTCACAATTTCGTTATTAGCAAGAGGTTTTTTGTATAAACTATATAATGAATCAGTTTTTTTATCAAAATCTTCTTCTGACATTGCTTTTAAAAGTGCCGTACTGTATTCTGAAACATCTCTGTCAGAGGGTACTTGTGCCATAGTTCTGTAAATTCTCTGCGGCTCATCCGTATATGAAGCAAGTATATCGAGAGTTGCCATGCTTGCAGTTGCAAGCTCCGTCCGCATACCGGAAACAACTGAATTTAATATATATCTTCTTTCTGTCTTATTTAAAATATTTTCATCATCAATTTTGTCTTCAATTTGTGCCGCAGCAAAACTTAGTTTAGCTTTTTCTGTCATGAACGGATCTTTTAATGCACGCTTAATGACAAGATTAACAAATCTAGGCGGAAAACCTATATATTCGCGTTTAATATAATCTCCCAGCGTTTCATCAAGATTGGCTGTAATATGCAGCATTTCTCCATTAATACCTTTCAGTGTATAAACTCTGGCATTGTTAGCATCAGCAGTTTCTTGCAGTAAGTCTAACGGAGTTTTATCAGATTTTTGAGGAGTTTCTTCAACCGGCTGTTTTGCGTCTTGTTCACCGTAACGCCATAAGAAATGCTCTTCCCATTTTTTTTGTTCTTCATTATGTGCAGCATAAATTTTTTCACGATTAGGCGCGATAGTTTGTGTATAATCCAGAAGTTCAACAAATCTTTGCGGTACAAAATCTATTGGTTTCTGATTTTTTGTATCCTGTGTAATTATCTGGTATTCATTATTTATAGGTAATACTCCGCCGCTTTCGTATGTTTCTTCAAACAAATCTATAGTATCGGTTATTGCAGTAGAATAATGTTCCAGAAGCTTCGGATTGGCTTTCCAGAATTGCGCAAAAAGATTATCAGCTTTTTTGCCATTTTCTTTTATGGATTCCGCAAAAAATTTCATTTCTTCTGATAGATGAATTTTATCTGCAGCAACAGCCATAACAGGACTCAAATATTTTACTATAAATGCAGCTTCAGGATCATCGTTTTTAAAACGTCTGGTTATTGCGTTTTTTATTGCATTTTCATCACCTTTTGATTTAAGTATATCCCTTTTAATTTGTTCTTTTTGATATTTTTTTATTGTATATTTTCTTGGCTTTGGTTTTTCTGTTTTATAAGTTTTAGGCTGATGAAGTTCTGCCAATTCTTTTTTAAGTTCGACTTTATTTTGTTTTGGCAGGTTTACAAAGAATTTTTTGTATTCTTCTCTTGTAGCAATAAAAGAGTTCCAAAAATCCGTTTTCGGGTACTGAATACCGTAAGCCGAAGTTGTTCCATATGTTACGGGCTGAGTTATAATCCCTTTATATGCAGGATTAAGGTCTTTTTCATAGAAATCTTTATTAATCTCTTTTATCGTTTTTCCTTCAAGATAGATTTTTCTTAGAAGATATATTCCCAAATCATTACAGCCGTCATTAAATAGCGGAGTATCAGACATTTCTTTTGCGAGTTTGATATCAGAAAGTATGCCGGTTCTGCCTTTTAAACTTGCTTCGTGTAAATTATTGAACAACGGCTCGTCGGGATAAGTTGATTTTACATCTGCAAAATTATCCGTAATAGCAAGATATTTAAAACTTTCACTCATAACCTGTTCCGGAGGAATGTGCTTGCGCACTTCATAATCTGCATTTAAGAATTTTTTCATTGTATCCGGCATAAATTTGATGTTGAAATCTTGTTCATAAAAGTTTTCCGGCGTGCGTCCTCTAAAATTTATATTAAAATCTCTGTAAC
This sequence comes from Candidatus Gastranaerophilales bacterium, assembly GCA_944325515.1. Taxonomy (GTDB): domain Bacteria; phylum Cyanobacteriota; class Vampirovibrionia; order Gastranaerophilales; family Gastranaerophilaceae; genus CAG-196. The sequence goes on along the minus strand of CALVAO010000002.1, from coordinate 91,259 downwards.
CTGTATTTATTGGATTAGAAATAGTGCTATTCTGCGTGTTTTTTGTATTTTGTTTCTTTATTTGCGGTTTATATTCTGCCAGCGTAATTTTTGAAATTTTCATATTGTCCTCCGTATATTAGGAAAACACAAGAAAAAAAAATTTGCCAGCAAAAATCATTTGATATAATTTTATTATGTTAAATGATTTAAAAAACAGGTTTGATTTTTTTATACGTACGCATACAAAATTTTCGAGAAAAAATTATCAAGGAGAGGTCGAAAATAAAGAAAGCAACTATGTTTTTGATATTCTTAATCAGTACATAAAACCTGTGCCGCAGGAATCTTTAAAGGTTCTGGATATCGGCTCTAAAAACTGGGCATATGTAAAGGGAGAGTATGATTTTTTCAGACAATTTACACCTAATCTTTTTCTTGACGGAGTTGAGATTGATGCTTACAGGCTTTATTCCAATTTGTATTCAAGGTATGAGGCTGTAATGTTTTATACTAAAGGGTTAGAGGGAGTAAATTATTATGCAGATGATTTGTTAAATATGCGTGATAAATATGATTATATTATATGGCTTTTACCTTTTGTAACCCCTTATCCGCTTCAAAAATGGGGGCTTCCTAAAAAATTATTTATGCCGGAAAAACTTTTAGAGCATGCATATTCTATTCTAAAAAAAGAGATGTTAATTGTTAATCAAGGTGAAGAAGAAGCTGAAATTCAAAAGTCTTTGCTTGAACAGCTGAACATTCCTTATAAAGCCTTAGGAATAATTTCAAGCAAAAACTTAGAATTTAAAAATCACCGCTACGGATATATTATCAAAAAATGATAGATTTGACGGCAATTTTATAAGTAAAATATTTTAAGCTTTTAAATATATATAGTACAGTTCTATAAGAGAGCTATAAAAACAAAAAAATTATAAAATGTAAAAGAATGTAAATTTTTGTAAATTTTTCTTGACAACATGTATCATGATTACAAAATTTATAGTAGCATGCCATGTATCAACTATCCCCAAATCTCCTCCCAAAATTATTAGAGAAAAGATACTGACTCAAATGAGTCAGTTTTTATTATATATAACACACTAAAAAGAGTTTTTAGCTCAATAAATCCGTAAGAATTGACGCATTTTCTTCTGCTTTGAGATTATTAGAAATTTTATTGCGTTTTATATAAACTCTGAGAGCTTCTCTGATTAATTCACTTCTTGTTCTTTGTTCAGAACTGGCTACACTGTCTACTTTGTTAAGAAAATCATTTGACATTGATATAAGTACTCTTGCCATATTCCCTCCATACAATATTCTATATTATATCATACAAATGATTTATTACAAGAGTATATCGCTTTTATATTTACTTTGTAACAAATTATTAAGAAGTGTTTACAAAAAAGTCAATTTTTTCATCCGTATTCACTTTATATATATAAGAGGATAAATAGAGGACTAAATTTATGTTTCCATTTCAATTTTCAAGTATAAATCAATCAATGTTGAGCCAGAGTCCAATGGATTCACTTAATTTGTTATGGAATCAACAGGCTGAAAAAATAAAAGCCAATAGTATAATGTATATGACACCGACATTTAGTTTTAATGGCGGCTGGGCTTTTCCGGAATTCAGTATGTATGGAAACAATTTGCTTAACCCAGCTCTTGCAATCCAGCAGACAATGAATTCTTTTCAAGGCGGCTGGATGAATGGCATGAATAATGGCGGTTTCGGCAATTTTAATTTCGGAAATATGTTTTCTAACAATCCGTGGAATTTCACATTCCCGGGGTTTAGCGGGAACGGCGGTTCAAACGGAACTGTCAGCAATGAATATACTGCATTAAGAAACTTAATTGTTAAATACAAAGAACTTGGAACAAAAAATAATTCTTTGAGTCCGGAAGTTCTTGACAGAATTAATAAAGCTTTGAATCAGTCCGGCAAACCTGAAGAAAAAATGCAGGCTTTGAAAGATGTTTATAAAACTTTGAACAAAACAAAGCTTGAAAAAGCATTGCTTGCTCTTGATGAAAACAAAAAATCACTTCTTGTAACAGGATATGATATGGGCAGCATGGACAAAAGTGCTGATTTAGAGTTAACCAAAAAATTAAACAGCCTTGAACAAGGTTTAAAGAGCAAAGATGCTAATATACTTGCTCAAGTATTCGCTTCTGAAAGTGAATCCGCTGTTTTAAGAATAATCAGCCACTGGAATGATACACGCAAGGATGCTGATGAAAGAAGTATCTTGAGATTAGTTGCTAAAAATATTCCGGCAGATGAATCTAAACAGGAATTATTCAAATCCGGAACTAAGAATCTTACGATGTCTTTAATTAATAAAGTTGAAGATTTGAAAGCAGAATTGGGCGGAGATTATCCTAAATTAGATAAAGCTAAAGAAGAGGTTTCAAAGGCTTTGACTACAGCAGAATCTGCATTCAATGAAGCTAACGTTAAAGCACTGGCAGATAAAGTTGAAACTCTTTATGCAATGCTTAGAATAATGGATGCTGAAAGAATTAGAAATAAAATCAAGACAAAATATGAATTTTTAAACAAAATAGCTTCTGATGACAAAGATTTTGTTAATGATGACCTTATAGTTAAAGAAACAAAAGATGACCTTGCTTCAGAAGGTATAAAACTCAATGGTATTGAAACAGACACAATACCTGTTGAAGAAACTGAAGAAATTACAGACATTGATGATAAATATGATACAGCAGAAGAAAAAGTTGATGCACTTGTAAAAGATGAAAAAGCATTGAAGAAAACTGCAAAAGCAGGTGTTTATACAACTACAGCTTCTACAGACAATAATCCTGCACATTTTTATGTAATAAAAGATGATAAAATTTTAGAACTGAAAAATGTTAAAGCAATTGACAAAGATGGCAACTGCACAATGATTGACGGTTCGAAGAAATCTCTTGAAGATGCTAAAAAGTCCACAAAAGAAGTAGCTGCTCAAGATATAGTTGATTATAACAACACTGTAGATAGAGTTGATAGACTTGTTAAAGACGGCACTCTTGAAAAATGGAAACAATTTGACTGGTTAAAAGGCGAAAAGCTCTTTAAATCCAAGGGATTAAAAGAAAACGGACGCAGCCAGTACTTTGTAATAAGAGATAATAAACTTGTAGAAATCAATTGCGATTCTTTATCTGCAGAAGGTAAAGCAGCATTCTCCGGCGGCACAACAAAAGATTTCGCCAAACTTGAAGAAAGCGATTTTAGAGAAATCGAAGACTCTGATATTGTTACGACTGACAAACACGCAGAAGCAGTAAAAAAAGCAAAAGAAGAAGAAATAAAAAAAGATAATGATGTAATACAAAAACAACTTGATACTCTAATACAAGAAAATGTTTTACGCGAAACATATGGTAAAAATCCGAAGATATATTATTCAGAAAACTTGAAGAAACACTATATGGCTAAAAATGGCAAATTATATGAACTTACAGATGTAAAACTTATAAATAAAAAGAATCAAGTTGTTACAAAAGCAGGCAAGCCAGTAAATCCGGAACAAGCAGCCGTAAAAGAAACTACAATAAAAACTATCCAAGATGAAGTTAGAAATAGCGGCGCGCAATTTGGTAAACAATTTGCTGACAATGTAATAGGTTGCTCAAGCGGTGAACAAACAAAAAAAGCATATGATATCTTAGACAAAAATGTTAACAAATATAACATAAGATATTTCATAGACGCATATACTAAAGAAGATACGTGGTATTCTGATAAAATATGCCGACAAATAATGACAGAAGATGATTTTAAAGATAAATACACTGTTATAAAACGCATTATAAGTTTAGTTATACAGTATTGTGAAGACAAGCAAAATCGATTGAATCTAACTTCTAAAGAAATGCAATATTTAAAGAACATTCTTAAAGAATTAACTGAGAATAGCGATAGACTACTCACTGATAACGAACTTAAAGATATTGATAAAAATATCTTAAAAGTATTAAATATAGATAATTAGATGTAAGATATTGGTATTTAACCAGAGATTGCCGGAGCAAAAACTCCGGTTTTTCTTTTGGCGGAATGAACAATTTAATTTCCTAAAAACTTTTTTGATTGCTCTATTTATGGTAGAATCTCATGTATAATCAAAAGTTAGGGGAATTAATTATCATGAAAATGTCGAAATTGTTTGTACAGACCTTAAGAGAATTTCCTTCTGATGCGGAAGTTATTTCTCATAAAATGCTTGTTAGAGCAGGATATATAAGAAAACTCACCAGCGGTGTATACAATTATCTGCCTTTAATGTGGCGTGTACTTAAAAAAATTGAAAATATCGTAAGAGAAGAAATGGATTCGGCAGGAGCGCAGGAACTTCTTATGCCGTTTGTACAGCCGAAAGAACTCTGGGAAGAATCCGGAAGGTGGGATGTCTACGGAAAAGAATTAATGCGTCTAAAAGACAGGCATGACAGAGAAATGTGCCTTGGACCAACGCATGAAGAAATAATTACTTCCATTGCCCGTGACGGCTTAAAATCATACAAACAATTACCGGTTAATTTATATCAAATACAGTCCAAATTCCGCGATGAAGTAAGACCGCGTTTCGGGCTTTTAAGAGGGCGCGAATTTATTATGAAAGATGCCTACAGTTTTGATACAACGCAGGAAGGGCTTGAAAAAGAATATCAAAACATGGCGCAGGCTTATACAAAAATATTCAAAAGATGCGGACTCAATACAAAAATGGTTCAATCAGATTCCGGTGCAATAGGCGGAAGCGTAAGCCACGAATTTATGGTTATTACAGATACTGATGCGGGAGAAAACGATGTATTTTATTGCGACGGGTGCGACTATTCCGCAAATTCTAACCATGCTGTTTCTAAACTTCCGGATGCAATAACCGCAGGTGATTATACAAAACCGGAAGTCGTTGATACACCCGATACACATTCTATAGAAGAATTATGCAAATTTTTAAATATTCCGGCAACATTGATTGTTAAAACTCTGGTTTATATTATTGATAAAAAGCCTGTCCTTGCATTAATCAGAGGGGATAAAGCAGTTGAAGAAACCAAGCTGATGAATGCTTTTGGCGGTGTTGATATAAGAATTGCAACCGCAGGCGAGATAGAAGAAATGATGGCAGTAAATGGTTTTGAAGCCGAAAAAGGATTTATTGGTCCAAAAGGGTTGAAAGAGTATAACGGCTATCCTGTTACTGTCATTGCCGATGAAACTGTAAAAGAAATGAAAAATTTTGTTATCGGAATAAATCAAAAAGATAAACACGGAGTAGGTTATAACTGGGGGGCTGATGTGGAACTTCCTTCTGTTGTTACCGACATAAGGCTTGTAGAAGCAGGCGAATTATGTCCTCAATGCGGAAAACCGTTAAAAGTTACCCGCGGAATAGAAGTCGGAAACATTTTTCAACTGGGAACAAAATACTCAAAACCTATGAATGCGGTTTATACAGATATTGACGGCAAAACAAAACCTTATATCATGGGATGTTACGGCATTGGTATTTCAAGAACAGCGGCTGCTGCTGTCGAAGCACATTATGATGAACACGGTATCAAATGGCCTCTTGCAATTGCTCCATATCACGCAATTGTGATTCCGGTAAGTACAAAAGATGATTTGCAGATGAAAGTTGCAAAGGATATCTACGAAACTTTAAGAAAACACGGCGTTGAAGTTGTTATTGATGACAGAGATGAACGTGCTGGCGTAAAATTCAAAGATGCTGATTTAATTGGTTTCCCCTACAGAATTACTGTAGGTAAAACTATTACAGACGGGTTAGTAGAATTCAAAGTCCGTGAAACCGGAGAACTCTCAAATATTAAGCCGGAAGAAGCGGCTGAAATTGTTGTTACAGCAGTACATAATATTAAGTAACGGAGTCTATATGCCGACAACATACACTAAAAAGAAACAACAGGAAGATTTATCACAGCTGATGCCTCAAAATATTGATGCGGAAGAAGCAATACTCGGCGCAATACTGGTTAATCCCGCCTGTATGAATAAAATTGTTGAACACTTGAAACCGGAATCTTTTTACAAACCGGCGCACCGTTATGTGTATGAGGCAATGCTGCAGCTTTATAACGGCGAAGACAAAATAGACATTGTATCTGTTTCAGATATTTTAAACATTAATCAAAAGCTTGAACTGGTAGGCGGACGTGCTTTTATTAACGACTTAAGCTACAAAACAATTACAACAGCAAACGTGGAATATTATTCCAAAATAGTACAGGAAAAAGCCATAAAACGCTCTTTAATCAACGCAGGCTCTGAAATTGTGGCTTCCGGCTATGACTTGAACCCTATAGAAGAATCGCTGGAATACGCAGAAAAACTGATTTTTGATATAGCTTCTCAAAAAGCTTCCAAATCCCTTGCACCGATTAAAGATCTTGTTTATGATACATACGCAAAAATCGAAGAACGTTATAATAACAAAGGAACTTTGACCGGTGTGCCGACAGGTTTTTACGATTTGGATGACTTCACTAACGGGCTTCAGAAGTCGGATTTAATAATTTTAGCGGCGCGTCCTGCAATGGGGAAAACGGCTTTTGCTCTTAATATCGCCCAGAATGTTGCACTTAGAGCCAGTACTCCGGTTGCAGTTTTTTCTTTAGAAATGTCAAAAGAACAGCTTGTTCAGCGTCTTTTGTGTTCGGAGGCAGAAGTTAATACTCAAAGGCTTAAGACCGGAAACATGCAGGCAAAGGATTGGGAAAAGCTCGCTGTTGCAATGAATAGCTTTACGGAAGCTCCTATTTATATTGATGATACTGCAGGCTGTACAATTACGGATTTGAGAGCAAAGTGCAGAAGATTAGCAATGGCAGAAAAAAATCTCGGATTAATCGTCATCGACTATTTGCAGCTTATTGAAGGAACCGGAAGAGAGGACAGAATGCAGCAGATTTCCAGTATTTCAAGAGGTTTGAAGATTCTGGCGAAGGAATTAAATGTTCCTATAATTGCACTTTCACAATTGTCACGTGCTGTAGAAAGCAGAACTGATAAACGCCCGATGCTTTCAGACTTAAGAGAATCCGGTTCTATTGAACAAGACGCAGATATAGTAATGTTTATTTATCGTGACGAGTATTACAAAAACTCCAATGATGAGGAAGAAGCTGCAGAAAAAGCTGCTAACAAGGGTGAGGCGGAAATTATCGTTGCAAAACACAGAAACGGTCCGGTAGGAACTGTTAAGCTCCTATTCCAGGGAAGTATTACAAAATTCAAAAATCCTATTAAGACGGATGTTTTTTAGAATGAAGGGTGAAGGTACGGAGATAAAAACGCCAAATGAGCGAGTCTAAATTCTCCTCAATCCCTAAACATATAAACTTGGAGGCTGCTTGTCATACACTGAAATATTCTTTTTAGCTATAGCTCTGTCAATTGACGCTTGCATTGTTTCATTTTCTTACGGATTGGCGTACAATGAAAAACGTCTGCAAAATTCTGCCCTCTTGGCGTCATTTACCGGTATTTTCCAAGGGCTTATGCCTGTTATAGGCTATTATTTAACCGGGTTTGTAAAAACATATATTCAGCCGTATGCAGGAATAATAGTTTTTCTCATATTTGTTTACCTCGGTTTAAGGTTTATAAAGGAAGCTTTTGAAAAAAAAGATGCAAAACAATTGTGCATAGATATAAAATGCTTATTTCTTGTTGCTGTTGCAACCAGTATCGATGCTTTTTCTGCAGGGATTTCGCTCTCTTTATTCGGGAATAAGATTTTAAAACCGGCGCTTTTATTTATAATAGTCACTTATGTTAATTCATCTCTCGGTTTCTGGTTTGGCGGCAGGCTCAAAAATTTTCCTACAAGAGGGCTTGAAATTACTGCGGGTATTTTATTGATACTGCTTGGTATAAAAGCGTTATAATCCGGACATATACATTTACTTCCGTCTGTCCGCAAATACGCCGGGTAAGTTTACTCCTCTTCATTTACCCCCGATTTTCTACGCTTTCAAGATGACAAAAAACTTACAAGACGACTTCTCATTTGATTGTCTGTCAACTTTATTACACGAGGAATATCTGTTTGTGAGGAATATAATACAAGGATTTCTTAATGTATGATATTATAAAGGAAATAATATATTAAGGTGTAATTACTATGAAAAGATGTTTTTGGGTAGATGAGAAATCTGAGATTTATGTTAAGTACCATGATGAGGAATGGGGAGTTCCTAAGTACAATGATAAGGAATTATTTGAACTTCTGATTTTGGAATCTTTTCAAGCAGGATTGTCATGGATTACAGTATTAAAAAAGCGTGAAGCATTCAGAAAAGCTTTTGATGGGTTTGATGCAGCGAAAATTGCACAATATAATAATTCTAAAATTGAAGAGCTTCTTAAAGATGAAAAAATTATAAGGAGTCGAAGCAAAATAGAAGCTGCTATAAAAAATGCCGGAATTTTTATTGAAATACAAAAAGAATATGGCTCTTTTGCAAATTATATATGGGGTTTTACAGATAATAAAATTATAAAAAGAAAATCCGGCGAAACACTTCCCGCAAGCACGCCTTTATCAGATAAAATCTCTAAAGATTTAAAAAAGCGCGGAATGAAATATGTCGGTACCATAATCATTTATTCTTACCTTCAAGCCATTGGTGTTGTTGATGACCATGATATAGAGTGTTTTAAATATTAAGTTAAAATTATGATAACAGCCCCAATGGTCATTATTGCAGAACCAAAAAGTTTTTTTCCAATATTACTCTCATGAAACATGTTTGCTCCGAGAAAAACACTCAATATGCTTGACAATTGAAATAATGCCAGTGCATAGGCAATATTAATTTTTGAGAATACATAATTTGTCGAATATTGCATTGCGCCTACAGCAAGGATTAATAAGATTTGATGCTTATATGATTTTATCTGTGGTTTATGTTTAGATATAATCATAAACAAAAATGAAAACAAAAGTCCGGTAAAAGACCATAAAATAAAGGATTCTGTGACATTAGTCAATAAAACAATTTTTTTTATAACTACTGCTTCTGCAGCAGAAAAAATTAATGCCAGAATTCTATAATAAATAGCTTTTAAATTATTTTTGCCATGGTTATCAAATATAAAATAGGTTCCTGCTATTATTAATATAATACCCAGAATGGCTTTAAATGATGGAATTTCATTTAAAAAGAAAATTCCTATAATTAATGCGGCTACAGGTTTATATGAATTAACCGGCGCTAAAGCGGAGAGTTCTCCTAAAGATAGTGCTTTTATTATAAAATAATTGCCTATAGCGCCTAAAAGTCCCATTAGCAATGCAAGCGGAATAATTTCCAATGATACGCTTTTAAAAAATCCCATACCAATAATGCTCAGACCTAAATAAGTATAGAAATTAACAACAGAAGAGCTCTGTCCTTTGTTAGTCAATATCTTTTGAAAAACATTAAGAAACGAGTTTGAGAATATTCTTATTAATACACCAAGACAGGTTGTCAGCATATTGTTTATTATACAACCTTAAAACTAAATTATATATAAGACATAAAAAAAACCACCCGGTGTGTTTCGAGTGGGTTTTGTTTTCTGCATCCTAATGGTCTTTTTAGTGTTTATTATCTAGGAGTTTATATGATTTTGGGGTATATTTTGCTATTTAGTGTTTCGGCTACACTTAAAGTGTGTATTTATATTATTGCACATAAGAAATTAATGTCAAGCGGGAGTTTTAAATATTTTTATCAAAGCAGTATGAATGGACTAAAAGATAGTAAATGTAAGCTTTTAAGCGGTTTACAAAACTTAATATTATGTAAAAAATAATCATTTTGAGGATTAATTGTAATTATTACCCTTTATATAAACTTGCTTTTGTCCAATCCCTTTGTGATAAAAATATTTTATATAATAAAAGCTGGTTGAAAGACTTATTCAACCAGCTTTTATTTTGTATCAATTGTAAAATTATTCTAAGGATTGATATCCTGACTTATGAGTTTTTAAAAGAACTCCTCTTTTTGATGTCTGAATAAATTCAATCATGTTTTCGATATATTCATTCATTGGTATTTCAGCTTTTATTTTTTCAATAGCCTGTGTTGTATTTAAATCTTCAGAAATCAATAACTTAAACGCTTCATTGGTTGCGGTTCTGACTTCTTGTGTAACACCGCGTCTTTTCATAGCGATTACGTTTAAGCCTCTTGGAACAGGCGGTCTGCCTTCTCCTTTAGAGTATGGAAGGATGTCCTGCCTAGAAGCAGAAAAGCCGCTTATAATAGCCATTGAACCGATTCTTATATTTTGATGGAAAACACTCATTCCGCCGACGAATGCACCAAAGCCAACATGAACGTGTCCGCCTAAAGTTACCAGATTGGCGAGAATAACTTCATCTTCAAGAACACAGTTATGAGCAATATGAGAGCCAACCATCAGCAGGCATTTGTTTCCTATTCTGGTAGTGAAATCGCCGCATGCAGCTCCTCTGTGTATTGTAACATTTTCTTTTATGATAGTGCCGTTACCGATAACAACTTTTGTTGGTTCGCCTTTGTAGCCTAAATCCTGCGGTTCTGAACCGATAGTAGAGAATGGAGAAATTGTGCAGTTTTCACCTATTTCTGCAAATTCAATGTATGCATTTGCAATAACTCTTGTTCCTTTTCCGATTTTTACACCTTCCCCGATTACGACATTAGGTCCGATAGTAACACCTTCGGCAATTTCTGCAGAAGGGTGGATTACTGCTGACGGATGGATATTTGTTTTTTCTAATAATGTATTTGTCATTCCTCTTTCTCCATATACTTATATTACAACTCAAGTATAGTATAAAAATGCGGATTTCAGTGAAATATTTATATAATCTTTACCTGTTTTGTTAAAAAAATATAACCTCGTGAATCCACCTTAGATTTGATGTAAAGATTTGTAACAAAAACGCAATTTTTGTAGAAAAAATGTTTTACATGATATAGGTAGTGTACAAAATCTGGAGGTTTGTTATGAATTATGTAAGCTTTTACGGTAGTGAAACATCCGGCAGTGTCGCTAAAAGAAATCTCGCGCCGCAAAAGCGTGAAACAATTTCCGGACAACAGTGCGGTGATTCGGTATGCTTTAGAGGAAATACAGGAAAAAACGATACAGCCGAAAGTGTAGGGAAATCCATCGTCGGGCTTGCATTGTTTGCAGCTGCTGTTATCGGCGGACTCGGGTATGTACACAAAACAAATGCAATTGGTAAACTAAATGACGGGAAGATTAAAACTTTTTTGGAAAAGTCAAATAAAATAACAAAACAGTGCTATAATCTCTGCCATAAAACAAAAGACTTCGCCATAAAATACTATAATAAAGTCAAAGATTTCTTTACGAAAAAATCTTAATCTCTGCCTATTCTAAACCAGTTTACGAATTTATTAAACATCGTTGAGTCCGGAATATCCTGCGCTTTTATTTCTTCGGATACAAGTTCAATTTCGTTAGGATCTTTTTCTTCACTGCGTTCAAAAATATCTTCCTCTTCTTCATCTTTACGCTTGCGTTTTTGACGCATATACATTCCACCGCCGCCTAAACCGCCGCCGTCTTTGTATGTTGCTTCTGTTCTGATCGGGTTGATATTACTGAAATCAAAAGACATAATACTGTCCAGAATTATACATTGCATGTTCATTATAAACTATTTTTGAAATTTTTCCAGTGTTTTTGTGCTAAAATCATTCTATTGAGGTATAAGATGAAAAAATTTTTTACTCTTTTTGCTACATTTTTGTTATTTTCAACCGCAGTTTTTGCAAAAGATATGAGATTTGTGCAAATCAGTGATATAAGATATGACGCTGACGGCAAAAATAATATTTTGCGAAAAATGATTGATGATATAAATAAACAAAAAGATGTCGAGTTTGTTGTTTTTACGGGTGATAATATAAACCGCCCCGAAAAAGATGATTTAACAGCATTTCTTGATGAGGCTAAAAGGCTAAATTGTCCTTTCTATATAGTAATTGGCGACAAGGACGTAAATAAGCATAAAGAAATGAGTAAAATACAATACATAAAAACAATAAAAAAACATGTGCGAAAATACAAACCGGAAACCCCGAGTTACAAGTTTGAGTATGACGGAGTTATTTTCCTTGCAGTAGACGGTGCAAAAGATGTTATCCCCGGTACAAATGGATATTTCAAGGAAGATGTGCTAAATTGGCTTGATGCTGAGCTTGGTTTGCATAAAAAACATAATGTAATTATTTTCCAGCATTTTCCGTTGATACCTCCCGCAGAGAAAGAAACATATTATACTTTTAAGCCGGAAAATTATTTAAAAATTCTTGCAAGGCACAACAATGTAAAAGCAGTTATTTCCGGACATTTCGGGGTGAACAAAGAGCAAAATGTTAATGGGATTGTGCATATCTCAACAGCAGGAGCACCTTTTTACAGAATTATTGACATTATGGATTGTGACACGGCAAATCCGACTATCTGGGCAGAATTAAAAGAAGCTAGATAAAAAACAGCAATGTTCTTGATATAACATTAACTGCACCGTGCAAACCCTTATATTTTGCTCTCTTTTCTGCATTAATTTTAGCAAAATTCAAGTTCTCTCCATAATTATATTTCTCAAGTATTTCTTTAAATCCTTTAACTTCTTGAAGAGTTTTACAAGTATTAAAGTGATTTCTCAATGACAGCCTTTTTTCCGGCTTAAATTCCGGAGAAGATGCAATATTGTCACATATCATACTTTGCAGATTCATCGTTTTGCCGCTCTCCGGGTGGTGCGTCGAGTGTTTTCTGTGGAAATCCGTTACAAATGATTTTGGAAATCCGAGGCAGTACATAATCATTTTATCCAAATCATGAGTTATACTGTTTATGGAAATTTTACCGAAAAGCTCTTTTTCTATAAGTGCATAAACAATCTTGTGATCGTATGTATGTTTAATATTTTTAATATAGTTTTTAGCATAATTTTTAACGGTACCTAACCAGCCGGACTTTTCTTTCTTTATGCCGGAAAGACCGGACGCAGCTTTTACTGTATCCGGTCTTTTTATAAATATATCCGCACTTTTCCCCTTCTGCTTCAGCAGTGTATTATACTGACTGCCGCGGGAGGTTAATCCCTCCGGTATTGGGGGCTTTTCATAATCTCGAAAATAATTAGGGTTAAAATTACACTTTATCTCCATATCTAATTTTTGCATAAAAATTTATTTACGCAACTATATGTTAATAAATCTTAAAAATTCTTTAAAAAAGCCTTTAATTCCATTCTGCCATGGCTTTGAAACTCCGTGATAATAAGGCTCATAATCCGCAATAATGTTTCGCGGTAAATCTTTTCCGGCAGAAAGTGTCTGTGCAATAAATTCCAGATAATCATTCTGCTCTTCTCGATAATCTATATCGTGGTATCTTAAATCCTCATCAGCTTCATAATGTACAAGTGCGTGGTATGCACATTCTATGTTTTTATCTTTTGTATCCGGAAAAAGCGAAATAGCTTCACGAACTGTTTTGCGTTCTGTAAGAACGGCATAAATAAGTCTGCCTACAAATTTTCTATCATTTAAATCTGCCATAATATTATTTAATAAGGATTTACTATTTTAAAATCAAAACTCGGTGTTTGAGGTCCAAAAACTGCGTCATATTTAAGTTTTGGTCCCTCTGATAAATCTACTACTCCACTTTTTTGTTCGTTTTGAGGCTGGATATATTTTCCTAACCTTCTTTCTGACTTAATCATCGGACTGTCCTGCTTTATAGTGCAGGCAGAAAGAAAAAGGGAGAAAACACAGGACATAATTACAAAACAGCAAATTTTTCCCATAAGACAAACCTCATAATATTATTATACCATTTGTCTTTATTCTATTTTATCCTGCTAAAGAATGATTAATTTTCGTATATAAATTACTTAATTGGGTGACAAATTTACAGTGCAATGATTTTTCAGTCAATAAAATTCTAAGCAGCTTGAAAATCAAAGTTTGAAGTTATTATCTCATCTGCTGCAAACTTAATAGCATTTTATAACAATATATCAATTCTTTATCCGAAAGCTCCGGCAGAATACTAATTATTGAATTTGTCAGCTCTTCACGAGTCTGTAAATGTTCATAATCAAACAAATCCTTAATATTAACCCCTAAAAAATCTGCAATTTTAGCTAAATTTTTATCCGACGGCGTTTGCTTACCGCTTTCTATACGTGTATAATTTGAGCGTTCCATATCAAGAAAATCTGCAATTTCACGCTGTTTAAAACCTTTTGCAGTACGCAGTTCTTTTATCCTTTTGCCTAATTTTCTTGATATTACACTTTCCATATATACCTCTCTAGAATAGAATAATCTATTTTAGGATAGGAAAACACACTATTTATTAACATTAATCATTGACTTAGGTATCTTTATTTGATACATTAATGGAATATAATTGTCATTTATTAATAGTTTTATTATGAAAAAGAGTTTATTAAGTTTTAAAAGCAATGGAAGCAGGAAAATACTAAATATAGCCGGATTAAAAATTAAATGGCTTGATAGAAATTCAACATACCAGAGAATGTTGAATACACAAAACTTACATTCAAAAGTTTTTACAAAATACAAAAACTGCTGCGCCGGCATGGATGTTGTTATTGTTGCAACAGGTCCTTCTTTAAAGCAATTTATTCCAATAAAAGATGCTGTTTATATCGGCGTAAATAGAGCTTTTGAATATGATAAAGTTTTATTTGACTATTATTTTATATTTGATAACAGCATGCCTACGCCGGATTATCTACCGGCATTAAATGAATATAAGGGTAATAATGTCAAAAAATTCTATGGTATTTGTTCTGATAGTGAATTGCTGCAGTGCACAATTTCAGAATCTGACGCCATAAAAGCCGGAGCCGAAAGATTTTATTTATACTCAGTTAATTCTAAAAAAATTCCGACATATGATATTTCATCAGAAGCATTTTTTAATGCCAATTCTGTTATGTTTCCGGCAATCCAGTTTGCACTGTGGACAAATCCCGAACGAATATACATTGTCGGGTGTGACAACAATTTGAGCGGTTATTATAATAGTAAGTGCAAAAACATTCTTAAAACAAATAAGATTTATGAAGGCTTTCTTAAGGTAAAAGATTTTGCAGAAATTTTTTATCCGGATACGAAAATATACTCTGTAAACCCGGTGGGGCTTAAAGGTATTTTTAATGATATTTATCAATAAAATAAATGATATAGCTTTTCAAATTACAATTCTTGAATTATAATGCTTTTATGGATAAAAAGGTTATATCTACAAACAGAAAAGCTTTTCATGATTTTTTGATTTTTGATAAATTTATTGCAGGGATGGTTCTTACAGGGACAGAAATTAAGTCAATCAGAAAGGGTACCGTAAATTTAAAGGATTCTTTTGTCAAAATCGAAGATAATGAAGCCTTTTTATATGGTATGCATATCTCGCCTTATGAGCTGGGAAACAGGTTTAATCACAAACCGGACAGGGTGAGAAAACTGCTTATGCAAAAACGGGAGATTTTAAAAATACAGGACAAAGTAAAAAAAGACGGTGTAACAATTGTACCGTTAGAATTGTTTTTAACCCGTGGTTTTGCTAAGATAGAGATAGGTCTTGCGAAAGGTAAAAAGCTTTACGATAAAAGAGAAGCTATTGCTAAAAAAACTCAAGACAGGGATATTGCAAGACTGCTAAAAAAATAAATCGGAGTATTAAAAAATCTGGAGAAAAAGAGGATAGGCGGATGTTTAACAGAGAAATGATTTTAAAAAGTTTAAATACGGAAAACTATTATATTGACAAGCATTCGCTTGATTTATTTTTAGAAGATTGGAAGATTGAATCAATTTATGAAGATGAAGACGGGCTTGAATTCTATGATGATCTGGCACTTGAAAAAATCAAAAAAGGCATATCTTTAAAAGCGCAGGGATACAGTGATGAACAGATTATAACAAAATTGGGACGCATAGAAGCTAAGGTAGAGAAATACGAAGAACCGCCGCAGCCGGTGCAGCCGATTATGGTGAGTGAATTATTAAATAATAACCCGAATGAAACCGTATCTGCAGGAGTTGCTGTTCAAGAGGAAGCTGCACCTGCGGAAAGTCCTATCCCTCAAGGGAAAAGCTTTACATTAGATGTTTCAAGCCAGACTTTACAGATGCTTGCAGAAGCTGTTGCTAAAAAGATAAGTGATGATATTACCAACTCTGATATGGTTAATAAGCTCATTGAAGCCGGCGGATATAAGAGAGATAATGAAATTCTTGCCAGACAGGTTAAAGAGCTTCTTGAACACAATAAAGAATTATCTCAAAGAATTGAACAACTTGAAAGTCACCCCTCAAGGAGTTTTTGGGCAAAAATTTGGGGGAAAAGATAGTCTTTGGATTATGCAGCATTCTTAAACAACCTCGATTTAAGGCTGGACAGCTATTTTGAAGAATACAAAGATTTTATTTATTGTAAAATCGGCTGTTCTTCCTGCTGTGAAAAAGGAGATTATCCATTATCTGACATTGAACTTCAATATATGATGAATGGATATATTGCGCTAGAAAATGAAATAAAAAAAATAGTGCAGGAAAATGTTAAAAATATGAAAAGCGGCGGCGCCTGTCCATTTCTTATCGATAAAAAGTGCTCAATTTATCCATATCGTCCGATTATATGCCGTGTTCATGGTCTTGCATATTTATGCCGGACAAATACTGTAAAAGTCCCGCATTGCGTAAAAGAGAATAAAAATTTTTCTAAAGTTTTTCAAGACGGAGAGATAATCATTAATCCGATAAAAGAAAATCTTGATACTCCGGAAATTTTAAAAAATTTTAAATATGGTGAAATCAGAAATTTGTATGATTGGCTAAACCATTCTCCAGGCTTTTCCGGGACAGACGGCTGAACAAATCCCGCACCCGATACATTTATTATCGATTGATTTATAAGTTTTATCTTCTTTTATAATAGCTTTTTGAGGACAGTTAGACAGGCATAATCCGCAGTCTACGCAAAGCTTTTTATCCCAGACTGGTTTTCGTAAACGACCGTCGCCGGTTTCTGCCAGAGAAAAAATTTCGCCATTATCTTCTACTAAATCTCCAAAAAGTCCGTCGCTAAACCATTCTGTTTTCTTAAATTCTGCTACCGGCATTCTTTTTTGTTTTTGTTCATTCGGAAGCGGAATAATTTTTGTCCATTTAGAAAAATCAAGTAATTCTTCAGAGAGTTCCGTTCTTTCTATTTCATTTAAAAAATTCTCCATTCCGGATTTCAAAAAATCTTTGTCATACTTGTCCAAGCTTATCTGTTTAACACAATTGGCAAGTCCATCTACATTGCCTCTAACATAAACAACTCCTCCAACCATTCCTACACAGGAACGGTTGCCGAGAACAGAAGACATTTCATCACAATTATACCCGCAGATAACCGCTATACCGCCGCTCATAAACTCAAAACTAAAAGAGCCTGTATTTTTAAGAACCCAGAATTCCGGCGGTTCAAATCTGGGATCGTGTTTCATCAATGCTCCGGAGCGTGTACCGACTCTTCCGCCGATATAGATTTTACCTCCTGCTGCACAGTGGGCGGAGGTATCCCCTCCATCGCCTTTAACAACGATTTCAGCGCCGGAGTTAAGCCAGCCGACATCAGCAGGGGCAGAACCTTCTACGACAATTTTAGTCCCATCCATTGCCATTGCTCCGACTCTTTGACCGGGGTTGGTAACTTTAAATCTCAAAGCTTTTCCGTCTTTTGACCAGCAGGAGCCCCCGATGTCGTGCTGTCCGCAGGCTTCTATTTCAAAATCAGTAACACCTTCTTTCAATTTTTGGTTAATAGTTTGAAGAAGTTCTTGAGTTGACATTCTTATATTATTTTTCAGAGTTTTAATTTTACAGACAGCCATGTCATCCTACTCCCCTAACTTAGATTTATTATACCAGAGATGCTTGAGCGCGTCAAAACGATATTCCATCATTGTCTTATTATTGTAACAATACTTGCTGTAAATAAACATTAAGATACTATAAAACTTCTATTAATTTGGCTCCTTGTTTAGAATTTCGCCTTTCTAACTCCCTGTCAATTTTATTCAAGCAATCTAATTTCTTCCCTATCCACCTCGGTGCAACAAGTTCTGTTCTTAAACCATTCCCCGCAAGACGGTGGATTGTGGTTTCAGGTGGTAAATACTCAAGGAAATCACAAACCGTATTAACATACTCATCTTCTGTCATAAATTCAATTTCGCCTGCTCTGTACATCTCTGTGAGTTTTGTCCCTTCAAGCGCACAGAGCATATGAATTTTTACTCCTTCCGGCTCAAGCTTTGCAATTGTTTTTGCAGTTTCCATCATTTCACTGTATGTTTCAAATAGATTCAATATGACGTGCAGACAAATATTTATTCCCCTGTTTTTTGTTTTTTCATAAGCTTCTAAAAAACACTTATAATCGTGTCCTCTGTTAATTTTTGCTAAAGTTTTATCATGCACCGATTGCAGACCATACTCTATCCATGTATAATAATCCTGCGAAAATGAAGAGATTAGTTTTAATTTATCCTCATCAATACAGTCCGGTCTTGTTCCTATTGAGAGTCCTACAATATCCGGATGTGTAAGTGATGCTTTGTAAATTTTTTCAAGCTCTTCAACAGGTTTATAAGTATTTGAAAAAGCCTGGAAATATGACATAAACTTTTTCGCTTTAAATCTTTGTTTTAGAGTCTCCGCACCAATTCTAACCTGTTCTTCTATGCTCAGTCTATTAGAATGAGCCTGCGAAAAACTTCCGCCGTCATCGCAGAATATACAGCCGGATTTTGAAATTGTACCATCACGGTTCGGGCAGGAAAAACCTGCATCGATTGTGATTTTATACACTTTTGCTCCAAATTTATCTTTTAAGTATTTGCTGAATTGATTATATCTTTTTTCTTCCATTATGTGTTAATCAGATACCATGTAACCAATGTTAAATATACTGCAAGACCAATAACATCAATTGTTGTAGCAATTACAGGTCCGGAAGCTACAGCAGGATCTATGTTCATTTTCTTTAAAACAAGCGGTGTGCCAGTTCCGATAACTGTTGCAATTGTCATATTCAATGACATGGCAACTCCAACGATTAAACCTAATTCAAGATTGTGCTGCCAGCCCCAGGTGACAAGTGTTACCAGCATACCGAAAAAGAAACCGATGCTTAAGCCGGTAATGGTTTCTCTCATTATCTGGTGCCAGCCTGAACTCAGAGTGATTTGTCCTGTCGACATACCGCGAACCATAAGTGTAATACTCTGGGTGCCGATATTACCGCCTAACCCTGCAAGAAGCGGCATAAAGGCTGCTATAACGGGAAGCGCTGTAAATGTTTTGTCATATTTGTTTGTAATTGTAACAGCTATAAATTCTCCAATGAGTGTAATAAATAGCCATGGAATTCTTGCTTTTATAGCATGTGCAAGGCTGCCTGTTAAAATATCATCATCCTCGTCACCCAGATCTGTTACGATACCGGAAGAAGTTAAGATTTCATCAGTTGTTTCTTCTTCAACAATATCTTGAACATCATCCCAGGTTACAATTCCCTTAAGATGATTATACAAATCTACTACAGGGAGAGCATTAAATTGATATTTCATGAAAATATCTGCTATGTGTCCTTGATAATCATCTACATGAACTTTAACAATATCTTTTGACATAATATCAGATATATTTAAATCCATTGGAGCTGTTATGAGATTCCGTAATGATACAACCCCTGCCAGATGATTATGTTTGTCTACAACATAGACATAGTAAAGCTCCATATTTTCTTTTTCGGCTTTAATTCTAATGGTTTCAAGGGCTTCTTTAACAGTCATATTATCATATACTGTAAGAACGAGCGGAGTCATAATACCGCCTGCAGTATCTTCATTGTATGTTAAAAGTTCTCTAACTTCGGATGAAAACTTTTGGGGCAGCTGGTCTAGATAAGCCTGTGATTCATCCTCTTCCATATCGCCTAATACGTCAGCGGCTTCGTCATGCGGAAGCTTTGAAATTAGGCGGGATGCAAGTTCCGTATCAATATCACCCAGTATCTCTACTTGAAGCTGAGGGGGTAAATACTCTATAACGTCGGCAGCTTTTTCCTCATCGATTTCGGTAATACAATGCAACCGCTCTTCAGGCTTTAACTGCTGAAATATATCAGCTAAATCTGCAGAGTGATAACTGTTTAATTCATCCCGAAGCTGCTGTTCTGCTTCAGTATCAATTAATTCTTGTATTCTGTCTATTGTATTTTCTAAATTAGTCATGGTTATTTGGTTTGGGAGTTTAGTGGTTTAGGAGTTCAGAAGAAGTTATAATATTTTCTTATAAACTCCTAAACTTCTAAACCTATAAACTCTATTCTATTTTTATCTGTAGTTTGTAAACTGAAGCGGAACATCATATTTATCTTCATTTTTTCTGAGAATTTGAATAACTTCCTGCAAATCATCTTTGCTTTTGCCGGTAACTCTAACCTGTTCTCCTTGAATAGAAGCTTGAACTTTAAGTTTTGAATCCTTAATATCGGCTACGATTTTTTTTGCAAGTTCTTGAGTTAAGCCTTTTTTCAAATTTACTACCTGTCTTACATTTCCGCCGAGTGCATTTTCAATATTTTGCGGGTCTAGAATCTTTATACTGATACCTCTTTTAACCAATTTTGATTGCAGAATATCATATATATTTTTCAACTTCATATCATCATTTGTAGTTATAGTAATAGATTTGTCGCTGTCTAAATCAACAGTTGAATTTGAATTTTTTAAATCAAATCTTGAATTTAAATCTCTCTTAACCTGGTCAACAGCATTAACCAGTTCTTGCCTGTCAAATTCGGAAACAACATCAAAACTGCAGTCTTTAGCCATAGTTAAAACTCCTTTATTATTTACATGTTTAATAATAACATGAATATAAAATAATAAAGACGGAAATTAACCCGCTAGTTTATTAATAAATCTTTGCCAGAAAGATGGACGCATAACCTGTCTGGGAAGCGGTGTTATAGGTTTGGGATATTCAGAAAGATAGGGTTGCGTTCTGAAACAATCCGGACATCCATATTTGTTTTTAAAATACTGATGCATGTTTCCTCCGCCAATATTATTCATACCGTACATCCCGTACATACTATTAATCCCTGTCATACCATAGTTACCGTAGTTAAAACTCATACAATCACCTTCATATTTTTACTACACATATATATAAAGTAAAAATAATACTAATAATTGCTTTTATGTAACAATTCTTTACAATCCATTCCTGTTCAAGCATTTTTATACAAACGATTTAACTTAAGCTTCTTTGTGCTTTTCAAAATCATATACTCCGGGGAATGCATTTACACCGGTAGTCTTTCTTGTGTACCAGTACTGAATTTTAGGAATAATTGTAGAAAGAAACGTTGCTGCAACCGCAAAACCTGCAAGGAAATTTATACCGCTATATGCTGTATTTTTAATTTTGACATTTTGAAGCAATTTTTTGTTTACATTTCCGCCTTTTGCGGCTTTGCATATTGTTTCTACATAGTGTTTCATTTCATCTTTAAGTTTATACAATTTATTATTTGAAATATATTTGAATTCATCCTTGTTAGCACCGCCTGTAAATTCCGTAAATACTTCATCTAAAAGTTTCGGGTTATTAATTTCTGATTTATTTAATGCATCAAGAAACTGCTGCTTGGTAACAACAGCTTCGCCGCGCCTTAGAGGCTGAAGTTTTGACATTTCTTTTAATCTGTTAAGAATTTCGGGTTCTTTTATTAGCGATGAAGCTTCTATATCAGCAACTTTAGCGACTTCTAACGGCTGTTTTTTACGGAATTTAGCCCAGTTTGAAAGCTCGCCTTTTTCAAACAGATTATCAAGTGCCGGATTGTATTTAATCTCTGGATTCTCAAGACCCAGCACCTGTTTCTTGAACTCATTAACATTCATATCTTTATCACCGATAAATTCCGTTAGATGTTTATGTAAAATTTCTGCCGTTGCCGGATTTAGTCTTGTAGCCCGTCCTGTTTCTGCAAGATTCAAGAGATTTCTTACATGACCCTGCGCCCACATGTAAAAATAAATAGAACCGATGTCACGAATTGCAATTTCTCTTCTTTCTTCCTTTCTTCTTGCGCTGTACATACGACCACCTGCAACACCAACGTCACTTGAAAGGAGTTGACCTGTATTAGTATTTTCTATCCAGTTCGTAAATTTATTGATAGAGGCAATCCCGCCGCCTTTGAATGCAGGATTATTCTGTTTTTGAGTCTGTTTAGCAGCTTTTCTGTCGCCAATGACTTTTCTTGTTAATGCTTGATTGAGTTTTGGTACAACCAGACCGATAAACATATTGGCTAAAACAATACTTGTTAAAACCTTTCCGCCCTTAATGAGAGCTACTTGGTTCGGGGTGAAATTGCGCGGAGCAACTTTCTTCATAAAATTATCAAAAGGTGTTCTTAATAATTTATCTGTGCCGACATCAAAATTTTTACCTTGAGATTTGAGAATTTGGGCAACAATTTTATCGCCAAGCTTATTAAGATATTTAACCCCGCAAAGCCAGACTATAGAGCCCATTGTCTCTTCAATAAATCTTTCTCTTGCTTCATCGCCCTTGCCTCTTTTGTATGCCTGGTATGTTCTTCCTGTAACAACGACTGCTTCTAAAGCAACTATCGGACGGAGAGCATCAGCTTTTGTCATTTTTGTTATAGCATTTGATATATGTTTTCCCGTAATCGGATTCACAACAAAAACCTTTCAAATATATTCGGCTGCTATTATAAAATCCCTAAAAAATATTTTTTGTTATTTTAAATTAAAATGTTACAAAAGTAAACAATTAAGTTTGGGGTGGATTTAAGAAGTAAACGCAATAGGCTAATAATACGGGTTATTTTTGTTATAATCTATTTTGAGAAAAAGGGACTTCTTAATAAAAGATTCTGCACACGATCTTATTCCCTGGATGGAGAGCGGATTTGCGGACGGACGGGGGGAAAAGAGGTAAATGTATAGTTAGGATAGCGGGCAGACGAAGCCAGTAAGACCGGTTAGGTTTTTAAAGCGTAAGTCCCAAATGGGTAGCGCACACTCCTTCCCTGGATGGGGAAGGCTGGGATGGGGTGAGACTTGGCGGTTTAAATTAGTTTAATAAAAAAAATATTTTAATATAAAAAGTAGGTCAAGCATTGCTTGACTATAACTTCTTCGTAATATCTTAGGGTTAGTTTATGTTATAGAAAGTTTCAACATGTGTTGACTTAACTTATTACAAGATAAATGCGTTGTCGTTCTTATCACCCCATCCCAGCCTTCCCCATCCAGGGAAGGAGTACGCACGTTAAACTTTTGTGATATTCAATTTTATTAGTATTGCTTATAACCGCAAGTATTGTCTGGTTTATTTGATTATTCATTATTATTTGTTGCATTTTGATTTAGGATGCTAAATTTTTACCGGACAATTGTGGGTTAAATATGGGAGTTCTTTTTAATCTCCAAAAACAATAAACGGAATATTCCGCTCCAGTGCTTACATTTTTGAATGGATTTTGAGAAGTGTTAACTGTTAATCTGGAATCTATATAAGAGGAATTTTTTTATTCCCATTCAATTTTATAGCCATTTATTTCTTTAAGGTTTCTTACATCTGAAATATTGGAGCTGTCAAAAGTAAACTTGCCGCCGACTTTTGTTAGTTTGGGTAAAGTTGTAGCATTTGAGTTTTCAAAAATTGCATTGCCTCTTATTATAGAAACATTAGAAAGCAGGTCATTTTCTTTTATACCAAGGTCGTTAATCGTATATTCTCCAAGTGCCGGTGAATAGTGAGATATTGCATAAGTTCCGTCCGGCAAGACTTCTACTGTTATACCCATTTGCTCAAGTATATATTTATAATCACCTCGTTTAGCAGCTTCATTAAAGCTTTTTTTCTGTTCATCAAATTTAGGTTTTGCATTTAATGCTGCGTCAAGATAACCGGAAGTGGTTTTTAAATTATACCTGTCAAGAAAATCCTTGACAACTGTAATATATGGAATTGGTCTTGTACCATTTTGCTGACGTTTTTGGATTTCATAAACTCGACCGGGGGCGTCTTCCCGTACACATACTTGAGTCAGCCCGTTTTCATCAACAAAGAAATGCATTGCACCCTCTTGAACGTAAGATTCTGCATTATATGTTCTAATACACCAATTTGTACCGTCAGAGAATGCTTTAAGTTTATCGGCATTTGTTTGGAAATTAGGCGAAGATTTATCTGTCTGTGGAACTGTGTACCATGTTCCTTTTATACCATCAACAAAGACTTCTTCTTTAAGTGTACTGTTTTCAGCTTTCGCTTTGAGTTTCTTGGCATATGTTGCAGATATTGATATACTGCTGTTTTGCATAGCTGAATTAAGCACTTCTTTTATTAATGCTTTATCAAAAGCCGGTGGCAGCCAAGCATTTTCCGGCTCGACGTCTTTTGTAATATAGTCTGAAATTATAATTTTTACAAACGGATTGTCTTTTATCTCCGGCTCAGTATCCATAAATTCAAACCATTCATTAAGGATTTTTTCACGATTTTTGTTTGCACTCGGATAAGACATTGATTTATAATCACCATTTTTAAAGTCGTTATATTTATCTTCAGCCCATTCTTTGCACTTAGCTTCGCTCATCCAAATTTTTTGATTAGGATTGTATTTATCAACAACAATCCTTTCAAAACCGGTAAGTTTTGATTTGGACATTCTCATGTCTTCCGGAAGTTTTACCTTTTGAGGAGCAGCTTGAGTTAATCTGATTTGCTGTGTTTTCAGTTTTTCAATAATCGAATTTAACTCAACACCTTTTGATTCCAGCAATATTTTTTTACTTTCAGGTAAATTTTCAAGCATACCAATTATTTGTTTTTTGACTTTGGAGTTAAATTTCTCAGCAACTTCTTTACCGGAAAGATTATTAAGAATAGCCAGATTTTTTTCTAAAAGCGGATTTAAACCCAGCCCCTGTAGAGATACAAAATCATCTATAATCTTAGAATTATACTGTCCGGTTATTTGTGCAGATGTTAATATATCACCGATTCTGTTTTTTGCAACTCCTAGTTCAATAAGTTCAACAGCTTTATTACGTAGTTCAATATTAACACTTCCATCTGCAGAAACAGCTTTTATTATTGCTTTTGACTCATTTTCAGACAAGCCTAGAGCAGTAAATTGTTTATTAAGAGTTTGCTGATCTGTACTGTAATTTTGAACTTGAGATTTTTTATTAGCCTGTTGTTTTGCTGCATTTTCGCCGTCTAATTTTTGCTGTGTTTTGAGTAAAAATGCTGCTGTGTCTATATCCATACCATCATTAAGCTTCTTAACCATAAACGGCGAAGTTTTAGGATTCTCTAACAATGCGGTATAGCGTTTAACTTTATTGGTATCTATCTGTCCACGGATTGCACCATCTTTACAGATTATACAATCCGTAATATTAGCTAAAACCGAAGACTTTATATCATTTCTAGAAACTATCAAATCAAAAAGAGTTTTACTTTGATAGTTATAATGCTGAATTACCTTAGCAATTTTATCTCTCGGGAAATCTTTATCTGCCACAAGCTCACTCGCAAAATCAAGGTTGTCTTTGTTGGTGAACTCTAGAACCCTAGCAGTTTGATTTTTCGGGAAATCTTTATTTGCCACAAGTTCACGCGCAAAATCGAGGTTGTCTTTGTTGGTATACCATAGCACCTCAGTAATTTTATCTCTCGGGAAATCTTTATTTGCCACAAGCTCACGCGCAAAATCAAGCTTGTCTTTGTTGGTCAAGCATAGTACATTAGCAATTTCTTCTCTCTGGAAATCTTTATTTGCCACAAGCTCACGCGCAAAATCGAGGTTGTCTTTGTTGGTATACCTTAGTACCCTATCAATTTCTTCTCTCTGGAAATCTTTATTTGCCACAAGCTCACGCGCAAAATCGAGGTTGTCTTTGTTGGTATACCTTAGTACCCTATCAATTTTTTCTCTCGGGAAATCTTTGTTAGCGACAAGCTCACGCGCAAAATCAAGCTTGTCTTTGTTGGTATCCCTTAGTACCTCATTGGTATAGGTATACCTTAGTACTTCAGCAATTTTATCTCTCGGTAAATCTTTGTCAGCCACAAGCTCACGCGCAAGATTAAGGTTGTCTTTGTCGGTGTACTCTAGAACCCTAGCAATTTGCTCTCTCGGAAAATCTTTATTTGCCACAAGCTCACGCGCAAGATTAAGGTTGTCTTTGTTGGTGTGCCCTAGAACCTCAGTAATTTTATCTCTCGGGTAATCTTTATTTGCCACAAGCTCACGCGCAAAATCAAGCTTGTCTTTGTTGGTCAAGCATAGTACCTTAGCAATTTCTTCTCTCGGAAAATCTTTATTTGCCACAAGCTCACGCGCAAAATCAATGTTGTCTTTGTCGGTGAACGCTAGAACACTATCAATTTCTTCTCTCGGGAAATCTTTATTTGCCGCAAGCTCACGCGCAAAATCTTCCTGTACCCACGAATTATTTCTTAAATTAGGAGTATTATTTGATTTTTTAGAATATTGCAAATCTTCAAACATTGGAGATTGACTTGATTTCGTATATTTATTTTTAGATGGATTATTTGCTTCAATCTTAGTTTTACTTTTAGCACCCAGCACCAGTGTTACAAAAGCCAGTTTGTTTTCATCTTTTGTCTTGTAGAACACTCTATCATTAGCTATAAGATTGAAAGTTCCGTCTTTCATCTTTTCAATCTTAATCTGTGACATATCAACATCCGGCAGTTGGGTTTTGTTGTGAATTCTTCCACCGACAAACATCATCCCGAAATTCATTATTCCGTTCTGCGCCATTGATTCTTTAAACGTTAAATCACTTGTCAGCCTGTCAAACAAGACATCCGCTGTTGTTTCAACGGCAGTTCCCGCACTCATTGAAAATTTAGTAGATGAAACTATCTCTTTAAATATCTGTGGGTTCTTAGATAAAGCTTTTGATACAACATTCCCCAGCGGTCCGGATACATAAGCACCGAATGCGCCGTACATTAAACCATTCTTGAGTTCTTCCCACGCTTGATTTATTTTTTCCTCAGTAGGACCAGCCTCACTTGTTATTCCGCTTACAAGTGTTTCTGCTGCAGGAAGCGAAGCCATAGCTGCAGTCATACCTGCTTTTACAAGCTGCCCTCCGGCATTTGCTCCTAATTTAGTTACTGCTTTACCCGTCAAATTAACTACCGTAGAAGAGCCCATTGTTAACAATGATGCTGCAATAACCAACCCTGTTTCCGTAAGCATCGCACACATTTGGGAATTGTTAATATACCCTTCTATAATTTTATCAGAAGCTTCATTACCCATTGCATTTTTATACCTGATACGGTATTCATTCTCTAATCTCTCCCGATTAAAACCTTTTAATTCTTTGTCAGCATTTTGCTTAGCTTCCTGTAATTTTGCAGTTAGTTTGTTTCTAAAATCGTTCTCATCACTGCTTTGATTTCTAATATCATCAACATATTCTTTTGCTTTAATGATATTATTCCCGAATAAAGGTGCTAATAACGCAGCGGGTTCAAAACCGGAAGTATCTGCATTCTTAAGCTCATTTATCCCGAATTCAAAATACTTGCTCAATCCGGCATATGCATTCATTCTGTTAAGCCTTTCTGCAGTATGTGTAAGATTGAGGAAATTCTCCGGTTTAAAATCTACACCGTATAGTTCTTTGAAAGCCTTTGCAAACTCTTCGGGCTTCTTTGTTTTAGTTTTTAATTCTTCTAATTTTTTAATTTCTTCAATAGTAGCATCCTCATTCTCAAAAACAGTAACAAAATCATTCCTGCCGGTAATAGAATCTATGAATTTATCAAATATAACATTTGAACCTTGAACAATTGCATCAGAAGAAATGTATCCAAAATTATCGCGGTAATGCTTAATCATCGCAAGAGCATTATTAGCATTATTGAGCAATAAATCTACAGTATTCTCTCTGATTTCTGTATCCTGTTCAATTGTATTAGCATAAGTAAGAGGAGTAGTTGTTTCAAACGTAATATCACTTTGTTCTACTTTTTGAGTAACAACAATTTCTGAACCTACAATCCTGCCGAAGAATAGTTTCCCTTCTTCCCAGTAGTCTTTTAATGTATCAAAAAATCCGGTTTTCTCATCAGCTTCTTGAACAATATACATTTCTTCAGCCGGTTCTTTAGAAACACTAATAGTAATTTGCCCGTTTGCTTCAAGATTAAAAGAAGAAATACCATACTTTGTTTTAAGCGCCTCGAAATCAACTTCACGTCCGTTTTCATCAAAGGCAACCATTTTAGCTCCTTTTACAGAGTCAATACCTGTAGTTGCGAGATAGAACGTTCTATTTCCGGCTTTAAGCTGCGCGTGAACAATTTTAGTATCGCCGTAGAGATTCCGGAATTCGGTTGTATCTCCAACTTCTCCGCCTCCGTTAGGGTTCAGCATTTCTGCAATGAGCTTTGACAGAGCTTCTCTGGACACGCCGAACTTTCTGGCGCTTTCTGCCGTTGTTGCGCCGGTATTGATACAATATGTGAGTGCTTGTTGTAAGTTCAAATCTGACATTTTTTGTCCTTCAAAACCCTTTATCTTACATTTCGTATATCGGCATTGTTGAAGGAAATCTTTAGGGTTTTTGAAGAAATATTTACAAAAATTTACATGACAAAAAGGGAGCGCATTCAAGAAACAATCACAAAACTAAAAAGCTCCACCACCCTATGTGATGCTATATAATTATGGAATTGCGTTTGTATTCAAGCTGTTTTTGGATACATTTTTGCGAAATTATGTCCACATCATTTTCTGAGATATCAACAAATTTAAAAGAAGCTTTTAGTATTCCGTCTTCGTCATCAAAACGTACAAATTGTGCCTTTGTTTTAACATCACGCGGTTTAAACAGGATATTAATTGAAACCTCATTAAGATTATCTATTTTTTCTGGTAATATTAATCTTATGCCGTTTGCAGATATGTCATGAACCTTACAGGCAATAATACTATTATTGAAGCTTAGTATTGCATCTTCATCCAGTTTGACGCGGAAGTATTCTCTATTTTGCTGATACTCAAGTCCCTCCGGAGTTTTAAGAGTAAAAAAAGTGTATGGTTCATCGTTTTCAATATATTTAAGTGTCGTCGTTGTTCTATATAATCCGTTATCACAAACAAAACTAAGTAAAACATCCTGCGGAGTCTGGATATTTAATCCGTCCTCAAACTTTGCGCAGGCAAATATTTCTCTTTCTCCCATATGCTTAATAGCGGCTTTTGTGCAGCATGTTGCATCCTGCCTGTCTTTGTAGACGATTTTTATGTAGTTGATATTGTCGAGATTAAGATTAAATTTCATTTTCTTCTCTTTTTTGTCTTTCCGGTTGTATTGCTAAATTTGTATGTTCCTATTCTTTTGCCATTTTTATCGTATTGAACTATAGTGCCGTCTTTCTTCTTTTTAAACGTTCCCTGCGGAAGATTTTTTTTGTATATCCTGTTATTTACAGTATTTACTCCGGCAAAAGCCGGAAGAATAAAACAGGATATTACAAAAACAATTATTATTCTTTTCATATTTTATATTATACCATATATGGTATAATGATTTTATTATGAAAGGCATAATTTTTGATTTTAACGGAACATTATACTGGGACTCTAAGCTTCACTATGAAGCCTGGCGGGATTTTTCAAAAGAGCTTCGGGGTACAGCGTTTACAGACGAAGAAATGCGTGAAAAAATGTTCGGGCACACAAATGCGGATATTATAGAATACGCAATCGGTCACAAACCATCGGAAGAAATGGTTGAAAAATACGCTAAAGAAAAAGAGGCTTTGTACAGAAAAAGGTGTCTGCTTGATAGAGAAAATTTTAAGCTGGCACCTGGTGCTGTAGAATTTTTAGATTTTTTAAAAGAAAAGAATATTCCAAGAACAATTGCTACAATGTCAGAGTGGGATAATGTTGAATTTTATATAAAAGAATTTAATCTGGCAAAATGGTTTGATATAGACAAAATAGTCTATTCAAACGGAAAAATTCCCGGAAAGCCGGCACCGGATATATTTATGATAGCGGCGGAAAAATTAAATTTAGCCCCGAAAGATTGTGTTGTTATTGAGGATGCACTTGCCGGTATTAAATCCGCAGAAAGCGCAGGTATCGGCAAAATTATTGCCATAGCTTCTCTTGAACCGGCTGCATACTATCAAAACATTAAAGGTGTTGATAAGATTATCAACAATTTTGATGAAATTGACAGGAAAATGTTTGACTGTCCGCTTCCTCTGAACTAGAAAATTTTATTCCATAAGTTTTTAATACCGTTTCCAATCCATTTTGCAGCAGGAACAATTGCTTTATTCCAGAGCCAGCTGCAGCCTTTACCAATTCCTTTGATAACAGCAGGAACAAGCGGTATAAGTGTCATGCCTGCCGCATAGCCTAAACCTATTCCGGCACCGACTTTAAAAGCATTTGCAGAACATCCAAATCCGTAGCCAAAACAGCCGGGGCTAAATGCTCCAAAAGGCGGAGCCGGCGGCAGGAATCCGCCGAAACAACTGTGGACACGATGCCCGTTAATAATTATATTGTTGCCTATGCCAAAGCACATATTTTTTATCCTCAATTCTTCCTGTATATATAAAGTATTTTCAATAAAAATAATTGATATATTCTTTACAAATATTTACAATGCATATTTTACAGATGCCATAATATTTTCCATGCAATTTTATCTAAATAAAGAGTCGGCTGAATTGTTGCAAATCAATCCTCGTTTAATAAAAAATATCACATGAGTTAAATTATTAAAAAAATGTTTATTTTTTAAAGTTTTATCTAAAAGAGTGGTTTAATGATATTAGTGAATAGTGACTAGTGATTAGTGACTGGAAAAATAAAACTTCTATTCACTGCTCACTATTCACTACTCACTAACAAAATAAAAGGAGATATAAATTATGGCTAAAACAATAGGTATTGACTTAGGTACAACAAACTCGGTTGTAGCGGTTATGGAAGGCGGTAAACCAACCGTTATTGCTAACGCAGAAGGTATGAGAACAACTCCTTCTATCGTTGGTTTTACAAAGACAGGCGAAAGATTGGTAGGTCAATTGGCAAAAAGACAGGCTATTCTGAACCCTGATAGAACAATTGCTTCTATTAAAAGACATATGGGTGAAGATTATAAGAAGAATATTGACGGAAAAGATTACACTCCGCAAGAAATTTCTGCAATGATTTTAAGAAAATTGGCAGATGACGCAAGCAAATATTTGGGTGAAAAAGTTACTTCTGCAGTAATCACTGTTCCTGCATACTTTAACGATGCTCAAAGACAGGCAACAAAAGATGCCGGTAAGATTGCAGGCTTAGATGTTCTTCGTATCGTTAACGAACCGACAGCAGCAGCTTTAGCTTACGGTCTTGAAAAAGATAAAGCAGAAAAAGTTCTCGTATTCGACTTAGGCGGCGGTACTTTCGATGTATCTATTCTTGAAATCGGCGACGGTGTTCACGAAGTTCTTTCAACTTCTGGTGATACTCACTTAGGCGGTGACGACTTTGATAAGAAGATTATTGACTGGATTTGCGAAGAATTTAAAAAACAGGAAGGAATTGATTTAACCGGTGATAAACAGGCTATGCAGCGTATTAAGGAAGCTGCTGAAAAGGCTAAATGCGAATTATCATCAGTATTTGAAACAACAATTAACCTGCCTTATATTACGGCTGACGCTAACGGACCAAAACATCTGGAACTTACATTAACCAGAGCTAAGTTTGAAGAATTATCCCACGACTTGCTTGAAAGATGTAAGAAACCTGTTGAGCAGGCTCTTTCAGATGCAGGCTTAAGCAAGAATGATATTAATGAAGTTGTTCTGGTAGGCGGTTCAACCCGTATTCCTGCTGTTCAGCAGTTAGTAAAGGCTTATACAGGCAAAGATCCTAACCAGTCAGTTAACCCTGATGAAGTAGTAGCAGTTGGTGCTGCAGTTCAAGCTGGTGTACTGGCTGGCGAAGTTAAAGATATCGTTCTTCTTGATGTAACTCCGCTTACACTGGGTATCGAAACATTAGGCGGCGTTATGACTCCGCTTGTACCTCGTAACACAACTATTCCTGTAAGCAAATCGCAGGTATTCTCAACAGCTGAAAACAATCAGACTGCTGTAGATATTAATGTACTTCAAGGTGAAAGACCAATGGCTTCTGATAACAAATCATTAGGTATGTTCAGACTCGAAGGTATTGCTCCTGCTATGCGCGGTGTTCCGCAAATTGAAGTTACATTTGATATCGACGCTAACGGTATTGTTAATGTTTCTGCTAAAGATAAAGCTACTAATAAGGAACAAAAGATTACAATTACAAACTCTTCTAACTTATCAGAAGCTGATATCGATAAGATGGTTAAAGAAGCAGAAGCTAATGCATCAGAAGATAAAAAGAAAAAAGAAGAAGCAGAAATCAAAAATAATGCTAATTCCTTAATCGCATCTTCTGAAAGAATCGTAAAAGATTTTGAAGGCAAGATTTCTGATGAAGATGTTAAGAAATTAACAGAACACAGAGAAGCTCTTCAAAAAGCTCTGGATGAAAACAAACCTGTTGATGAATTAAAGAAATTATCAGAAGAGCTGCAGCAGACAATGTTTGCAATTTCACAAAAAGCATATGAAGCTGTTCAAAAAGAAGGCGGAGATGCTCAAAGCGAAGCAAATTCAGCAGGCAGTGAAAATGCTTCATCAGACAAAAAAGATGATGACGTAATTGATGCGGAATTTACTAAAGAATAAATTTGAAACTAATAATTAGCTGATGCAAGCGGTTAGACTATTCCAAAAGGTTTAACCGCTTTTTATTTCTTAAATTTGTGTTAACATGCTTTTATGCTGAAATTAATTATTCTGAGTTTAATAAATCTATACCAGCGAATATCTGCTCTTACTCCGCCCAGATGCAGGTTTTATCCTACTTGCTCGGAATATACAAAGCAGGCAGTCGCAAGATACGGAGTGGTTAAAGGCGGATGGCTCGGTATAAAAAGGATATGCAGGTGTCACCCTCTCAATGAAGGCGGATACGACCCTGTACCTATGGAGAGAAAGTAATGGCAGACAGGATTATAATCTTTTCCGGTAAACAATATTCCGGTAAGGATACGGCAGCAAAAATTCTTATGGAAGCAATGCCGGATTTCAAGCGCTGTGCAATGGGTGATATTATTAAAATAGAGTACGCCGGACAGCATGGGATTACTGTGCAGGAGATTGAAAATAACAAGTCATTCTACCGGCAAGGGCTCATTGATTTGGGTAATTGGGGACGTATGCAAAGTCCTGATTACTGGCTTGAAAAAATTATTGCTCAGAAAGGTAATATTGTTGTAACAGATGTGAGAATTAAACACGAATATGAAGTTTTCAAAGCAGCAGGTGCAATATCAATAAGAGTCGAAGCTGAACGCGGCATCCGTGAAAAACGCGGTGGAAAACTTGTCGGTGAAAATGATATTACAGAAGTCGATTTAGACGATATTCAAGATTGGAATTTTCTACTCGACAATAACAAGGACTACGAAACATTGAAAGAAAATGTGTTAAAAATAGTTGAACGATTGCGTTAAGCATTTATAACCTCCTTTTTCGTATTTTCTGTCTGTGCAATATTTTGATTTTTGGGATAAATAAGCCTGTTAATGCCGCTGCCGGCTAAAGAGAATAAGCTGCCTGCAACAGAACCATAGATTAAACTCTTAACTCCGGAGAAAAGCATAGCTGTAAATGCCATAGAAGTTCCGATACCGGCAATAGCAGGGAATGCTGTAGTAATAGTTTTAGAAATGCGGTCTTCTTTAGTGTCTGCTGTGCTTACGGCAATACCGCTTAATCCTACCATCGCTAGTCCGGATAAAATATCCGTAGGCGCACCGCCAAGCATTAAATCACGTTTTTTATCGAAATATTCTACTGTTTCACTAAAGTTAGCTTTATGCAAAGACTTATCAGCCTGCCGTAGTCTTTTACCGAGAAGTATTGCTTCGTCTTTGCTTAAATACGGAGTTAACATAGCTATAACTTCATTATATTTGCCTGTAGTACCTCTGTTGATATCTCCTACAATAGAAGTTACAACTTCATGTCCTTTGTTCTCAAGTTTATTACGGGTAGGCATCAATGCGTCTTCTGCCCAGAATGACATGTTATTTTTTATTAAATTTTTTCTATTACCCTTATCATGCAGTAAGCTTGTGGCATAATTCCGATATTTTGGTCTTAAATCTGTTTCAAGATTGGACATAAGTTTTTCCTGCGTTTTTAGCCTGTCCATAACCTGTGAATTTGAGAAATATTCCCTTGAATTCTTTATCTCTTTGAGCTTTGCTTCAAGAATCTGCTGTTTATCTGCAGGAAGTTTTTCTTTATAATATTTTGCCAGATCTTCAAACGCATTAAGTTTACTGGATGCTTTTTTATAATTCCCTTGCACGGTTCGCTTACTTATTCCGTCGAACCAATTTGTAATAGAATTGTGAACTCTTGACATTACGCTTCTGAAACCAGTATCACATTTTATTAAAATATTTCGTGTTATTTTATTTTTTACGCTGCCAAAAGTTTTCTTTTCTGTGCATAGCCACTTAAAGCCCATATCTTTGCCGGCATTCAGAGTATTTGTAAATTGGAATGTATCGCCTACTCCTTTCCAGAATTTAGACATAGACTCATAAAACTTACCTTTTGTACCGCCCTTTTGAGCTTTTGTTCCGGCTTTGTGCGACATCATTTTTAATTTATTAATCATCTTGCCGGAAAATTTCGGGTTAAGCAGTGCGACAAGACCGGATAATACCAGTACTGAACTGCCTACAGCTATTGCAGTTTTATGCGAAGTTTTCTTTTCCTCTTCCTCTGATGTCTTAACAAATGTATCTACTGTATTATTAATAGCATTTTCAACTTTTTCAATAGGTTTGGTAATAATAGGCAGACCGGCAGGAACATCATTTTTAGTTGTCTGTTCAGCTGCAGCCGCGCTTCTGAATCCAATATACGGTCTTCTGTTAAAGCTATCATAGTTGTAATAACCAAATGACACTATTATATTACCTTTCTAAAACCTGCTACATAAATATAAAGTATATTTTATAAAAAAAATTGCTAAAAAAATCGTTTTTATTAAGACATGTTACAGGTATAATAACTTTATGAATAAAGGTTTCACAAAATTATTCGGACAGTCGGTTCTTGTCGGTTTGCTCACGGGTGTAATCGTAGTCCTTTTCAAGCTTGGAATTGATACAATATTTCATTTTGTGATGCAGCGCTTTTATGCTTGCCCGCTAATCTTTTTGCTTGTAACAACTCTGGGGGGTCTAATAGCCGGTCTGCTGGTTTGCAAACTGGCGCCGGAAACCGCAGGCAGCGGTATTCCATACGTTAAAATGTCGCTTTTAAAAAGCGGGAAATTAATAAGAATAAGAACAATATTTGTAAAATTTTTTGCCGGAGTAATCGGTATAGGTACAGGTCTTTCGCTTGGCAGGGAAGGTCCGAGCGTACAATTAGGAGCCGGAGCAGGCTCATTTGTTGGTAAACTTTTTCGGCTAAATGGAAACAACAGGGATAAGCTTATTGCATCCGGAGCAGGTGCAGCAATCGGAGCTACGTTTAATGCACCGATTGCCGGAACTCTGTTTGTACTTGAAGAATTGATACATAAATTCTCGCCTGCAATGTTGTTTCCGACTCTTATTGCAACAGTAACCGCATCAACTGTTGCCAGACATTTTCTTGGTGTCAATCCGGCTTTCAATATTTCACTTCATGCAATTAAAACCAGTCCGGCAGTTATATTGAGCTGTATTATTTTAGGGATTTTATCGGGTGTTCTCGGGGTAATATTTGCAAAATTGATTTTTATTTCAAATGATATATACGCAAAGATTCAAATTCCAAAATATCTTAAACCGGCAATTGCAGGTTTTTTGACCGGATGCGCAGGGCTTTTTGTACCTTATATATTGTCATCCGGAAATGATGCTGTACAGATGCTTCTTGCAAATAAATTTGTATTTATGTATGCAGCTGTAATTTTCTTGCTGAAATTTATTATTACCCCTGTATGTTTTGGCTCCGGCGCTGCAGGCGGTATATTTTTGCCTATGCTTATGCTTGGCTCCTTTCTTGGTTATATTGCAGGGTTTGTCTTTAATACACTGGGATTTGAATTAAATCTTATGGCTGCGGCGTCACTTGGTATGGCAGGCTTTTTATCTTCAGTTGCTAGAACACCGATTACTGCAGTCGTTATGGTGTTTGAAATGACCGGCGGGTATGAGTGTATTCTACCGCTGATGCTGGTTGCTGCAATTGCAGATTTAACAGCAGAGAAGCTTAACCATAAACCTATTTATGCAAAGCTCGTTGTTAATCAGTATAAAAATTTAAATGTTAATATTTCCGGCAAAACTCTGGTTAAAGATTTGATGTCATATAATGTAAAAAAATTTAAGGATGATACTTCTATTCATGAAATATTAGATGTTATGAATAAGGAAAAACACAATGCTTATCCGGTTGTTGACAAAAAGGGAAGATTAGAAGGGATAGTGACTAAATCAGATATTGAGGATGTACTTGTGGATTCTGATATGGAAACTATTTGTGCAGAAAGAATAATAGATACCAATCCTGTTACGGTTAAGCCGGATGAAGACCTTTATACAGCATATTACCGGCTGCACGAAAATACAACGGAATGGGCTGTTGTTGTTAATGAGAATAAGGAAGTTCTAGGTATTATTACCCGAAAAGATATTTTAAAATAGATTTTTTAAGCGTTCTTTTATCATTTTCATTTCTTCACGTGTAAGAAATGATGAAAAACGCATAAATTCTTGTATTGCATCTTCGTGTGAATACTGCCCCCGCTCGACTTTCTGCATCCATTCCCTTACTTCTCTTGTTATCATATCAAACTAAACCTCAATACGTTTTTGCCGTCAACGTGTACAACTTCATTCCACATGGATTTTGGACGCACCCATACATCACCTTTGTTAACATTCCTGTAAACAATCATATCTTCACCTGTTTCTGAATGTCTGGCAAGGGCAATAATTTCATAAACATTGCCCTTATAATGTTTGTATATTTTCCCTATGGCTATCTCTTGCATAAAACAATTATAACACGGGTTTATTGATAAATAACTTTAAAGTTATTTTCAAAAATTGAACCGGCGCAGCCGTTACCTTTCCCAACTTTTGTTTCATTACAGGCATAATCACCATCTTCACTTGTATATTTTAGAGTTTCATCATCCATAAGCCAGGCGTATGTTGAACTTCCCATTGGAATTACTTGACCGCTTTTATCGATAAGAAAATGATAAATATCTTTACCAAATTTATTAGGCTTTACTTTAACACTATTTATATCTACGATTGCACTTAAGTATAAACCTTTAAATGAACCTTTGGGGTTGTATGAATATGAGCTATTTATACCAAAAAATATGTCAATATTATCTGAAAAAAGAAACTTTGTTCTATGTCGTACATATGTAGGATAATTTGTACCATCATAATATGTTGGCGTAGGAGACCATGATTCTCTTACATCATTACTTTCGATAGAACTCCCTTGAATATATTCACTTAGTTTTTGAGAATAGTCTTCTGCACGGGTTGCTATACTATTATTATTTCTACCAATAATATCTAGATTGCTTATGTCTTCATCATGCATTATTTGTTCATTAGCATTTTCAATTGTTGAAACCACTTTAGATAACGTCGGACCGACTTTAGCTGTTCCTGCGTTTTGTACCAGAGCAGGTGCAGTTAATGCCGCAACTACACCGATTATACCTAAAGTAATCAACACTTCCGCAAGTGTGAATCCATATTTTTTCATATTTAAGCTCTCCTTTTCTATTTTAATAGTTAATGTAAAAACGCTAGAAGTCTTTTCTACTGGCTTTTAAGCGTCTAATGTAACACAATACATATTGTGTTACATTAGGGTTCTTTTTTTAAGGTTGAATTACCAGTCATATCAATTGTTTACCTTTGTACTTTTCTTTCTCTTTTATTTCGCATCAAAAGAGAAAGAAAAGTACGAAAAGAAAGAGAAAAATTGCGGCTGTTTTCTATGCCCTTACGGGCATTGAGGCTAATTTGATTTAACCCTTCAAGGCTTGACCGGCAAGCCGGTTCTCTTTCGCTCACTATCGATGCTTACGCATCACGTTCGCGGCGTGCGCCTTGTTTTATTTAGGATTTAGAAATTTAAGATTTTATAATTGCTGTTAATAAAGAGCTTTTACGTTATTTAAAATTGCTATTTATATTTTAGGTTGCCAAAATACAGTAAATATGGTATTATAACCCTAATGTAACACAATATGTATTGTGTTACATTAAGGTTTTTAGGGAATTTTTATATCGTTTTTCTAAGATTTCTTTCCCTTTCTATGTTTCATTTTTGATTTATTCTTCTTTAGCTAAAAATAAATATAACAAAATAATAAAGAACTGCTGGTAATTGTAAAATTTGTAGTAAAATTATTTTATGCCACTTATTGAATTAAAAAATATAATAAAAACGTATAAAACAGAGGATGAAAGTTTTAATGCATTAAATGGAGTTTCCTTTTCAATAGAAAAAGGAGAATTCGTCGCAATAATGGGAACTTCCGGCTCAGGGAAATCAACCTGTATGAACATGCTGGGGACACTTGACAAACCGACAAGCGGTAGCTATCACCTTGAAGGAATTGATGTATTTTCATTAACAGCCGAAGAATTGTCCCATATTAGAAATCAAAAAATAGGGTTTGTTTTTCAAGGCTTTAATCTGATTTCAAGAACTTCAGCGCTTGAAAATGTAGAGCTGCCTATGATATACAAAGGAATTCCCGAAGAAGAACGCCACAGGCGCGCCAAAGAAGCATTAGAAATAGTAGGGTTAAAGAACAGGGAATCTCACATGCCAAACCAGATGTCAGGCGGGCAGCAGCAAAGAGTCGCAATCGCAAGAGCGCTTGTAAACGATGCTCCTCTTATTTTAGCAGACGAACCTACAGGAAACCTTGATACCAGAACAAGTATTGAAGTTATGGAATTCTTTGTTCGATTAAACAAAGGCTTTGATGGGAAAGAAGGAAAAACAATAGTTCTTGTAACACACGAACCCGATATTGCCGAATACTGCTCTAGAGTAATTAGATTTAAAGACGGCAACATAGTTTCAGACCTCCCAAAAGATGAATGGATGAAAATAAGAAATAGAGAAACATAATCACCGGATTTAGGTGCAGCACGTAAACTTTAGTCTATCCTACTTGAAGCAGGCTCGGATGAACCCCGATAACTACTAAAAAAATATCATTCTTGCCGGTAAGATTTCCACCATTTGATTGATGTTTTATCCTATTTAATAGTTTAAACTATACAATGTAGACTTTTAATGGGGAAGGTATATTCTTAAGGATTATTCTTATAATCCTAAAAGAAAGCGGGTAAGTATTATGAAAAAATTTTTATCATGTTTTTTAATAATGATGGTGATGTTTACGGGCTTAATTCCCGCCCAGGCTATTAACGCAAAGGTGCGTATAATGGATTTGACTCATATTAAAGGGGTTAGAGAAAACCAGCTTGTTGGCTACGGGGTAGTTGTTGGTTTGCCAGGAACCGGTGATAACTCCCGTTCAACACAAATTACTAACCAGATGTTATTAAGAAATCTTGGTACAATTATTGAACAGGAAAACTACATTCAAAAAGGAGCATCTGCTGCTGTTATTGTAACAGCAACTGTTCCGCCGTTTTCAAAAAATGGTGATAAAATTGATGTCACAGTTTCTGCAATGGCAGATTGCAAGAGCTTAGAAGGCGGTGTCCTTGTTCAGACAATTCTAAAAGCTCCAAACGGTGAAGCTGTAGCAGTAGCTCAAGGACCTTTATCAGTAGGCGGAATTAATAAAATAGCAGGCGGCTCATCAGCAAGAACCGCAATCACAACGACAGGAAGAATCCCTGGCGGCGCAATAATAGAGCGTGATATATATACGGAAATCGGAGATGAAAATTCTATAACACTTTCTATCGATCGTTCAGATTATACGCTTGTTTCAAGAATTGCAAAAACTGTTTCACAGGTAGCTCCGGCTCAAGCAATAGACGGAAGTTCTGTCCGTGTAGAAATTCCTGCTAAATTTATGAACGATAGAGTTTCATTCCTATCAATAATAGAGAATCTGGAAGTTTCTCCGACAATGGAACCTGCAAAAGTTGTTGTTAATGAAAGAACAGGAACTGTTGTTATCGGAGCAGACGTCAAACTGCTTCCTGCAGCAGTAGCACACGGAAATATTACAGTGACAGTTTCCACTACAAACGATGTTTCACAGCCGAATGCTTTTGCAAACGGCGCTACAGTCGGATTTGAAAACGCAGATATTGAAATTAATAAAACTCCGGGAAGTTTAATCAACATGCCGGCTAACAGTAACCTTAATGATTTAGTCCGCGCTCTCAACTCAATCGGAGTTGCACCAATAGACCTAATCTCAATCTTGCAGGCGCTTAAGAAATCGGGAAGCTTGCAGGCTGAGCTGGTGATTATTTAAAAGTGACTAAGTGACTGAGTGATTAGGTGACTAAGATGTTAATAAAAGGAAATATAGATAACAAAATAAAAAGAAAACAAAAAGAAACAAAATAAATATTATAACCACTTAACCACTTAGTCACCTAGTCACTCAGTCACTACTAAAAGAAAGGACACAATGGATTTTTCAACGCCTACAATAGATATAATAAAAAGCGGATTACATAATGCACAAACTGTAAATTCAGACCAGGTATTATATAACAAGATTAAAGAATCCGGTGATTCAAAAGAACAGTTAAGAAAAGCCGCAACAGAATTTGAAAGTATTTTTATAACAAAAATGCTTTCAGAGATGGATAAAACAGTAGACCGTGAAAACGGGCTCTGGGGAAAAGAAACCCAATATGTTGATACCTTTAAATCAATCGTATATCAGCAGCTTGGGCGTGATTTAGCAAATAACCCGAGAACAAGCTTCGGATTCGCCGACCAGATTTACAGGCAGATGGAGAAGTATGTTGGATGAGAGGTGACTAAGTGACTGAGTGATTAAGTGACTAAGATGTTAATAAAAGTAAATATAGATAACAAAATAAGAAGAAAACAAAAAGAAACAAAATAAATATTATAACCACTTAATCACTTAGTCACCTAGTCACTCAATCACCTAAAAAAGAAAGGACCTAGATGTTAACAAGAATAGAAACCAATCCGGTACAGCAATTCAGTGCAGTAAATGCATTCAAGTCAAACCAGAATGTACAAAAAACGGAAGCAGAAAATACAGAAGTTTCAAAAGGTGTAAATACTGCTTCTGCTAAAACGCTTCTGGACAGAATTGATGTAAACGAAGTAAGAGAATGTGCAAAAACCGTAGGAGAATTCAATATTTCGGATGATGACATAAAGTACGGGCTGCTGTATGGTAGAAGTGTTATAGCGGAGTTTCTATGCTAAATAGAGTGAAGGGTAAGGTATGGGGTAAGGTTTATAAGTTTATAAGTTTAGAAGTTGAGAGGAAGTTATAAAATTAAATATTATGAGCGAAGCGAATTTAAATTCTTCTAAACTCCTAAACCTCTAAACTTATAAACCAAACAACGAGGTAAGTTTAATGAAAAAAGTATTAACAATTCTAGCAGTAATAATTCTATCAACGACAATGAGTGTTCAAGCAGAATCATTGTTTACATTAGGTGCTACCCAGCATTATGCAGGGACTCCGCGTTCACTGTTCGGCGGAGTACAAGCACGCCAGATAGGAGATTTAATTTCGATTATTATGGAGGAAAATATTACGGTTAGTGATAATTTAACTTATACCTCCGAAAAATCCTCTAATACTGTTGATACATTCACTTCATTCCTGCGTGACTGGTTTGGGCTTTCATTCTTAAAAGATTCAAACGGCTTTGGCGGCTCAAACGAAGTTGCGAACTCTGCTGCCGGCGGACGTACAATGAGTTTCGGCGACCAGATTGCTGTGCAGGTTGTACAGCAGCTTCCAAACGGAAATCTTGCAGTACAGGGCAAAAAGACTTTAATTAACGGTAACGAAAGGATGGATTTCATTGTAACAGGAGTTATTGATCCAAGATGGCTTAATGTAGACGGAGAAATTTCCTCACATAATGTTTCCAATCTGCAATTTGCACTTTCCGGACGTGGAACAATCTCCAGAAATCAAAATGAAGGTATATTTAATAGATTTATTAAGTATCTGTTCTAGGAGGTGTGACTGGGTGATTAAGTGACTGAGTGACTAAGATGTCAATAAAAGGAGACATAGATAATAAAAAAAAGAACACAGAAGGAAGCAAAATAAAATATTATAACCACTTAATCACCTAGTCACCTGGTCACTCAGTCACTTAAAAAGGAACCACAATGAATAACAAACAACTTTTTCAAAACTTAATAGAAATTTTAGACAAAGAAATTGAAGCATATTCTAAGCTCAAAGAACTCTTTGAAGAGAAAAAGGAAGTTCTTAAGCACGCAAAACCGGATGATCTTGGTATTTTAGACAATAAAATTCTTGCATTAAACAATAAAATTGTAAAACTCAACAATTCAAGAAAAGATATTGCAGCGCAGCTTGTTGATGAAAACGCCAATATGTCCCGTTTTATCGAGCTTGCACAGCAAGAAGCACCGGAATATGCAGAACCTTTAACAAGGAGAAAAGTTAAGATTTGTAAAATTATTTCCGAATTAACGTTATTAAATAATCAAAATGTGGAACTATTAAAACATGGCATTATAATTTCTAACAAGATGTTGGAAACAATTATAGAAGCCTTTGCTCCTCAAGGATGTAATTATAACGGAGCAGGAAAAACAGACACACATGAATATAACATGTGGACCATAAATGAAGAAGTCTAAAGGACAGTACGCCCTGGACTTGAGCTGTACTATTTAAAATGAGGTAAAACTATGGTTAGCTTACTATCAGCATTGAACATGACTGCAAACACACTTTCAGTAAACGAGAAAGCAATAAGTGTTGTTTCGCACAACGTTGCCAACATGAATACTGAAGGGTATCATAAACAGCGGGTAAATCTGGCAACCCGAAATATTGCAGGTGCAATCGGCAATAATGTAACCAATCAAGTACGTGCTAACGGCGGAGTAATGATTGCCAATGTTATGCGCTATAATGATGCTTTCCTCAATAATTACTATAGAGATCAGCTTTCTTTACTGAATAAACTGGAACAGCAGCTCGACGGAATCGGTGATTTAGC
Organism: Candidatus Gastranaerophilales bacterium; assembly: GCA_944325515.1. Classification (GTDB taxonomy): domain Bacteria; phylum Cyanobacteriota; class Vampirovibrionia; order Gastranaerophilales; family Gastranaerophilaceae; genus CAG-196. Next base: position 47,670 of record CALVAO010000002.1, on the reverse strand, counting down.
AGATATTCTTGATGATTTGGAAAGTACAGGTATTGACGCTGCCCTTTCAGATTTCTATGAAGCATTAAATAACCTTAATGAATATCCTGCAAGTTCAACTGCAAGAACAAATTTTATAGAAACAGCTAAAACCTTAACCTCAGTATTAAATTCAAAAAGTGTAGAGCTTGAACAAAATACAACCAAAGCTCTTGGTGATGGTGAATCTCAAGAATCACTGGAGAATTCTAAAATTTATGTACAATATACAGCATTAAACGATAAATTAACAGAACTTGCCGACGTTAACAGAGCCTTGCAGGTAACTCAAACAGGTACACTTGAGGCTAATAACCTGTTAGATAAAAGGGATTTAATTCTTAATGATATTGCAGAATTTGTTGATATAAAAGTTGAAGAGCATGATAACGGAAGTGTTAATCTTTCAATCGGCGGAGTTGAAGTGGTAAAAGGTTCAAAAGTTACCGGCGAATTAGAAATTCAAACTGCAAAATCATACTGCGAATCTCAAGATCCGCCGATTTTATATCCGGATGACTGGGATGGTGAAAATGCAGTTATTAGTATTGTAAACCCGCAGGAAGACGGTAAAATTGTTGTTGCAAATGCTAATTCATTAATAACAGAAGGTACTTTAGGCGGGCTGCTGCATTCCGCAACCGATAACGGCGATGGCGAAACAAATGCCGGTACGGTTATGAACAGCCTTAATATTTTATCACAGGCGATTGCGGATGTGTTTAATGAACTAAACACAAGGGAAGGTGCATATTGCATTAATCCGGATGACACAGGTAAGTTAATCGACAGCGCTGATGATAACTACTTGTTTGTAACCGTAGACGAAAACGGTAATGTAGTAACAGATGGAATTACAGCCGGAAATATTCAGCTTAATCCGGAATTATTTTCAGATGATGGTATCTGGAACATTGCCTGTGCATATTTTGAAGACGGCGCCAATTTTGACGAAAATGCTGTAGGTAATGCTCAAAACGTAGCCGCAATGTTAGGTACAAGAAACCAAAAGTTAGATGATTTGAATGGAATGTCACTTGAAGATTATTACACTGCGCTGGTTGGAAAAGTAGCTTCTGCTGGAAGCAGCTTGCAGACCCTTTATGATACACAATCAAGTGTAGTAGATTCAATAGAAGCACAGATTAAAGACAGTACCGGCGTAGATTTGAATGAAGAGCTGGTTGATCTGGTAAAATACCAGACTGCATACTCTGCTGCCGCACAGGTATTTAATACATGTAATGCTTGTTTAGACACATTAATGAGCTTAGGAGGTTAATAAAAATGGTTGATAGAATTTCCACATCCGGCAGATACGCTCAATTAGTTGCTGATATGCAGCAGAACTTAATCAATTATAACCGGCTAACTTCTCAACTAGCCTCCGGTCATAAGGTCATGAGTATTACAGATGACCCTATTGCGGCTGTTAATATTTTGAATACTGATAGACAGCTCGGACAAATAGAAACTTTCTCAACTAATGTTGAGATGGCAATGTCTGAACTAAGTACGCTGGATGATTTAATGACTCTTGCAACCGGTTATCTCTCTCAAGCCTGGGATAAAGCTGTGCAGGCTAACAACCAGACATATGGCAACGATTCTCTTGAGGCATTAAAAGTTGAAATTGACGAAATTATAAAAACAATGGTAGATTTAGCCAATACAGAATATAATGATAATTATATTTTTGGCGGAGCTAATACCAAAATTATGCCTTATACAATAGATGAAAACGGAAATATTATTTATAACGGCACCCCGCATGATAATCCGGATTATATAAGACAAACCGAAGTGGCTGACGGAGTTTTTGAAGTAATTAATACAACCGGTGATAGAGTTTTTGGTTATTATGAAGCGGTTCAAGCTCAAACGGCTGACGGTAAAAACATCTTTACTGATGCTGACGGGAAAAATGTTATTGAAACCATTGAAGCAGACGGAAGCAAAACATACGCATACGAAGACGGTACAGCATACGCAGGAAATGTTGAAGATTTAGAAGTTTTAGTAGATCATGAAGAGTATTCCGGAGTTATGGGAACACTTAAATTATTAAGCAATTCTATCCAGATGGTTCTCGATGGTGATACAGAAGCCGGTTACGAACAAATGAATGCAACTCTCGATATGTTTGATACTTCTATGAGGACTATAACTGAGGAGCAGACAAAATTCGGCGGAGTTTATAACCGTCTGGAAATGACAACTTCTACTCTTGAGACGAATAATATGAATCTTACTTCATATTTGACTGAAATACAGGATGTTGATTTAACAACTGCTATAACCGAGTGGATGCAGGCACAATATGCATATCAAGCAAGCCTGCAGGTAACTTCAGCATCACTCGGAATGAGCTTATTAAATTATATGTAATAAATACTTGCACTCCTCACGGATGAAGAGTGCAAGCCAAAATAAATTAGTCTACAATTTTAATATACTTACCATTTTTAAGGACATTATCTGTCCTTTTTTCTTATATGCTGATTTTTATTATTAAATTATGAATTTTGTTTTATATAATCTCTAATAACTAGAGAACCTAAATTAGAAGCAGAACGATTCTGTTTTTCTGCAAGTTCTCTGAATTTTTCATAGCTTTATATTATCTATTTGAATTATCAAGCAGCAGATTTATTCCGTCATATATTTGCTGAAAATCGGAGGATGGCGCAAGTTTTGGACAGCGGCGTATGCGATTTCCTTTTCTATAAGACTCTACGACATCTTTTAATTCTGCCAGAGGTAAAATAACCGTACGATTTATTCTGTTAAGTATTGCAAGCCCGAGAATCCAGATTATTAATGTTAAAAATACTATTACCCATATCCCGACAGAGCTTAACTGTTTAACATCCATACCTGCCTGTTTCATAGCAACACGGTTAATTCTTGATAATTCAATTATGTTATCAATAACTTCTTCTTCAGCCTTAAAGTTTCCGTTAAACGCAGCTTTATAACTATTATCAATATTTTTTACGGCAGATGCCTCTCCGGCTTCAGTAACATTCTGCTTAGCTTTATTTAAAGCATTTTCGAATTGTTTGAAATCTTTATTCACAGATATATAAGAAAGCATTTGCTCTGCGTAATATAAGGACCTTGTATTATGTTTGTTTATATATTCAATAGAAGGAGCTAATCTTAAAAAACCTCTTATGCCTGCAATCGCTATTACACTGGAAAAAATTAATAATAATATGAACGAAAAACAGATAGATTTTGAAAAATTCATTACATATTCTCCTTAAGCATTTTTTCTATTGCTTCATCAGTACACACTAGCAGCAACTTATTATCTTCGGTCAGTTTTTCTGTAGGAAACGGGCGTGTAAGCTTATCTCCTTTTCTTACTGCTGCAACAATAATTCCATATCTGTTAGGCAGCGCAAGTTCTATTAGATTTTTCCCTATCATGAAAGGCTGAACACTTACTTCTAAAAGTTGAATATCATCAGACGAAACATCTGAAATTGCATTATTAAACATAATTTTGTACGCATATTTTTTCCCGTACTCTTCATCAGGATTAATCACACTTTTTGCTCCAACAGCTTTTAATATCCTTTCATGAATTTTTTCCGTAGCTCTTGATATAACATTTTCACATCCCATTTGTTTTAATAATGCTGTTGTAAGAATTGATGCTTCCCTTGAACCTATTGCACATACAACAATATCTCTATCTTTTGGACAAAGTTTTGCAAGTGAAATCTCGTCTGTCGCATCAAGGCACATTACATCTTCTATAAAAGCAGAAGCCTCATCCACAATATCTTTATCAATATCTGCTCCTATAACTTCTATACCTCTGTCTGCCAATGTACGTGCAAGCGACATACCAAATTGTCCTAAACCTATAATTAATACTTGTATACTCATTTTAATCTCCTATGTTAAAGATATTTTTGCATCCGGATAACTCACTCTAGTTTCTACACATTTTGAATCCATATAATAAATAATAGTTGCCGGAGCTACACGCCCTATAAACATGGTTATAATTATTATCATCTTACCAACTTCATCTAAATAAGGAGTTGCGCCGATTGTTAAACCTACAGTACCAAGAGCTGATGCAGATTCAAACACAAGTGAGCTATCCGGTATTTGTTGTGTTGAAATAAGCATACAGCTTGATACAAAAAATATTCCAATATAAATTAGTGTCAGCGTTACAGCTTTCTGAACTGTTTCCGGACGAATAGTCCTGTTTCTTATAATGTTACTCTTACCCAGCAGAGTATTATAACATGTAATAAGAATTACTCCGAAAGCAGCTGTTTTAATACCTCCTGCTGTTCCGCCCGGAGAGCCTCCGATTATCATAAAAAGAATAAACATAATATATGTTATTCCGCTTATACTCGAAAGATTTACTGAATTAAATCCTGCAGTCCTAAGAGTTGCAGATTGAAACCAGGAGTTGTTAATTTTATCCAGCCAAGACATTCCTTCAAGTACACCATTATATTCTGCAATAAAAAATACTGCAGCTCCGACAAACAAGAGTCCTATTGTTGCGTAAAATACTATTAAAGCAAGCGGAGGAAGTTTTTGTTTTTTTAAAATACGATTTAATGTTATACATATAGCAGGAGAAATTCCGCCTAAAATAATTAAAAAAGATACCGTATATAAAATAATCGGGTTATGATTATATGCAACCAGATTATAGCTATTTAATACAAATCCCGCGTTACAAAAAGCGGAAATTGCAGTAAAAATCCCATTTTTTAATCCGGATATAAGATTTCCTTCAGAAATCGTAAAACCTGCAGTTAGAACCAATGCACCGATTAATTCGAGCAAAAAAGTGTACTTAAATATTAAAAATAAAGCTTCTTTAACCTCTTCCCTGCTTTCTGCGTCAAAAATTCTCCTTGCATTTTTTTCATATCTCAAGGACATTCTTTTCCCGAGCATTATAAAAATAATGGAACTTATACTCATAATCCCCAGTCCGCCGGTTTGAATTAAGACTAATAGCATAAACTGTCCCCAGCCGGTTAAATCCTTACTTATATCAATAACAGACAGCCCTGTTACACAAACTGCACTTACAGCTGTAAAAAGAGAATCTATAAAAGATAACTTACCTGCTGCCGGTAAAAATAAAATCAAACCACCCAAAATACAAAGCAAAAAAAATGTAACCGATAAGATTCTCTCCGGAGATTTTGTAACAAAATCAAAATAATTATTTCTAAAATAGCTTATTGGACTTTTTTTATCCATATTAAAACCTTTTTCGTTAAGTATAACATAAATTATTGCCTCGTGATAAACTTCAATAATAAATTCCGGCTTGATGTATTCAACAGTATTAAAAAAGTTGATTTTGGTAAATGGAAATTTGTTATAAGCTATTTTTCAAGCGGCTTGCCGAATATCAGTCTCATGCCGGCAAAACGTTTTGAGAGAGTGGCTTTGAATCCTTTTATTATATCATTAATATTTAAGATAACATTGTTGGCATTTTTAATGAGGCAATTTAGCAGTGCGACGGTTTCACTATCGGCGCGTTTTGTTAAAAGAGCGGTGTTAGAAGTTGTAAGTTCAAGGTTTTTTGTAATCAATTCAATATTTGAGAATGTATTATCAAGAATTTTAGGTTTAGCAGAACGGTTTAAACCGATTGAAACATTAGCAATATTGTCTGAAGCAACGGTTAAATTTCTTGTTGTAATTGCAAGATTTTCTCCGGATTCTTTTAGTGATGGTCTTAAATCTACAAGTATATCGTTTGCTGTATGAAACAAATCTGTAAGGGCATTCATAGTTTCTCCGGCTGCGTCTACTGTTTCACTCAAGTTTCCTGTCAAATTATCTAACCCACCGGAATCTGCTTGATCTTGAATGAATGATGCAAAATTTATTCCCTTTTCTCCTTTAATTTTGTCGTGATTTTTCAGATAAGTAACTGACGGCATATCAGGATAAATAAGTTCAATATAATCGCGTTTGTTCTTTGTTTTAACCTTTGCGGTTATATTGTCTGGCAGAGAAAAATCATCCATATGCAAGTTCATATCAACATATGTCTGTGTAAAATCTTTTGAGGGATAAACTTTAGTAGAACGTCCGAGCCGGAAGCCTTTATAATAAACATTAATATTATGAGGAAATGGTTCTAATTCATCGAAAACCGCGGTTACATGCAGATTTGTAAGTCTGTATACACCGTACCAAATCCCTGCAATTGATATTAAAACAGCAAAAAAAATAATCAGAACTTTATTCATAACTTGATTATTTTTAAAATTATAAATTTTATAAATTAGTCACTCCGGCAGAATCCAGATTTTATTTATAAATAATAATGCTCTAACAAAAAATTTTATCAAGAATTTGCAAATTGTTTTCAATGTCAAAATGTACCGTCTTGAAAAGTGAGGTTAAAAACTCTTTTTGTTCGGAGATTGAAGGTGGTTTTTCTTTATAAGGGATGTAGTAAAGATACATAGGCAGTCCGCCTTCTCTGTTGGGATAGATGTAATTTTGATTTACTAATTCCGCACCGTGTTTTTCATAAAATTTAATCCGCCTTAAAGTATCTGGCTTGTTTTTGTCCGGTTTTTCGACTTCAAGAAAACAGCCGCGTTTATGAAAAGTTTGTTTAAGATTTTCCAGAATTTTTCCGCCGAAACCTTTAGAATGAAACTCTTTATACACTGCAATATAGTCGATAAAAATAAAATTTTCTGTTTCAAAAAGAATTACATATCCAACAGGCACTCCTTCAATTGTTTGATATATTTTATAATTTCTACCGGTAATCTTTTTCAAATGTTCGTAAGATTTTAATTCCTCCGGCGGGAATTGGGTCTGCATATCTTTGTATATGCCTTCAAGCTCTGATATTTCTATAAATTCCATATAGCTATTATAACACAACTGTCCGGTAATAATTTTTTTATTATAAATTAAAAATGTTTCATTTATAATAAAAATTAACGAGGCTAGACGAAATGATAAATGATCTTACTAAGGGAGCGCCTGTTAAATTAATGCTTTTGTTTTCAGTGCCGCTTCTTATTGGAAATATTTTTCAACAATTTTATAATATAGCAGATATAATCATTGTAGGGCGTACTCTCGGGATGAAGGCGCTTGCCGCTGTAGGTGCGGTTTCACCTTTATTTTTCCTAATCATGTTTATTGTTGTTGGTTTTACCGGCGGCTTTGCAGTTATAACAGGTCAAAGATTCGGGGCTAAAGATTATGACGGAGTAAGGCGTTCTGTCACGATGTCTACAATTTTGAGCTTTGCGATTACCGCTGTGTTTACCGTTTTCTGCGCAGTATTTATGAAACAGCTTTTGTTTCTCATGAATGTGCCGCAGGAAATTTATAAAGATGCGTTCTGGTATATTGAAATTGTTGTACTCGGCTTATTTGTTGCGAATTTTTATAACCTTCTTGCAAGTATTATAAGAGCACTTGGTGATAGTTTAACACCGCTGTATTGTTTGATTATAGCATCAATACTAAATATTCTGCTGGCATTGCTTTTTATACTTGAATTTCACTGGGGAGTCCCTGGTTCTGCCGTTGCTCTGGTTCTTTCACAGGCTGTTTCCGGAATACTTTGTATCTGGTATGTTAAAAAACATTTCCCGATACTGCATCTCAAAAAATGTGACTGGGTTTTTGACTGGAAAGAGGATTACAAGTTTGCAATGGAGCATTTGAAAGTCGGAATCCCAATGGCAGTTCAGTTTGCAATTCTGGGGATGAGTATTTTGATAATACAGAGCGTATGTAATACATTCGGAGCTGATGTTATTGCCGCTTTTACAGCAGCTCTCAGAATAGAACAAATTGCAACACTTCCAATGATTTCGTTTGGGGTCGCGCTTGCGTCATATGTTGCACAGAATTTTGGCGCCGGACATTTTTCCAGAATAAGATACGGTGTTAAAAGAGCTTCTCTTATCAATGTAGGTTTAAGTATTTTTATGGCTGTTATAATGCATTTCTGGGGCGGGCATTTTGTGAGAATTTTTGTAGGCAGCGGAAATGAACATGTGGTAAAAATTGCACATGATTATTTGTTTATAAGTTCGTTGTTTTATTTCTTTCTTGCGCAAATTTTTATTTACAGAAATGCGCTGCAGGGTCTGGGTCGTGCGGTAATTCCTATGCTGGCAGCTGTCGGAGAACTTGTTATGCGTTCTTTTGCGGCAGTATTTCTGGCAGTAAGGATAAGCTATTTTGGAGTATTTTTTGCAGGTCCGATTGCATGGGTTGCTGCTTCAACGGTTCTGGCAGCAGGGTATTATACTACCATTAAGAGGTTTATATTCAAAACCCAGATGAAATTAAAACAAAAAAGAAGCCGGACTTGACAAAAATGGTATAATAAAAAGTATGGTTAGAAAGAGATTTTGTCTGCTCATTCTGTTTATTTTGCTGGGCGGGTTTTTGAATGTATATGCTTATGATGACAACGATGATGAACTTTTTAAGCCGGTTGAGATAAAAGACGGCTCTGTTCTATCCGTCATGGACTGTGTTGCAGCAGCGTTTAAAAACAGTCCGAAAATTAAGCGAAAAAAATACAATCTTGATATTGCAAAAAGCAATGTCGGAATTGCAAAATCTCAGTATTTTCCCATTATAAATGCAGGGGTAGGATTTTATAATGAAAATAATTCCAATAATATTTATTATAACTCTCACTACAGAGAACTGCCTTCAGTCGGTATATCCATAAACAAGATGATTTGGAATTTTGGTAAAACCACCGCTTATATAAAAATGGAAGAATTTTATAAAATCGGTGCAGAATATGAATTTATTGATAGTTTATGTGCAACGGTTTTTGATATAAAACACAAATATTATAATCTTTTACGTTCAGAAGCACTAAGAGATGTTGCAGAATATAATCTTTCAATTAACAAACATTTTTTAAATCTCGCAAAGACTAAAGATAAATGCGATTTAACTACTGCGGAACTGAATTTAAGTGATGCGGAAGTCAAACTAATTGAAGCCCAAAATAATGTTAATAATGAAAGAGTAAATCTCACAAATTCAATGTATTTAGATTCTCAACCGGACTATTCCGTAAAAATAACCGGAACATTTGAATATGACAGAGAGTATGCCAAAAATCCTAAAGAGATAAATTCTAAAAGATTCCAACCGGAAGTTTTTCCTTTTACACGCAACAAAGCCGTTGAAATAGCGTATGAAAACAGTCCTGATTTAAGTGTGCTTGTATCCACAAAACAGGCAATGGAGCAGTCACTGCTTTATATAAAACGGATGTATTTTCCGGATTTAACGGTAAACGCCGGATACGGATACAACAATACAAATGTCTATAATGATAACAATAGTTTTCAAGTCGGTGTAAATTTAAATTCCAGTGTTAACCTCATGGAACTAAGGCACAGTATAAAAGGAGCGGATGCGCAGGTAAATATTGCCGATAACGAAATTATGCTTTTTAAAAAGGATTTATACTATGAATTAAAAAGGGCTTTTAATGATTATGACAGAGCTGGAAAACAGGTGCCGGCAGCAAAAATAGAAGTCGGGCAGGCATTTAACAATCTACAGATTGTAGAAGATTTATACATAAAAGGAAACTTAAATTATATAGCCCTGCAGGATGCAAGAAAAGATTATATTAAAGCGTTGCATAACTATATAGAAAGTCTTTATAACTACAATATGGCACTCATTGAAGTTGAGATGGCAATGCACTATCATCTTGTCGATATTCACCATAAATCTCAACACGCTGTACATTATCATTCTCAAGAACTTGTAGAACATCTTAACAGAGTTCTGGGCTGTGATGAGCATGAAGTTCATAAAACAACGAAGAGTAAAAGAAAAACGGATTTATAATTAACTCTTTTTAGCCTGTTTCATTTCAGAGGTCAGCAGCTCTTTTATGGTCTGCAATATATCGGCGGTTTTGTGTGTCCGGTCAAATTCCACGGGACTGCCTATGTGAATATGTCCGAGATTGTGCCTGCCCTTTTTGTAATCAATTCCAATCGGAACAATTTTGACTTTTTCTTTGAATCTTGATGCTGTTTTTATGAAAGAAGCAATTCCCGGTTGAATTTTATTCGCAAGAGGCTGGTCTTTGTAACTTGAATTATTACCCTCTGGAAATATAAATATGTTTGATTTATTCTGTACAAATTCTTTTAAGAGATTTTTTATAACCATTGCATTAAAATGTTTATCCTTATGCTTTAGGGAAGCATCAATGGCTATTAAGCCAAGATGTTTATATATTTCACCGATTTTTTTATCCACAATTTTTAACATATTTCTGCTGACAAGAATTTTAGGGCGCGGGCATGTTGCTTGAAGCTTGTTAACTGTATAGAACTGGCTCAGCAGAGAATTTATTATTACGTAGATAAATTTATCTTTATTATAATCCGGATGATTCATCGCAAATATTACTGCTTCATTGGATTTTGCAATATCTTCGAGAGTTTTTTCTTCTGTATTAGCTATTATATATTTATTTTTTACAGAACCGCCTATTTTTGCTATTTCTTCTATGTATTCTCCGGAATCGGGTTTAATCTCATCGATAATTTTGTTTATCTTATCTATTTTGGAATAGTGGCTCAGAAGCAAAATTCTATCAGCAAGTATTCTACTGAAAAATATTGCTTTGTTCTGCATTTTGACAAGCTCTTGTTCAAAACGTGTTTTAGGTTTATCAAAAAATTTACACAAAATATTGGATTTGATAAAAATTGCAAGATTATTTAGCCCTTTGACTAAAAAATTTTCCTTAAACATTGTGTCAAGCGGGGTTAATTGATTATGAATATGTGTATTTTTCAAAAGCGATTTATTGTTAAGATGTAATTTTGCCTTAAATCCGGGGGGTTGAATTCCGAAATTTGTATTATTTACTTTCATATTTTAATTAAAAACCAAACAAAAATAAATTTGTTATTTTTCTAGCAATTTTTCTCTATCAAAAAGCTTGTTTTTAAATATTTGATTTAGATAATTGCGCATAAAATATAAAACATCTGCAAAAATTTTAACAGAAAACAATATTTTTTTGTTTTATGTTCTATTTGTATTATAATAATCTAGCAAATTTACACTGGTTTTTTAAGGAAATATTATGCTTATATCTAATTCTTGCTATTTTAGCCCAAACACTTTTAATAACACGACTAATTTCAACGCTCACAGTAAACCTGCACACTACAATACTTGTATAAATCCTGCAGAACAAGAACAGATAAAATATTATCAAATTCCTTTCAAGGCGTTATATAATGTCAAACAAAAAAAATTTGACATAAATTCTGAAAAAGAAAAACTCCTAAAACAACTGTCAGACCTGCTTGTTTCAGACTGCAGGCAAAATGAAACAACAGATGTTTTAGTTTTAGGCAGAAAAGCGTTTGAAGCATTCAGAACCAAAATGCGAAAACAAAACGAAATTCTTACGCAACTTGATACAATAGCTTTTGACAAAATCCTTACTCCAACACAAAAAACAGAGATGATTAATCAATTAAAAAAAGAAGTAAAACAACTTGAAAAGCCCTTTACTATAGACAGACCCAAGCCTGTAAAACCTTCGGACGAAAGATTTGACTATTTGCTTTTAAATAAATTTAAGACAGCTGTAAGCGAAGATAATTTTAATTTGAAAAGAGTTACCCGTGATTATTATGACGGACTTAAAAATATTAAATCAGTAAAAGAGCTAAAAACAAGGTATCCAGTGATAAAACTTCCGAAACGTCCGGAAGAAGCTGTAGCAGCAAAGATTGAATCAGTCTTAACCAGAGATTTTTATGAAACGGTTGACAGATTATACAAAAAAGGCTCAGAAGATAAACTGCAGGAATTTGTTATAAACAAAATTGCTGAAGTATGCTCCGGCTTAAAGCTCCGCTATTTGGATAGCAAAACTTTTGTTAATAAAATTTTAGATCCTGTAGCTGATATGATTTGTGATAAATACGTTAATTTGATAAAACTTTCAAGTTTTTCTTCTGTGCCGGAGCAGAGAAAAATTAAAACACCTAAGATAAATGAAACTGATATGAAGCTGCTTTCTATAGATTTTGAAGATTTTGTTTTATCTGTTTTAAGAAAACATTATCTTGATTTTCAAAAATTAAATGAAATCAAATATAAATCCGGCGATATATCTATATCGATTAATGAACTGCGAGGTTCTGAATATAAATTTGAAAAAATGCCGGAAAAAATAAAAGGTTTTATAACTTCTGCAGATAAACTTTTGAAAGCTCAAAGAGATTATGACAACTATGATATAGAACAATTTAAATCAAGACTTAATTTTTATGCAAACAGCGAGCTCGGCAATGATGAACAAATGCTTGAAAATATTATCAATTTTGACACTTGCAACTTTACAGAGGAAGATATTATTCTGCTCAAAAAGTTTTTGAGGGAATTGGACTGTATAAATGATGGAGAAATATCACTGGTTGACGGGCTTGAAACAATTTATTCAAACGGCTACCGCCCGCAGGGTACTGAAAAGTTAAACCTGCTGGAAAAAGAGAAGGCTGCAGAATTGTTTAAAATAGAACAGCAAAAGACATTTAAACTAAATGAAATAAAAAACAGATTTGATAATACAATCAATCTGCTTTATCAAAATAATTTAAACAATATAGCAGACACCTGCTCCAAATATCGTCCGCAGTCCTTGAAGCCGGAAGAAATTAATAATTCGGAATTTGTCATTAAAACAATAAATAATGCACTGAATACAGAAACTCAAACCGCTGTTAATAGTGCAAAATTAGAATCAAGTATTGCAAGATGGGATATTTTTAATTATTACAAAAACAATGAACCCCAAAACTCTATATACCAGCAAGCAATAAGCCGTTTTCGAGAGCAGGACGGCTCAATTGATATAGATAAAGCCGGACAGTATATTATGAATTCTGAAATCATAGATTTATATCCGGGCAGTTTAGAAATTGTGCAGGAACCGGAAATTTTAACCAGAATAATGGAAATGAGCGGAGATGATACTCAAGCAGCAGTAGAATATTTTTCAAAATTTGAAGATTACAAAATTTTGAATAATGATGAAAAAACATACTTGTCAAAAATTCTTGAAAAGTTTGATACTAAAGATGCGGTTGATAAAATGCTGTTAAAATACATTCTGGAAAAGGACTATATAAATTCCGATACAAAGGTTTTAATATCAATCAATGATACAAACGAGAATAATATGCCTGCAGAAATTCTGGCTTCAGCAAAACAACAAATATATAATAAATACAAATTTCCAACCTGTATTCAATATTTGTCAGCATTTGAAGATGCTCTGTCTTCTTTTGCCTCTGCAACAGGAACTTCCGGCATAAAGATTACCGGCAGGAATAATAAGAATATAGAGTATAAAATGGAATTAAAAATAAAAGGGCATGATGACAGATTATTTTCAAGCGGTAATGATTACCGGTTTGATATTTTTTCAGACAGAGGTATGCACTAAAAACTCAAGATTTTACCGCACTGTTGTTTTACCAGTGTTATGTACAATATAACTTAGACACGGTATGTACTAAAAGATTTTAAATTTAACAGTATATTTAATAAAATCTATTCCGAGCATATTCTTGAGGACTAATTCTAAAGTATTACTTCTTAATATTTTGTTACAATTTTAAAATGCTTGATATGGCAGGCTTTTAAGAATTTATTTAGTTTTTAGGAATTAGATTTTTGATAAAAAGATTGATTATGTATTATGTTGTTGGTATATAATTGAAAAGGACAAGTAGTCCTTTAGTAGTACACATTAAGAAAAGGTTTAAAATTATGACATTACCAAACGTAGCCTATTTCTCTATGGAAATAGCAATGGACCAATCACTTAAAACATATTCAGGTGGTTTAGGATTTTTGGCAGGTTCACACATGTTATCTGCCGGTTATTTACAGATGCCGATGGTTGGTGTAACTATGTTATGGTCATATGGTTATTATGATCAAAGAATCGATCATTCAGGCAATGTTGAAGTAGCTTACATTAGAAAATACTATGATTTTCTGGTGGATACCGGAATTACAGTAGAAGTTGATACCTTTGGCGAAAAGGTAAAAGTAAAAGCATTTAGAGTAGATCCGGAATTATTCGGAACTTGCCCTGTATACTTGCTGACAACCGATATTGACGGTAACAGCGATTGGGCTAAGAGTATTTCTCACAAGCTGTATGACGGCAATGAAAGAATCAGAATTGCTCAAGAAACAGTTCTCGGTATTGCTGGTATAAGAGTACTTCAAGCAGCAGGCTATAACTTTGACGTAGTTCACATGAACGAAGGTCATGCTCTTCCGGCTGCATTTGAATTATTAAGACAATACAACGGAAATCTCGATGAAGTAAGAAAGAAAACCGTATTTACAACTCACACTCCGGTTGCAGCAGGCAACGAAGTTCACTGGGTTGATACATTACTTGAAGGCGGTTTCTTTGCAGGTGCTTCAAGAGAAAGAGCTATCCAATTGGGTGGAGAAAACTTCTCACTTACAGTTGCAGCATTAAGAATGTCAAGAATTGCTAACGCAGTTTCTCAGCTTCACGGTCTTGTTGCTAATAAGATGTGGGAATGGGTTGAAGACAGATGCCCGATTAGAGCAATCACAAATGCTGTAAACCTTCATTACTGGCAGGATAAGAGAATGAATGGCGACAAGTCATTTGATGAACTTCTTGCTGCTAAACGCGAAATGAAAGTTAAATTATTCAAGTATATTGCTAACGTTGCCGGTAAGAGATTTGACCCGGATGTATTAACAATTACCTGGGCAAGAAGATTTGCAGATTACAAACGCGCTTGGCTTATTTTGATGGATAAAGACAGAATCAATAAGCTTTTAGACGCAAACAAGGTTCAAATTATATTTGCAGGTAAATTCCACCCGGATGATGTTATGGGTAAAGAAATGTTTAACAAACTGTTAAATCGTTCACACTCATTGAAGAATGTTGTTGTATTACCCGGCTATGAATTACAATTATCCGGTATGCTGAAACGCGGTACTGATGTATGGTTAAATACTCCGCTCAGACCGTTTGAAGCATCAGGTACTTCCGGCATGTCAGCTAATGCTAACGGTGCAATTCACCTTTCAACATATGACGGATGGACTGTTGAAGGTACATTCCCTGGCATTAACGGTTATACTGTTGAATATCCGGAACTCGATGATGATATGCCTTGGGAAGAAAGACACTGGGCTGACCACAGATGCATGATGGATATCATTGAAAATCAGATTATTCCTACTTACTACAACAATAAGCAGGAATGGGCTAGAATGATGAGACAGGCTATTAGAACTGCAGAAGCTTACTTCAATTCTGACAGAATGGTAATCGAATACTACAACAGATTGTACAAACCGATTGCACACGATGACAGCTCATCTGGAGAAAAGAAGAAAGAATTAAATATTTCTGAAACTCCGACATTCGATGCTTGGACATATTCAAATATCAAATAGGATGATATTAAGATAATAAAAATGAAATCCGCTTTCAGATTTGAAGGCGGATTTTATTATTGATATTAAAATATTAAAATTATTATTTATCTGACTTTATTTTCATTTCCCTGGATTAAACGCTTGATATTTTCTCTGTGAAGATAAACAATATAAACAGCTCCAAGCGCACAATATACAATATACGCAATCGGAGCATGAAGAAAATACATAACAAATGGTGAAAGCAGGAGTGCAATAATTGAACCTACTGAAACATATTTTGTTGAGTAGGTTATTATGCCCCATACAACTGCAATAATAATTCCGGCAATCCAATTCAGTGCAATTATGGTGCCGACGCCTGATGCCACAGACTTTCCGCCTTTAAACTGCAGGAATACGGATTTGCTATGTCCGATAATTACGGCAACTGCAGCGATTACAGGCGCCAAGCCGTAAGAAGCGCCGGCTGTTATAAATAATTTTGCTAATACAACAGGTAAGGCGCCCTTTAGGGCATCCAATATCATAACCAAAAAGAAATAATTTTTGCCTAAAACTCTTTTAACGTTAGTAGCGCCGGTTGAACCTGAACCCACGGTTCTGATATCTTTGCCGGTTTTTGCTTTAACTATTAAATATCCTGTCGGAATTGAGCCGATTAAATAAGCAACAATCCCTGCAAATAATAATTCTAAAATCTTATATGTCATTCTCTTAACCTCCAGCCTTTATTATATCAAAACATTTGCAAATTACCTAAATATCATTTAAAATCGTTTTATGGATTATAAGTTTCTGGATAGTTCTATTGATATTGAAGATATTATTTTGCCCGAATCCGACAAAATAAATCATTATTTATTGAAAAATAATTATACAGACATTATAAAAGCAATAGATTTTATAGCGTCAGACGAAATTTTTCTTTATGTTCACGGTTTTTTAGGTACAGGAAAAAGGCAGTTTATCAATTATATTACGGAGTTTTTAAACAAAGATGTTATAAAGCTGGAATACTACTGCAAGGCATCTACTGTGTGCGATGATATACTGCTTTCGTTTATTGATACAATAGAAAAAAATGCCATTTCAAAAGCGGTTAATCTTAATGCAAAAGTTACAACTCTTGCCGTAAAATTACAGCAATATGTAACTTCAATCAAAAAGCCGTTTATTATCATCCTGCATTCTTACGATGATATTATGGAAGAAAATACAAAATTAATTTCTTCCTGCCTAAAAAGTGTTATAGAAAATAATAATGTAAAAATCATTGCATCTACCCGCGCTATGATACAGGGGGTTCTTGAAGATATAAAAATTGACAGAAAAATATTCCTCAAAGCTTTTACTAAAGAGATTTTTAAGGAATTTATCCAATCAAGCCAAATCAGCTGTACAGATACAACAATAGAGGATTTTTATAGATATACACGCGGATATTATTACTACACGGCGCTTGCGATAAAAATTATACAGGCGATGGAAATTTCTTTGAACGATTTTTTAGAAAAATATGCACTTTCCGGAATGAATTTTGATTCGTATCTGGGGCTTACTTATGTAAACCTTATTCCGGTTACGATACGTAATTTTTTCTGGTTCTTAAGAACCGTAAGGCACGGTTTAACTTTGAATGCTCTTGCTGTATTTGAGCTTTACGATGATTTTTCGATTGAATATTTAAAATCAAACCTTATGATATTCCAATCCGGCGACACAATTTATGTACAGGATTATTTCCAGCAGAATATTGATATTTCTATACCGGCAAAGACGGAAATTAAGCTTCACAAATATATAATCAGCATTTATGAAAAACAGCTTAAAGAACCTCTGCAGACGCGTGAAATTATGATTTCACGGCAGGCGCTTAGAGCAGAAATTGAATACCATAATCAATGCATAAGAAATATTGAGGACGGCGTAAAATCTTCGCCTAAACCGCAGGAAAGCGAACACAAACAGGAAGAAAAACCGCAGGAAGCTAAACAGGAAAAAAGAACTGAAAATATTGACACACTTCTTCAAACCGCAGAAAAACTTGCAGAAGAAAAAAAGAATACAGAAGCTATAGAAGAATATTTAAACATTCTCAATAATAACAAGCTTGACTCGCAAACGCTTGCAAATATACGCTTGAGACTTGCAAGACTCTACAAAGAAATTGATGATTACACAAATGCACGGCATTATTATGAACTGGCAGAAACTGCATACAAAAAAAATAATGAAGTTATTAATTTAAATTATCTTTATTACGAGCTTACGGATTTATAC
Organism: Candidatus Gastranaerophilales bacterium; assembly: GCA_944325515.1. Taxonomy (GTDB): domain Bacteria; phylum Cyanobacteriota; class Vampirovibrionia; order Gastranaerophilales; family Gastranaerophilaceae; genus CAG-196. The sequence goes on along the minus strand of CALVAO010000002.1, from coordinate 29,847 downwards.
TTTTTGATGTACAAATACGAGCGTGCAATAGATACGATAAAAAAAGTTATCTATTCCGTAGACACGCCTCAGTCATTGATGGTATCATCCTGCACACTTTTAGGAAACATTTATTCGTCTATCAATAACCCTGATGAAGCTTATTCATATTACCAAAAAGCGCTGGCTTCTCTTGATGAAAATACTCCGGACAGCGTCCTTGCAGAATTATATTTTAAGTTTGCCCTTGCAAACGATGACAAAAATGATGAAAAAACCGCGTTTGAATACTATATTAAATGCACCGCCCTAAATTGCACAAATCCTTATAAGGCACTTGCATACTCTAATATGGGCTCCTGCTATTACGATAATGAAAACTATTCCGACGCTAAAGACTGTTTTCAAAAAGCATATGAAATAGAAAAAACAAACAACAACTATGACGGAATTTATTACACTTCCTCATACCTTGCAAAAATATGTTTAAAAGAGCGGAGTAAAAAAGCTCTGAATTATCTTTTGGAAGCCAAGCAGAGTGCAGAATTCATGAATGAACCGTTTTATATAATGGAGTCAACTGTTGCTCTGGGGGATTATTATTATAACAATATTTCTCTGAACAAAAAAGCTCTTGCGGAATATTTCAAAGCCCGCAAAATAGCGCAGACTATGGCATCATCAATAGATATTTCTAAAATCGAACAGCGCATAAATGACATGCGTTTGAGAATGGACAAAGACGTTTTTAATGAAATTGAGCAGAAGTATGAATAAATTTGAGATAAAAGCTGATTTTACCAATTATATAAAAGTTTTTCTGGAAGAAAACTCAAAATTAAACTTGATTTCAAAAAATGATGAAAAAGTATTGTACGAAAAACACATTTACGATTCGCTTGCAATAAAGCTTTTCTTTGAAAAGTACGGCATACAAAAAGGAAACATTCTTGATATCGGATGCGGGGGCGGATTTCCCTGTGTTCCGCTTGCAATTGAATTTCCTGATATGCAGATAACGGGAATTGACAGTATAAGAAAAAAAATAAACGCAATAAATACAATAAAAGAAGAGCTGAATTTAGAAAACCTTTCGACAATCTGCGGGCGGGCAGAATCGATTAAAGGGAAAAAATTTGACATAATAACAAGCCGTGCGGTCGGCGAATTAAAAAAAATCTCAGAATACGCTCTTCCGCTTCTCAAAAAAGACGGATATTTCACTGCATATAAATCAAAAAAAGCCCTCTCTGAGATTGAAGACGCTCAAAAAGTATTAAAAAAATATAACGCAAAAGTCATAGATATAATAAATTATACCCTTCCGCTAGAAGAGGTTTACGAAAGAAACTTAATTATTATAACTCTTTGATTACGGGGATTTTACTCTTAATCCATTTTAGCCCTGCGCCAATATAGGTCGTAATGAGCATTGTAAGTACAAAATAAAGATATGTATTCTGCACGGGGTTAAAAATCCAGTATATATTATGCTCATTTCTTTCGCTTATTGGAATGCCGTTAATTTTAAAGATTACAGCCGTTATAAGATACATGACAAAAAGGTGGTTTGCCATTATATGATACGTATTTTCACCGACAAGTTTAATGAATTTTATATTTTTCAAATAATCATACGTAACATTAATAAAGAATAGAGAAAACCATATCCCCGTAATACTTGTTAAGACCGGAACAATAATCTGGCTGTCGAACCTTGCCCAGACAAGCACATAGCTTAAACCGATACCGTGAACAGGGTCAAAATCACGGTTAAAATGCCACAAAACCGCCTGCAGACATATTACCGCACCAAGAATTTTCGGAGTAAAAATATCATATTTTCCGTGGATTTTTGTTGTATAAACATGTCCTAAATACACAAAAAACAGAGAAAACATAGTTCTTATAACAACCAGAAAAAGCGGTGTCAAAGGAAACATTTTAGAAAGCGGAATTGCCGAAAATCCCATAACAGTATATATTACAGCCCTTGTTTTTTCGTTAAGATTTCTAAACTGCCTTTGAAGAAACAAGAATGTTATCATTGTCATAAACAACTGGGTTACAAACCACATAGGGCATGATAAATCAAATTGATGCCCGTTAAGGAAAGGAGTTATGAAGAAGTTTTTGAAGCTTAATTCCATACCCCAGAATTTTCCGGTAAGTTTTGCAAGCACAATCGTCACAACAGCATAAAACGCCGAATAGAGAAAATATAAAACCAGAAGGCTTTTAATCCTTCTTCTTATAAATTCCGCAACTTTATCCAGATATTTATCTTTAAACAGCATACCTGATATAAAGAAAAACAACGCAAGCTGGAACGAATACGGCGGAAACATATCAAACATTCTGAATTCAAGATGCCCCGAAACCACAAGTGTTATTGCAAGCGCTTTTAAAATATTAATTTTATCCGAAAAAATCTTATCCATAAGAAGATTTTAACATAAATTAACCTTTATTTATCTCTTTCACCATGCTATTATAGACACAACTTGAGAGGAAAGAGAATGAACACGGCGGAATATTTAATAAAAAAACTTGAAGAACTCGGAGTAAACGATTTTTTCGGATTACCGGGGGATTACAATTTTAATTTATTATATGCAGTAGAAAATAATCCGAATACAAACTGGATAGGCTGTACCAATGAGCTTAATGCAGGCTATGCAGCAGACGGTTATGCGCGTATGCGCGGATACGGAGCAATTATCACGACATACGGCGTAGGAGAATTAAGCGCAATAAATGCAATTGCCGGATGCATGGCTGAAAATGTACCTGTTGTAAGCATAGTCGGAGTTCCTGCTACAAAATGTATTAATAATAAAACCTGCATTCATCACAACTTTCAAGATGTTAATTATTATGCTTTTTATGAAGCTCACAAATCAGTAACCGCAGCTTGCGCGTATCTGACAAGAGATAATGCTAAACTCGAAATTGACAGAGTTTTAAAGGTATTGATAAAAGAAAAGAAACCTGTCTATATCGCAGTTCCGCTTGATATAGCAAAAATGGAAATATCCGAGAGAGAAGTTTCTTATGATTGGGTTAGTGATGAAGACAATCTCAAAATAGTTTCTTCTAAAATTGCGGCAAAAGTTAATAATGCTAAAAAACCTGTTATTTTGGGAGATGTTCAAGTTAAAAGGTTTGATTCCAGAATAGAATACAAAGAATTTGTATCAAAAACCGGTATTCCTGTTACCAACTTCTTGATGGGAACAAACCTTATTGATATGGATTATGAAAATTATCTCGGCGGATATTATTCGGAGTATAAAAATCCGATAGCCCAAAATTATCTGGAAAAGACAGACTGTCTGATAGCTGTTGGTCCCGTTTACTGCGACTTGAATTCATTTGGTTTTAATCTGCCTTACAAGATAAATGATCAAATTGCAATATACGGTACATATACTTATGTAGAAGGTACACGCTATGACAACGTAAAAATGAGTGATGTTCTTGAAGCATCTGCAAAACTTATTGATAAAAAGCAGATTGAAATTGAAAAGCCCAACATCGGCTATCATCATAAAGAAGCAAAGCAGGAAAAACTGACTTCAAGTTATATTTACGCACGTCTGCAGGAATTTATTAAGGAAAATGATATTGTCATTGCAGAAACGGGTATTATACCGCACGGTACTGCACCTATGAAGTTCCCAAATAATACAGAGCTTCAAACCCAAACTTTGTGGGGTTCAATCGGTTGGGCAACTCCTGCAACGCTTGGAGTTTGTCTTGCCAGACCAAAGTCCAGAGTAATTCTGATTACGGGGGAAGGTTCACATCAGCTTACCGCAATGGAGATAGGAAACATGCTACGGCGCGGTGTTAAGCCGGTTATTATTGTGTTGAATAACGGTGGTTATACTATAGAACGGGTATTATCAGACAATCCGGATGATAAATTCAATGATATTATGCAAATGAATTATTCAAAATTTGCAAGGGTTTTTGAAGGTGACGTCTGGTCTACAAAAGTAACAACCGAGGAAGACTTTGATAAAGCTTTAAAAGTTACGCAGATAATGAACAAAATGTGCTATATAGAAATTTGTACGGATAAAATGGATATGCCTGTGATTACAAAAGATATGGCAGAAAAATTTATGAAAACCGGCATGGCTGATTCCCGTCCGGAGCACTATTGTGATGAAAAGGAACAAAAATCAGAGCCTATACTTACTTCGGACAATTTAGGTGCCGCATTTGAAACAGTTGTCCATAAAGGTATAACGGAGGATTAATGAAAAAATTATTTGTAATTTCCGGTTCATCAGGCGTTGGTAAAGGTACTGTCATAAAAGAATTTTTAAAGAAACATCCGGATTTTAAGCTCTCTGTTTCCTGCACGACCCGTACTAAAAGAGAGGGAGAAGTGCATGGCGTTAATTACTTTTTTCTTACTCAAGAAGAATTTCAAAATTGCATCAAGAATAATGAATTTTTGGAATGGGCTGAATTTTCCGGAAATTATTACGGTACAAAGAAATCTTTTGTAGAACAATGTCTTGAAAACGGAGATAATATAATTCTGGAAATCGATACAAAAGGCGCTTTGAATGTAAAAAAACTGATGCCGGATGCTGTATTAATTTTTATTATGCCGCCGTCTTTTGAGGAGCTTGAAAAACGTTTGAGAGGGCGTCATACGGAAACCGAAGAAGCAATTCAAAAACGTCTGGCTTCAATAAAGCTTGAAATGGAAAATTCAAAGCAATTTGAGCATGAAGTTGTGAATGATACTGTTGATAATGCGGTTAAACAGTTGGAAATGATTCTGCTTGCCGGTGCTTAATCCCGTTTGCCCAGTCACGAGCCGGCATTTCATTTTTACCTTCAGGCTTAACCGTTATTAGGCGGAGTATTCCTCTGCCCGTTTTTACATCAATACCGGATTTTGAAATTCTGACAAAATCTCCGGCTTTACCGTCAACATCTTCTTCAAGAGTTTCTGTACGCATAACCTTGATTATTTTCCCTTGAAACTCAAAGAATGCACCCGGACATTTATAAACACCCCGAACCAGATTATGTATTTCTTCCGCTGATTTATTCCAGTCAATTTTACATTCTTCTTTTTTTAATTTATCGGCAAAACAAACTCCATCTTCGCACTGGCAGGTCGGTTTTATACTGCCTTCTTTCAAGCCGATTAGAGTTTTTTCTAGCAATTCCGGAGATTTTTCCGCACATATTTCAAATAATTCCATACAGTTCATATCTTTAGAGATTTCTATCGGATATTTTAGGCAGATATCTCCGCAATCCAATCCTAATTCGGTAATCATAGTGCAGATACCTGTTTCTTTATCTCCGTTCATAATTGCGCGCTGTATAGGATTTGCACCGCGATATCTTGGCAGCAGAGAAACATGCAGATTTATTGTTTCATATTTCGGAATATCCAAAACTTCCTGTGATAAAATTTGACCGAATGCAAAAGTTACAAAAAAATCCGGCTTCAAAGCTTTTAACGCTTCGATAACTTCCGGCTCTTTTCTTATTGATTTAGGCTGAAAAACTTTTATTCCGTGTTCAACTGCAAATTGTTTTATCGGACAGGCAGTAAGTTTATGACCGCGTCCGGAAGGTTTATCTGGCTGTGTAACAACAGCGAGTACGTCAAATTTATTGGAATTATAGAAGTGTTCCAATGATTTCAAACCTATATCTGGAGTTCCAAAAAATACAATACTAATCATGCTTAAATACTTCCTTTAAGTTATGGCTCTATTCTGCGGCATTGTCTTTTGCAGATTCGTTATTTTTAATTTTTTCTTTCAGAAGAACTTCTATTTTTTCACTTAACTCCGGTTCATCTATTATTTTTTCTATATCAATATCTGGAAGATTGCATTTTTTCAAGACCTCTTCAGCTTCAAATCTGTTTATAACATGATCAATAAATAAAATTCCATCCAAATGGTCAAATTCATGTTGAATCGCTCTTGCCAGAAGAGAACCGTCCTTTGCTTCCAGAACAAATGAACGACCTTTGCTGTCCATTGCTTTTACCATAACATTAGAATACCGTTTTACATCCGTAAAGGCTTCCGGAAAACTCAAGCACCCTTCATGGCTAATAACAGCTCCGGATTTTTTAATGATTTTTGGGTTAATAAAAACCATTGGATTTAACGGTTCATCACCAGTAGAAACATCTATTACAAACACCCTGTAATTTTCACCGATTTGTGGTGCAGCAAGCCCGACACCATTTTGTGCATACATTGTATCCAACAAATCTTCTACAAGTGTTTTTATCTTCTGTGAAACTTTATGAACTTCTTTCGATGGCTGCCTTAGAGAAGGCTCCCCATATTTTACAACTTTTTTTATAGACATAATATTTACCTCTATAATGCAGTTTAGCATGAAAATGAACTTTTTTCGAAAAATATGATAAAATAAAAGGATGAAACGTATTTTAATAACATTATTTATAATATTTTTCTCTGCCGGTCCAATATTTGCGGCTGCTGCTAAAATATACGACAAAGAAGGATTCCGGCTCGGGGTGTGCCAGAAGCAAGGTACTATGTTTGAAGCATACGATTTAAACGGTAAACCTATCTTAAAAGATGCATTAAATAAGGATATACCGTCGGAGGAAGCATATTTTTATGACAGAAGCGGTAACTTGATAAGGTTTTCAAGTGAGAAACGCACAATTGCGCCTGTAAATATAGAATTTTATGAACCGGAACATAAAATTTTAAAAGCTCCGGTATATGGTGACTATCGTCGCAAGTTGTACAAATAAAATATTTTTTATTTCTTAAGAATCCATAAATCTTTCTGGAATAAAACAAGAAACGGTATTAGTTCCAGACGTCCGACAAACATATCAATAATCAGTATAATTTTGGATACCGTATGCAGAGGTTCAAAGCTTGCAAGCGGTCCGATTGCTCCGAATCCGGGTCCGATGTTTCCCAGAGCGCTTACTGCACCGGTGATTGCAGTAACAGTATTTTTTTCAACAATAGCAAGCAAAAAAGCAGATATCGCAATTATTGCAAAATAAAAAGAAACAAACATAAGAGTCTGGTATAAAATATCTTTTGGAACGGAATAATCATTTATTTTGATGTCAAATACAGCTTTCGGGTGGAGGATTTTTACCATTTCAGTTTTCATAATCTTGTAAACAAGCAGCCATCTCATAACTTTTAACCCGCCGCCTGCGGAACTTGCGCAGCTGCCAAACATCATGGATGCAAAAAGAAGAACCTTGCTGGTATAATCCCACTTAACAAAGTCATCACTGCAAAATCCCGTAGATGATATAAGAGTTGAAATATTAAAGAATGCGTGCGTTATACTTTCCCAGATTCCGAAATGCATATTAAAAAACAATGATGCACTCAAAGCCAGTGATATTATAATAACAAACCAGAAATAAACACGAAATTCTTCATTTTTAAAAAGTATAAGCGGATTTAACTTTGTCCACGCTCTGTATTGAAGATTAAAACTGACCCCTGCAAAAAACATAAAAAATGTCGTTACCCAAAGAACAGTATTAGAGAATCCTATTATGCTCATCGCGTTTGGCGAAAGTCCTCCTCCGGAAATTGAAGCAAGTGAATTACAAACTGCTTCAAACCCGCTCATGCCTGCATGTTTTAGCATAATAATTTCAACAACAGTAAGTCCTGCATATACTTTCCACAGAGCTGCAGCGGTATTTTTAATCCTCGGTGTAAATTTATCCTCTGTTGGTCCCGGTGCCTCTGCAAAAAATAACTGACGCCCTGCAATCGCAAATTGCGGAAGAATTGCTATGAATAACACAATAATCCCCATACCGCCGAGCCACTGGGTAAAAGAACGCCAGAAAAAAACAGCGTGCGGATAATTAAAATGAGTCAGAATTGTAGAACCCGTTGTCGTTATACCGGATGTCGATTCAAAAAGCGCATCAATAGGGCTTATTCCGAAAAATAGATACGGAATTGCCGCAAGAATACCGGCAAAAAGCCATGAAAAAGTGACAACACACAATCCTTCCGATTTTTTTATATCATTTATTGATTTTATTTGTGCAGTTCCTTTAACAATTTTTTTTAAGGTGATTGATATTAAAAAAGCTGCTGCCGCTGCTATTAAAAACGGAAGCACTGCCTCACTTTCTTTGTAATAAAGTGCAACAACAGCCGGTACCAGCAAAACAAAACTAAAATACATAATAGTAAGGCTGAAAGAGTAAGCTAAATAAGTTAATCTCATTTAATCTCCTCAAAGAAATCTCTGATAACGGAAGCACTTTCGCCGGTTGTAAAAATAATCAAACTGTCGCCGCTCATAACTTGCGTAGCACCGTTTGGAATAATAATTTTTTTGCGCCTTTGTATAACTCCTACAATGGCTTTTGCCGGAAGTTTCAAATCCATAATCTTTTTAGTTTCATATTTTTCCGGAAGCTCTATGACAAGAACCTCTCCTCTGCCCTGTTCTACCGTAGCAAGTATATCTATATTTGTTTCATCGATATTGTTTTTAATTTCGTTGAGCGCTGCAGTCCTTGAAGAAACTGCAATATCAATTCCGACTTTTTCAAACAGTGCTACGTTGGTATTCTTGGAAACCCTTGAAATTACGCGGCTTGCGCCCATATGTTTTACAAGAAGAGAACAAAGAAGATTCTTTTCATCATTATTGGTTACGCTTACAACAACATCCGCTTCTGCAATTTCTTCTTCGCTCAAAAGTCCTATATCTGTACCATCCCCATTTATTACAAGAGCATTATCAAGTTCTTGTGCGAGAAATTCACACCGTTTTTCATCAAGCTCAATAATTTTTATATTAAGCTTAAGAGCTTCTAAACCTTTTGCAAGCTTTAGTCCTACGTTCCCGCCGCCAATTATTGCAACAGTCTTAACAAACTCTTTTTCATGGAAAAATTTGCCCGCCAGAATATCAAGCGAATGCGAAAGCCCCATAAAAATAACTTTGTCATCTTCATGCAGAACCGTTTCACCGTTTGGTATAAACAGTTCCCCGCCGCGGGTAATACCTACAATCAAAGTATCTTTCGGAAACTCGCAATTTTTTACCATACTGTTTACCAGCATAGAGTTTTTCGCTATTTTATACTCAAGGAGTCTAGCCCTGCCGTCAGCAAAATTTTCAACATCCAGTGCCTTTGCAACAGTAATAATACGGAAGATTTCCTGTGTTAAAAGCTCCTCCGGCCAGATAATATTATCTACATAAAAATCGCAATTGTAATCCGCATCCTTTGCCAGACCTAAAGAATACTTATACTCTTCCTTTCTTACAAAACATATTGTTTTGACAGGACTTATTCGCTTTGCCGTAAGGCAGGCAACAATATTTAATTCATCAGAAGAAGTGCAGGCAATAAATACATCTGCAGATTTAATATTTGCCTGTTTTAAAATCTCTATGTTAGAGCCATTGCCTGTGATAAAACTTACGTCCAGTTTGTTAAACGCATCAACTTTGTACTGTTCATCATCTATTACAGTAATATCGTTGTCCGTGTAAAACTCGGAGGCAATCATTAACCCTAATTCATCAGCCCCAAAAATTATAATCTTCATATGCTTTATTTAACGCCAAACCTGCTTGTATGTCAATTCACTAAAATTAATCAAGCTGTTTAACCGTTGCGACGATTTTGCCTATAAGAATTAAGTCAGCAGCAGCTTTACCACAAACAGTTCTTGTACGATATTCCGGATTATCCGACTTGATAATTATTTCATCAAAATTTTTAGAAAGTCTTTTTACAAAAAATTCATTATTATAACAAAATACGTAAATCTTGTTATCTTGAATTTGATTGCCGTTCCAGTGTTCAACAATCAGTTTGTCACCATGATCTATTGTAGGTGACATGCTGTTTCCGGAGGCATTAATCATTGAATATAATTTATTCTTTGAATATCCGCTTATCATTGAAACAGCTACCGGTAATTTTGTTTTTTCCGTAGAAAATACTATACTTCCGTTGCCGCAGCTTGCAAAAACATCTGAATAATAATCTATATATGCCATTTCGCAAGGCAAGGCAGACTCATTGTTAAAAAATTTGACTCCGAAAAATTCTTCAACCCGCTTGAGTTCGCTTACTGTTACTTCGCTTTCATTCTTAATCCTGTTGCTTACAGTTTGTCTTGTAATTCCCAGACTCTCTGCAAGCATAGATTGATTTACAGCAGATCCTGTCAGGTTTGAAATTATTGAAATTAATTCATCGAGTTTCATTGTTTCACCATAATAAAATAATACTTGACATATGTATCATATTGTCTTACAATATATTACAAAATGTAAGCTGTTATCTGATATTTAAGCATACATTTTAATTTATGTCAATGTCTCATAATCTAGGAAGAGGTTTTTAAATAATGAGTTACAGATACAATGTATCATGCAGTGAAACAGTGTCAAAAAATTGGACACCGACAGCAATAGATTGCTACAAACTCGGATGCAGCTGCTATAAGTGTAATCTTTATAAAATTTATTTTGCGGACAGTATATTTAAATGCAAAATGAAAGAAACAGTGATTGAGCTGGTTAGAAAGATTGGCAGACCGGAGGAGGAAAACATATAATGAGCGGCAAAATAAGTGTACAAAACGGGAAAAAGGGCGGCAGACCTAAATATGACAGTTCAATTAAAATTGATATTCCAAATATCAATCTGGTGATTTTAACCCCGCGCCAGTATGGTTCTTTAGTGGAAAAATACGGTTATGAACTTCTACACAGAGCCGTATGCATACTGGAAGCATGGCTTAAAACAAGTCCACAGGGAGAAAAATACCGCGGGAAAAATAATTACGCTCACTTTCGCGCAGACGGGTGGCTGATTAATAGTGCAAAATTTAAAAATTAGCTGCTCTCAGCATTTTTTCAAGAAACTCTCTTGAAGCATCAATTCCTCTGTTAAAGCATTGCTGCTGGATTTTATACCAGTTGTTTTTATTAAATCTGTTTACCTTAAATTGCGGTTTTTGAGAAAATTCTGCGGTAGAAACAAACAAGTCTAAAAGAGAGCTGAATGAGATGTTATTAGGCTTATATCCTGCCGTAAGCTTTGATAATGCAGGTGATGCGCCATACTCTTTTCCGCATTCAAAGCTTTTGTGAAGATAATAATCACGCATCTTTTGTATTAAACCGCCGGATTCAGTGTGCATCGGCATTGAAACATCCTGCAGAAAGTGCATTGCATAGCCTGTGTGTTTTAAAAAATCTTGTTTTTTATGCGCAGAAAGCGCCATCTGAAAATGTGATTTAAATCTTTCGAGCGCGTTATTCATTTCATTTCCGCCTCGTCCAAAACTTCTGTCTTTGCCGTATGGAAAGAAAAAATGCGTATTATGATGGTATCCAGCCTCGTTTTTTACAAGATCCGGCATTACAGCATATCTTGCAAGCAGCTTGGTTTCTTCTGGATTTAACCTGCTGTCTTTTGCGGCAAGCAGGGTCATCCCTATGTGTGTTTTTATATTCCATTTAAAAGCCGGCTGGTTAGTATTTTTTATATACATTGTTTTAATTTACACCGCAAAACGGAAATGAACAATATCCCCGTCCTGCATGATATAATCCTTTCCTTCTAAGCGCGTTACACCTTTGTCTTTGCAGGCTGCATAGGAGCCGTTTTCAACGAAATCTTTATATGCAGTAACTTCTGCCCTAATAAATCCTTTTTCAAAATCAGTATGAATAACTCCTGCAGCCTGCGGTGCTTTTGTGCCGTTTGTTATTGTCCAGGCATGAACTTCCTTTTCTCCGGCAGTTATAAATGTAATTAAATTTAGAAGCTCATAAACAGACTTAATCATTTTATTAATACCGCTGTCTTTTACTCCAAGTTCGGCAAGATATTCTTTTGCACCTTCTTCGCCCAGTTCGACAAGTTCCTCTTCAATTCTGGCACAAATAATAACTGTCTGCGCACCGTGAGATTTAGCATATTCTTCAACTTTTTTTGTGTAATTATTTCCGTCTTTTAAATCGAATTCAGAAACATTAGCGCAATAAATGACAGGTTTAACTGACATTAAATTTAGTGGTTTAATAACATTAATTTCATCTTCATTAAAATTATCTTTTAAGTTAATAAAAGTTCCTTCTTGAAGCAATTCATTAAGTTTTTTAAGAGCACCTTCTTCAAGGAGAGCTTCTTTATCTCCGCCTTTAGCCTGCTTAGCTATTCTTTGCATACGTCGTTCAACAGAAGCTAAGTCTGCTAAAGCCAGTTCAGTGTTAATAGTTTCTATATCAGAAATCGGATCTACTTTCCCTTCAACGTGGATTGTGTTTGCATCATCAAAGCATCTGACAACTTGAATAATTGCATCAACTTCTCTAATGTTGTGCAAAAATTGGTTTCCGAGTCCTTCACCTTTGCTGGCTCCTTTTACCAGACCGGCAATATCAACAAATTCAATAACTGTTGGAATGATTTCTTTAGACTTGCATAAGTCAGAAAGAATTTGTAATCTTTCATCCGGTACTATGACAACTCCGACATTAGGTTCAATAGTACAAAACGGATAATTTGCACTCTGTGCATTTTTAGTTGCGGTTAATGCATTAAACAGCGTTGATTTTCCAACATTTGGAAGTCCTACGATTCCGGCTCTTAGCATAAAATAAATCCCTTTCAAAATAATATTCTTTGTTTCTATGATATCACGAATAAAATTTCTTGCATTATAAAAATCTCTATCCCGTAAAATTTATCATAAAGTGTATTTTTATCTCTATGTGATTGTTTTTTTAAGTTTACAAAACAATCTTTTTTGTAAAATTCCTCAAAATCGTTTTTAACTATGCTTTTTACATGATAATTAGCAACAGTAATACTAACCCTATTTTATAAAAACAATCAGTAACAAATCTTAATAAATAGCTTAAAAATCAACGAAAGCGCTTGCATTCAGAATTTTAGCAAATATTATAATATTATGCGGAAATTTTCCGTTAATTTGACAGCCGAAAATAGAGGAAAATATGGCAAAAGACGTAATAGAAATTGAAGGTACCATACTGGAGTCCATGCCAAATGCAATGTTTAAGGTAAAACTTGAAAACGGGCATGAGATTTTGGCTCACATATCCGGAAAAATTAGGAAAAATTTTATAAGAATATTGCCGGGTGACAGAGTAAAGGTAGAAATGACTCCGTATGATTTATCAAAGGGCAGAATAACATTTAGGCTAAAATAAGTTTTTCTGAAAGCAGTTTGAAGATTGTACCACGAATTATATACAAAAAAGTAAGACAAAATATAAAGGAAAGAACAATGAAAACAAGATCATCAGTAAAACCTATGTGCGACAAATGCAAGGTTATTAAAAGAAAAGGCAGAGTAGCAGTAATTTGCGAAAATCCTAAACATAAACAAAGACAGGGATAGGTTAGTGAACAGTGAATAGTGACTAGTGATTAGATTTTTCCTATTCACTACTCACTATTCACAAGTCACTAAGTTTTTGAATTAAGTATTAGTAGAAAAATATATAAAGGAACGAAAAACATGGCAAGATTAGTTGGGGTAGATTTACCTCGTAACAAAAGATTAGAAATAGCCCTTACCTATATTTACGGTATAGGACCGGCTAGAAGTAAAAAAATTCTGGACGTAACCGGCATTTCACCGGATTTAAGAACAGACGATTTAACAGATGATGATATCAAAAAATTACGTGATGCATTATCAGAATACAATATTGAGGGTGATTTAAGACGTGAAGTAACAATGAGTATCAAGCGTCTGCAGGAAATCAACTCATACAGAGGAATGCGCCACAAAAGAGGACTTCCGTGCAGAGGTCAGAGAACAAAGACTAATGCAAGAACAAGACGCGGTAAGAAAACAGGACCTATCGCAGGTAAAAAGAAATAGTGCATTTGGTGTATAAGTTATAAGAAAATAAATTCTTAGCCGCTTAGTCACCTAGTCACTTAATCACTATGACAAAGATTGAAATATAATTTAAAAAATAAGGAAATAAGAAAATGGCAAGACCAAAAACTACAAAGAAAAAGGAAAAGAAAAACGTATTGCAGGGGGTTGTACACATACAATCAACTTTTAACAATACAATCGTAACTTCTACAGATACTCAAGGTAATGCTATTGCCTGGGCAACAGCCGGTGCAACAGGTTTTAAGGGTGCCAGAAAAGGTACTCCATTTGCAGCACAATCTGCAGCAGAACTAGTTGCTAAAAAGTCAATAGATCAAGGTATGAAAAAAGTAGAAGTTCATATCAAAGGACCTGGTTCTGGTCGTGAAACAGCAATCAGAGCAATACAGGCAGCAGGTTTGGAAATCACTTTAATTAAGGATGTAACACCAATCCCGCACAACGGATGCCGTCCGCCTAAAAAGAGACGTGTATAGTAAGTATGGTGACTAGTGAATAGTGACTAGTGAATAGACAATTGAATACAAAATCTATTCACCACTCACTACTCACTATTCACTAAGTAAAAGCAGGGGCTTGCTTTAAGCCAAAAAGTAAACCATAGATGCCCTGCAAAAGAAAAGGAGAAAATAATGGCAAGATACACAGGACCAAATAACAAGTTATTTCGTAACTACGGAGTTAAAGATTTATCAAACAGAAAGTTAACTTCATCAATGCGTCAAACTGCTTCAGGGCAGCATGGTGCAGTAAGAAAAAAACTTTCTGAATATGCAATTCACTTGAATGAAAAACAAAAAATCAGATTAACATATTTAGTAAGCGAAAAACAATTTGCAAAATACTACCACGAAGCAGCAAGAAAGAAAGGTGTAACAGGCACAATCTTGTTACAAATTCTTGAATCAAGATTAGATAACATTCTTTTCAGAGCCGGCTTTGGTGTTACCCGTAAACAATCAAGACAAATTGTCAACCACGGTCACGTGCTTGTTAACGGTAAGAAAGTAGATATTCCATCATATTTAGTAAAAGCAGGTGATGTAATTACAATTAAATCAAGAAGCAATGAATACTTAAAAACAGTTATGAGTGCAATTGATTTATCTTGTGCTCCTGCTTGGCTTACAGTAGATTCTGAAGCTTTGAAGATTACATTTGAAAGAATTCCTCAAAGAGAAGAATTAGATCCTGAATTCAAAGAACAACTTGTTATAGAATACTATTCAAAATAGGCTGATAGGAGAAAATAATATGGAATTAAAAATTAAAACTGTTAATACGATGACCAGTTCAGATGGCTCTCAATATGGTAAATTTACTATTGAACCATTGGAAAGAGGATTTGGAACAACTATCGGTAATGCACTTAGGAGAGTTTTACTTTCAAGTCTTGAAGGTACAGCAGTTACTTCTTGCAGAATAGAAGGTATTACTCACGAATACACTGCTATTCCGGGTGTATTAGAAGATGTTATTGATGTAATGCTTAATTTAAAAGGTTTGGCTATTAAAACAGATTCAAAAGAACCTCAGCAGTTAAGAATTGATATCGATAAACCGGGTCCGGTATTAGCAAGTGATATCCAGTTACCTGCAGGAGTAAAGGTAGTAAATCCGGATTGGCTGATTTGTACAATTGCAGACGGCGGTTCTTTCCATGCTGATATCATTGTAGAAACAGGCAAAGGATATGTTGCTCATGATGTTCCAAGAAACAACAAGGGCGGCGCTCCTATCGATATGCTTCCAATTGATGCAACATTTATGCCGATTAAGAGAGTAAGCTATGAAGTAGAAAATACTCGTGTTGGTGACAGCATAGACTTTGACAAGCTGACTCTTGAAATCTGGTCTAATGGTACAGTTGATGTTACAACAGCACTTACACAGGCTGCAGATTTGTTGATTGAACACTTTGTTCAAATATCTTCAATCACAGGCAAAACTACACATAAAGATGTAGAAGAAAAAGTTGACGTACAAGAAGAAAAAGTTGAAGAAAATGAACAAGAACCTTCAATTACTATTGACGAATTAGAGCTTTCAGTTCGTGCATATAACTGCTTAAAAAGAGCAAGCATCAATTCTATGGCAGAATTGTTGAAAAAATCAGAACATGATTTGTTAAATATAAAGAACTTTGGTAAAAAATCTTCTGATGAAGTAATTGAAAGATTGCATCATTTTGGTTTAGATTTGGCTCCAAATCCAGAAGTTGATGAAGATGGTATGGTTATCGAATCATCAGCTGAGTAAGAAAATATAAATTGTAATTATAAAAAGGAAAGTAAAAATGAGACACCAGACAAAAAAACATACGCTAGGTAAAGCGCAAGACCAAAGAAAGGCTTTGTTGCGTTCATTGGCTACCGAACTTTTTGTTCACGGTGAAATAAAAACAACTATGGCAAGAGCAAAAGCTCTTCAACCATATGCTGAAAACGTTATCACTATGGCAAAAAAAGGTGACTTGAATTCAAGAAGACTGGCTGGCAGATATATCTATGACAAAGAAATCGGTCAGTTTATTGATACAGCAACAGGCGAAATCTTTGAAACACCGCAAGAAGGAAAGAAATTAGCTAAACAAACTGTTTTGAGAAAGTTATTCAGCGTTATTGGCGTAAAATATTCTTCAAGACAGGGCGGTTATACAAGAATATACAGACTTCCTCCACGTAGAGGGGATGCTTCTGAAATGGCATTAATTCAATTGGTATAATTGAATGCGCTACGCTCTTGATGTTCAGTATGCCGGCAAAAATTATGCAGGAAGCCAGATACAATTTGAAGGCGGAAAGCCGGCTGAAGTGAAGACTATACAGGGCGAGCTGGAAAAAGCCATTAGTACATTGATAAAAAATGACGCAAGTCAAAATAAAATAAGACCGATAAAAACAATCTTCTCCGGAAGAACAGACAGAGGTGTAAATGCTTTCGGGCAGGTAATTCATTTTGATTATGATAAAGAAATTGTTGCTTCAGATTTTATCTATCACATAAATGAAATCCTTCCGGCAGACATTTCTGTAAGTAACTTGAGAGTTGTTCCTCATTCGTTTCACGCTCAAAAGTCTGCAAAATCGAGATATTATAGGTTTGAACTTATAAATCGGCGTTATAAACAGGCTTTTGACGGTGATATCTTAAGGATAAAATATCCATTGGATATCAAGCGGATGCAGAAGTCACTAAACTATCTTTTGGGGGAACATGATTTTTCAAGTTTTAAAAGTTCCGGAACGCTAAACCCGAGCAAAGTTTGTTTTATAACTAGAGCCGAAGTTGAAAGACTTGGCGATAGAGTTTTTATACATATTGAAGGGAACAGATTTCTTTATAATATGGTAAGGACAATAGTCGGCACGCTCCTCGAAATCGAGGGGCATAATCTGCCTGCCGTGCATATGAAAAATGTTCTGGAGGCAAAAGACAGGCGAAAAGCCGGTCAAACAGTAAGTCCTTATGGGCTTACACTAATGAAAGTAGAATACTAGGGGTAAATTTTTAGGGTAAAACTTAAAGATTTGCCATAACAATGGAGAATAAGCATGAAAACATATTCAGCAAAACCTCTTGAAGTAGAAAGAAAATGGTATGTGATTGATGCTGACGGACAAATTCTTGGACGTCTTGCAGTTCAGATTGCAAACATTTTAAGAGGTAAAAATAAGCCGGAATATACTCCTAATGTTGATACAGGTGACTTTGTAGTTGTTATCAACGCTGAAAAGGTTGTAGTATCCGGTAATAAAGAAACTGATAAAATTTATTATCACCATACCGGTTACCCGGGCGGCTTAAAGGCTGCTTCTGTAAAAGAAGTAAGAGAAAAAGACGCAACAAAATTAATTGAAAAAGCTGTAAAAGGTATGCTGCAACACAATACATTAGGCGCTCAGCAATTTACTAAATTGAAAGTATATTGCGGTCCGAATCACCCGCATGCAGCACAAAAACCGATTGAAATAAAAGGGGGTAACTAATGGCTGAATCTAAAGAAATTATGGCTACAGGGCGCAGAAAATGTGCAGTTGCTGTAGTAAAATTAGTAAAAGGCAAGGGCAGAATTTTCGTTAACGGAAAAACATTAGGTGCTTATATCGGTAATATGCCTGCTGTAGAAATGATGATTTACAGACCTCTTGTTTTAACAGAAAATCAAGACAAATATGATGTAAAAGTTAAAGCGGTAGGCGGGGGAATTGTTGCTCAATCAGCGGCTATCAGACATGGTATTTCAAGAGCATTACTAAAAGTTAATGAAGAATATAAAAATGTATTACGTTCAGAAGGCTTGCTAACACGTGATGCAAGAGTTAAAGAACGTAAGAAATACGGTAGAAAAAGAGCTCGTAAGAGATTCCAATTCTCAAAACGTTAATACGCAGAAATTATTATGTTATCATCAAAGGCGGCTTCTTCAAGCCGTCTTTGTGCTTTATAATTGGATTTTCGTTAATTAAAAGCTATAGCATGGGAGCGAAAAAATAAAACAACTATTGAATAAACAGCTAAATATGATATACTAATAGTATAATTAAACCGTGAGAGCGGGGGTAAATGTAATATAGTCAATGAGACTGTGCAGGCACCCCTTCCAAGAAGAATAACGAGAATAATAAATATATTGTTCTCTTAAGTAACCGTGAGAGGCGGGGAATTTTCCTCGCTATATATTGAACGCAGATATTGCGTTCTTAATAAGTGCTAAAAGAAAGCGAGGATAGTCCGTGAAGATGAAGCAAGCGTTTTCCTTAATGGAAATGATGGTGGTATTACTGATTGTAGCAATAATAGCTGCAGCAACCGCACCTATGGTGACCAAGAAGATGTCGAGAAATGCAGGCACAGGTGACAGCCCATGGGTGTTTACTGGATTGAATAACAGTATTGCGTATAATATGAACGGCAGTGATGCCAGCGCAATAATTGGTACTTCAAGGTATAACAGAGGAAATAATGGTCCTCAATATCCAAGATTAGTTTTGGCAAGCGGAAATGACGGTCAGCATCCGGCGTTTGCCTTTGCCGATGCAAACGGGAATTTCAGCGGACAAATCAATATGAACCAGGCAAGCGGTATTGTAACCTTGAATAATGCTGCTGTTGGCAACAATTCAACTGCAATTGGTATGGGGCAGACAATAGAAAACTCTCCATCCGGTATTGTGGCAATTGGTCAAGGACTTGGTGTTGCAGGTGGTTCTGATGATTCAATAGCTATAGGTAAAGGTGTAGAAGTTAATGGAGTTAATGCTATAGCAATAGGGAATAAAGATCCAAATGTTTCAGTAGATACAACAAGTGCCACCGGAGAAAATACAATAGCAATAGGACAGAGCTCTCGTGCAATATCAGAGAACTCCTTAGCAATAGGACTTAATGCGGTTGCAGATGGTGGTAGTAATCAATGGCGAGAGCAAGGAGCAATAGCAATTGGAAACCATACAGAGGCAATAGGGCAAAGTGCTATAGCAATAGGTTCTCCTGGAAGTAGTCATCTTGACACCAGTGCAAACGGTGAAAGCAGTATAGCTATAGGTCCTGGAGCACAGGCTACAAAAAAATTTTCTTGTGCTATTGGAGAAAATTCAACAGCTGAGCATGAGTATTCTGTTGCTATAGGGCAAGCTTCTCGAACAACTGCGGCACATCAGATTGTATTGGGGAATACAGGAATCAGTGGAATTGCAGGATCAGCTAATACTACTGTTTATATCCCAGGAAATCTTGTTGTTGGTGGAAATGCATATATTGGTACACGTATTACTCCAGCATCTTATGGTGGGGGATATAGTTCATCATTATTTCTTAAATTTACTAATGGTGTAATTAAAAATGTTAGAGAAGAGTCTGGAGATTCTAATAAATTAACACTTGGTCCACATATGGGTACAAACGATGTAACTTTAGATAAAGCATATACCTCTGACCGCCGTTTGAAGAATGTTGGAGAAAAATATACTGCGGGACTTGCAGAGCTTAAGAAGTTAGACTTCTTTCACTATACATTCAAAAAAGACGAAGCAAAGACTCCTCATGTTGGTGTAATGGCGCAGGATTTAGAGAAGGTATTTCCGGATGCGGTTACTAAAGGAGAGGACGGATATTTAAGTATAAGATTGGAAGACATGTTCTATGCGGTTATTAATGCTGTTAAGGAACTTGATAACAAGATTACGGAGATTTTAGAAAATATAACTCAAATCAATTCTACTGATAAAAAGCAAAATGAAACAATTCAAGAATTACAAACTTCTAATGAAGAGTTGCAAAAAATTCTTGAACAGCAGCAAAAAACAATAGAAGAGCTTGAAAAATCTATTCAAAAATTAGAAAAACAGTTAAAAAAATAAACTGTAATATAGAAAGAAGTGATAATGGGTTGGATGAAAATGTCCAGCCCATTATTTGTCTGAAATATTAAAAACTCCGTGCAAAAACAACCACTCTTCTACAACGCACAACAGCCCTCCAAAAATCAATGTCTGCAAATTTCCTCTCCCTGCAGCACTATTGTCCATGATAATTATAGGAATTAAAATTACTTACGTACTATCTGTATCCCCCCCCCTTGAAATCAAAGATTTCTACCATCCCACAAGGGGAGGGTAAGCTGAATGCCAGACGTGACGAGCCCCTCACCCCTTGTGAACATTAGTGTCCAAATAAAAACAAAAAGTACGTTAACCTCTCCCTGCGGGAGAGGCGCAGCCGTGTTTGAGGCTTTGCCGAAAACTACGGATGCGGTGAGGGGGCAACATGTATACAAAACTCAGATTAAATTTCTAAGAATTTCAATACACACTCCTTCAAGATTTTTATCCACATCACTATTCCAAAATCTTATGACCTTAAAACCGCGACTATTAAGATATTTTGTTCTTTCACAATCATAAAAAATGCCGGCATCTTCATTATGCTGTCCGCCATCAATTTCAATAATTAATAACTTTTCTATACAGACAAAATCTACTATATAGTGACCTATTGGATATTGGCGTCTAAATTTAAAATTTGAAAATTGTGAATTTCTTAATTCTTTCCATAACTTGTGTTCTTGTCTGGTCGCATTTTGTCTTAATTTGCGTGCTAATTGGGTTTTGTTATTCATCTGGTTATTATAACATGTATTTATTTTTTTTTTTCTAACAGGGCTGCCCCCTCACCAAGAATTTCTAATACTCAACTTACGTTTCGTATTGAAATTCTATCCTCTCCCGCAGGGAGAGAAAATTGTACTTTCCGTTTTATTTGGACAGTTATTGGCGGGTTAATGTCCAAATCTTGATTTTTACCGGACAGTTATGCCCTTGTGGGAGAGGGCAGTCGGGTAGGGTGCAATACATTGCACCATTATTGGATTAGGAAATTGTCCGTGTGTATTTGTTTATGAAAAATATTGGTGCAAAAATTTGCATCCTACACACTGAAATTTAAGGATGTGCAAATCATCCTTAATTGGTATGTCTATAATATACATTTTTCCCCCAAAAAAATTTCTCTTGACTTTGTTGACATTATCTCCAGACTGTTATTCATAAATAATACCCAAATATCAAAGTTAATAAAAGGCTGGATTGCTTCGGACTAATCGTCCTCGCAATGACGCCACACTGATAGTCGGGTAGGTAGACTTTAGTCTACCCGACTGCTAGGTTTGTATTTCTAAGTTCATTATCGAGTATGCAAATAGCAGATTCTCAGTGCTTGCAAAGCCGTTTTATTTAACCGCCCTCTTTACTTTAAAGCCTGTTTATGCTCTAATTGAGCTGAACGGATTATTTCCAAACGGTATTTTATAGGAGAGGTTATGAAAATAGAAGAAAGAACATTCGTTGCAATTAAGCCTGATGGAGTTAAAAGAGGGCTTATTGGTAAAATTATTGAAAGATTTGAAAATAAAGGCTTTAAGATTGTTGCAATGAAGTTATTGCAAGTTACACCGGAGTTAGCAGCTCAGCATTATGCAGAACATAATGGAAAACCTTTTTATAATAGGCTTGTACATTATATTACAAGCGGTCCGGTTGTTGCTATGGTAGTTGAAGGCTATGACGCAATTGAAAGCGTGCGTCATATGGTTGGAGCAACCAATCCGATGAACGCAGATGTAGGAACCATAAGAGCAGATTTTGCACAGGTAATGGAGTACAATGTTATACACGCATCAGATTCTCCTAACAGCGCTCAAAGAGAGATTAACCTGTACTTTAAACCGGAAGAAATTTACGATAACTGGCAGTCTATGCTTGAAATGATTACTTATGATGAAGAAAGGTTTCAAGGGTAAAGGAAATCGGTTGGGAAGTTTAGGAGTTTAGAGGTTTAGAAGAATTTAAATTCGCTAACGCTCATAAATATATATAATTTTTAACTTTTTCTAAACTACTAAACTTCTCAATTCCTAAACCAATAAATTATGTCAAATTATTTTAGTTATGATTTAGTACATATTGATAAAAATACCGGTGCACGCGCCGGTGTTTTTCATACACCTCACGGTGATATAGAAACTCCGATTTTTATGCCTGTTGGTACAAATTCTACGGTCAAGCTTGTAACTAACAATAATCTTTATGACACCGGTGCGCAGATTATACTTGCAAACTCTTACCATCTCTATTTGAGGGCAGGACATAAATTAATAGAAAAGTTTGGCGGTATTCACAGCTGGATGAATTGGAATAAGCCGGTGCTTACTGATTCCGGAGGATTTCAAGTATTTTCGCTTGCGCATTTGAGAAAAATATCGGAAGACGGCGTTGAATTTCGTGATCCAAAAGACGGGAAAAAGCATTTCATAAGTCCGGAAGTTTCTATGGAAATCCAGCAGGCAATAGGGGCGGATGTTATAATGGCTTTTGATTGGTGCGCACCTTATCCTTGTGATTATAAAACTGCAAAAGAAGCTATGGAGCGTACACACCGGTGGCTTGAAAGATGTATAAAAGCAAAAACGAATCCGAAACAGGCGTTGTTTCCGATATGTCAAGGAGCTTTTGAAGATGATTTAAGGCGTGAAAGCGCGGCTTTTGTTTCTTCTATAGAAGCTCCCGGTTATGCTATAGGCGGTTTAAGTGTAGGTGAAGATAAAGAAACTATGAATCATTTTGTGGAACTTACTGCTCCGCTGCTTCCTCAAAATAAGCCCAGATATTTAATGGGTGTTGGAACGCCGGAAGATTTGCTTGATGGTATTAAACGCGGTGTAGATATGTTTGACTGTGTGCTGCCTACACGTAACGCAAGGCATGGTTCTTTCTTTACATGGGATGGCAAAAAGCAGATTAAGAACGCACAATACTGGGATGATCCGCGACCGCTGGATGAAAAATGCGGCTGCTATGCGTGCAAAAACCATTCAAGAGCATATTTAAGGCATTTGTATAAATGCGGTGAAGGAACAGGGCAGGCTTTAATGTCCATTCATAATATCAAGTTCCTTATTGATTTTGCAAAAAAAGCAAGGCAGGCTATTTTAAACGACGAATTTGAAAGCTTCTATAATGAGCACTACGCCCGTCTTTTAGCCGGCTAAAGATTTTAGTTTAGGTGCAGAAGCTGTGATATCAATTTCGGGTGAAAGCTCGACAAATTGGTACTGTTTTTCTAAAACATCCTGCATATCTGCTTTGTTTTTTATATCGGGCAGAAGCTCTTTAAAGCTGTTGTTCCAGACAGTAACACCTTGATTAACAGCATACATATTATCCATCGGACTGCCTTTTTCTTTTCCGCAGAGCATTGTGAATTTTACTCCGAGTTCATCCAGAGTATCTGCTATAGTATTATATAAATCAAAGCTTCTTACAGTTTCTCTGTCTTTTGTATTTAGCGCCCATCCACCGCAGATAAAACCTTTGATATCTTCACAGCTCTCGCGAAGTTTGTCTATTTGTTTAAGCAGTTCTTTTTTTACAGTTGTAAGATCTTGCATCTCCGGAGCAGCGTGAAACATAAAGTTTCTTTTGCCGGCATTGAGAACACCTGCGGTACAACTGTTTATATTTTCGGTTAGCAATCCTTTATTAAAGCAGGCATTTAGTCCTTTCTTGATTGTATAATCGTGAAAATTTCCAACAGTTAAAGATTTTTTTACTTGCGGATACGGGATTCCGGACAAATTGATTGAGAATGGCATTTTGATAAACTCCTTTATATAAATATCAAATCCCGTAAAAAATTAAATTGCTATTTGTATAAAGATATGTTACAAGCTGCTTTTTTGAGTTAATTCCTGCCGGTATCTTTTGTACTGGTTGTTTAGTTCTGTAAGTGCAATAGCCTTATCTATTGCTTCAATTGCATGCTCATAATCACCGGCAATTTCATATGAATGAGCAAGGTAGAAGTATGAATATGGGGATTGTTCCATTTCAGCAATCAGTTTGCTTGCATTAATCCGTTTTTGATCGTATTTTGCTTTCAAGCGTTTTGATTCATCCAAATCGGCATTTGCTCCGTCGACATCACCGAGAGCACGTTTAATTTTGCTGCGTTTGCCATATAGAAAATATGAGCGGCTGTCGCCTTCAACTTCCTCAATAGCACGATTTATATAATTAAGTGCTGTTTGATGGTTATTTATGTTGTAGTATCTGTCAGCATTTTTGACGTATTCCTGCATATTGTCGGTTTTGACAATTGAGGTATCAAAAGAGTATTTGATTGTTAGAGAACCTTTTGATGTATTTGCAGGGAAGTGATTAAACGGTGAAGCTTTTCTCAGCGCTTCCATTGCAGATTCGTCAAATACGGCATCTCCGGAACTTTCGACTATTTGAGTTGAGATTATATCTCCGCACCGGTTAATACTAAACATTATGGTTGCATGTCCGTCTTTTTCTAAAAAATCCGGCGGGTTCCAATTTTTTTGGATTTGTCCTTGCAATGTATTCATATATTCAGAAAAATCGTTTTGCACAGAGACTCTGGAACTCGTAGGGTTTGCATCAAGATTTTCTGCTTGTACCGGAAGATACAACAGTAAGCTTATAATAAATAATAAGACGATTTTCCCCTTTAATACTCCCATAAGATTATTTTATAAAAAAATCAAAAATGTGTAAACTTTTTCAAGAACAGCTTTTACAAATTCCTCTTTCATTTTGATACGCGGTGTTTCCGGTGGTAACAAAACTTTAAATGTTTCAGATTTATTTTTTGTATAAATAGTGGAATACATTAAACCGACGGGCTTTTCTGCGCTTCCGCCGGTTGGTCCGGCAATTCCTGTTGTTGAGATGCAGATATCGGCACCGGTTAATTTAAAAAGACCCTGTGCCATTTCATATGAACATTCTTCGCTTACTGCACCATGTCTTTCAAGTGTATCAAGTGTTACCCCGAGCATTTTATGCTTAGCTTCATTTGCATAAGTTACCAGATTAAGATGAATATAGGCGGAGCTTCCGCTTACATCAGTCAGTTTAGAACTCAAAAGCCCTCCTGTGCATGACTCTGTCGAAGCTATAGTTAAATTCTTTTTTATTAAAATATCTGCAATGTCATTTTCTATCAATATGTAGTCCTCGTTAGAATAACTTTAGATTTTTCATTATAGAGATTATGTTTGTACCATACTCCTTCAAATTCGCCTTCCGGAGTAAAAAGGTATTGACAGTCTTTTGATACGAAGTATATTGCGCTTACAGGTTTTCCGGAAATTCTGTATTGAATTGAATAATACGGATAATCCGGATATTCCCCGTAGATAAAGTCAACATATTTTAAGTTTCCCAGGGCATCATAATAATAAGCCTTAGAAACATCTTTTTTGTCCTGCAGAGCATACATATAAATATGTTTCATTTTTTTGTAATAAAACGCAGAAATGTTATTGCCTTTAAACTCTTTATAACCTGCAGATGCCGCCATATAGTTTTCAATGTAATCTTTATCTTTCAGCCTGTCTTTAAACTGATCTTTAAAATTCTTCTGCTTTTCAACCGGATTTTCAAAAATAATATCCCTAACTTCGCTGATGATTGCTTCTTTTTCTACTTCGGATTTATTAATCCAGTCATACTGAATATCAGCAATATAAATGTCGTTATAGTCTGCAAAGACTCCCATTTGACAAACTAATAAAAATAATACTAAAAAGAACTTTTTCATATAATCTTACCTCATTTTAAGTATAGCATATTAATAAAGTTTTATTGTATAATTGTTCCATGGTTAGATTATTAAAAGGTAAAAATATAACAAAAGTTTCACATCTTGTTTTTAGAATTTTAAAATTCCAGGAACTTTTCACAAGAATAGTAGAGGTTAATAATCCGGACAAAATGCCCTGTATTTATGCGATGTGGCATGCGCATCAGTTTTGTGTGCACGGAATAAGACATCGTGAAAAACTTCACGTTCTTGTCAGCCGTTCCCGTGACGGAGAGATTATTGCTGATGTGGTAGAGCGCTGGGGATTTAAAACAGTACGAGGTTCTAAAGGGAAAAAAGGTGCTGTAGAAGCTACTATGCAAATGATTTCAATTTTGAAGTCCGGCGAGAACTGCGCAATGATGGTTGATGGTCCTAAGGGTCCAGCCAGAGTTGTTAAAGACGGTGTTATAAAAATTGCAAAAATGGCAGGAGTTCCGATAGTACCTGTTTACTGGTATTCTAAAAACTTCACCTTTGCAAAATTCCCTTCGTGGGACGAAATGCGCTCACCGGTGTTTTCAACCAATCTTATTAATTTATACGGCGAGCCAATTTATGTGCCAAATGATTGTGATGAAGAAGAAATACGGCAGAAGCTGCAGCTAAGCTTAGAAAATCTGGAAAAGGAAGCTCCAAAGGCTTTTGATGAGGTATATAAATTCGGGATATGGAGAAGAAAAAAATAAAATTACTGGCGATTCAAATGGAATCTGCAATTGGTAATATCGATTTAAATATAGAGAGTGTAAGAAATCTGCTTTGTGCGAATTTGGAAAAATATAATGATGCGGATTTTGTATTTTTACCGGAAGTTTGGACGTGTGGCTGGGATTGTATATCTTTTCCCTCCTGTGCAGAAACTGTTGAGCAGGCAAACTCTCTAAAAATGCTCAAAGAAACTGCAAAACAATTTTGTGTAAATATTATAGGCGGAAGCTTTGTGCGCAAAAACGGAGACAAACTTTTTAACAGCTGCCCCGTAATCGACAGAACGGGAAAGCTTATATGTATGTATGATAAAGTTCATCTCTTCTCTTATTACAATGATACTGAAGGAGATTATATTACAAGCGGTTCAAATCCTGTTATGGCAGAAGTGGACGGAGTAAAATTAGGGTTGACTATTTGTTATGATATACGTTTCCCCGAAATATACAGAGCATACAGAAAAGCGGGGGCAGATATTCTTGTTAATATGGCAGCATGGCCAAAATCAAGAAAAATACACTGGGATAGCTTAACAACCGCGCGAGCAGTTGAAAATCAGTCTTATTTTGTTGCGCTTACGCAGACCGGATTGCTGGCAGACGGAGCCGAAAACCTTGGGCACTCTATGATTATTGATTATGCAGGCAATGTGCTTGATGAAATTAATGAAATGGAAGGTGCAATTTATGCCGAAATAGATTTGGAAAAAATGTATGAATTTAGGGATAAATGTACCGTGTTAAAAGATATTAAAAACTCATATGAGGTTATAAAGAAATGAAAAGAATTTTAATACTTTTGATGATATTCATGTTAGGGCTTTCTGTAAACGCAAAAGGCGCAAAGCGTGATTTTTCTTCAGTTATTAACGAGTCCGGAATTGACAAAAATTCGATAGCTGTTTCTATAAAAGATTTAAATACAGGAAAACCTGTCTATCAACTGAATGAAAAAATTTTGATGCACCCTGCATCTGTTCAAAAATTACTGACGCTTGTACCTGCTGTAGAAGCTCTGGGGGATGATTACGAATTTAGTACAACAATATATAAGCGTGGTGAAGATGCTTTTTTGATAAAACTCGGAGCAGATCCTTATTTAAGTACGTCTGATTTGAAAAAGCTCGTAAACAATATGACACTTGAAACTAAAAAAGTATATATAGACGACAGTATTTTAGAGAAAAAAGACTGGGGAGAAGGCTGGCAGTGGGATGATGATTTAAATGTTCTTATGCCGAGATTTAATTCATACAATCTTGACAAAAATCTTTTAAAAATAACAGTTATGCCTTCCAAAAAGGGTGAGGCTGCAACAATAATTAACCCGAGCAAATATCCGCTGGTATTTTTTAACCATGTTGTTACAGGTGATAAAAATAGTGTAAAAGTCAGCAGGGATAATTCCGTTTCTTCAAATACATTGTTGCTTGAAGGTACTGTTAATAAGCCTGTAACCATTTATATTCCGACAAATAATTTAAAAAGATATTTTGATATAAAACTAGCCGGTGCAATGGCTGATAAAAAAATCTATTTAAAACAGAATTTTATAACAGATAAATTACAGGCAAGCGATGAGGAAGTGTTTAGTGTTACGCATTCAATTTCCGGTGCGGTGAATGATATTTTGAAGAACAGTAATAATATGGTGTCGGAAACCGTTTCTAAGCTTGCAGGAGGCAAGATGTATGAAGATAAAGGAACGGATATTAACGGTATAAAGGTCTTTAATGCATATTGCGAAAAAAACGGTCTGGATAGTTCCAAAATTAGAATAACCGACGCCAGCGGAGTTTCCAAAAACAATCTCATTAATGCGGATTTTGTTACAGAATTTCTGGTTAAAAATAAGGAGAATAAAGTTTTGGAAAATCTTCCCGCACCGGGAGAAGGGACTTTGACACACAGAATGCTTCCTATCAAAGAAAATCTTAAAGCCAAAACAGGTTCGCATAGTGATTCAAGTTCTCTTGCCGGTTTTTTGACTACAAAAAACGGTAATAAATATGCATTTTGTATAATAATAAATGATACGACATCAACAATCTCAGATATGAAAACCCTTGAGGATTATTTGATAAGAGAAGCTTATTTAAGGCTGTAGAATATAATATAAATATTCATCTTCAGAAACTTGACTACTATATTCACATGTTATATAATAGTTATATAAGGATATGTTGTCGTTAATGTATACATTATTTAAACAAGTTTTGAATAACGCCTCAAAACCTTGCTCTGCCATGGTTTTAGCCATTTCGGGGGCAAGTCTAGAAGTCTGCTTGTATAGGGACTTCTGCCAATCGCATACTGCAAAAGAAGGGCTTAATAATCTCCAATACCATAATAAACCGCGTTTCACGCTCCCCTTCCCTGGATGGGGAGCGGATTTGCGGACGGACGACACGAACGTCAGTGAGTTAGTCCGGATAGCGAACAGACGAAGCCGACTAGACCGATTAGGTCTAAAGGCGAAGCTCTGTGAGCGTGGAGCAAATCCAAGACAAGGCTGGGATGGGGTGATACTAACGCATCTCACACTAATCCAAAAGCCATCCATTCAGTAAATCCCAAAATAAAACTTTATCAACCATTCCAGCTCCTTCTAAAAGACGCCGGACTTGAAAGTATGGCGTCGAGTTTGCATAGCTTTATCAATAAACTTTTTAGCTTAGTTTCCGCTTCGGAGTCTCACCCCACCCTAGCCCTCCCCATCCAGGGAGGGAAGGCGTGTGATGCGTTATCTGAACGTTTTTCTCTACTCGCTTATTCTCTTGCATCTCATCATTTCCCCCAACCTCTTAGTCACCTAGTCACTCAGTCACTTAATCACTTAACCCACCATTCACGAAATCACCTAATTCCCCCTCCCCTAATCCCCCCACGGAGGTTTGTATGCTGAGCATCAATACAAACCTCTCGAGCTTAATAGTCCAATCCAACTTAAGCCGCTCTACTCTCGGTTTGCAGCAGGCAATCGAGCGTATGACCACCGGATTTAAAATCAACGGTGCAAAAGATAATGCTGCAGGGTATTC
>CALVAO010000001.1 GCA_944325515.1 Candidatus Gastranaerophilales bacterium | reverse complement strand
ATTACATTTATGCTTCAAGCGAAATACTCGATTGAAGGCTGTGGCTATGTGATATTTTTATTTGGACACTAGTGCCCCTTGTGGGAGAGGGCTAGGGAGAGGGGTTAATATTTTTTGTAATTTTGATTATATACTGCAAGTATTGTCTGGCAGTTTTAATTATTCATCGTGATTAAGTTTTGCCTTAGGATGCTAATTTTTTACCCGACAGCAGTGTATCGCTAGAGGCTCTTACAAACAGTTTAATACTACGTAGTCAAGAAAGTACTGTATTGTTGCTGCATTTGGGCGATTAACAAATCCATGGCTGCGAATTTAGCTTCAAGACGTTCCCTGTATCTTTCAACTTCTTTATTTGCTTTGGTTATTTTATCATCTAAACGTTCAATTTCTCTATCAAAAGACTTATCTGCAGAGGCAAAATAGCCGGTTACAGACTGGAGTGCAGATTCAATTAATTCTTCTGCTTTTGTGAATATACCGGTATTATTGTCACCGCCGATTAATAAATCTTTTACAGCATCTTCATCCGCTTCGTATGCTTGAATAAATTTATCTTTGTCAAAAGTCAGGTTTATAATACTTTCAGTTGTTGTAGAAATATTATTTGCGCTTGCAGAATCTACGGAAATACCTATCGCATCAAGATTTCTGAATATAGTAGTACCTATATCAGAACTTGTCATAATATTTCTTAACTGGTTTCTGATGAGTTTTAATGTCGTTTCATCGTGTAAATCACCGCCTATTGCAATAGATTCATCAACATTTTTCATCAATTCATTATAAGAATCAACAACATCTGATACAGCATTTGCAAGCGTTTCTTTATCACGTTCAACTGTTAAAGTAACCGCAGAACCTTCAGTTAAGCCTTTCAGATTAATTGTTAAGCCTTTTATTCTTGAAACATCGCTTGTAATAGTATTAGATGTAGAAGTATAAGACGTACCGTTTATTGTAACCTTTGCATTATCACCGATTTCTTGAGTATCAACATTCATTCTGGTAACATCAAGGCTGCCGTCAGCATTCCATTCAGATTTTGTATAACCCATTATATCGGTAAAGTTACTTGTTCCGGCTTCTATATTAACCAATGCTGCGCCTGTTGTTCTGGATTTTATAACAAATTTTCCGTCTATACTATCCCAGTAAGCTGTAGCATTAGCTTCATCACTTGAGTTTATTTGAGAAATCAAGTTCGCAAGTGTTGTCGTATCGGTAATTGTAAACATTGCATCACCGACATAGAAAGTACCTTCAGTAACGTTTCCTCTTCTGAAGAGACCGGAGTTTGTGATAACTGAATCTGCATTAACTCTGTACAGTTCTCTTGCGCTCTTTGAGGTGCCGTCTTCCTGCTTAGAAATACCTGTTATTGCAGAGAAGTTGCTTGTATCAGTAGTTGAACCGACTTCGACCGCTCTTCCGTCTTTAGAATATATAGACAAATACCCGTTTTCAAAAGACAATTCCAAATCAGAGAATGCAGTAGAAAGTCTTGTTCTCAAATCACCGAAAGTTTCATTTGAATTAATTTGAATAGTTGCTTTTTCGCCATCTCTATAAACAGTCAACGAACCGTCAGAGATATTAAGCAATCCCATTTGAGTAGATAAATCTGCATAATTTGAAACAGAAAGCGTTTTTTCTTCAATATTTGTAGTTGTAGCTTTAACAGTATCATTACTTGCCGCATAACCGCCTAAATCGTCGTGATAAACAAGTCCGGCAGTTGCCTGCAGATTAGAAGTCGTTCCGTCCGTATTTATAGTAAACGTATCAAAACCGCTTTGAATCATGATTTGACCGTTATTCATAGTAGCTTCAAGTCCTAAATCGCGGAACTTCTGGAGCAATGAACCGAATGTTTCATCTTTATCAATTTTTATAATACTTGTCTGACCGTTAACTGTTACGGACAA
Source organism: Candidatus Gastranaerophilales bacterium (assembly GCA_944325515.1). GTDB lineage: Bacteria > Cyanobacteriota > Vampirovibrionia > Gastranaerophilales > Gastranaerophilaceae > CAG-196. The sequence goes on along the minus strand of CALVAO010000001.1, from coordinate 247,679 downwards.
ATCACCTTCAGCCAGCAATAAACCGTTATCGAAATAGCTTACAAGCGTATCTTCCGTTGCCGCAGAATAAGTTGTTACGATTTCGGAAGTCTGTTCTAAGCCTTTGTACTCGTATTTTTCAGAAGGCTGTGCATTGTTAAACAATACATCTACAACATTAGAAGCGTTTGTTGTACTTGTAGATTTTGCAATATAAGAATTACCTTCACCGACAACGGTAAGTACAGAGCCGTTAGGACCTTCGACAAGACTGGTTTTCAAACCGAAGCTTGCAAGTGTATCCATAAATGAACCTAAAGTTTCATCGGAAGATATGAGCGCTGTGTACTTAACTCCGTTATTATAGACATAATATTCACCTGTAGAAACTCCAAGAGCTGAAAGCAGCGTATCACGTGTTGCAGAAACATCTTCATTAGTAGTTTCTATAACCTGTATTGTATCGCTCTTATAAGAATCCGTATTAATCCAGTCATTAAGCCCAATGCCGAGTAAATCAAGTACATTTGAAGCTTTATCCGGTCCGACATAATTTTGAAGCAAGCTGTTTCCTGTATTCTTAATAATCAACTGCCCGTCTTCATTAATTACAGATTCAAATCCATAAAGAGCAAGTTCATCCATCAAAGTTCCTACAGTATCATCCGCAGCAAGCGAGATATTAGTCTGAACACCGTCTTTTATAACAGTAATATAGCCGTCTTGATAAACGCCTTCATTAATATCAGCGAGTTTTGTATCTCTGTCAATTGCTTCAATAACATCCTGCGGAACATCAAGCCCGTTAGATGTATAAATATTAACAAAATCCCATTCAGCAAACAGAGTGGACACAATGTTAGAATTTTGTCCTGCAAGCGCTGATGTTGCAAGATAAGTATTGTTATAAGCACCGACAGAGATTGAGCCGTTTTCGTCGATATCAGCAACAAGCCCGTAATAAGCAAGTGTTGCCATCAAATCATTAACAGTCATATCTGCCGTAATTGTTTCGGTATTTCTAACCCCGTTTGAATAAACATAATACGTACCTTCAGTAATTCCGAGGTTGTTTCCGGAAGCGTCCTGCAGGTCGCTCAACTTAGTAGAACCCGTAACTACATTGTTAACTTTTTCCGTATAATCAAGAATTGCACTTGTAGAATCGTATCTTGTTTCCCAATTGCCGGCAATACCGATTTTTTCTAAGATATTTGAAGCAGTGGCGGAACTTAAGCCGTCAGTAGTCAGATAGCTGTCATTATTACCATCAAAGTACAATCTTCCTTCCTGCGAAATTCCGATAGAAATTCCGTATTGAGAAAGTTTTGCGGCAAGAGTTTCCAAAGTATCGTTAGTATCAATATTTATAGTGCTTCTTGTACCGTCTTGATAAACATATATTTGTCCTGCAGTAATTCCGAGGTTATTTCCGGCAGCATTTGTCAGTTCGGAAATCTTATCTTTCATAGAAACCGCATGAACCAGAACTTCCGTATCCGTTAAATGGTCGCTCTGCTGCGTAACTTCGCCCAGCGTCCAGTCTGTAAGTCCGAATACATCAAGAATATTTGATCCGCCGGAAATAGTTGTAAGATAGCTTTCTCCGATACCGGAAACCGATAGTCTGCCTTGATCATCAATACTTGTCGTAAATCCGTATTGAGAAAGCAGATTTCTGAAATCGCCGACTGTTTGAATCTTTGTCATATCGACATTTACGGTATAATTTACGCCCTGCTGCGTAATCAATATGTTTCCGCCTTTAACTCCGAACTGGCTTAACAGGTCAGAATCTTTCATATTAACAATGGTTTCCTGTACAAGATTTGTAGAAACATTGTAGGTTGTATCTTCGCCGTACTCTTTGTGATAAGCTCCCATCAAGAAGGTGCCGAGTTCTCCGGAAATATCAAAGTCTGTAAGCGTCGGCGCTGTAACACTGAATCTTCCCATCGCATCGACTGACGCATTAATACCGAATTCTGCAAGCCTGTCGATTACATCATACAGAGAATCCGTTCTTGAGAAAGTCAATGTTATATGCTGATTTCCGGCATCAGAAGTTGTTTCAAGCACAAGGCTGACGTTTCCGGAGCCGTTGAAAGTTATTTCATCACCGGAAGATAAAGCAAGGTCATCAAGTGTTGTTGAGCCGGATGCTGCAACTTGAATTGTATGGCTCAAAGTGTCTGATGTTGAGTTAGAGCGTATTGTCTGAACGTTATAGATAACATTGCTCATATTTAATGAGGTTAAGATATTGCTTCCGCCTGTTGCTGCCTGCAGATAAACGTTTCCGACACCTGTGATTGTAACTCTGCCTTCTGAATCAACAGAACCGACAAGACCATAGTCTGCGATTTTATCAAAGAAATCATCAAGAGTTCCGGTTGCATCAACGTTAATAGTTACAAATTTTCCGTCTGTCTGGTGTACAATCAAGTTCCCGCCTTTAAATCCGTCGATTGTAGATAAAACAGTATCACCGGTTAGTATCATATCGTCTTTTTCGACGCTCAAATCATTGGAATCGGAGTTAACCCATGTTGCGCCTTCGACCGTTGTCCAGCTGTTACCTTCACCGGAAGTAAGCTTGAGCAAGTCTTGAAGTCTTTGCGGTAAATCTTTTATGTAAGAACCAACATCTGCGCTGAATGTAAGTTTTCCATCCCTTACAGAGCCGGATATTCCATAGCCGGCTAGAGTGGAAATCATATCATCAATAGTTGTATCATGCGTAACAGTAACAGTATGTTCCACTCCATTTGAAACAACAGTTATTGGATAGGCAAAATGATACCCTCCTCCTGCAGATTTTGCAAGCTCTCCAAGTGTTGTTGATGTTGTCATTGTGTATGTTTTGGTTTCTTCCAGCTCGTTAGATGTTGTGACGGTTGTTACTTGCGATTCTGACTTATATGTATAATTTTCACCGACTCTCAGCGCCAGAGCATTCATTATATTGGTGCTCATACCTTTTATATATGCATTCTCTGTACCGACAAAAGAAATTTTGCCGTCATGAACAGAGCCGGAGATACCGAAGCCAGCAAGGGTAGAAATCAAATCATCCACACTCATATCCGGTGTAACAGTCACAATATACTGCGTGCCGTCAGAATTAACCGTCACATACCCGTCCGCTCCGACATTGAGTTCTGAGAACAATGTTGACGTCGTCAACTCACCCTTAATCGTCGATTCAAAATAATCCGACTCATCATTGGTGTAGGTTGTGTCGACAGTGGTGGTAGTAAAACTTGGAGTTCCTAATCCTAATCTAAATGCGAGCCAAAAGACATACTGTATAGTGACATCATTATGAATATAAGCTCCATCAGTTCCGGATATTGTTACGGAACCGTTTTCTATACTCGCATTGATACCATACCCATTCAATTCATTAAATAAGTCTGCAAAGCTCAAATCTGTATCAAGAATTATATTATGTACACTGCCATCTGATGCTGTTACGCCTATAGTCAAAGCCGCATTTTTCGCAAAGCCCAAATCTGTCCAGGTTGTTGAGGCATCAGCCGTAACAAGCTTAGAACTGCCCAACTCATCCGACTCGGTATTGGTTACAGAGGTTTGAACTCCGGATATATATGTATAACCATTTCCAACAGCTTGCAATTTCATTTTATCTCTTAAAGTTGTTGACATACTAGTTATATACGCATCTTCAGAACCGGTAAGGGTTATTCTTCCGTTAGAACTGTTTACATTACCCGTTATACCATATTGAGCAAGTTGACTAAACATATCTGCTAAAGTAGAATCTGCTCTCAAAGTTACAGTAGTACTTACACCGTTTTGTCTAACATATATATACTGATTTGAAGTCATTCCAAGCTCTCTTAATGTAGCTTCCCTGTTGGCATTAGTTTCCTCATATGCCGTAACCGGTCCGGAATATGTGTTATCGACGTTATAAGAATTTTGGAAACTTGGATCATTAAATTTTAAAGCTGTCCATAAACCACTATCCATTTCATACACCTCTACATTAGGCTCTAAGATATCAATTTGAACACGTCCGTCAACAACATGTCCTTGTACTCCATATGCAGCTAATTGTGTAAACAAATCATCTAAAGTATCAGCACCTGAAACGGTAATATCATGGCTTGAACCATCCTTATAAACAGATATTTCATATGAATGGTCTTGTGGATTACCGGCAATACCCAAGCCAGTAGACAACAAATATACTTGATCTAATGTAGAGTTAGATGTCAAAGTACTTGATATCACTGCTGTTGAAAATAAAGAATTTTGTATTGTATCAATAGTTACATCCGTACCGATACCGAGATATTCGGCTAAAGGACCACCAAGAAAGTAAAATTCATCATTTAGTTTTAGCGTACCATTTTCTAATGTTACATCATATCCGTCAGCTTGAAGCCTTGATACAATACTTGCAAGAGTAGTGTTTTCATTAAAAGTATAGGTACTATCTATTGAATAATCATCAGTAGCAACAAAAAGAACATAAGGATTTGAATAATCTATGTAAGAACCCAGATGTAAACAGCTACTCCTTAAATCCCATTTATCAGGACTAAATCCTGCAGCCGCAGGAGTCTGAAGAAGATCATCACTATCAGCAAGCCTTCCGACATAGTTTGCGTTAACAGTTGCATAGCTGTTTGAAAGGTAATAAGCGTCATAGTTGTTACGATAATAAGCGCCATTTATATTGATTGTATATCTTGACGTTCCTGTCCACGGGTCTTCTGCACCCCAATCTCTATCTGTACCGCCTATTATACCGTTGACGTTCTGAGTTGGATTGCTTGCAGATAATGTAGCATTCGAAAATACTCTATTTATATTTAATGTTCCTGTACAATCATTTTTACCGGCATTATAATTCCCGATTATGCCGCCGACTCCCAGATAGTGATCTCTTGATGTTTTCAGCGAACCCTCAAAATAACAATCTTCTATTGTTACAAAATTATTGGTTAGATTCGTAAATGAACCAGCGATACCTCCTGCATAATAATAAGAACCAGATGCTGTAAAATCACTTGAGCAACCGCTAATAAGAACCGTAGAATTATTTGTATAAGTGCTGATACTATTTACAATACCGCCTGCCAGATAAACATTACCATCGTCCGGAGCTGTCAAAGTAAATGAGGTTGAACAATTTCTTATTGTAGTACCGCCTTGTACTGAATGAATTAACCCTGCGACCGTGCCTGTTGCTCTGGAATTTGTAACAGAAACATTCTCAATATTAGCCGCATATTGACTATCTATTGTTACACCTAAAAATCCAGCACCATATGCTGTTCCCCAAGTTGGATCTACATAATTATCATTATCGAAATAAAAATTATCCAGATTCAAATTCTTTACTGTACCGTTCATATACCCGAATAGCCCATATCCTGGGTTAGCATTTGTGCGTGATGGATTTACAGATGTTATTGTGAGATTACGGATAGTATGCCCCTGCCCGTCAAGAGTACCACGGAATAGATAATAATCTCCTATAGGTGTCCAGTCATCAATTCCGGACATATCAATATCATTAAGCAAAACAAAAGTTTTGCCAGACATACCATTTCCACGGTTTACAATGTCAGCCAGCCATTCCAGTTGTTGAGCAGTACTTATGCCAATAACTGTACCTGTAACCCCGCTTGCGGTAATGGTGCCGTCTATTACCAGAGTATTTACGAGTTCTCCAAGCTGCGTACTAGCGCTTGCTGTTACGGTTTCCATATATTTAATCGCTGCTGTGGAGGTGGCGGTGGTGCCGACGGTTTTATTGGATGTGGTTTCGACGGTTTCGATGCCGAGGTCTTCGGCGAATAAGCCGGTAATGAAGTTTCCGTCTGTGCCTTTGAATGTCAAAACGCCGTCTATCAATGTTACATCGCCGTATTTTTTCAATACATCCATGACTTCGCCGAGCGTTGTATTTTCATCCCACTGATTGGCGGAGGAATAAAGCTGTCTCCCGTTCTTGTCTTTTACAATAAGCTGATAAGGACCAGCAAAAGTATTCGTAGTCAACCCCGACGCATAATCCCAATCAACAGGACTAAACCCTCTCTGTGCCGCTATAGTTGCAAACTGAGAAACACTTACATTTCCTTGAACATTGCTTGTTGATACGGTAGCGAATTGACTATCAATAAGCAAATAAGAATTATAGGACCCCGAGTAATAATTATCTATTAAACTAATATTACTATTAAAGACCGTTGGTCGCGTTGCATAGTCCCCTGTTATATTAATAATTCCAGAGTTCCTTGCTCCGCTATATGCTGTATCAGATAGCGCTGCGTCTGAATAGGTATTTTTAATTGTCACATATGATGCTTTATCTGCATCAGCTTCTACGCAATAATTCCCAACTATACCTGCAATGCCATGATGACCGCTTCTTGTTGTACGAATGCTTCCCGTAAATCCAGAATCAGATATTGTTGCATTAACTCTTGGCTGATAAATTCTTCCTACAATACCTCCTGCAGTATAGAAAGAACCACTGGCATTAAATGAACTAGAAGAACCTGTTATATTAACCGTTAAAGTATTATTATGCGCCCAACCTGTAAACCAGTTACGAATTTCAGCTGTAATACCACCAACCAAGTATATTCCATCATTATTAGGAGTGTTTACTGTAAACTGTGTAAAACAATCTGATATATTAGTATTGGCATAACATTGTCCAACGACACCGCCTACACTACAACTTGCTGAAGAGTTAGCTACTGTTATACCGCTTATAGTATTATTCCCCCAATTAGTTCTTGCAACAAGAAATCCTGCAGATATATCAAAGTTGGCATCAGTATTTATGTGGAAATTATTAAGATTAACGTTCTTTATTGTAGCATTAGCTACACACCCAAACAATCCAGATGTCTTTAGAGAGTCCGTCCTGCTAGGATTAGCTGATGTCATTGTTAGATTTGAAATAGTATGACCTTGACCGTCAAATGTTCCAGCAAATACTCTTGTTGTACTATACAAATCAGAACCTGATGATGTACCGATTTCCCCTATAGGCGTCCAATCTGTTATTCCGGACATGTCTATATTATTTGTTAGGACAAAAGTTTTGCCCATCATGCTATTACCGCGGTTTACTATATCCGCCAGCCATTCGAGTTCTTGGGCAGTGCTTATGCCGATAATGGTGCCTGTTACGCCGGAGGCAGTGATAGTACCGTCTATTTTGTAGGTGGTTATTATATCACCTATCTGTGTATCTCTTGTAGCGGTTGTTACTTCTGTATATGTAATAGCAGCTGTTGAAGTAACAGTTGTACCGACGGTTACTGTTGAAATTTGTTTTACAACACCAATACCGAGCGCTTCAGCCAAACCGCCGACCATTAAGTTGCCGTCTGTGCCGGTGAATGATAATACACCATTAGTAAGGCTGACATTACCATAAGGTCTTAATGCATTCATAATATCTTCTATAGTGGTTTCATCAGAAAATTCAACAGATGTTAATTGATTACCGTCCTTATCATAAACTGCCATATGATAACGCCCGCCGGAAGTTATGACATTTCCATCCGCATCCCACATGGACATGTCATAGCCGCTGTCTACCATTGCTTGGTACAAAGAACCACCATTTTTGTAACCGGAATTTGTTAAATTGACAGTTGCAGGACCAGTGCAAATAAAATCCTTTTGATCCGATGACGTACTTCCGTGAGAAGCATCCGAAAAACTATTTGTTACATTAATATTTACACTGGAGCTCAAATTAGTTTGTGCACCAAGCATTGCATAACCTAGATTTGCCACAGCTCCAGAATAATCTCGCGTATGGTCAACGCTATTTTGAATATTCAATGTTATTGCAGGCGCTGTACCTGTTCCGGTATATTCAAGTTCACCAACTATACTGCCAAGACTATCTCCTTGACTATATACATCGCCTGTAAACGAGCTATTACTAATTGTATAAATACTTGCGTTTGATGTAGAAATAAGACCGACTAAACCGCCTACTTTTTGTGCCGATAGATATGCAGGTGATGAGAAAAATGGATGAAGGTCTACATCTGCATTACATCTGTTTATTGTACTATTACTGGCTTTCCACAATCCCACAATACCGCCGACTACAAGCGTTTGTGCATAGTCAGCATTCGTTATATAAGAATCTATATTGCCTTGAACAGAACTATTTGAAATAAATCTTCCAAAACCAGCAATACCTCCAAAATAAGCTGAACCTCTTATATCTGTTATAAGATTAGTTACATTGACTCCGCTTACACTACCACTTGAATAGCCGACAACAGCACCTACATAATCTATATCATTGCTGGCTTGAGAGGAACCACTCTGAATACTTACCGTATATAAATTAACATTCTTAATTACCGAACTATCAGATGCTCTTCCAAACAATCCTCCATACTCAGCCGTACCTTTATTTAAGCTCTGACGCAGGTGGGATATTGTATGCCCTTGACCATCAAATGTACCATTAAAGTATCCGCTTGCACCAATACTTTCCCAATCGCTTATACCGGACAAATCAATATCATCAGTCAAAACAAATGTCTTACCGGTCATAGCATTACCACTATTAACAAGATTTGCAAGATATTGAAGTTCTTGAGCTGTACTTATACTAATGATGGAACCAAACGGGCTGGCACTATACACTGTCATAGTACAATCTATCTTGTACGTACCATATATATCACCGAGTTTTGTATCTGCTGTCATCTCTTCAACAGTGGTATATGTTATTGCAGTTGTAGATGTCGATGTCGCACCGGTAGTAGATGACGTAACGGTTCTTGTTGTTGTTAAACCTAACGCATTTGTAAGTTTTGATGAAAATGTTACAGTATTCCACATTTGCTGTGACCCTGTAGAAGTGAAGGTAGAAACAAGCTTCATAACTCCATCTTCCATAGAACCTTGTATACCATACATCGCAAGGGCATCAAAAAGGTCTGCAAATGTCATAGTCGCTGATATCGTTAACGTACCAATCTGAGTAGATTGAGTTCCCATAGCTGTTGTTATGTTTGTCATAATATTAACGACGGTATCAGCAGTGGTATAAGAATCTAAGAAACTTAAAATTTTAGTATCTTCTGTTGCAGCTACATTTTTATCATACAAAACTGCATCCGACGACGTGATTGTCTGACCGATTGTAAATGTCTTATTTATTCCGCTTTCGACTGTTATGCCGAGATTATCCATGATTTCGCCTGCGGCATAGCTTCCGGATTCTGAATACAGGCTTATTACACCGTTTATTATGCTTCCCTGTATTCCATACGCTCCAAGGACATCAAACATATCACCGATTGTTGATGATGTCGTTAAGCTCGAAATCGTTGCAATACATACTTGATCAGAATTATAAATCAAGAGTTTTTCACCGCCGCCCGCCGTTACAGCGCCGATTTCTCCAAGAGTTGTCGTGATATCAGCCGTCACAGTTCCTGTATGAGTAACAGCAGCTGTTGAACTCTGGGTTGTATTAACAACCTCTGTTGTGCTGTTAACCGCAATTCCTAAAGCATCAGCAAGAGCACCGGTTATATATTTCCCCTCAAGAGATTCAAGAGAGATTACGCCGTTTGCAATAACACCCTCGATTCCATTGGCTTTTAGCGTATCAAGGAAGGTGCCGATTGTCGTTGTTCCGGATACATTGATTGTATTTAGAGCATTACCTAAATTGTCACGGATAATATAAGAGCTGTTATTGATTCCCAAATCACCGAGTGTCGTATCTCTGTCCGCGTAAACCTCTTCTTCAGTATAAAGGGTTTCGCCGGAAGCTGAAACAGAAGATGTGTGAGTAACAGATTTGATACCCAGAGCTTCTGCAACCGTACCGGTTAGGGTTCCGCCGTTAATAGAAAGTCTGCCCGTATGATCAAGAGCAGCGGTTCCGCCGTTATCATAAATCATATTAATCAACTCATTAAGAGTCGTATTTGCTGAAACTGCCAAATTTGTGCCGTTAAAGTTCAGTGTATAGCCGCCCGCTACTTCGTTTTGGGTCCCGAGAGTTGCAATAATGCTTCCAAGTGTCGTTTCACCCGTAACAGCAGCCGTCGTAGTCACAGTCATTTGATTACCAAGAACATAGCTGCTTTTGTTAGAAGTTTCCAGGCCCATTGAAGCTTCTAATGCAGCGTTTTCAATATAACCGTTATGGATAGTCAAAATACCATTCTGCAATGAAGCGGAAATATCACTCTGCGCATTAATAAAATCAAGCAAATTCCCAATTGTCGTACCTTCGCCAACAACCATTGAATCCGCAAGAGTTCCGTCGCTGTGATACAGATTAACGGTTCTATCAGCCGTGCTCATTGAATTCGTTATTCCGTAATCGGCAAGAACAGTATCACGCGTTGCATCTATCGTTATGGTTTCTCTTGCATAAAGCTGATCAGAGGTTACGTACTTGCCGGAAATCGTTTCTGTTAGGTTCAAAACGTCCGCAAGATTTGAAGTTCCGCCTGTGAGAGTCGAATTCTCAATCATAATTTTGGAATGCTCGTTATCCCAGCTCGATGCAATACCTTGATTTGCAAGAGCATCCATCAAATCTTCTATCGTCATTCCGGTTGTAACATTGATTGTACGCTTTTCGCCTCTTACATCAAAAACAGCAGTTCCGTTATTCAAACCTAAATCGCCCAGTGTCGTTGTTAATGAAGCATTTATCGTATTGATTACGGAATGGCTCAAAGCCTGCGTCTTAGAATAAGTGGAAGCAACTGTTATATGGTCTGTTGAAATTGTTCCCGCGCCATACAAACATTCAAGAAGGTTTGTCCCGTGAATATAGCGAGAATCCGTTTCACGTATTGTTCCATCATTAACAAGCGCCTGTACATCAGCATCTGTCAGAGTCTTAAAAGCTCCGCCGGTTATCGACAAAACTCCGGTTTCTTCATCTAAATCAGTGCTTAAGCCGTAGTTTGCAAGGTCCGTCATTAAATCCGCAATAGTTTGTCCGGAATAAATCTTTAAATACTCTTTATCCCCGTCTGCGTCAGTAACCTCAAGATAACCCTCTGTTACTTTTAAATCATCAACAAGACGGGTTTGAAGAGTTACAGGGTTGCGAACCTCTACGGTTTCAGTAAGCGCATTACCTGTTACCATTGCGCTGTAAGGTTCTTTTTCCAGTCCTAAAGCGCCTACAGCATCAAAGGTTCCACCGGTAATGGTCCCGCCTGTTATCTCTACCGTGCCGTCACTGTTAATCGCCGCATACAAACCGGCATTAGACATCTCTGCCAGTAATTCCCCAATCGTTGTAGTAGTTCCAACCGTAATCGTTGTGTATTCGTTATTTGAATTCTTGACAATAACAGTCTGACCGTTTGAAATTGTTGTTCCATCCCCAATATCTCGCAAAAGTGTGGATGACGTAGCCGCTGTGACTTGAGTTATAACAGTCTGATGTGTTAAATCCCCTGTAATCTGTGATTTCTCTGAAACATCGGCAGTTAAACCAAGTGCATCAAGAATGTTTGTAGCGCCTTCACTCGTAATTTCAGCATCAGTTATCGTAAAAATACCGTTTTCATCCAGTGATGCATCAATATTACATCCCCTCAAATCCGAAATAAATGTTCCCAGAGTGCTGGTATTGTAAATAGTAATGTTGTATGCAGTATCGTTCGCTTCAACTGTAATTACTCCCGCATTTACCCCTAATTCACTAAGTAACGTGTCTTCAGTAGCAGCCGAAAATACAGTATCAGTCTTTGATGTCTGTAAGCTGTTACTTGTATATCCCTCATTTACCCCTTCAAGATGCAAAGCAGCAACGATTCCGGTTCCATCAATGTCGTTAATGTCATTATCATCAACATTGATGGAAAATATACCGGTCTCTTCGTTATAACTTGCTTCAACTCCTATATTCTTTAATTTTTCTATAAAAGTTGAAATTGTATCATTCTCTGTTATTGTTATTCCACGCTCTACGCCGTTTACATTAACACCGATATTACCCGCTTTTACACCTAAGTTAATAAGTTTAGAATCACCTGTCGCAGTAGTCGTCTGGATTATTGTTGTCATATAGCTGTAATTACTTACAGCCTGCGTTTCTGATGCTAATTGGTCAACTAAAACATCATAAGTTCCCTCTTCAGCCTCTGTTGTAGCTGACGCGGTCAAGACATCCAGATTGCTCGAAGTTGCCAGATTCTGCGCAAATAAATCCATTGATGCAACTCCAAACTTTGCATCCGTAACCTTTTCAAGCATGGAACGAAATGAACTAAAGAAACTCTTAATACTGTTCAGAGTTTCCTGCAGTGACATTACATTTTCTTTTTCTTCTTCAAGCGTCTCTACTTTCGCTTGTTTCAATGCTACAAGCGATTCAACCCATGAAGATGTATCTAAGCCGGAGGCTAATCCACTGAATGATATCGTCACAATACGTTCCTGCTCTGTTTACTTCAAACACCGTAACGACATAATTTCTCATTGAGTCGGGGTAAATTATCTATTTCCATGATATTTAATTTGATTCGTTTCAGTTGAAAAATACTACATCGTTACTTTATATAAATATTATAGCATATGTCCATAAATTTTCAAGTAGCAAAACATGACAATTTTTATAATAGATTTTGCAAATATTTAAGCAGAAATGATTGTAGAAATTTGTAAATAATTATTAAACAAATTGTTAATACATAAAGAGATTATTTATTCACTTTATCTAACAAAAAAAAATTTTTCGGGTTTTATAAATGTTAGAAAGGGTCATTTTATGGAATTGAACAATATATCTGCTACAAATTTTAGAGCGTCTGTATCGCCACATGTAAAAACACAGCTATACCGGCAGCTGCCGCATACTGCCAGACAAAAAACATTAAAGGCTCTTGAAAAACAGCTTGAAAATATTAAATATTGGGGTTCTAAAGACTCAGAGATTGTTCTAGCAAAAGACATTCGCGGGGTTTATCGTTTAGGACTACGATATAATGTTACTTCCGAAATGCATTTTACCTGGGCTATCAAAGGACCTGCCGGGAAATCTGAGCTTACACAATTTTTGGCGTTGAAAGAAAAACATATCTTGAATACTGAAGCGACAATCAAATATCTTTATTCAAAATATGGTAAAGGTATTTTTAATCTTTTAAAATAAATGTATATAACAGCCCCGTTTATATATTAGCAAAAAACATCGTCAATGCTTTTTGCAGACAATAGCGTTTTTATATTAGTATATCTAGGGCTCTGTGGTGCTAGTCCCCGTTTTTTCCCGAGTTCTATAGGGTGCTTAAGCTTTTCTGCTTTGTTTTTAAAATATACAATATATTTATTTGTATCCATATACTTTTCTATCTTCGCAACCTCTGCATAATATGTTATGGCAGATACAGGCGCTGTTTGATATGATGCAATGTATTTAATTTTGGAAAGCATTGATGATGAAATCTTGATAGCATACCAGCAGTTCTGGTTTAAAAATACCTCATTGAACCCGTCATCACGAGCAGGTACTACCAGTGTATCCAGATCATTTATATTAACTTTTGGAGCAAGTTCTTCTATTTCACGGATTTCTTCTTGAAACGGCGAATATTTGTATATAAAATCACTGCCATTTTTAAAAGCTTGAAAAGTTATTATATCCGTATTCATTTTCAACTGCCCTAAAACATTTTGCAGATCAGAAGAATCTTTATCAATTATAACAATACAGCTTGCCTCTTTTTTAAAAATAATATCTTCCAAAAAATCATCAATATTTCTATAATCAGAATTTTTCAATTTTGTTTGGATAAAATCTTTTTTACTATTGTCAGCTTCTATTTCCTTCAATAAAATTTCTTTTAATTTATGCCCGCAGCCTTTGTATGAGACTGCAAATCTTAAAATTTGTTCTCCTATATGTTTATATACATCATGATTTGCAAGTTCATTTTCTATAATATAAAGTTTTGGGGTTTTTTCAAAGGTAAAATCTATTAAATAACCATCAGGAATCGAAATAATCTTTTCATTAGAGATTCTTCTTTTTATATCAAAATATACTGTATCAAGACCAAAAATCTCTTTAGCATATTCTACAACTTTAGATTCAAATTTATCTTCGAGCTTGAAATCATAATAATCATATACTTTTCCGCCAACAATTATCTTTTCCACTATTCTATCCTTTTAATTTTCATATATCATATAAACCTCTTTAATTATATCTATACTTCAATAAAAAGACAATATTAATCATATTACTAATCCGAATCAATTAAACTTATTTTACTTTCAAAGAACAAATGTGAAACATTAGGAGAAAACGCAATGTTAATAGTATTAATAGATGTATGAAGACTGTGTAAACTTTGTTGAAATTGATTTATATTATCGTTAATTAAAGTAAAATAGGATAAACAATCTTTGCATATTCTTAATTCAGCATTGTTGTTCCCTAAATTGTAAACTCTAAAAATATTATAACAACCTTTAGGTTTTGTAAGAGCATAAGCTATTTCTTTATCGCTATATACAATTTTTTGCTCAAATTCAAATTTAGTAGTTTTTACGTCTACATATATAATATTGTCATATAAGTCTTGATAATAAAAATCATAAGGATAGCTGCTTTCGGTTTCTCTATTCATCCAACTATAACTTTTAATCTCTTTATTAAGCATTAAGTTTTCAAAATATTTTGCAATTATTACTTCCCCTTGTCTACCAATTTCTGAAAAAATTTGCTGCGCCTTTTGAATGTCAAATTTACGCAGTTTTTTCTCTCTTTCATAAGTATTTGAAAGTTGGATATCAATTTCCAGCTCTTTTAATAAATCTTGCGCAGAGCAATCTATATTTTGTTCTATATAATCTAAAACTGAATTAAATATAGAATCTTTCTTTGTTATACGTCCCCTTTTACGCTGTTTCAGATTTAACCCTAAACCTAAAATATCTTTATAAGTATTAGATTCATTGTTAAATAATAGAAAAACTATCTGCTCACTTTCTAAACCGAACCAAAACAAATACCAGATTGCGCCAGTATTTTTACTTGCAAAATCTCTTATAGTAGAGACTATTGAAACTTCATCCCGATTACCAATTCTTATCTTGGGGCTTCTATATGAACCATCCGGATTTTGTATTCTGTTAAAATTTAAACTTAGCGGAATAATCTCTTTTTCATATATCAACAATGCCTGCTCATCTATATCGCTTTGATTTGGTAGAAATGTCAGAATATCATCAAATAGCCCTATATGTGTTTGATGACTTGTTATTTTTTGACCTAAATCAGCTTCTGTAAGAGTTTTATATCCAATTATTTTTTCTTTATGCAGTTTAAATATTTTATCCATTCAAATTAATTCCTAATACATTTTTTTCTATAAGTAAATAATAAAGAATTGCATAAACTGTATTTACACTAACAGCATTCCCTGCCTGTTTATACAATTGATGATTACTAATACCAGCTTTTTGAGCCTTTTCGTAATAAGAAGCAGGAAATCCTTGAAAAGTTAATGCTTCTAGTGGCGTTATTTTTCTAATTCTTTTTTTTAATAATTCATCCTTTGTAAAAACATTTTCCTTATATTTAATAGGATCTTTAGACATAATAAAATCATCACTAAAATAGTTGTCTTGACAGGCTCGATGCATTTTAACCATAGTTGCAGTTAAAGGTTTAGCAATCAGAGGATTTATTTCCGACTTGCTAGAAAAATTCTTGGTTCCATTTGACAAAATTGTCGGTTTTAAAATGTCAGAAATATAATATTTATCCTCAACTTTTTTCTCTAAAACATCTAATACATTTTCCTGTATTTGCAAAGATACTTTATTTTTAATTTTTTCAAAAGATTCTTGTACATTTTTTTGTGAAAATATAAAGTCTTCAGCCAATGGTTTCTTAGAGGCAAATATAAACACTCTGTTTCTGGTTTGAGCTAATCCAAAATTATTTGTATTAAAAACATCATAATAAATATAAGAATAGCCAGCATCTTGAATTAAATGAAGAATTGTTTTAAAAGTTTCTCCTTTTTGGTGGGATATAAGATTTCTAACGTTTTCTAACAAAACTATTTCCGGTTGCTTTAACCTTAAAATATCTATTATTTTAAAGAAAACATTTCCTCTAAAATCTTCAAAACCTTTTTGTAATCCCATTAGACTAAATGCTTGACAAGGAAAACCTCCAGTTAAAAGAGAAAACTTATCAAGCTTATTTATATTTTTCTTATCTTCTGTAAATTTTACAATGTCACCTATCTCAAGCTCATTTTGGGTATTAAAGTTTGCCTTATAGCTTTTTATTGCATAATTATCTATCTCAGAAAAGCCAACACATTTCATATCAATACCAAAATCGTGCCCGAGCATTTCAAGAGCTAGTCGGAAACCACCTATTCCTGAAAATAATTCTAAATGTTTTAATTCTCTGCTATGATATTTATTATACATTTTCCTATTATCTCTGCTAATTTAACTGGAACAGCATTTCCTATTTGCATATACCAACTGTTTTGAGGACCTTGAAACACATAATCATCAGGGAACGTCTGTACTCTTGCAGCTTCTCTCGGAGACAAACCTCGTGCCTGGGTCGGATGTATATACATATTACAATCAAATTTCATATGCGATGTTATTGTTTTACAAATATCATTTTGTGCAAGTTTATAATATTTGTCTTTAAAAATTCCATTTCGATTCTTATAAGGCATGATATCTTTAATAGAGTCATGCAGAGAATTACAACCTTGAGGTAATCTCTTAAAAATTTCGATATCACGTTCATTATTATATCTACTTTTATGGTTATATAGTTTATTTATATCCCTATTATTATTTATATATTTATAAAATTTTGTTTTTATATAGTTATAATCTTTTTCATAATATCCACATTCTTCATTCTCAAAATCTGTATTATTTTTAAATTTATTAGGCTTTAAACTCGGTAAATCTAAAATTGCGTCACCTAATGTTATAGGAGAATGAATCTTATATTTTTCCACTTCTTCAAAAACAAGACTGGATTTTACACCTATACAGTTTCCAACAATAAAAAGCCTTTCTCTGTTTTGAGGAATTCCAAAATTTTTAGCGTTTAATATTTTGTAATCAATATTATATGTTTGACCTAATTTATTGTTAAAATCTTCAAGAATCTCATCAATTTTTTTTGCCATACCTTTAACATTTTCCATAATAAAAAATTTAGGTCGTATATTACTTAGAAATTCCAAATAACTTTTGTATAAGTTGTTCCGAGGGTCGTCAATAATTCTTTGTCTATTTGCCATTGAAAAACCTTGACATGGAGGTCCTCCGCATACAAGTGTAATATCTTGATAGAACTTCTTATATTTATCCATATTTTTTAAGAGGTCATTTATATCGCCGATAAAAAACTGATTACTAGACATTTTACGATTAAACATATACGTTTCAGCGCATGTTGAATTAATATCACTTGCAAAAGTGACTTCAAAACCTGCCTGTTCTAACCCAAGACTTAAACCTCCAGCTCCAGCAAATAAATCTATAAATTTATATGAATTTTTAGATTTCATAGCATTACTCAATTACTTTCAATAATATAGCATAAATAAAACTTTGTGTTAAATGTAACAAACACTTTTATCAAAAATAGTTTTTGATAAAATAAAATTATGAAAATTTCTATAAATGCAATTCGACCTCACAAACCAGTTTTTAAAAGCTATAATAAAATAAATAGTGGAAACGGATTGTCTGCAAGCACATCGTTTTATCTTGATATTCCGGTACTTAAGAAATCTGTAGAAATTATAGAAAAAGAATTTCCTAAAGGTTCTGATATTTTAATCTATGCAGGTTCCAACGGAGAAGAAGCCTTATCTATAAAAACTCTTATGAAAAACCCGGAAAAATATAATATTTTCTCTATGGATATATTTAAAGAAGCAATTGATTTTGCTAAAAGAGGTATTTATGGAATCCATCCTCTGGCGGAAGATGGTTTTTTAATTAGTGAAAAGCAAAATGCAGAAGAACAAAAATTAAGTAATATTTTTCATAAAAATTTTACAGAGATTAGAAAACCAAAACAAAACATTAATAATCTTTCGGATTTTATTTATGATATAAAATTCGGCGATAAAGAACTTTTTTCACAAAAATTTTTCAAACCGAATGACAGTCTAAAAAGAAATATTGAATTTTTAGAGGGTGATATCTTAAATATATCTAAGCTTCATTTAAACTCTGCTGATAACAAAGCCGGAGCAATTTTCTTCAGAAACGCACTATACCATATTACACAAAATGATTTAACAGGAGTTTTACAATATGGTCTAACACCGAATCTTGAACTTAATAAACAACAAGTTTTAGACAATCTTATTGAAAAAGTTCACAGGAAACTAAAGATTGGCGGGATTTTTGTTTTAGGCAGGCATTTACAAGAGCATTTGTATATTGCAGATAAATCCGTTCCTCTAAAAGATACAGTTCCGGTTGATAATAAACGTGGCATACGTTACATGGCATACCCTCCGCATATAAAAGCTTTAAGTAAGAATGGATGTTTTAAACCTTTATATGAAGATATTATACACGGATTTGGGAATAATATAAAACTTCCGTTAATCTGGCAAAAAATAAAATAAAACCATTATTGCAATTAGAAATTCTTTAGATTATCATTGAAACATTAAGGAGATAGCTTATGCAGGATTGTATTTTTTGTAAAATCATTAATGGTGATTTTAATACAGAATTTGTTTTAGAGAACGAATATGCTGTAGTTTTTAAGGATATAAACCCGAAAGCAGATACTCATTTGCTTGTTGTTCCGAAAAAACACGTAGAATCGCTTAATGAACTAAATGATGAAGCTTTGTTAGGTAAACTTATGATGACTGTTAAAGCCGCAGCGCAAAAAGCAGGGCTAAAGTCTTATAGAACGGTTATAAACACAGGAAAAGAAGCAGGACAGGAAGTTTTCCACCTGCATATACATATTTTAGCGGGGAATATTAGATTATGACAGAATTTTATAAAGAAATTACGCCGGCAGGATTCGGCATTGCAATTAAGCAAAAAGAAATCTTATTTTCAAAACAATCACCTTTTCAAAAAGTTGAAATTATTGATTCAGATTCAACTCTGGGCAAAATCCTTACACTTGATGATTTAATGATGACAACAGAAGGAGATGAATATCATTATCACGAAATGATAGCCCATATACCGATGATGCATCACAAAGCTCCTAAAACAGTTCTTGTAATAGGCGGCGGAGATGGAGGCACTGTTAGAGAAGTTCTAAAACATGATACTGTAGAAAAAGTTGTTTTATGTGAAATCGACGGTATGGTTATTGAAGCCTGCAAAAAATATCTTCCGACAATAGCTTGCGAACTGGATAATCCAAAATGTGAAATCCTTGTTCAAGATGCTATTGAATACATTAAAGATAAGAAAAACACGTTTGATATAGTGTTAATTGACTCTACAGATCCAATGGGCCCCGGAGAAGGTTTATTTACTGAAGAATTTTATACTAATGTAAAAGAGTCTTTAAAAGAAGGCGGAATTATGTGTGCGCAGTCTGAATCTCCATTTGTAAATAAAGAAGAAATCAAAAAAATGTACACTCTTTTAAAGAAAGTCTTTCCGATTTGTTCAACATTTACTTCCAATATTCCAACGTACCCCGGCGGATACTGGGCTTGGGCTTTTTGTTCTGAAAGCGTAAAGCCTCTTTCTTACTGGGATGAAAGAAGAGGAGAAGCTATAACAAAAACCTGTAAAATTTATAATAAAGAATATCATAATGCAAGGTTTGCACTTCCAAATTATTTAAAAGAATTATTAAAATAACTAAAAAAGTTCTAAAAGCGAGGGAAATTTTCCTTCGCTTTTTTAGAAATAAACAAAAATAAACTAGATTAATTTCGTAAACTTAAGACTTCGTTTGCCTGCTCTTCAGTGAGCATTTTAGCCCCGCCTAGAACTCCGGTATTTAATACTATTTGTGCATAAGATTCTGCAAGCTCAAGCTTCATGTACGCATCTTCTATCGTCTTTGAAGCAACAACAAATCCGTGATTAGCCATTAATACTGCATCATACTTATCAAAATATTTTACAGTATTTTCTACAAGTTCTGTAGAAGAAGGAAGTGCATACTCTGCAAGCGGAATTCCGCCGAAATAAAAAACATTTTCTGCCATAACAGGCGTCATTAAATCTTTTCCGGCAGACGCAAAACTACTTAGATAAGGCGCATGAACATGTATTATAAAATTGAATTCCGGTCTTTTCTTATAAATTGCAATATGTAATAATTTTTCGCTTGAAGGTTTTTTCCCGGGCTCTTTTGAAATACCATCAAAACCTGTGTAAACAATTTCTTTTTTCTTCAAATAACCATTTGCGGAACCGGAAGTTGTTATAAGCATACCGTCTTTATAACGGGCTGAAATATTCCCCGAATATCCCGGAGTAAGATTTTTTTCTCCGCAGATTTTGCCGTATTTTATAATTTTTGATATCAAATTCTGTCTATAAAACATCTTCCACCGTTTTTATATCTTCTACTACTGCATGCTGTAATACAGGAGCCTGTTTTGAATTTTGAAATTCCGTTTCATCTTCATCTTTAATTTCATCTTTCTTCTGGGCTTTTTTATCCTGTTTTATCTCTAATCTGTCATAATCTACATGTGTTCCTTTTGCATCCATCATTACTTCTACGGTAAAGAAGGTATTTTCTCTGATAAAATCATAGCCAAGGTGAAATTTAATATCCTCTGGTCCAACAGAAATATAGAAAGAATTTTCTTGAAAAGCTCTGTCATTTGGAGAATCTCCGGACAGGTTTATAGAACCGAACCAAGATAATGTCAGATAACGATTTAGTCGGATGTATTCTCTTATATAAACATTTGATTTTCCGTATCTGTACGCATCAAATACCGGTAATGGAGAATTGTCATCATAAACAGATTGATAGTAGCCGATATCCTGCATCCATCTTTTATACTGTGTATGCATTCTGGGCCCAAGACGTCCGATAATCTGAGTATCTCCTGTTCCGTAAAGAGAAGCTGCAAATTGTGAAGATATATCTATAGAAAATGCGGTCTGTTTTTCTTCATTTCTGTAACGATATATATTTTGATCTGCCTGCGCCATATACCTTACACGGAGAGTGCCGATTTGTGAACCGTTTAGTCTTCTAAAGTTAACATCTTCTTCAATATCGTGGTAATAACCTAAATCCAGCCTGTGTGCAAAACTTGATGCATGACCTTTTAACAGAAAATTAGAACTTGCGTATCCTTTTTCATACACCAAGTCAATACCGTATTTAGGTCTGCGTCTTCCTAAAAACCACTCGTTCATATAGTCATTCATACCGTATTGCAAGTATAAATTGTCATCTAATTTTTGTTTACCTCTGATTAAAAATTTGCTTTCCGCAGTACCATATGCTACTTGAGTATGGTTAGTTGCACTGCTGAAACGACCAATACCGCCGATACCGAATCCATGATTATAGTTTAATATAGGTATAGCTTTTAATACCGAACCTTTAGGCAGTTCAAATACAAACCCCGGACCTATATACATACCTAATCCGCGGAAAGAACCTAATTCCCAAGAATTTGTTTCGCCATAATCGTGATTTTTATTAGTATAAACCTTTAGTGCCGGGATTTTAACAATTTTACGTTTACCTTTAAAAACAGTTGCACGTTTTATTGCCAGAACTTCCAAATCACCTTTTTGAGTAATTTTTAACTCTTTAGCCTTTACTTTGACAATACCTTTTTCCATATCGCTTGTCAAAGTTTCATCCTTGGGTACAATCATACTTGACATCCAAGGTCCGGCTCTTCCTGTACGGAAATTTACAGGAAATGATTCATCTACAGAAATAGAGCCGTTTTCCTGTACAATTTTATCGCCGTATACATAGCCTTTTTTAGCCTTTATATCGATTGTTGCAGTTGTTGTTACCGGATTTTCAATTAAAGCATTTTCTTCATTTAAATCAACAAAAATATAATCTCCCGTAATTGTTTGACCATTCTTGAGAATTTTTACGTCGCCTTCAGCTTTAATCGTGTTATTCATTCTGTCGTAAGTAATTTTATCTGCTTTAACAACAGTACCCTGTTTTACGAATTGAACATTTACGTTGCCTGTTGCAATAACACAATAAGTTTCTGTATCATAATCCATGTTATCGCAATCCATAATTATATTTTCAGAGTCTTTTTGTGCTTGTTCTTTTTCTTTTTTAGGTTTTCTGTTCCAGAAATGCTTTGCTTTTTTCTGTTCGGAAACTGCCTGCTCATCAGCTTCAAATCCATCCGGCATCATTTCTTCATCAAAATTTTCCTCTAAATCTCTGGAAGCATATTCAGATGCTTCAGCTTCTACTGCAAAAATATCATCTTCCTGCGGGGCTGTTGGTGCAAGCTGCATATTCTTTGCATTACGCTCTTTTAATTTTTTCTTTAATATTAAGCGCATTTTTTTTACAGGTGGTGTTGTCGGAGTATGATCCGGCTTCTTTGACTTTTCTTCTGTTTGCTGTGTAAAAGCAGGAGGGGTGAAAAAGGCATCTCCTGTAAAATCAGATGGATCAACAAACGAATACTCTGCAAAAGCGGCGTTTGCAGTAAATATAGAAGCTATTATTAATGTTAAAGTTTTTCTTTTCAATTTCATTCAACCTGCTTATATATAATTTAACGGATTATTTGGCTGTCCGTTTACCCTAACTTCAAAATGACAATGTGGTCCGGTACTGTAGCCAGTCGTTCCCTCATACCCCAGCACTTGACCTTTAGAGACTCGCTGACCGTTGCTAACAGCAATAGAATTCATATGCGCATATAGTGTTGTTATGGGTTTGCCATTGACAATACCGTGTTCTAAAATAACAACTTTACCATAACCTCCGTACCATCCAGAATAAATAACTTTTCCGGAGTTAGAAGCCCTAATAGCACCAAGATTAGGTCCACCTATATCAACACCGGAATGAAAAGATTTACTGTTAAATATAGGATGCGTTCTCCAACCGAACGGAGATGTTATACGACCTTGTATCGGCTTGATAAAACCGGACGCGACCTGTACATCTGTATCTTTAGCTGTCTTATTTATGTACGAACCGATGCTGGCAGACTGTTTGGCAAGTTCTTTTTCTGCCCTTTCATAAGCAACTCTATCAGTTCTAAGTTTATTAATCATGCTTTCATTTTTTGCTATTGCTTTTTGAATGTATTGTTGTTGAGAATTGATTGAAGCTACGGAACGCTCAAGATTACGTTTTCTTGCTTCTATATTATATTTCAGCATGGCTATTTCCTGTGCTTTTTTCTTTGCTGCAGCCATTCTGTTATAATCATCTTTTAATATTATTTTTTGGAAATAAACTCTGTCTACAAGCATGTTTATATCTTCTGAAGTTATCAGAAGTTCAAAAAATGCTTTTCTTTGTGATTTAAAGACTTTTCTTATGTGTCCGGCTAATACTGCATTTAAGCTGTTATACTCAGCAGCTGCTTTATCCAGTTGAGCCTGCATGCCATAGAGTTCTTTTTGTGCGGAAACTATCTCGGTTTTCGATTGCTGCAAATTTGTAGTAGCATTTTCAAGTTTTTGCTGATTTTTGTATAATTTGTTGGTTTCCAGACTTTCAAGCCATTTCAAATGCTTTATCTTAGCTCTTGTCTGCCTTTTCTGAGTTTCTATATCCTGCGAAGCATACGAAAAAGAACACGTATAAGTGTTAAAAATAATTGCAAAAAATATTAAAGCGCTTAATATTTTTATTATCTTTTTCAAGAGCCCCCCGAACTATTTACCAAGACTTGGCAGAATTAACAGCACTCCCATCCCGAAAGTCCATATTATAAATGATACTGCTATAAGACCAACTATCAATTTCTTATGCTGCCTAAAAAAATCCATTTCCACCTCACTTATTACATTCTAATACAAAAATCGTACAAAGACAATTTAATAAAAATATTTTTACATACCTGTAAATTTACAAGGGCTTAATTAAAATCGAGAAATATAAATAGGATTTATACCTATTTAAAAAATTTTCGCACTAAAAGTGTAAAAAAATCTCCTTGATGCAGGTTTAATTTTGACAGCATGTTCTCTGCGTTCATTTCTTTTTGAAAGTTTAGGAAAGCTTTTTGTACATCAGCAGTTTTGTTTTGAGGTATATTACTAACCCCAGCCATATTTACAGGATTGGTTTTCATACTACTCTCCCTTTTTAATATTTTTTATAATGTTTGTATTTAATAGTTGCCGTGCATTTTCAGCCTCTTTTAAGAGTTCATTTTCTTTTTTTAAGCCTTTGCTTAATAAAACACTATCATCTTTCAATGGCGAAAACTCTTGATAATTGAAAAATTCTGTTTGATTGAAATTTGCTGTTTGACTTGAGTTTTTATTTCTATGAAATAATTTATTCCAAAAACTCTTTTTAGTTGTCTGCACAGGTTCTGTAATTTTTTCTATAAAATTTTCCGGACGAATGTTTGCGAATTTGCCAAAGAGTCTTGAAGAAAACCACATAGATTTTTTTGTCTGCGCGGTATTCAAATCCACAATATCAAGAATTAAAAGATGCTGCAAGTATTTACCTTTTGGCATAAACCTTACTAATACATCTTCATTTTCTGCTATAGATTGAATATATTTATTGTTGTACACAGCATTTTTAATATTCTTGTTATTTGCAATACTGTTGGGATCTTTAGGGAAATATATAGCTTTTGTTGCTATATTGCCGGTATTTAAATTTTCAATTCGCATTAATATAACTCCTTAATAACATTTAGGCTAATCTGTGTACAATAAACAGAGATAAACCGATTATTGCAAGTCCGCCTAGAAATAGAATTAAAAGCAAAATAGACTGCCTTCGTAAATAATCGTCTTTTGCAGGTATTTTCCCTCGCACTCCAATACTCACAATACAATAAATAATAGCTAAAAAAAATGCTAATAGCAAGTTGTTCTTTTCTTCTAAATATAGTTTTTTAAAAACTTTGCACACTTCGTAGAAAAAAATGGGGGCTGCAAGTGCAAGAATTATAAATGCACCATGTGTTTCTTTATTAAATTGGATGATTTCTTCTATAAGTTTTTCCATTTATTTCTGCTTTTGTTTATAAATTTAGGATTTTATCTATATGTTCTGAAGAGCTCTTATAGTATTCATCACCCCGGCAGATAAAATAAAAAATGTCGTTAACGTTACTATATTGGAACCAATGACACCTGATAAAAGCACCTGTTCGCCAGCAGGCATGAGTATTTACGTCGAACTCATCCGTATTATGAAAGAGTCAACAACGGAATACTATAACATGCGAATCGCTCTGGGGCTGGAGTGTGCGTAAATTCAACTGCATTTTTGTGTTAATATCATTACATAACAAAGGAGTTTATTTAGTGAAAAACTTGAATAAAGGTGAAATTGTAATCTATAAAAGCGATGATGGTTCGGTTTCTTTAGATGTTAAACTGGAGCATAATACAATCTGGTTGACGCAAGATATGATTGTCAAATTGTTTGACTCTAGCAAAGCTAATATATCAGAACATATTTCTCATATATTTCAAGATGAAGAGTTAGACAAAATCTCAACTGTTCGGAAATTCCGAACAGTTCGAAAAGAAGGCAGCAGAAATGTTTCAAGAGAACTGGAATATTACAATCTCGACATGATTATTGCAGTAGGCTACAGAGTAAACTCTAAAAAAGCTACGCAATTTAGAATTTGGGCAACAAATGTTTTGAGAAACTACCTGACTAAAGGTTATGCTGTTAATGAAAAACTTTTGCAATCGCAAAAAAGCAAAATAGAAGCCCTTCAAACAAGTGTCAGTCTGCTTTCAAGAAGTTTGAATAACCAAATTGACACCGTTGACAAAGCAAAAGATGTTGCCAATTTGCTTGAAAATTTTGCTAAGGGATTGGATTTGCTTGATAATTTTGACCATAAAACTCTGGACAAAAAAGGGCTAACAAAAAAAGAAGCTGTACGAATTCCTACAGAAGAATTTTTGCATGTTATAGACAATATGAAATCTGAGTTTGCCTCAGATGTGTTTGCAAACCCAAAAGACAATTCTTTTGAAAGTTCTGTGAACCAGATATATCAAACCTTTAACGGGAAAGAACTTTATCCGACACTGGAAGAAAAAGCTGCAATGCTTTTATATCTGATAACAAAGAACCATTCTTTTTCTGATGGCAACAAAAGAATTGCGGCAAGCTGTTTTCTGTATTTTCTTGATAAAAATAATATGCTATACAATAATGATAAACCGCTTATTGATAACGGAACACTTTTTGCATTGACCTTGCTTATAGCGGAAAGCAACCCTAAAGAAATGGAAACGATGAAGCAGATTGTTGTAAGTGTGTTAAACAGAGAAATAAAATAAAAAGCGAGGTTTAAAACCTCATTTTTTATGGTGTCAACGGCGGGACTGTCTTGGATTTACGATTTAATTTTATGTAAAATCCATTTCTTGGATTATTGGCGTTCACAAGGTTTAGAAGTAGGTCAGGCAATGCCTGACCTACTCACTTTGCACTTAAAAGATATAATTATGCGATAATTATATCATAAAACAAGATAATCTATCTTTATAATTGTATAGTAGATTGAAGTCTACCCTGTAATTATTAATCTAAGTTGATATTACCAAGAAATTTAGAACGATATTCTTGATGCAGTGTATTAAAGAGGAATTGAAAATCGTTTTCAGGTGCTGCAACTTTTGTACACTTATATTCATTTCCTTTATGTTTAATTATTTCAAATATACGAGAAGAATTTCCTAAACTATCTTTGGGATATGTTTCATAACCAAAAACTTTGTTATCATTAACCTTTTCTATTAACTTAATTTGTTTTTCTAATACAGTATTTTCTGAATTACTAATACTCGCTTGTAAATTTTTCAAAGCATTATTTTGTATAAATTTAGCTTTGAAATTTTGTTGATATTGTGGATTAGAAATTTTTTGTACTTGCATGAAACAAATCCTATTTGTTTAAAATTGTCGTTAAGGTGCCAAAACCGGAACCTTCTGACAGAAATAATGTATCACATGAAAACAGTAGTAGCAATAAGTATTTGAATTTAATTTCAATACTTAAACAGTCTACACAAGAATACTATAATATAAGAATGATACTAGGTTTAGAATGTGCTAAAACTTATTCTTAATATCTATTGTTAAGCAAACACATGTTTCCACAATTCCTACCTCAAAACACGAACCTACATAACAGACCACACCACAGTACTATCCAGTGCAATTTCTAAAGCATCTAACTCATCCTCAAACCTTTATTATGAATCTGCTACTTATGCTTCTGCTAGTACTGTGCTGGCGATACAGTGCGTAGCGTAGCGAAGCACGAGCGTTAGCGAGCTTGCTGTATCCCTATTGCAGAGTCCGAGCATAGAAAGTATGGGGAGAAGAAGCATAGCAGAAATAATAAAGTACTTTAATAAAGTTATATTTTAATATGAATGCATAAAAATATAATAGGAGAATACATGGCAGTTAAATTAGAAAAGAAGGTTAATACTTCAATCAGCGTAAGAGAAAGTACATTGGAACAACTAAGAGAACATAGGAAAAAGCATGGTGTAAGTGTTTCTTGGTTGGTAGATACACTATTGCATAACTACCTAGACAGTTGGAAGGAATTAAAATATGACGAAGAAGTATGATAGTACAAAGTATAACCTACGTAATGTAACTGTTTACTTACCAGATGAAGTAAAACAACAGTTAATCTTCTTGTGTGAACTGCACAACATAACGCCATCAGCATTATGTCGAAAAGTGATTATGTCCTTCTTGAACAAAAGAAATGTCACAAAGCAAATGATTGAATACGCATTACATCAGATAGCACTGGAGGGAAATGAATAATGGATTTGCAGATGTTAAGTTTAGGAATTACAGCAGGATTACTTATAGGTGAGTGTATAAACCTATGTTTCCGTTGGTAGGAAGAAGTTTGAAGCTAATTAGCGATGAACTTCCTAATAGGAAACAAAATGCTTAAGAACGTTGATTTTGCTGGCATGTTAGCCAATTCAACAAAATCAACAAAAGGTATAGGAGAGAATACGTCTAAAATGCTTATAAATACAGTCTGATAGACAAAGTGACCATATTGATAAATATTAATAACGATGGAGAAGAAGACTATGGAAAATAATATAGAAAGAGAGAAAACTATTCAAAAGCTCAAGCAGAAGGTTCAAGAGTTGAAAGATAAAGATGAGGATAAAGACACTACAATTAAAGACCCACTACGTAATCAAAAAGCCATCATTAAACACTTTGGAACTCATAACAGACTAAAATAACCTCCATATAGTACGCTGGCAGATTTTGAAATTTCCAGAAACTTTACCTAACGCATAACCTTGATATTATTAACCAATTTAATAAATTAGACCTTACTTCATGTCTTTGATATACTTATGAGGGTAGGGGAAAGAGTTAATGTTGGACACAAAGAAAGAACAAGAACGAGCTGAATTGCACCGTTCAATATGGAATATAGCTAATGATTTGCGTGGTAGTGTTGATGGATGGGATTTTAAACAATATGTACTAGGAATAATGTTTTATAGGTACATGTCAGAATACATTGCTAACTATGTAAATAATATTCAACATGAAGCTGGTGACACCTCATTTAATTATGCTGATTTATCTGATGAGGAGTCTGTTACACAGAAAGAATATCTGGTTGAAAGAAACGGTTTTTTTATTAAACCAAGTGAATTATTCTGTAATATATTAAAGAATGCTGATAAAGACGACAACCTTAACGTAACTCTTGATACTATCTTCAACAACATTGAAAGTTCTGCTATTGGTACTGCAAGCGAAAGTGACTTTAAAGGTTTGTTTGATGATATGGATGTTAATAGTAACAAACTTGGTGGAACAGTTGCTGAGCGTAATAAGCGACTTGTAAAATTGCTCAATGGTATAGCCGAAATGAAACTAGGTAACTACCAAGACAACACCATTGACGCATTTGGTGACGCTTACGAGTTTTTGATGGGAATGTATGCTAGTAATGCTGGTAAATCTGGTGGAGAGTTCTTTACTCCTCAAGAAGTTTCAGAACTTCTTACTAAAATAACTTTAGTTGGTAAAACAGAAGTAAATAAAGTATATGACCCAGCATGTGGTTCGGGGTCGCTACTGTTGAAATTTGCTAAGATACTAGGCAAAGAAAACGTAAGAAACGGATTCTATGGTCAAGAAATAAACATCTCAACTTATAACCTTTGTAGAATTAACATGTTCTTGCATGATATTGAATTTGATAAATTTGATATAGCTCACGGTGATACTCTAACAGACCCATCAGATATTCACTGGGATAATGAACCTTTTGAAGCAATAGTTTCTAATCCTCCGTATTCTATCAAATGGGAGGGTGATGATAATCCATTATTAATCAATGACCCAAGATTTTCTCCAGCTGGAGTCCTTGCTCCAAAGTCAAAAGCTGATATGGCATTTATAATGCACTCTTTAAGCTGGTTAGCGAGCAACGGTACTGCTGCAATAGTATGTTTTCCGGGCATTATGTATAGAGGTGGTGCTGAACAAAAGATACGTAAATACTTGATTGAGAATAACTTTGTAGATTGTGTTATTCAGCTCCCAGATAACCTCTTTTACGGTACATCAATAGCAACATGTATTATGGTGCTAAAAAAGAATAAAACAGATAACTCAACCCTGTTTATTGATGCTACTAAACAATGTCAGAAAGTTACTAACAACAATAAATTAACAGAAGAAAATATTGATAACATTCTAAAATACTTCACTGATAGAGCTGATATCGATTATGTCTCTAAACTTGTTCCTAATTCTGAAATAGCTGAGCAGGAATATAACTTATCTGTTAGTACTTATGTTGAACAGGAAGACACAAGGGAAGTTATAGACATTGTTGAACTTAATAAAGAAATTGCAAAGATTGTAGAAAGAGAGAATATCTTAAGAATAGAGATAGACAAGATTATCTCAGAAATAGAGTTACACTAAATGGCAAATTTGTAAGGAAAGTTAGATGAATATTGATATTTCAAATTTAACAGTATATTCAGGGCAAAATATCAAAGATTGGATTGATATTTTATCAGCACTGTTAACACCTGTAATAGCAATATTAACTGTTACAATTGCCTTTTTTCAATGGCAAACAAATGAAAAAAAACGAAAACAAGACTTGTTTGACATGAGATACGATAAATTATACTTTCCAATTTTTATTTGCACTGAGAGAATACGTAAGATAAAAGAAGAAGATTTATCGCTTGATGAAAAAGGCAAACAAATACAAAATGAAATATCTGATTTCTGGAGACAATTTTGCAAATACAAATTTTTAATTACTAACGAAGACAGAGAAAAACTTCAAAAACACTACAATTATATCCTTGAAATCATCCAAAAATACGACTATAAAAACAAAGATATAACTAATAATGCAGAAGAATTTCTTTCAGTTTTTGCATTGATGTGCCACTTAATGAGTATGGAGACAATATTAGCAAAATATTTAAGTATTGAACCTGATACTTTTTATTATAGGACAAAATGTCGCATATCTAACTTAAAGAATCGGTTATTTCCTAATAAGCTAAAAGAGGCTTCTCAAGTAATAACAGAAAATAAAAACGAATGCACGGAGAAGCGTAATGACTAAACTAGAAATGTTTAACACAAATGAAATAAATAAAGAAGAATTAGAAAATATCTTAAGTTTCAACAATCACGCTGTTACAATGTCAAGAATAGCCGTAAGTCTTCTTTCTGGGGGGAATCCTCTTGTTTTTCGTGGTGTTAGAGAATTGCTTGCTATGTATTTGTTAATTCCATACATAACAAATAAACACTTAGATACACCTAATGATAAGTATAAGATTCCAAAACTTGATATCAATTCTCTTTTCACAAAGGTAATAAATAAAGATGGTAGCTATTCAGAAATGACATTAGAGCACCTACGAAATGCAATATGTCATTCTTTTATGGCTCTTACTGATAAAGGTGATTTATTGTTAGATGATAGAGCTTCTTGTGATAGAAAAACTCATGATGCTATGACAGACAAAGGTTTTTGCAATAGATTGGAACTTGAAAAAACAAGAAAGAAATTGTTGTCACTACACAAAAAAGTTATAAGACAGCAAATTTCTTATAACAACAACCTTATGAAAGATTTTGAGGTGGTAAATGATTAATCTATTAATTAAGTTACTAAAAGAATCTGTTGAAAAATGCTATGTAAATGATAAAAGTTTAATCGAACGTAGTATGGAACAGGCATGTGTTGCTAGAATATACTACTATATGCAATTCTTGGTTGAAACAAAAGCTGAGTATGCTCGATTTAGAGAATATAATTTAGACTGTGAATATAACAAAAATGGAGAGCATATTAAAGATTCTCAAAGGTGTATAAATGGAACAAAACCTGATTTAATAATCCACAAAAGAGGAAATAATCAATCTAATTTACTAGTTGTAGAATTTAAACCTAGAAAAGGACATTATAAAAAATATGCAAAAACGGATAAATACCTTGATATTATTAAATTAGAGGATTTTACAACTGATTATATATATAACTATAAACTCGGTGCTTTTGTTCAATTATATAAGCAAAAACCTAAATATACATTCTTTAGCAATGGACAAGAAGTTTCTGAAAGTGAGTTGAGTAATGAGTAAGTTAGAAGATTTAATACAAGAATTATGCCCTAATGGGGTTGAGTATAAAACTCTTGACCAATTTTTATCTATTACGACAGGTAAACTAAACGCTAATGCAATGACAGAAAGTGGCAAATATCCATTTTTTACGTGTGCTGAAACTCCCTTTAAAATAGATACATATGCATTTAATTGCGAAGCTATTTTAATATCAGGTAATGGTAGTCAAGTTGGGCATATCAATTATTATAACGGAAAATTTAACGCATACCAAAGAACTTATGTTCTACATTCGTTTGATAGGCAAGTTATAAAAGTTGGGTATTTATTCCATGTATTAAAGGGGTATCTAAAGCCTTATATATTAAAAAACCAAAAAGAAGGTTCTGTTCCTTATATTACACTACCAATGCTACAAAATTTTATAATCCCTGTTCCACCCATGCCAGTGCAAGAGGAGATTGCACGCATCTTAGACAGTTTTACAGAGCTAACAGCAGAGCTAACAGCAGAGCTAACAGCAGAGCTAACAGCTCGCAAAAAACAGTATGAGTATTATAGAGATGAACTCCTTACCTTCGGGGATGATGTTGAATGGAAAAATTTAGGAGAAATGTTTGAAGTTAAAAATGGTCTTAATAAAGAGAAATCAGCATTTGGGAAAGGATACCCTATTGTTAATTTTACAGATGTTTATAATAAGAGGTGGTTAGACAAAAGCTCTCTTAAAGGACTCGTAGAAGTGACACCAGACGAAACTTATAGATATAGTGCAAAAAAAGGAGATGTATTTTTTACTAGAACTTCAGAAACACGAGAAGACATTGGAATGTCAAGTACGCTAATAGAAGATATTCCTAATTGCGTATTTAGTGGTTTTGTTCTTAGAGCTAGACCAACCACAGGTTTGTTACTTCCAAAATTTTGCTCTTATTATTTTTCTACTCCACAAGTAAGAAAAGATATTATACGGTACGCATCATTTACAACAAGAGCAACAACAACTGGGAGCAAACTATCAAAAATTAAGATTCCATTGCCTTCGCTAGATGAACAACAAAGAATTGTTGATATATTGGATAGATTTGACAAGCTCTGTAATGATATTTCAGAAGGTCTGCCAGCTGAAATCGAAGCTCGTCAAAAACAATATGAGTATTATAGAGATAAGTTGCTAACCTTTAAGGAGAAAACAGCCTAATGAAACCAAGTAAAAACGATAAGAAGAACTCAATTAAATTATTTGAACAACACAAGGTTAGAACTTCATGGAATAAAGATGAAGAAAAATGGTACTTCTCGGTTGAAGATGTTGTATTTGTTTTGACAGACTCAACTGATGTCAAACAATACATCAAGAAAATGCGAAAGAGAGACCCTGAGCTTAATTCGAACTGGGGTACAATTTGTACCCATGTTCAAATGATTGCAAAAGATGGCAAGAACAGAAAAGTTATGGCTTCTGATGTTGAAGGTATCTTGAGACTTGTTCAATCCATTCCAAGCCCTAAGGCTGAACCATTCAAATTATGGTTAGCGAAAGTTGGTAGCGAAAGAATTGATGAAATCCAAGACCCAGAAAAAGCTATCAACAGAGCATTGCAACATTATCGTAACTTAGGTTATAGCGAAGCGTGGATTAATCAAAGACTGAAATCCATTGAAGTTAGAAAAGACCTTACAGATGAATGGAAAAGAAGTGGGGTTAAGGATAATCAATACGGTTTCTTGACCGACATTTTAACAGAGGCGTGGTCTGGCATGAAAACAAGAGAATATAAAGACCATAAGGGGTTAAAGAAAGAGAACCTTAGAGATAATATGACTAATATGGAACTTGTGCTCAATATGTTAGCAGAAGTTTCAACAACAGAAATATCAAAAGGCAAAAACCCTCAAACATTAAAAGAGAACATTGATATAGCCAAAGAGGGTGGAAGTGTTGCAAAGAATGCAAGACTGGAAATTGAGTCAAAGACAGGAAATAAAATAGTTACAAGAAAGAACGCTAAGGATATTAGACTAATTGAATCAAAGGATGATAACGATGACAAATAGTTATAACATAGTTGCCACCACAAACCAAAGTACAGTAGTAGCAGAATATATTCCAGAAGAAAGAAAAGAAACAGCTTATCAAAGCGAAGCTGAGCTTGAAAATGAGTTCATAAAATTATTAACGTCTTTAGGGTATGAATATATTAACATTAACAGTGAAGAAGATTTAATCAAGAACTTGAGACTACAATTAGAGAGATTAAACAATTTTTCTTTTGTGGATAGTGAATGGGAGCAATTTTATAAGGAATGTATCTCAAGTGCAAATGATGGGATTGTGGAGAAAACTAAGAAAATACAGGTTGACTATGTACAAAACCTTAGATGTAATGATGGCTCACTACGCAATATATACTTGATTGATAAGAAAAATATTCATAACAACAAACTGCAAGTAATTAACCAATATGTGGAAAAAGGCGGAAACCATGAAACAAGGTACGATGTTACAGTGTTAGTCAATGGTTTACCTCTAATACATATAGAATTGAAACGCAGAGGGGTAGCAATCAAGGAAGCGTTTAATCAGATTAATCGATATCAAAGAGACAGTTTCTGGGCTGGATGTGGATTGTATGAATATATTCAGATATTTGTTATTTCAAACGGGACACATACGAAGTATTACTCTAATACAACCAGAAATAGTCATATTAAAGAACAATTAACATCTCAACGTAACAAAAGTAAAAAGACAAGCAATAGCTTTGAATTTACTTCTTTCTGGGCTGATGCTAACAATAGAATAATTCCAGACCTTGTGGATTTTACCAAGACTTTCTTTGCTAAGCATACAATTTTAAACATCTTAACCAAGTATTGTGTATTCACATCAGAAGATTTGTTACTTGTAATGAGACCTTATCAAATTGTTGCATGTGAAAGAATTCTAAACAGAATTGAAGTTGCTAACAACTACAAAAAATACGGAACCATCGAAGGTGGCGGATATATTTGGCATACAACAGGTTCTGGAAAGACCCTGACATCATTTAAGACTGCACAGCTGGCATGTAACTTATCGTATATTGATAAAGTATTATTCGTAGTTGATAGAAAAGACCTTGATTATCAAACTATGAAAGAATACGACAGATTTGAAAAAGGTGCTGCTAACAGTAACACTTCGACAGCAATATTAAAAAGACAACTTGAAGATAATAACTGTAAAATTATCATTACAACAATCCAAAAGCTAAGCATATTTATTTCTCA
Source organism: Candidatus Gastranaerophilales bacterium (assembly GCA_944325515.1). Lineage (GTDB taxonomy): Bacteria > Cyanobacteriota > Vampirovibrionia > Gastranaerophilales > Gastranaerophilaceae > CAG-196. Next base: position 212,593 of record CALVAO010000001.1, on the reverse strand, counting down.
GAATAAAGGTCATGAAGTCTTTGATAAAAGAATTGTAATAGTATTCGATGAATGTCATCGTTCACAATTTGGGGATATGCACTCTCTAATAGTACACGCATTTAAGAAGTACCATTTATTTGGGTTTACTGGTACTCCTATCTTTGCGCTAAATGCTGCTTCTGGGAATATAAAAGATAAATCAGGGAAGTTAATACAAAAAACGACACCTCAGATTTTTGGTGGGGAACCTAACGAAAAGGGTGAAAAAGTCTTACCTTTGCACACTTATACAATAGTTGATGCTATCAACGACGGTAACGTACTGCCGTTTAGAATTGACTATGTTAATACTATGAAGATGAAAGAAGATGTCAAAGATAAAGACGTTTCTGCTATTGATAGAGAAAGAGCGATGTTGGCTCCTCAACGTATAGAAGAAGTAACAAAGTATATATTAGAACACTTTGACCAAAAGACAAAAAGAGATTCAAGAGCTTATGAATTCAATAAGCTAACAAATATTAAAGAAGTAGCTTCTGACAAGCTCAGAAATAAAGTTCAAGAAATTAAAGACAGAGTGAGATTAACAGGGTTCAATTCCATCTTTGCCGTAGCTTCAATTGATATGGCAAAAGCATATTATGAAGAATTTAAGAAACAGATGAGCCAAGATGGCACTAAACAATTACGTGTAGCCTTGATATATAGTTTTGGTGCTAATGAAGATACAGAAGACGGTATCTTAACCGAAGAAAACTCAGACGATACAAGTAACTTAGATGAAAGTTCACGAGATTTCTTAGACCATGCAATTGATGATTATAATAAGATGTTTAAAACGCATTATGACACATCTCCTGAAAAGTTCCAAAACTACTATAAAGATGTTTCATTGAGAATGAAGAACAGAGAAATTGACCTTTTGATTGTAGCGAATATGTTCTTAACAGGGTTTGACGCAACAACTTTGAACACTCTTTGGGTTGATAAGAACTTGAAATATCATGGATTAATTCAAGCATTTTCAAGAACTAACAGAATTTTAAACTCAATCAAGACTTATGGTAATATCGTATGTTTTAGAAACCTTCAAGAACGTACAGAAGAAGCTATTGCCTTATTTGGGGATAAGAATGCTGGCAGTATTGTGTTATTGAGAACTTATGACGAATACTACAATGGTTATGATGATGACGAAGGTAAACACCATAAAGGTTATACTGAATTAGTTGCTGAATTGAATGAAAACTTCTCATTAGGCTCTCAAATCATGGGAGAAAGTAATGAGAAAGCATTCATTAGTTTGTTTGGTGCAATCCTCAAAATGAGAAATATTTTAACATCGTTTGATGAGTTCACTGGGGATTCATTACTATCAGATAGGGACTTACAAGACCACCAAAGCAGATATCTTGATTTGTATCAAAAGTGGAGAAGACGCGATGATGCGGAAAAAGAAATTATCAATGATGATATAGTGTTTGAAATGGAATTGGTTAAACAAGTAGAAGTCAATATAGACTATATTCTTATCTTAGTTGCCAAGTATCACAATTCAAATTGTGAGGATAAAGAAATACTTGTTGATATTAACAAAGCAATCAATTCAAGTATTCAACTTAGAAGTAAAAAAGAATTAATTGAGAGCTTTATTGCAACAGTAAATACAGATACAAATGTTGATGAAGACTGGAACAAATTTGTTATGGAGCAAAAAGAAGCTGACTTAACACAAATTATTGAGGAAGAAAACCTTAAAAAAGAAGAAACTAAACGATTTATTGATAATTGTTTCAGAGATGGGGAGCTAAGAACATTCGGAACAGCTATTGGAAAAATACTTCCACCAGTTCCTTTGTTTGGTGCAGGTGCAAACAATAGACAAGCTAAACAACAAACAATTGTAGAAAAACTTAGTAAGTTCTTTGAAAAGTATTTAGGGTTAATCTAAACACTCAAAGAGAGACCGCTCAGAGGGGTTTTAACAGGGTTGATTATTCCTCTGGGATAATTCCCCAGATTTGAGCATTTTCCAAAAAGATAAGTACGGCAAAGGCTTAGGAGAATGCTCAAGTGAATAATGCTTATACTGATTCTTTAATTCTATTGATGAAATTATACAAGTTTCCGACAGAACAGCCGTATTGCTTTGCAATCATTGTCTTTGGTACATTGAGCGATAACAGCTTTAAAATATCTTCTTTATGCTCATCCAATTTGGATTTGCCTTTGCCTTTTGGGCGACCTAATTTCATACCAGATAGTTTTCTGGCTTGAAGAGCTTCACGTGTTCTCAAGCTAATTAATTCTCTTTCAATTTGTGCAACAAGAGCAAAGATTGTGCTTGTAACCGTTGCTGTAATTGAGTCCTCTGTATTATTGAAATTCTCTTTGAGCGAGTATAAAGTTATACCTTTATCTTTAGTAACTTTGATTACTTCAAGTATCTGTGTTACTGAGCGTGCAATACGAGATAATTCTGGCACGATAAGAATATCGCCAGCTTTCATTGTCTCAAGCAATTCTCCAATTTTCCTTTTCTTATAGTCAATCTTGCCAGAAACATGTTCTTCAACAAAATCTACATTTCCAAGTTTCAAGTTGTTAGCAAATTGAAGTATATCAACTTTGTTCTTCTCTGTATCTTGTAACACAGTGCTAACTCTTAAGAATGCAAATGTACTCATTTTCTAACCTCTTTCAATATAAATGTCTGTTTCTGAGTTTTGTTGTAGAAGTCTGACTAATAATATTCAGACCTTTTCATTGTTTAAACCTATACAACTAATACGGTCGTTTAAATTGTATTACCCTTCATACTGTCTCTTGTATTCAGAAATAGTCTTGGGTGTGAAATGTAAATCAAGATTGAGCAAAGGTAATTCATCAAAGATGTACTCAAGTTCAACATAACCACCTTCAAAATATCCTAAACCAAGTGAAGTATAGCCAAAATGCTGGTTACAACCAGTTGTATCAATTTCAACAATGTAAATATCAATGTTATTCCAGAAGTAATGAAGCACTGGTTTAATTTCATCAGTCTTAAGCCCATCTGTTCCATAGATAGCAGGTGCAGATTTGATAACTTCATTTAGCCTGTTAACAACTTCTTCAAAGTAGTTATATTCAGAACCATTAAGAGTTTGAAGAAAAGCTGTTCTTTGTGCTGGGGGCATAAACTTGATTACTGTATTTATGTTATCTTGATTTATCATTGTATCACTCCTGTTACCAGAGGTTGCTTAAGCAACCTCGAACTTAATGTAACTTGAAACCTTTAATAACGCTTTATAGATTTCAGCGTATTTAGTTTTCAATGTTTTAGTATCAACGTTGTTACGGGTGATTTCTTTCAAGGTGAAAGTATAAGCACCAGCTTGAAGCTCCATTACATCAGCTTCTGCCATTACAGATTTTACTTCTGCAACCTTCTCGTCTCTTAACTCTTTAAGTTCAGCTATCTTAGCATCTAAAGATTTGATAACTTTTGCATTGTTTTCTAAGTTGATAGTTGTTGTAATTACCTTTGCCATTTGTTTGTCTCCTTTGTTCTTCTGTTCCTTACTTCTTTATATTACAACATTATTGATAGAATTACAACATGTATGATGTAATATTGTTACACTTTGCAGCATTTCTATCTAAGTTGTTGTAATAACAACAAACATGATGTATTATGATAGTATGGAAAAGAATGCTAACAAAAACGGTAAACAATTAAACAGGTTGGAAATTGAATTACAGAAAAGCATTAACAACCTTATGACAAAAGCAAATGTTAAGTTTTCTGTGTTTCTTCCTGTTTTGAGAGATGATTTACCAGAAGATAAGTCGTCAAACGAGTACAAGAATAAACACAAGGCTGAATACTTAAAGCAATTAAGAGCTTCCTACTCCGTTGAAGAAGTTCAGAAAATGCTGAGAGTATTAAACTATGATATGGTTCTGACTCTTAATGGGAACAAAATTGAGCCAGAGAAGTATGGACTGGAAGACATCAAAGTTAAATATACTGACTTTATGGCTGTCTGTGAGTTGCTTGGAGTCAAGATTGATTGGATAGGTAGATAGAGGAACTATTTATATTTTGGTAGATTTTTACTTTGTATATTAACGGAAAGTTTCTATAAGCTTGCAAACTTTACCTACTACGGCACCGAAAGTTATTTGGAGGATAATAAAGTTATGGGAATGCAATTGTGTAAGGGTGAAATACAATCCCACTGTAGTGATGTGTTAGATGGCTCATTGGCACTGGTACATTCTGCGTTATCTGTTAGAGATTTAATTTTTATAAAGAATAATGTTGAAGTATTAGTTCACAACCAAGAACAAAGCAATATATTAGATAAAATAATAGATGATGTAATGTACAACTTTACCAATTACTACTATGCAACCAAAGATAATTACCTTGAACATCCATATTTGGGTTATTATTTAGTTGCAGGGGAAGAGATAAAGGACTATCATGAGAATTACTACGATAATAATCCTTTATTTAAGCTGGAATACCAAAAAGTATCTGATACAGTAACTAAAGTACTATTTTCAATTAGAGATAAAGAGAAGTGCCTACAAGCACTTGATGAATACTGTTCAAGTTATGGCTGTGATTGTATTTATAATGACGAAGATAATATATTAACATGTGAAGCTCAAAATAAACAATTACACAAATTACTAACAGAGAATGATTATAACCTCAGTAACTTTGTAGTTAATGACATCAAGTATATAAAAGCTCTTTGTTATAATGAATGTTTGAAGAAGATTGCAATAAATGATGTAACTCTTTATTTTGATGAAAACAATAAACTTGTGTTTAAATGTATTATAAATGCTAGTACGTTTGTAGAAGAATACAGAAAAGTTAGTACAGCAAAAAAAGTAAAGAGTAATGCCCCTAAGAAACCTAGAAAACACTTTTCTCCGAGTGTTCAACAGCTATTTAACTACATACGAACTTATGCGGAAGCCAGAGCTTATATGATATATACCAGTGATTTAATTGGGGATAAACCTGAGAAGTTATATGAAAATATGGGAGCCCTTACAACTACAGTTAATCGTTTAAACAAAGAGTACAGAGAAATAACTCATGATGATACTATAACATTAATGAAATACGATAAGACTCTTGAGTGCTATATGATAACAGATATATGGAATAACAAAACTGTTATTTAGTGGGTAACAAATTATATAAATGGTATGTAGCTACTATTCAATGATAGTAGCTATTTTTTCGTACTTAACTTTCAGAATAACAAGAACTGTTATTCTCGTTATCGTGGTCGGTCAAACTCCTAATGTAAAGAGCAAAAGGAGATTAATATGGTACACAAAAAGGATAAACCGACTGGAACAGAAATTGAAGCAGAAGAATTGCAGTATGTTGATGACATTGTAATTGACGATGAACTTGAAGAAGATGAAACCTCTTTTGAACGAGAAACAATGGATTATGATTTTAATGTTGAAAAGGATTACAACACTGAAGAAATAATCATGCCAGCAAAACAACTCAATGATTCCATTAGCTTTGACTCAATTAAATTATTATTTCCACTTACAGAAGCAGAATATGTTGGATTTAAAGTTGATAGAAGCTACTTCTTTAGAAGTAATAACCCTGAAAAGCCTACTACAAAGAATGAAGATATGTTGCATCTTGTAGCCGTTGAAAAACGTGTTAGTACAATGGAACTCTCTAAGAAAGAAGAAGATTATGCTGATAAAAGTATGGCTTATGAATATGCTAAAACGAAGTATCCTAATGCTAAACCCTTCTTTGATTATTGCCAGCGTCTAGGAGTTGGACACATGTATTTTAAAAATGGAGAGTTCGTGTGTCAAATCAATGGGAAGTGTACAGCACGCAAAGGTTATCTAGGACTTATTAATAAGAAAAATATATACAAGGCACTGAATAAGCTCAAAGGTAATCTAATCAGATTTGATAATGAGAAATTTCTGGAAAAAGCACAAGTGCTTGCAGTCCACGTTACAAATGATATTAAAGTATCAAATACAAAGGCTTATGTTAAAGCATTCTCCAGCTATCTACCACTAAGGACAGATAATTTTAGTGTATTGAAATATGGTAATAGTGGCTATGAAGTGCTACCACGTGGGGAACAATCACCGAATACAGCTAAAAACAGCTTATGCATATACAACAAAGCTGGGGAAATAGACTACCAAGACCAATATAGCTACCAAAAAGCAATAGGGGTAGAAGGGTTAAATCTGGCTGACAATGTTTTACGGCTGGAATTGAAACTATACAATTTTAAAGCAATAAGAACATATCTTGCACCAGACTTGAAAAAAGACACCATTACTTTAAAAGAGCTGCTGGACTGTACCCAAACACCTATTATTCAGAAGCTGAAAGAACTGAAGATTACACAAGAAGCTCTGACAAAAGCCAGAGGAGAATATATTTCTATGCTGGAAGATAAAAGACCTACGCTTGCTGTATTACAGAGAATGCATGGTGTAATACATCTGTTAAAGCTGAATGACTATTCTCTGGACAAAGTTAGAAGTTACCTAACTGTAGAAACAGGAAAAAATGTACGGTCTGATGAATTAAAGAAGGACCGGGAAGCACTACAGAGATATATAGCTTGTTATAAACCTCGTACAGTGGCGTTAATGACTGAATTACTGGCATGTGTGAGCTACTAGGGGGTGTGTGATGAAAAAAATAACTGTCGATTTTGTTACACATAATGAACCTGTTGTAAAAGATGTTGCGAATGCACAGATTATACAGCTTATGGTTACAATAGCAAGAATTGGCTTAAGGGTAGAGAACTCTAAAAGTAATGATATAATAAAAGAAGGAGAATAAGCATGGCTCAGAAGAAAACAAGTAAAGGTATTGTCGTAGGATACGGCAGAAAAAGTAAAGAAGATAAGAATGCCAAAGGAATAAGCCTTAGTAATCAGAAATCCCATTGTCAAGAATGGGCTAGACAAAGAGGTTATCAGTTTGTTTACTTTGAAGACAATAATAGAACTGGTGATAACCTTAATAGGCAGGGCTACAAAGATATGGTTGATTTTGTCAAGCAAAACAATGTTAAGTGTATTGTGGTATGGAAACTTGACCGTTTGACAAGGAATATTGAAGACTATTATGGTAAAATACAACCGTTTCTAAGAAATCATAATACTACTGTAGCAAGTGTTGAAGACCACTTTGACGATATATTTGAAATAGAACCGATAATGTTGTCAGTTCTTATGGGTATGGGTGCACAGGAACTTAAGAATATTAAAGTTCGTACAAAGTCTGTCATTGAGCATAGAGCCAAAAGTGGTTATGCTCTGGGTAAGGCTCCTGTAGGTTATCTCAATGTAAGAACTAAAGATAAGCGTGGTATTATTGTACCTAATGAAGCTGTTAGACATCATATAGTGCGTGCCTTTGAATTATATGCTACAGGCTTATTCTCAATGGAAAGAGTTGGACTTGAACTAGCTAAAAATGGCTTTATATCTTCTAAAGGGCAACCATACAAAAAGAAAAGTATTGAAGATATTTTAAAGAACCCTAAATATATGGGTAAGATAGAATATGAAGGGGAACTATATGACGCTGTACATGAACCTATAGTATCACCAGAACTGTTTTACAGGGTACAACTTATGTTTAATGGAACAGGGAATAAAAGACCCAGAGGAGATGTATATACATATTCCGATTTCATAGTATGTTCAAAGTGTGGAAATCAGTATATTGGTATAACAAAAACTGGTGCACATAATAGTGGTATATACAAGTATTACCATTGTTCAAACTATCGTAAGTTGCATACAAAAGAACGTAACATAAGAGAAGAATTGCTTGATGAAGCTATGCAGGAAGTCATTGACAGTTTTGATGTTACTGACAATGAGATTAAAGCAATTAAAAAAGATATATATAGTGCGATAGACGACCTTAGAACCTATGAAAAGAAGTCTATAAATGATTTAAAAAAGCAGTATGAAGATATAGTAGATACAATAACACAGACACTTATACAAAAGAATACAGATGTCTTAAGCAGTGAAACTTGTAACGAAGCATTACGTAAGCTAGAGAAGCGTAAACACGCTATAAACTGCGAGATAATGAACCTATCAGAAAATTCTAAAGAGACTGTGAAACGTATCAACATTCTGATAGACTTTGCCAACAGGATACCAGAATTATACTTGAAGGCAACACTTGACGAGAAACGTCTCATATTAACTACAATTACTGACAGTATTACTTATGATGAAGATACTAATAAGCTCACGGTCAAGTTAAATCCTATATTTGAGCACTTAAGACAAATTAAATTACAGAATAAACAGTCTTTTTCTGCTGATTTAGAAACATTGAGTGGAACCCTAGAAACACGCTCAGAGAGTGCAAAGCAGACATTAAGAAATGACGCTGAAAACCTTAACAATATTGTTATGATTGGAACCCGTAGGAATACTATAAATACTGAAATAGAGTCCTCTTATGAGAACTCTAAAAAGTTAAATGTCGATGGGGGGACTTGAACCCCCAAGGATTTCTCCACACGCCCCTCAAACGTGCGCGTATACCGATTCCGCCACATCGACATAATTCTGTATTCAATTTTCAAGTGTCTTGTGGCGGTATCGGTATACTATCTTGTATACGGCTCGTACGAAGTCTTACGACTTCTAACTCGCCTGCATCCTCTCGAAACTTGACATTTAGTCAACTTTCTCGGGAGTCCTTGCCACATCGACATAACTTATTCTATTTTCAACAAAACTATACTAACACAAAAGTTTTTTTGTTACAAATGTTATATTTCTATTGACACTTTTTTCTCTCTGTTTCAAAATAAATTCTGTGAGGTAGAAATTATGAACGTATCATCAATTACAGCAGGTGAAAACCGCAGTTTAAGACGCAACCTATTTATTAAATATTCTAACAGCTTTATGTCTGCGCCAAATGGTGCTGAAGAAGCTGTTGAAAAAGCTCAAAAAGCTAATCCTATTACTAATAGTAATAAAATTGATAAGACTAAAGGTATTGAAACTCTTACAATTTTCCCTAAACAAGTTATTGATGGAAAAACAATTATCACTTGCTAGATTTGCCCGAAGGAGAGGAGTATGAAACTTAAGATTTTCAGAATGGAACACAACCGGTTTGTACCGGAATATAAAACAGAAGGCGCTGCCGGTATGGATTTATGCGCTGCAATCGATGAAGAGATTACACTTCAACCACTGGAGAGAAAACTTATCCCGACAGGCTTAAAAATTGAGCTTGAACACGGCTATGAAGCACAAATAAGACCACGTTCCGGGCTTTCTATCAAGCATGGCATAAGTCTTATTAATTGCGTTGGTACAATTGATGAAGATTATCGCGGAGAGGTATGTATTCCGATTGTTAACCTATCAAACGAGCCATATACTATAAAACCGGATGAAAGAATCGCACAGATGATTATTGCCAAATACGAGCAGGCAAAGATAGAAGTAGTTACAGAACTTTCTGAAACTGCACGCGGTACCGGCGGATTCGGTTCTACAGGCAAAGTTTAACATTGATGCGGTAAATCATAGATTTATACCGCATCTTACAGACTAACTAATTTAAGCAGTATGAAGCTTTCTGTTAAATTAACTTTTTAGAATTATAATTACTTATGTAAAAGTTTTGTAGAGTAAGCTTCTCACTACAGCAGGGGCTTTACCAATCGTAGTCTTAGAAACTATTCATATAAATAACATATTTTTATGTGTATTTTTGTTTCAATAATTTGTATTTATAATTGAAACTCTTGACGCTTGTTGAAAAAAAGTATAGAATGAGGGCATAGTACTTCTCTAAAGTGCTGTGGGTATAAACATATTTAGGAGAACAAGCCATGTACCAAGATGAAACGCTTATTTGTGAAGATTGCGGCAGCGAATTTGTTTTTACTGCAGGCGAACAAGAATTCTATGCAGAAAAAGGGTTAACAAATAAGCCTAAAAGATGCGCAAATTGCAGAAAATTAAAAAAACAACAACACAGAGGCAAAAGAAAAATGCATGATGCCGTTTGTGCAAAATGTGGAAAACAAACTCAAGTACCATTTAATCCTACACAGGGTAGAGATGTATTATGCAAAGAGTGTTTTGAAGCAGAAAAAGCTGCGGCAGCTACTACAGCCGCTTCTTAAAACAAATGTCGTTTTAAGCAAAAAAGAAAGACTCAATTAGTAATTGAGTCTTTCTTTTTTGAGTTTTTGTATTCGATTATTTGCTTCTAAAATTCTGCGTTTTAGCGTTTCATTGTTTTCTGTTTTCCTAATTAATTCTTCGATAATATTAATGGTGTTTCTATCACATTCTCTGTATATAAACATATCGACTCCGGCTAACAGTGCCATTATACAGGCTTCTACAGCTCCAAATTTTTCAACACCTTTCATAACCATATCGTCTGTAATTACTACACCATTATATTTTAAAACGTTGCGTAAGTATCCTATGGCATTTTTGCTTAAGGAAGCAGGTATTGGTTCTTTATCAAAACAGGTACAATGCAGATGTGCCGCCATAATCATTTCAGTATTTATATTTTCTTTAAAAGGTTTAATATGCAAATTTTCCATATCATTTAATGATAAATTTATTTTAGGTAATGTTTTATGACTGTCTTTATCAGCATCTCCATGACCTGGATAATGTTTTATACAAGGAATAATTCCATTATTGCGGAATATTTCACATACAAGTTTAACACCTTTTATAACATCTTCGGTATTATCTGAAAATGCCCGTTCACCTATAATAGGGTTTTGAGGATTTGTATTTACATCTGCGCAGGGGGCGAAATTCAGATTAATTCCATACACATTTAATTCTTGTGCAATTTTTTTTGCTTGATTACTTAAAAACTCTTCGCCGCGTGCATATGCATATCTCGGAGATAAATATCTGGCATGAATATTTTCTGTTCTTTCTACACGACCGCCTTCTTGATCTATTGATAGAAACGGAGGTTCAATAGCTTTGTTTTTTATATTCACAATAAGGTTTGAAAATTGTTCTCTAGATTCTATATCTTTTGTAAAAAATATAACACCGCCCAAACCTTTTTTTAGAGCCTCATCCAGACATTTTCCGGTACCGGTTATGAATAATTGATATATAAGTTTTTCCATATATTTATCATACATTTAAATATCTAATAAAATCAACACACTAACACCATAAGCATAAATTATGCTAAAAACAAGATAAATCGTAGATATATGAGCAAATTAATATAGTTTTATATATTAATAAGGTAGACTAAAGTCTACCCTACTGCTCTAAAACATAACAAAGAGTAGGACAAACGCATATTGCGTCGCAAGCGTGCTATGCGAAAGCATAGCTATAGCATGCGAAAACGAGCAGGCTTGCCTGCTTCAGCCGTTCAATCAAACACCCGTAAGGGTGTAGAAAACAATTGCGTATTTTTCTCTTTCTTTTCGTCCTTTTCTTTCTCTTTTTATTCGCAGCAAAAGAGAAAGAAAAGAACAATGTAAAAATCTAGATAATAAAATGTTTGAAACGCCCAATCGCCCCCACCCCAGCCCTCCCCATCCAGGGAGGGAGTGAAAAAGTTTACCAAAAAGGTGTTCTTTTTTTATTTTTTTAGAGATTTTCTAGCATGATAAATAAATATTATGTATAATAGAAGAAGAAATAAAAGAATGGAGCTTAAGGTTATAAAATGAAAAAAATATTTTTATCAATAATTGTTGGTTTCTTATTACTTTCTGCAATCTCTCTGGACGTATCTGCAGCAAAGAAATCTTCAAAACTTTCAAAAGAGGCTATAACAGAAATGTCAGAAAGTATTGATAAATTAACTCAAAAAATATATGGTCGAGCTTTATTGTCACCGCAGGATAATGAAACATTAATTGGCATAAAGATTAAACTTGATAATCAAATGCTTATGTCACCTTCAACGGAGTTAGCGCCTCTTTATTATAAAGCAGGTAATGTCTATAAACTTCGTGATATGAAACCGGAAGCAATAGAATGTTACCAGACAATTTTAGAGAACTTCTCTGATACGGCACTGGCACCAAAAGCAAAAGCTGCACTGGAAGAACTCGGAGTTACAGTAACTGCACCTGTTTCAACCGAAGAGTCTGAAGAAGATGAAGGTATTTAACTAAGCTTTATTTAAATTTCATTACAAATAAAAAGGACTAAACTATGTTTAGTCCTTTTTATTAACATTTTGTTTTCTATTTACTTTGTCGTTTGAATAAATAAGCTTATTAAGTCATTCAAAGCAGAATATTGTTTCTGGTAGCTCTGAGATTGCTTTTCAAGTGTAAGAATCTGCTTTTTGTACTCTTGTATTGAAGCTTGACACTCTCTGGCAGAAACTTTCAAGTTCTCTTGAACCTGTTGAGCATCTTGAAGAACACTTTTCATAGAAATTCCTAAAGCTTCCATTGTTTGTTTAATTATTTGCGCGCCTGTATGCCTTGAAACACCGCTTGGCAATTGTGAAATTAGTTTCTTTAAAACTGTAATATTTGCAGGCATTTCAAACGATTCACTCATTGTTTCAACAACAGGTGTTTGAACAGGTTTTGGTTCTGCAAAAAATGGATCTTTTTCTTCGGTTTCGATATCATCAAAGAAATTTGCAGATTTTGCCGGTTTAGCCGGTTCCGCAAAAATGTCATCTGCAGAAGATGGTGCAAAAATATCATCGTTCATCGGATTGCTGACAGGAGTACTGTCAAAACTGTTCATGGTATCTTCTTGTATATCCATACTTTCAGCCTGTTTTTTCAAAGCTTCAACTATCTTTTTTCCTACACTTTCATTGTTCGGCATATTTTTACTCCCTCATAGGTTTACTGAAATTATTATATTTTAAACATGTTTAAAGTCCAATTAATTGTTATGTTTTGTTAAATTAAAATAAAATTGTTACTTTTTGCAATACAAAATAAGTCTATTCTTCTGACTCATTTACCAGTCCTTTAGAGTCAAAAAGCACCCTTTAAAGGTGCTTTTTAATTTTGTTAGTTTTCTACATATTCTCTCAAGCGTTTGCTTCTGTTCGGATGTCTTAGCTTTCTCAGCGCCTTTGCTTCAATCTGTCTAATACGTTCACGCGTAACTCCGAACAATTGTCCCACTTCTTCAAGGGTTCTCTGACGACCGTCATCCATGCCGAAACGTAATCTTAATACATCACGTTCGCGCGGTGAAAGCGTACACAAAACTTCTGCCAAATCTTCTCTAAGAAGTTCAGAAGCAACAGTTTTTATAGGAGCATCCGCTTCTTTATCTTCAATAAAATCACCTAATCTTGAATCTTCTTCCTTTCCAATAGGTGTTTCAAGAGAAAGCGGTTCTTGAGCAATTTTTACGATTTCTCTCAATTTGGAAATAGAAACACCCATTTCTACTGCCAATTCTTCTTCGGTTGGTTTTCTGGAAAGTTCTTGTGCAAGTCTTCTGGTTACTTTCTTTAATTTATTAATAGTTTCAACCATGTGAACAGGAATACGGATTGTTCTTGCTTGATCCGCAATAGCTCTTGTAATAGCCTGTCTAATCCACCAGGTTGCATAAGTCGAGAATTTGAATCCGCGTTCATGGTCAAACTTTTCGGCAGCTCTGATTAATCCTAAATTTCCTTCCTGTATGAGGTCTAAGAAGAGCATTCCGCGTCCTACATATTTTTTAGCAATACTAACAACCAGTCTTAAGTTAGCTTGAACGAGTTTACGTTTTGCAATAGCGCCAGGTGTACCGCCTTGAATAATCTTGCGTGCCAGTTCAATTTCTTCACTGGTAGATAACAATTTTATACGTCCGATTTCGCGCAGATATAATCTTACCGGATCTTCTACCGCAACTCCTTTTGGAACCTCTGTATCAAGTTCAGATTCTCTTGACATGTCGGAAGAGTCCATCATATAGAAATCTTCACTTTTTATACCGCCGAGTTTTGAAGAAGTAATTATATCTTCAATATTATCTGTTCCTAAATCAGTTTCAATGTAATCTACATCATCGACTTTTTCTTCATCATAATCTAATAAATCAAGATTTTCGTCTTCTACACTAATTACAGATGAATTTGAATTTCTTTTTTGAGTCATTATTTATCTCCAGTCCTTAATTTTATTTTATCTCTAAGCTGCATTTGTATTCTTAGCGCTTCTATATCGTCATCATTTACCTGTTTATATTTTCGGCGAATTTCTTCTGTTTCTTTTTCTTGATAACATCTTTTTAGTCTTACAATATTTTCTTTTACAGCCCGTTCAAACTCTGCAGGTTCCAGTCCATTAAACGCTTCCGAGAGTTCTACTATATCGGTTAAGATTTGGGTCAAATTATCATCCTCAATGAATTCCGTATATAAACTTTTTGTTAATTCCTTAACATTATTTATTGTACACACTAATTTGTCAATTGTATTTTTTACAATTATTAACGTTTCATCTTGAATGATATTTTCCGGTAACAATTCGTTAAGCTGTTTAAAACTTAACGAGCTGTCATTTGCTAGAAAAACGCTCAATAAATTTTTTTGCGCTTTTATTTCAAATTGTGAAGAATTTGTTACAAGTTTTTTATTCCCAACCTGTGCATATTCCCCAAACTCCCTATGATTAGCCAATTCTTTCAGCATGGCATTTTCATCAACATCTATAACTGTTGACACCATTTTAACATATTCAGACTGAATTATCTTGTTATTTACATCTTTCAAAACTTCTATAATCTGATTTACCAGTTCTGCTTTCTCTTGAGGAGTTTTAGCACTATTTTTATCTTTAAGGATATTGTTTAGCAAAAAATCTATGAGAAGCGGGGCATTTTTAACGTATGTTTTAAAAGCATCTGCACCGGTTGTTCTTATAAATTCATCCGGATCTTTGCCTTCCGGCTGTGATACAACACGGATTTCACATGCATATTTATTATCCGTATTTGATGAAATATGACTTTCATCAAACTGCTTGATATTTCCAAGCGCGGACAGTGTTTCTTTAATCACAGCGCTCCCTTTTTTGGTGGCATTAATTCCTGCCGTGTCAGTATCGAATGAAAGATAAATTCTCCTTGATTTTGTGTATCTTGAAAGAAGCTTGACATGCTCCGGCGTTAATGCTGTTCCGCAGGATGCAACAGCATTTCCAACCCCGTGTGCTTGAGCGGATATAACATCAAAATAACCTTCCATAATAATTACGCCGTCTTCCGCCTTTATTGCGTCTTGAGCGGAATTGAGTCCAAACAGAATTTTGCTTTTATTATAAATTAAAGAATCTGAAGAATTTAAGTATTTCGGATTTTGCCCCTCATCAACCGCACGAGCACCAAATGCAACAAATTCTCCATTTTCATTTTGTATCGGAATAATTATTCTGTTTCTAAATCTGTCTATCCAACCTCCGGAATTTGATTTTAAAATCAGTCCGGCTTTTTCCAGAATTTCATCTTTAAATTCTTTTTTAAGTTCTTTATAAAGCGTATCATATTTATTGGGTGCCCACCCCAGTGTAAACTTATCTATGATATCATCCGTTATATCTCTGCCTTTTAGATAAGACATGGCTTTATTGGCATCTTCTGCAGTTTTTAATTGCAGTTTGTAGAACTTAGCCGCTTTTTCGCAGGCACTTATCATCTCTTTTTTCTGGTTTTTATTTTCCTTTGAAGAATGAAATTTTTGCGGCAGCTCTATTCCGTACTTTTCAGCCAGCTCAAGAATAACGTCTTTGTATTCCCTATTCTGAATTTTAACTAAAAAACTTAATGCATCTCCGCCTGCACCGCATGAAAAACATTTATAAATTCCTTTAGAAGGGCTTACGGACATTGAAGGTTTTTTATCGTTATGAAAGGGACACAACCCCCAGTAGTTAGCCCCGCTTTTTTTTAGAACAACGTATTGAGAAACTACATCTACTATATCCAGCCGGTCTTTTATTAAAGAAATAACTTCCTCAAAAGAATTTGCCATTATTGCCATAATTATATTTTAGCACCGACAAAAAATTAATGGTAAGGTGGGATAATGTTTTATACTACTCATTACAAGAAAAAGTAAAATCTAGAAAAATATAAATATGAAAACTTTATCTCTCATATTCCCCTAACGGATTTGCCCCCTCTCCAAGAATTTCTAATACTCTACTGCTGTTTCGTATTGAAATTCTATCCTCTCCCGTTGGGCGGCATAAAACAAACAACTAAACGTATTTTGATATTTCCAGCTGACGAAACAAATCCATAACAGTATGTTTGCACAAATTATTATGTTATAATAGAGATTTAATGAAAGGAGTTTTATATGGAATTAAAAGGCACAAAAACTGAAAAGAATTTAATGGAAGCTTTTTCCGGAGAATCACAGGCAAGAAACAAGTATACTTATTATGCTTCAAAGGCTAAAAAAGACGGTTATGTTCAGATTGCCAAATTATTTGAAGAAACTGCCAATAATGAAAAAGAACACGCTAAAATCTGGTTTAAGCTTCTTCACGGCGGCTCTGTCGCATCTACTATAGAAAACCTTGAAGATGCTGCAGCCGGCGAAAACTATGAATGGACTGATATGTATGCAAAATTTGCAAAAGAAGCCAGAGAAGAAGGGTTTGAAGATATTGCGCTGCTTTTTGAAAATGTAGCCAAAATAGAAAAAGACCATGAAGAAAGGTACAGAAAACTCCTTGAAAATATCAAAAAGGAAGAAGTGTTTGTAAAATCTGAGCCTGTTGTATGGGAATGCGCAAATTGCGGCTTCTCCTACACAGGAACTTCTGCTGTAGAGTTATGTCCGGTATGCAAACACCCGAAAAGTTATTTTATGGTAAAAGCAAAAAACTATTAGTGTAGGATGCAAATTTTTGCACCAATATTTTTCATAAACAAATACACGCGGGTATTTTCTTAATCCTTTAATGGTGCAATGAATTGCACCCCACTAGGTCTAGAAAATTCCCTCGCCCCTTGTGGGCATAACTGTCCGGTAAAAATCTATATTTGTAAGCAGTACATTAACCCGACAATAACTGTCATGCTGAATAGCCGTCAAGTGATAAAAAGATATAAAGTATGTGTATATAAATAGAGGCGTATTTCAGCATCTTACCAGCCGGAAATTATACCTTTTAATTTGTAAGATCTTGAACAGCTTCAAAATCGGGGGTAAAAGGAAGAAAATATTACTTACACCTCTCATTCATTTACCCCTCATTTACCCCTCATTTACCCCCGATTTTCTACGCTTTCAAGATGACATCTCTTTTTATTATCCGGTCAACTATTATGTTAATTTTTGTAACAATTTCTTACAAAATCCTAAAGTTTTAATCGAATTGTGCCGTAAACAAAATTGTAGGATTGTATCCAAGTATAACTAAAAAAGATAAAAGGAGTTAAAATTATGACAGAAGTAAATCCTCTTTTAAACACAACTGCAGCCGGAAAGCTTGCACAACAACTTGATGCGGCAGACGGAGAAACTGACGGAAAGATTAGCGAATCTATCTGGAACGAGTTTGTTAAAGACAAAGGCGGAAAAACCGTTGATGAATTCATAAGCACCGAAGATGCTATGAATTCAATCACTACTTATGTAATAAAAGAGGCTAAGAATAAAAATAAAAATGCAACAGAGCTGGCTCAAGAATGGACAAACGCAGCTCCTGCGGCTAATAACAGCAGCGAGGGCTCAAATGGTGCCGCTAAAACTGCTGCATCTAAAAAGAAAAAACAGACAGGTAAAACTGTTACTAAACCGACAGAAGGTCCTGCTTCCAGAAAATCTACTATTACTGTTTCTGATAACGGGTTAAATATGGGATCCGGCATGCCGGTTGATAAAGACGGCAATGAGCTTAAGGATGCTAACGGGAAAAGAAACTTTAAAGACCCCAAATTTAAAGAAGGCGGCTCTATTATGAAATATACACATGGCGACAAAACCATGTTCCAGCAGACAAATAGAGAAAAATCGGGCAGTTTATACAGTCTTGTCAAATTTTCAGCCCCGACTATAGAAGAACTCAAAAAGATGATAAGTGATTTTGATGCTGCGGCAGCCAAGGTTAAATCTGCGCCGGAAAACGAATCAGAAGAAGATAAAAAGAAAAGAGTCGCCGCAAACATTGCAGCTTTTAAAGAACTTATAACAATTTCGCAGGGTAATATTCAAGTTATCAGAAATGTTGCGGAAAAACTGCGTGATGATAATTATGTGGACAGAAAATCCGATGATTATAAAGCTTTTGTTCAAGACCTGCTGCTTACAAAAGACGCACAGGTTGTAGAAACGATGCTGCCAATAACAGGAGAGGGTGACAATAGCGATATGCTTGAAGACGTAATTGAAAACGACAAAACAGCACACGAAATCCTCGCTGGAACTTATCAAGAAATACGTAATAAAGAAAAAGCCGGAGAGAAATTGACAGATGATGAAATTGCCTTGAAAGAAGCCGTAGCCGAACGTAAGATCTACGGTGGCTATATGGTAGAAGCAGATGCAGAAAAAGGCATTCATGAAAAGTACATGGCTTATAATAATATGGATGGAACGCCAATGTATCAAGTCTGTATTAATGACAACTGGTACTATGCAAAAGATCCTAATTTGCTTGATGAATTCTTGACCGAACTGGAAAAGGCTGATAATGATGAAAAGAAAGCAGCACTCTTTAAAAAATATATAAATACAGAGGATACTGAGCTTGCAAAATGTTTAGCAGAAAATGCTAAAACTCTGAATGCTGCTGACGAAGATATAATAACGCTTATCAATTCAAACGGCTTGGAAGTTTTAGGTATGTTACCTTTGAACGATGATACGACATATTCTAAAGCTGTCAACGATGCTGTAGTTGCAAGAATGAAAGAAATCTTTACAACAGACAAAGGTAATCTTGAAAATGCATACTATCTTAATAATCTTAACTGGATAGACAGAACTGAGCTTTCTGACGAAGACAAAAATAAACTCAAGACTGAAATCTTAGAAACATATTTTGAAGTTTCTAAAGATGATGAAGGTAACAAAACTTATACATTCAAACCTTCAAGACGCCCGACTTATGAAGAGATGGATAAGTTATCAAATAATACAAATAGCAAAATGGATGAAGCTATTGCTAAGTATATAACACCGGAAGATATGGGCAAAGGACAATATACAGAAGCAGTAGAAGGGGTTGCAGCTTCTCAAGCACAGAGCCGTTATGCGGATTTAGTAGATGGCATGGAAGATAAAAAAGATGTATTAAAACTTATTGACGATGTCGTATACAAAAATTCAGCAGTTCCATTTGATAAAATTTTAGAGAAATATTCTGATGATGCTGAAATAAAACGAAAATTGCTCGATATCGTAGACAGTTCTTCTACAATATCCGATACAAACAGATTGGCGCTTGCTAAAACCTGTATAAAAGACGAGGGTAACGGTAAAGTAAGTTTTGACAAAACAAAATTGCCTAATGGTATGGATGCATATAATTACGCAGATAAAGTTCTCCCTGCAAATTGCAATGAAGGCGATGCAAAAAAATACTTTGACGCAGCAATCAAAGAGCTTGGCAAAGAAGATTTAGGACATCTGCAAGATTTAAGAGAAAAGAATTCGGCATCAGTAAGGGCAAGAATTGGCGAACTTGTTAAAGCAAATCAAAATGATAATGAATTTATACAGAAAGTTATGGCATGTGATTCTTCAATTATTCCGTTTGATGTAATTTCTACAATAGATGCTGCAAAAGCTAAATGGAACGATAAGACTAAAAAAGCAGTATTCACAAAAACTTTTGATGACAGAATATATGTCAAGGACAGAGCAAAACACCTTGAAACTGCCGTTAAAAACCATCTGGTAACAAAGGTGGCAGAGGATAAATATGCTATTGGTGATACTGTTTATAAAACAAGCTGGTATAATAACGGTGCGGATGGAAAAGCCGGAACTAAGGACGATACAGTTGCATTAAAAGCAATTTCCAAAACAGGTTATGAGCATGGTATTGCCATGTATAAAGAACTTAAAGGTTTAGGCTCCGGTGATATAAAAGCTATGCTGAACGGTGAAACAATAGGTGAAAAAGATTACAAAAACTACGTAACAAAAGATAACGTAGTCGATATTCTTGAAGGCTTCAAACAAATGTCGCCGGAAGAAGGCTTGATGGAATATATAGCAAATGAGTTAAATTCTACTCTAACCAGAAATCTCAGCAATGTTATCCCCAAAGCTTTAATGGATAAAGCGAAAGATTTAGGACTGCAAAATACAAAAGCTTACAAAGAGCTGCAAAAGTTCTTCGGCGTTGATAGAAATGGCAAGTTTACAAAAAATGATGAAAGCAACTTACGTTATCCATCAGATACCGCTGCAGAACTGGATAAAATGCTATATGCACTTATGCAGGAAATCTTTAAGAAGCAAACATTATAGAACACTTTACAGGCATTTGATTTTTGTTAATCAAATGCCTGTTTATTAATTAAAAAATTCCAAAACTTATTCCGCCAAAAATTCCATAATCCCGTCAGCAATACCTGTTGCAACATTGAATGCAAAATCTTCCGACCTGTATAAAACAGAATCCATCGGATTTGTCATATAAGCAGCCTCTACCAGAACCCCCGTATAACAGGGGGGGCGTAATACGGCAAAACCTTTTTGCTTTACACCATCCTTGCGTGTACCGGCAGATTTTGTTATTGTTTTTTCCAGAATTTCTGCCAGCTTTGAGGAATTGTCATTATAGTAATAAACACTTGTACCTCTGTTCTTACGAATATTTACATCCATATCTCCGGTTGCATTCAAGTGAATACTAATAAAAATATCCGCATCATTATTTTTTGCAAGAACAATTCTATCATCAAGCGTCATGTTCCCGTCACACTCTCTTGTCAAAATAACATTAGCCCCCAGTTGTTTTAAGTACTGCTGCAGCTCCAGCGCTATTTTTAAGTTAATATTCTTCTCTTCATCACCAAGACAGCCGATTGCACCTTTTTCAGTTCCCCCGTGACCTGCATCAATAACAATAGTACACTCTTCAATTGTCTTTGGTAAATTATTTACTTTAAATGTATAACATCCGTCTTGCAGTGTAATATTATATGTATATTTATCCGGTTTTGGAATATTAAGAGTATATACCGAATTTTCCGACAATTCCGGATTAAAGACCTTAAAAACAAGCTCTTTATCTCTATTTTCTACTATATATGGCAGATTTTGAGTAAAAGAAATGCTCTGAACTGATGCATTTTTATATTTTTGACTGCTCATATTGACAAAACTTGCAGGAACACTCTCTGAGGGAATATCTTCCGTTACATCTTTTTTAGCAACCCATCCTGCTGTGTCTGCAGAAAGAAAAACCCTGTAAAATTGTCCCTGCGAACCATTTATTATAACCCTTGTATCTTTAAAAAGCCCCGAAATTATATTTACTCCGTCATTTTTAGGCGCACTTCGCAAAATCGTTTTATCCTTGAGTACTAATGCAGGTCTGGGCTCGCATTCCACAAATTTTTCTTCTGAAGATTTTTTTAATGTTTTTTTGTAAATTTTGTAAATCTGTGTATTATAACTAGATCTTACGACGACTCTGTTTTCCCCTTCCTTCAGTTTTATGGAGCGCGCAAATGCGCCGTTTGGAGCCACGTACACAGGAATATTATTAATATCTATAGTTTCAGAATGGTTTGCTTTGCCCATAAAATAGATATATTTTGAACTAACGGTTGTCTTTTTTTCGCGCGGCAGTACAAGTTCATACGCATAGCACTGTTGTATCAACAAAATAAACGACAAAAATAAAAATAACCCTCTTTGCATAACAGGCATATTTTAATATAAAATTTTACGACACGCAATTTTATGTTAGACTAATTATATGAGCGGGAATTATGTACCATTATATAGAAAATATCGTCCTCAAACATTGGACAAGCTTGTAGGACAGGAGCATATTAAAAAAACTCTCACAAGTGCAATAGAGCTCGGGAAAATTGCGCATGCATATTTGTTTACCGGTCCGAGAGGCACCGGTAAAACTTCTACAGCAAGAATTCTGGCTAAATCCTTAAACTGCAAAAACGGTCCGACAATTCATCCCTGCGGAGAGTGTGAAAGCTGTTTGGATATTACTAATTCAATACCTATTGATGTTATTGAAATTGATGCTGCAAGTAACAGAAAAGTTGAAGATACTCAGAATATTCTTGAAAAAATCCAGTATGTTCCAGTTCATGGAAAATATAAAATATACATTATAGATGAAGTCCACATGCTTACGAATCATGCATTCAATGCTCTTCTAAAAACACTGGAAGAACCGCCGGAAAACGTTATTTTTATTCTTGCAACCACTGAAGTGCATAAAGTTCTGGACACAATAAAAAGCCGCTGCCAGAGATTTGATTTCAGAAGAATTACAACTGACGATATTGTTAAGCACTTGAGATATATTTCTGATGAAGAAAAGATAAATATTTCAGACGACGCACTGCTTGCAATTGCAAAAAATTCCGCCGGCGGAATGAGGGACAGTATATCGCTTTTAGACCAGCTGAGCATTCTCGGGATGTCTAAACAGGTTACGGCAGAGGATGTTAATGCTATTTTAGGAAGAATATCTTTTGATGTATTAAATAAACTCAGCAGTAAAATTATATCAGCCTCGCCAAATGAAGCTATTGAAATTTTAAATGAAATTTATAATGCAGGGAATGAACCGCTGCAAATACTTACCAATCTGTCCGAATATTTCAAAAATCTTCTGGTTGCAAAAAATTGCAGAAAAGAACTGCTGTACGAATTAACCGGACTTAATGAACCTCAACTGGAAGAACTGCTTAAACAAAAAGATTTGCTTGAAACCCAGCAGGTTGTATTCCTGCTTGATAGAATTACATATTACATAAAAGAGATTAAACTTGCCTCTAACCAGCGGTTATGGCTGGAAGTCAGCATGATAGATCTTGCTAATATGAGCGAAAATACAAAAATCTTGGATTTGCAAAACAGGCTTAAAGCTCTTGAAGCCGGCGGGGGGTATGTAAAATCCGGTATAAATGCAATAAATATTAAAGAAAGCCCTGCACCGGCAGCTCCGGCAGTTACACGTCCGGCACCAGTGCCTCCGGTTGATAAACAGGAGCAGCAGGCTGTAACACCTAAAGTCTCGCCGGCAGAGGATGTTTTTACTCCGCCGCCGATATCTAAAAAAGTAAGCGGAAATGATATCTCTGCTTTATGGCAGGCTCTTTTAAGCAATATAAAAAGTCCGTCTACAAAGGCGCTGCTTCATCTTGCATCTCCTGTAAAAATTGCCGCAGACGGAGTTATTATTACATTTAAGAATGATAAACTGGTTTCGCAGATTAATGATACAAACAAAAAACAAATGGTTGTAGAAGCTGCAAATACGATGTTTAATCAAGCTGACACAAAAGTTACAATCCGTCTGCCGAAGCCGGAAGATGCCGAAATTCAGAAAAACTCTGCTTCTTCACCTGTTTCAGCAGGTATGGAAGCTGCAGATGATATTAAGCCGGATACAGGGCAAAACAATGAAAAACAAAAAGATGATGTAGAGCTTGAAAATAAGCTTATTATTCAAACGGAAGAACCATCCAAAATAGAACCAAAACAAGAAACAAGCGGAGAGAAAAATAAAGAAAGAATGGAAACAGACCAGGAAAAAATGGTTTTAGATCTTTTTGACGGAAAGTATATTGAATAACTATTCTTTATCTTTGTTTTTTACATCAATAATCTTTTTGTCTTCATCGTAATGTATATCAATCTCTCTGGCAGAAGAAATTCGTTTTATGTCTTTTATTCCGCCATTATTATCAAATCTGCAGTCTGTAAGGCTTAATTCTTCATTATCCTGACTTCCAGCTTCCAGATATCTTACAGGCTTATTTGTGTATGGATTTTTGAATAATGTACGGAACCATCTGCCGGAACTTGAAACTTCAGTTATATTAACAATAGAACCGTCTTCTTCTGCATTTAAGATTGTATATTTGTTATTAATTTTTTCATCAAAAATCGTAATCGCTGTCTTTACAGTACCGTCATTTTTCACAACAGGCTCTATTTTACTTTGTACAGCCCCGCTGTTTTTGTTCCTTTCAATAATAAATTTTATTTTATTATTATCCTCAGCGGGGTAATAATCTTTGATAGTATCATTTACATATTCTCTTATATACAGTAGTTTTCCGTCTTCATTACAAATCCTTTCACCGTTTACATCATTCAGATTAAAACTGTATGGAAAGGTTAAACGTCTGGGAGCCATATTAGACAACTCTTTTACGCTATTTAATATTTCTGCAGAATCTTCATCATATCTGGGTCTTAAAAGAACTTGATTGTAATTAGAAAGCGCTGTTAGGCTGGATAAATTAACTTTCAGTCTTAACGGATTTGGCGATTCTGATTTTTTTTCAACTTCTTTATTATATGAAACACTTGCCTTAAATTTTATAGGATCTATCATTATATAAATAACCTTAATTTCAACAACCTTATAAAATTATAAAAACATTTTGTTGAAAAAAATTGCCTAATTTTTAATTTTTTCTGTTATTTTTTAAATAATTCTTAACATTTGGAGAAATAGAAATATTTTGAAGCATCATATTATACCGCTTCAAATCGCCTATATTAGCTGCTTCTTCAAGCAAGTCGCGCTTTGTTGTTATCTGAATTTTATCAGAACTTTCACTTTGTTCTTTTTTCCTGTCAATCTTGCTAATTACCGAATCTATATCTGTAGAAGTGGTAATTCCGTATTTGGAAGCAATCTGCTTTACGGAAGCACCGGCTTGAAGTCTGTACAGCCAGTTTATACTATATTTATCGTTTTCGGAAAGCGATGCAACACCGTACTGATGCGGAGTGTACATAATATCTTCTTTATAAGGGCTGTGATTTAAACCCAGCGCGTGACCTACTTCATGCAAAATTGTGTGATAGACCTCTATATCACTGTCATACTGCTGGTGAATTCTTCCATCTGTCAGCCCTATTGAAACTTCTGCACCATATAGTCTGCCTTGTGCATCCCAGTTAAAATAACAATGCCCGAGAGCTTGACGGTCTACACGTTTCCAATCAACATTAATATTTGATTCCAGAAGCACACTTGTTATACGGAATTTTAATTTTCCGCCGGTTGCAGCTGACCATACTGTAAATGCATCCATTACCATTTTCCTGTATTTGGCATCCTCGCCGGGTTTGGAATAAAATTTCATAGGTGCAATATAAACGACCAGATTATTTACAGGCCATCGCATAATATTCCCGTTTTTTACACTGCCGTTCAAGTATGTTCTTCTCTGCATATTTATATTGTAACATGATTTATTTGTGGGATAATAAAGTTAAGAAAAGGAAGGATATTACATTATGTCAGAAGTTAGAGTAAGAATAGCACCGTCACCGAGCGGTAATCTGCATATCGGAACGGCAAGAACAGCATTATTTAATTATTTATTTGCGAAAAAAAATAACGGTAAATTTATCTTAAGAATAGAAGATACTGATGCTGAACGCACAAGCCAGGAATATGTTGACAATATTTTTGACAGCTTGAAAGCATTAGGATTAAATTGGGATGAGGGTCCGGATGTCGGCGGAAACTATGGTCCTTATACTCAATCTCAAAGGTTTGATATTTATCCTAAATATATACAGGAACTTTTAGACAAAGGTTTTGCTTATGAATGCTTCTGTACTCCGGAAGAGCTTGAAGCTGAAAAAGAAGAGGCTACAAAAAATAAAAAAGCTTATGTTTATTCTAAAAAATGTGAAAACTTAACAGAAGAAGAAAAAGCAAAACTAAGAGCTGAAGGCAGAAAACCGGCAATAAGATTTAATGTTGCAAAAGCTCAAAAAGCTTTTCATGACTCATCTGTTCTGGAATTTGAAGATATGGTAAAAGGAAAACTCCATATGGATACAAATCTCATCGGAGATTTTGTTATTATGAAGTCTAATGGAACTCCTACTTATAACTATGCTGTTGTTATCGATGATGCGCTTATGCATATCACTCATGTTATAAGAGGCGAAGACCATATTTCAAATACATATAAACAAATTCTGATATTTGAAGCTCTGGGATTTGAAGTACCTAAATTCGGACATTTAGGAATGATTCTTGCTCCAGACAGAAGCAAGCTCTCAAAAAGACACGGCGCAACTGCAGTTTCAGACTTTGTAGAACAAGGATATTTGACGGAAGCTCTGGTAAACTTTGTTGCACTTCTCGGCTGGTCACCCTCTGACGGTGTTGAAATCAAAACAGTAGATGAAATCGCAAAGGATTTTAGAATTAATGAAATTTCATCTTCTAATTCAATTTTTGAATACGATAAACTAAAATGGATGAACAGCCACTATATTAAAATGCTTCCTAAAGAGGTGTTAAGAGAAAAATTGAAAAAATATCTTACAAAATATAATTTAAATGAATTGACAGAGGAACAGTATAACAGAATGGTTGATATTACATAT
This sequence comes from Candidatus Gastranaerophilales bacterium, assembly GCA_944325515.1. GTDB lineage: Bacteria > Cyanobacteriota > Vampirovibrionia > Gastranaerophilales > Gastranaerophilaceae > CAG-196. The sequence goes on along the minus strand of CALVAO010000001.1, from coordinate 186,012 downwards.
GAACCACTGACTTTGTTATCAGATATTACAGATGCTGTTTCATATTTCTTTGGCGGGGAAAATGTTGAAATTGATGAAAAAGCTGCAGAAAATCTGCAGACTGAATTATCTCAAGATGTATTAAAAACATTTATTGAACAGGCTCAAGGTTGGGAATGGACAGAAGAAAATCTCCATGAAAAGCTTGAAAAATTCAGAGCCGACTTTAAAGAAAAAGGTTACAAACCAAAATTTACAATGTGGGCAATTAGAGCTGCTGTTACAGGAAGACTCTGCGGAGCTGATATGGTAGCAACACTTGCAATACTTGGTAAAGATAATTCGCTTGCAAGAGCCAAAAAAGCCGTTAAATAATAAATGTAATAAGTAATATTTAAAAATAGAGCGTAATCCTAAAAAGGTTACGCTCTATTTTAGGACTGTCATTTTGGCTAAAACCTTCTAAAAGGTGCTGCACCTCTGATTCTCCCGCTATTATCCATTAGGACACCTCTTCCGCTCGGAAATGTTTTAAAAACACCTGCATTTTCCGAGCCATATTGATTTGTATAAGAATACGCATTACCGTTTGAAAGCGGTCTTACTGTTCCTACTTTATTGCCGGCATTATCAAAAACGACAGAATTGCCTCTTGGATTTCGTCTGTAGTTTCTCAAACTGTTTCTGCCCGAATTATGCCTTGTCCAAGCTCTTTGATAATCATTGTTATAGATATTTTCATAATTATTATAATTTGGACGGTACGAACCAAATCTGGTTCCGTTAGGATTGGATGTAAAAACAGTTTCTGCACTGACTGCAGAGGCACATGCCAGCAATAAAAACGTACAAAATATTTTCCTCATAAAAACTCCTTTGTTTTTTTTATTTTAACAGGTTTTTATTAAGATATAATTCCCTCTCTGATTAATTGTTCTTTTATTTCTCTTTTTGTTTGAAATTCCTTGCCGGATTTATCGGTTAATCTTTTAAGAAGCATTATGCCGGGCGTGATTACTCCGAGTGCCAGTATACATGCACCTATGTTACCGATAATTGATTGTCTTTTTAATCTCCTTAAACCTTGAAAGAATTTTTCGGAAGTTTCACCTTTGCTTAGTGCATCTTTATATTGTCCGTACAATTCAGTAACCTTGTTATTTATGCCTTTTATCTCCTCTAAATCAATAAACGCTCTGGTATCAATTTTATCAGAGTTTTTCAGAAGTTTTATTGCGTCAGACTGTTTTGCGATTTTAACAATTTCATTATCCGGATTTTTATGCAAAAATTCGTATAGATTAATTTTTGAAGTATTTGCAGCATTAAATTCTTCAATACTCTTAACCACTTGCCCGTTATCAAATATTTCCTTAAGTCTATTACCTTCTAAGACACGTGAATCAAGAGTAATCGACTTGTTGTGTTTCTTTTGTGCGGTCTTTTCAAACATCTGCTGTATCTTTTTACCCGCATAATATAAGAAAAATAGTGTAGAACCCTCTTTTATGGCATATCCGGCAAACTCTTGAGCATTTCTTGCATCAGTTAACCTCTCGGTTGTAATAAAACCATCCATAATATACATATTTTTAACCGGAGAAAAAGCAAACTCTTCGACAAGCTTTCCAATACCTTTAAAAGAAGGACTTTGAGCAGTATGATTATTATCCGGCTTCTTGTTCTGCTCTTTTGATTCATTGTATTCTTTAATTAAATTCTCTCTTATCTTTTTGTGAGTATAATGCTGTTTTAATTTTGTTAATCCGATATAAGCTCCAGCAGCAACCAGCGTTGAAAATACAAATTTTGAAGCCGCAAGGTTTTTAAAGAGTTTTTTATTTTTTTCAGCTTTTTCCAAACTGTTTTTTATTTTTTCATCAGGAGCATATTCTTTAATCTTTTTATACAGCTCCATATCTTTCAAATTTCTTGGATCAATTTTAGCATCAAGTCCGCAGACTTTAAATGCTGTTTTATCAAATATCCATCTCAAACCAGGAATTCCACCCAGCCATAGAGCTTCTGTTCCAAATTCATCTATAAATCTGTCAAACCCCTCTTCTTTTCCGGTAATATACGAGCCTGTCGTCATTCCTACAGAACTGGAAACATCCTTTACGCATAAAGGTACAAGTGAATCGGGGTTTCCTAATGTTGAATATATCTTAGCAGCATTCCATATCATACAATCACAAACCCCATATTAAATTCATTAACTTTTTACTGTGCTTATGCATAACTACACAACCTTTCTTTCAAATTAAGTATTCTAAAACTTAAAAATTGCTTTTTTATTAAGAAAATTTTACAAAAAAAAGAACTTCCGCTTATAGGGAAGTTCTTTTTTATAAGAAAATCTTAAAACTTAACCTACAAGTTCGGTATCATCCGCCTCTGAAGCTTTAACCATAATTGCATGTTCAACTGGATTTTCTTTTTTGTATGCATTCTCGTTAACAGCTTCTTCAAAGCCAAACTCATCTCGGGCTTTTTTCATTTGCATCTCATCAACCAATTTCTTAGCGAGTTCTGCAATCTCATATACTAACTTATATCGGTTTTCGCTTTTTTCGTTTAATTCCCAGGCTACTTTAATAATTTGATCCATTTTTACCTCTTCAACTAGTTTTGTATTGATTGTATAACACACATAAGATTTTGTCTAGGGGTATATATTTAACATTTCTTTACAAGAAAGCAATTATTTTCGCGTTAAATACTTTATATACATATAAGGGATATTAATAAAGGAGAAATTTATGACAGCAAATCTTACAGTAGCAAACAAATCAAATGGTGAAACCTTTTCAGTTAGTATTAAAGGTGATTTAACAATAAAGAATCATAAACATAACGGCGAACTGAAGCCGGGGGAAGTCCGTACAACCGTTAAAAACGGAAAAGTCACAAATTTTTATTGTCAGCCCGGCGATAAAAAAAATACCCCTCAGAGAGCATTAAACCTTTCTTCAACAAAATACAATATTTTTAATAAATTAAGAACTCTAGATGGTAATGCTAACGATTTAAGCCAGAAAGATCTTCAGCTCTTAAAGCAGAACAAAGCCCTGCAGAAACAACTGGGCATATTTGCAGTAAGGTACGACGCAGAGGCTAAAGTAACAGGTATATACACTTCTGCAAATGATTCAAATCCGTTTATGTTTGATTTTGACTAATCCATTAAAGTTGTCATAAGAATTGGATCGCCGTCTGTAGCAAGAACAGTGTGTTCAAAATGCGCAGACGGTTTTCTGTCTTTTGTCACAACCCCCCACTTATCGTCTTCGACAAAAACTTCATCTCCGCCGAGATTTAACATCGGTTCAATCGCAATAACCATACCTGACTTGATAAGTGTTTGATCGCCGACCCTGTAGTTAAACAAAAACGGCTCTTCATGCATGCTATGTCCAACCCCATGCCCGCCATACTGGCGTACTATGCCTAATTTATAATTATTAGCAACATCCTCTATGGCACCGGATATATCATCAAGAACATTACCGGCTCTCATCTGTGCTATTCCTGCGTATAAAGATTCTTCTGTTGCTTTCATCAAGAGTTTTTTCTCTTCTGAAATTTCTCCCACTGCATATGACCATGCGCTATCACCAACCATACCGCCGTATGTTGCACCCACATCAATCGCAATTATATCACCCTCTTTTAAAATTTCAGATTCTGAAGGTATTCCATGTACAACTTTTTCATTAATAGAAGTACATATGCTTGCGGGGAAACCGTTATATCCTAGAAAAGTCGGAATAGCCTTATTTTCCTTTATAACTTTCATTGCTATATTATCTAATTCTTTTGTTGATATACCCGGTTCAACAACTTCTCTCATTTTTTTATGCACAAGAGCCACAATATGACCGGCATGCCTCATTCTTTTTATTTCATCTCTTGACTTTCTGTTTATCATAATAACCTCAATTCTCTTGTATAATATTAAGACTAAAAAACAATCATTTCAAGTCAAAACAGAAACAAGTCATACCGCTTGACAATATAAATTGATTTGGTACTATAGAAATTGTCGATAAGCCCCCATCGTCTAGAGGCCTAGGACAACACCCTTTCACGGTGTAGACAGCGATTCGAATTCGCTTGGGGGTACCATATTATAAGAAGGCTCCTTAAAGGAGCCTATTATTTTGAATAGGCTTGACATTTCAGCGGTTCGAAAATTACTTAAATCATAAGTTAAGCCTTTTGGAAAAATTAATCTCTGCAACCGTTGTCTTATTTCTAAGCTTCCATTAAGCCATACTTCGTCCAGATTTGCCACTACATTACAAGTATATTTTAGACATTTCGTAAGGTCTTCTTCTGTATCTGAAAGGGTAGAGAGTTCATATTCAACCTCTTTTATTTGTGAATTTAATTGCTCTGATTTAAACATATAATCCGCTTGCGATATAGAGCCGTCTAACTTATAATCTATTAGTTTGCTTTTAGTTGCCTTTAATTTAATAAGTCTTTTATCTAATTCATTTGACTTATTTAGCCTATTTTCAGTCCTTTGATTATAAACATCTTCAACTGTTAATTGAAATAAATCAAGAAATTCGGATGCTGGTTTTATTTCTTTCAAATATTCTACAAATACTTTATGCAATCTATCTACTGGTACTCTGAAGTTTATTGAACAATCTTTATTATAACAGTGGTAATAAGGATATTTTTTATTTCTTCCCTTTGATAGACTGCCTGATAATGGTTGGTTGCAATTCGGACATGTAATGAACTGCCTAAGAGGATAGTCGGGGTTATTTCTTTTATAGCTTGATATAATAGGTTTTCTGCCGTCTAATATAGCTTGTACTTTGTTAAAAATCTTTTCTGATATAATTGGTTCGAAACTTCCTCGTATTGGTTCTTCCGACCATTTTCCCTTTACCATGTAACCGATATAAAATGGGTTCCTTAGCATATGGTTCATTGTAGAAGCTTGCATCTTAATACCATTTTTCTCGGCATATTTTATTAGCTGTGTTTGTTGGTATAAACCTGTTGAAAATTTTTCAAAAATTTTAATAATAATCGGAGCGGTTTCGGGGTCAGGAATAACCATACCAAATTTTCTCGTATATCCTTTCGGAGTTTTCCATAACCAATTTCCTTGTTTAAAAGCTTCTTTCATGCCTGCTGTTACTCTTTCAGATTTTTGGTCATTTTCAAATTGAGCAAAAGCTCCCAACATATTCCGAGTTAATTTTTCGGTTGCGGACTCACCGTTTACTTCCGTTGCAGAAAGTACCCGAATATTTAATTTATTAAAATAATTAGTAAGAGAATAAAAATCCTCCATATTACGTGCTAATCTATCAAGTTTCCATACAATTAGTACATCTATATCTTTTTTGTTTTGGAAACAGTATTTCATCAATTTTTGCAATTCAGTTCTATCAGTTGTTTTTGCACTTTCACCTCGTTCTTCATATACATTAAGAATTGAATAATTATTATCGATTGCGAATTTTTTACATTCCTTGTCTTGGTTTGATAAACTATATCCGCCTTCAGCTTGTTCTTTTGTTGATACTCTTGTATAAATTAAAGCATTTTGACTCATTGTTTCTCCTTTCACAAAAGCGGATTTTACTCCGCTTTGCTTGTCTTTCTTAATTTTGCCTCTCTAATACCCGCTTTAATCCGTTCACTTCTAACTTTCCATTCATACTGTTTAAACGCATTTTGAATAGTTTCTAACAATTCTTTAGATGCCATACTCATACTTGGTGAATTAAATACATCTTTCATAAAATCTTGATTTTCCATTTTCTTTCCTTTCTGCCGATATCGGCACAACATTTTTGCAATTATTTAGGTAATCTTCTACCATAACAAATGCAAATTGGTACATTAAATCCCTAACATTTTCAATTTCATCGTCAGTTAGGTCTTTTGAATAATTTTTTAGGCATTTGCGGCACGCCTTAATACTAAGCATAGTTATCTATCCTTTGCAGTTGTATTAAGGTTCAGATGGTTTCCGTTGCCTTAAGATATATTTGTAATAACCGCCAAATTACTCGGAGGGTTTCCGTTATAATTTAGCTCAATATTGAGTCTTCTTCGCTTAATGTTTTAATTTCTCCATTTTGCAAAGATATTCTTATTTCTTTAAAACTTTTTTCATCAAGATTTTCGATGTATTTGATAAAATCTTCTTTAGAAATACTATGGTTATATTTTTTAGGTTTAATAAGTAAACCATTAATATTTTTCTTTAAACTAATTTCTTTACATTCATCATCTATTAAACAATCCGCTATTGCACTCAGATTACCTCTATTTTGCTTGTTTACAACATCACAGGTATTAACTGTCATGTTATATTCTTTATGAGGCATAAACGGCATACAGTAGTCGTAAAACGGAAGAATTAAAACAGGTTTACAACAGCTTTTATCCATTTTTAAATTAATATAAGCAGAGTCCTCAAGGAATAAAGATGCACTCCCCTCAAATTCTACAATAATAACGACTTTTCTTGTTGTCGCACATACATTTAAAAATGTTTCAAATAAATACTGTCGTTTCGTGTCGTTTAATTCAAAAATATCAGTCAGTGCTTTTTGTATTTGAATATTAGACATTCCATAAGTTTTTAAATCCTGAATAATCCGTAACCGAACGACATCTGCAAGTGAAAATAACCGCCACCCGCTGCTACTCTCTCGATGTTTAACCAGTAATCCCTTAGCATCCCAATCGTTTAATTTTCGTGATGTTATTTCGGGTATTAATTTAATAATTTGTTGCGGATAGTAACGAGGTTTATTAATATTTTCAACTTCTAATAAGACTTTTTTATAATCTATAGTTTCAACTATGTTATCAAATTCCAAAAGGGAATTAATTTGTAAAAATGTCTTTTGACTTATGGAACTTGGCTTTTTAGAACTTGTCATAAATAACCTCTTTTTAAAATTATACACTAATGTATATTTTTATATTGACATAGTTAAAATATACATGCAAGTATAATTCTTCGAAGTTTTAATAAAATTTTACAAACTCCACCGTCAGCCACCGTTAAATTAATCAACAAGAGCTTTTATAATTCTATAAGCATCTTTTACTCGTTCAGGATTATCTTTTAAAATTGTTGTGATTTCTTGAATTAAATCATCAGCGGGTGCATATTGTGCAAACTGAAATACATCAAAGTACCCGACATTCAATACCCGCATAATATTTTCTAATGTAATAAATGATGGAAAATTTCTACCATTCTCAATATTACTAAGTGATGTTGGTTCAATTCCTGCTTTCTCTGCCAGAACTTCTTGGCTTAGTGAAGCTCTTTTGCGTAATTCTTTTATTCTTAACCCTAATAATTTTCTGTTATCCACTGTTAATACCTCAATTTAAGCATTAACATCATGGTATTAAATTAAAATGTTAATTTACATAAATTCAAAATGGAGTTTTGGCTTGATTAAATTGTTTCAGTTGAGATATAATCATTTTGAATTAGAGATTTTAGTTATTTTTACAGTTGAACTTGAAAGGAGAACGCAATGAGTTTATTATTGTGTCATATTGCTAATAGTGTTGGAACATCAACTGAAGATATTGCAACAATGAGTCTGCATTATATCCTACAAAATTCGACAACTGCTCGTGATACTTTATTGGACTATATCGGAACTGAATTAGGTCTCCCGTTTGAAAAAGATTTACATTTTGAGCTTCAATCATGCGGAGAAAATCTTGAAAGACCTGATATGTCTTTAAGGAATACGCATAATGATGAAATCCTTATTTTTGAGATGAAGTTTTGGGCAAATTTAACTGATAATCAACCAAATACCTACCTTGAACGCTTGGAGAAAAAGGGTGGGAAAGGACTTATATTTGTATGCCCTAAATCAAGAATTATATCGCTCGTTGATGAACTTGCAGCTTCCGCAGAATACGAAAAACCACAAGGCAGATTATTGCTAAAAGAAGGCAAGCCTCCAATGCTCGTTTTATCATGGGAAGAAGTCCTTAATCTGCTTGATAATGTTTTACAGGAAGATATTTTATATAATGATTTGCTGCAGTTAAAAGGGCTTACAGGAGAAATGGATAATCAGAATTTTAAGCCGTTTTCAGCAGGTGATTTAAGCTCTAACATGGCAAATCGCATCGTAGATTACTACAGAATTGTTGACAAAATTGCTGATAGTCTTTTAATTCATAAAATTTGTAATTCAAAAGGTGTTAAAGCCACTCCACAAAAAGGTGGGTACTGTCGCTACTTAAGAATAGATAATCCTTCGACTGGCTTAAGCATTCAATTTAGTTGTAATTTATGGCAAAAAGGGATTTGCGGAAAAACAACTCCATTTTGGATGACATTTAAAACTATTGATGAAAACAATAATTGGGTTGCATATTCACCAAAACTCCGTTACAACTTGGATGATAAGGGCAAAAAATTCATAATTGAAAAATCTGATAAGTCAGATATGCTGATTGTACCACTTTATCCCAAACGCAATACAAATGAGTTTGAAATGGTTGATGACTTGATAAAACAAGCAAAAGAGTATATTGACCTTCTTTAGGCTCTATCAAGCCAGTATGTTTTTACTTTACAGCGAGGGTCATTAATTAAAGCTTTATTAAGTACCCAAGTAGTTTCAAGCGGGTCTCCCATCGTCCAGTATTGATAATCTTCGATACAAAGCATTGTGTAAATGCGTTTTTGAAATTTTGCTCGTTCGCCGTTTTGTCGAATAAATATAACAGCATCCTCAAAGGCCTTTCGTTCAGCTTTGCAGATGTCGCAGTTATTTGTGCATTTCCCCTCAGTTTTTGTTTTTTCACAAGGAAAACTTAAAATGTATTCATGCGGAGCAAAGTTTTCAAAAGTCTTTGCATTTTTCCAAGTCTTACTACTGATATAATTTGTAAAATCTTCTAATGAATAAGTCATACTAATATATTACACTACTTTAGTTATAAATACAAATTTAAAATGTAGTTTTAGCTTGACAATACAGTTTAAATTTGTAACATGTGGATATGCAATATGGGGGTTTAATGAAAAAATTTATTTTAACTAGCTTTATTTTTCTGATTATTTCAAATATCGCAAATGCTCAAGAATGTGGTTTAGGAATTGAGGCGATAAGAAAAGGTGGAGTGGAAAACCTTTTTGCACCTTTACAGATAAGAAGTATTCAGCCTAATTCACCTGCTGAAAAAGCAAATATTCCGTTAAATTGGTATATTATAAGCATTGATGGAAAGATAACTAAAGACTTAACCAACCAAGATTGTTTGGAATTGCTAAACAACCGTACACGAATAGAATTATTTATCTCTCCAATACAAAACATTTATAATCAAAACGCTGTTAGATTAACACTTGCCAATGAAGAAGGTTTTTCAAATATTATAAAATATGTCCCTAAAACAAAAGGGGTGGGGTTGGGTATTTATAAATACGACTTAGACTTAAATATGCCTTTAATAATAACTAGCGTAGAAAAAGGTTCGCCTGCTGAAATTGCAGGAATACAAAAGAATACAATAATTCTAAAAATAAACAACAAATCAACAAAAGAGTTAACTGTTGCGGAATGCGAAAAGTTGCTAAATAATAAAAAACTGGAGCTGGAAGTTACAGATTTGCAAAACAATAATGTGAAAAATTATAGATTAACCCCTCAAAGTTATTATGCAAATGAGGTAAAGAAAGCCGAAAAAGGCTGGGTTTTAAGCAAGGCTATGCTTGCTTTTTCTCAAGATAATCCAAAAGAAAAAGTTTTAGCAGAATACTTCAATACTTTTAATCCTGATTATGACCGTACAAATGGCATGACTAATAAAGAAATCGCTGAAGAAGATATTCAAAAACTTCAAAAGCCTTATTTAGAATTTAAATCAAATAAGAACAATATGAAATTTAATAAGAACTTATACGATGGAATTAATACATTTATTAGCCAGTATAAAGAATTAAATAAATGGGAAATTGAAACGGTTAAAAATATTTTAGTTTCCTACGGAGAATTAGATAATTCAGCATCCGAAAAAGAAGTATTTAATTATATCACTTCGGCAAAAGTTGAAAATAGCAATTATTTTATAAATGAAATTGAGAGTAGAAAACACTCTATTAATACTTGGACGGCAATGGCTAAAGAAATTAAAGATTATAGTGTTGCCTACGAAACGAAACAAAAGCAATCTGCACCTAAAGTTACAACACCTTATTTTATTGACAACATGGATTTTCGTGAAATTCTTTGGGGATGGCAAACGGCAAAACAACCACAGAAGAATGGAATTTATATAATCACATCACAGGCAGGGGCAAAGGTTCTTCAGTCAGTTTCGGGTGGAGTATTATTAACAACAGATGTGACAAGATTATCAAATCCAAGAACTGTTTTTGTAGCAACAAAAAGACAATTCGTTGACGATGAATGGTTAAGAGAAGGTATGGTTATAGTTTTTGATGGTTATTATACTTATACAAATACCCTTGGAGTTAATAGAAAAATTTACAAATTCAAAGAAGTTCCGCAGGCGGAATATTGGAATAGAGTACAGAAAAAAGAATATTATTTCATTAAATAATTTATTATATTTTTATATTACTACTATTTAATTTTAATTGGTTGATAAAGCCAATCTTCATTTCGTTTACGATATTCTCTCGGATTTTGCAAATAGTCATAGTTTAATATTTCTAATATTCTTGAAGCATCGTCTGTAACTAAATTACAGCCATCATATAAGTTAAAATGAAAAAGTAGTTTACATATTTTCCAAACTAGTAGTTTTTCTATGTCGCTAATATTGTTAATAGCTATGTTACTTTCAATCAAATGCATTCGATTAGGCACATAGTAAGAACCATAATACCTATCGTAATTAAAATGCTTAATAAATATTTCTGTAATATTAAAAACTTCTATAAGCGTATTATCAGCCCATAGTTCTACATTGAATAAATTGATACTGTCATCGTAGCAATAATTTTGCGTATTGCGATAATTCCAATAATCTACACCTATACATGTATCAGTAAGAAGTTCATCATAAGAATTAGCAAGTGATAGTGATATTGTTTTGTCTAAATCCCTATTACTTCTTACAATTTTAAATTTATGATTCAGAGAGTAGTAATATGCGGTTTCGCTTTCGGCTATTTCATATTCACTTTTCGGATGTTTCCAATTATGGATATCATCAAGATACATTGAGAACCTTTCTAATACAGGAAGATGTTCTCCCCGCTTGCGTGCAAATAATTCTTCTAATTCTGCTTTTGTGCAACACTCATCTTTGGGAGTATTTCTATCTGAATTTCGTGAATATATCCATTCTTTCCTAACTGTAACTTTTTTGCCATCAGGTTTCTGTGCTTGGCACTCTTTATTCAAAACATACGGCAATTCCCTAGCAACTGGCATAATTTTTATAATATCAATAAAACCGCAATCGGTTTGTTCTCTGATTAATTCAATATTTGGAATAACTGACATATAATTTCGTAATGTTTGTATTAAATCAGCACTTTGACGATTATTAACATCTTTTAAGACGTCAGTTATATGCTTTAAACCATTAGTTTTATCAACTTCAACGCCTATTACGATATATCTATCTGCACTGTCTGATAAAGAGTTACTCATGCACAAAATATCATGTACTAAATTAACTTCACCAAGCTTATCTTTAGTGTACCAATCCCGCTTAAAATCAATGTAATCATTTTCCACAGATGCTGATAATTTATCCCAAAGCATAATAACCCACTATTTAAATTTTTTTAACATTTTTTTTAATTCTTTTTCTATTTCAGCATGTGCATATTGTGTGAGTTCTTTTGTCCCTGCTTCGATTGCCACTTCTTTTATTGAAGAATAATCATTTAGTTTACCGCAGTTTGAGCACTTTATCATTTCTCCTTCATAAGGCACATATCCTTCATACGGTAATTCAAACTCCAAAGAATTACAAAAAACACATTCAAGATTGATGCTAGTTGTCTTATCCATCTTTTTCATATTAGCCTCCAAAGTGTGATTTTATTAAAAGGTCAAGAACTTTACCAACTGTATTAGTAATAAGCGGATGCTTCATAAATGCCAATAACAAATTCTTAGCTTCTTTTTTTTCATCAGTCGTAGCTGATGAGTTTTCGATATATTTAAGTAAATTTTCTAAATCATTTACAATATGTATTTGTAATTGATTGTTATTACCTATTTGAGAGTTATTAAGATTAACTGTTCCATGAAAATTAAAATTCGCATTAGACTCATTAGGTTTATATAGTTTTGCTTTCTCTACAGAATTAGCTCTTGCATACCCTTGCCTTGTTAATTGCAACCTATGCGGTCTGCCAGACAAATATTCATTTGAAATACATATATTTATAATTTTATTTATCTCAGCGTTTGACAAAGAAGATATTTCTTTAAACTTTATAAAATCTTCGCCATCTTCTTCATCCCAAGATGCACATTTAGTATGAAAATTAAACCAAATTTGGTCAATCTTAGAACCTACATTTTCAATCTCTTCTTTGAAAAAAAGTAAAAGTTTATCAATGTATTTTTCTTTTTCTTCTAATGTAAAATTTACTGTATTCATTGCATTTACCCCTTATTCAACATGTTTTCTAAGAAAAGTATAGCAAAGCTTTATAGAAACAATGACTAAATTAATAATATTTTAATTTTTTAAAATTCTTAGAAATTCTAAGGATATGCTATATTAATTATGATACAATACTAAAAAAAGGAGGAGTATGGAACCAGTTTTTCATTCAATACAACAAATATTTTCTATGGCATTTTTTATCTTTGTAGATTTATTAAAACACTGGTCTTTTGTATTTTTAATAACTGCAATTTTGTTTCATAAACAAATAAAAGAATTAATATCTAACTTAAATGTGCTTAAAGTTACCAAAGACGGGCTAGAGTTACAAAAAGCGAAAGAAACTATTAATGATTTACAAGAGCTAGCAATTACAATGTACATACCTGTATTAGATATGTTAGCTAAGACTGGAAGGTGGAGTGGTGCTCCTACTATAGAAGAGAGGCTTTTAAATAGAGATATGGTACAAAAATTTACTGAAAAGCATTGTATTAATGATTCTAGGGTAAAAGAAAAAATAGATGGTATTAACAATTCAATACTTTTTGATGTACTGTGTTCAATGGTTGAAAATTTAAATGGTACTAACAAAGTAAATCTTTATAATGAATTTCACGGCTTATTTAATACTAGTTCTGTGGGTAATTTTACTTGTAACCCTAACATGGAAGCTATTAAAAATAAGTTAATAGAAAATGATTTAATGGATGAAGCCGTGAAATATATATATGAAGAAGCCGAAAATTTTGTAGCATTTAAAAATTTTAAAAACCTCTCTAAGCTAAGACAATTTATGAATTTAAAATCAAAACGCTACAAGTGTTAAATATTAAATTATTACGCAACATTTCTTAGTTCATAAATATTATGAAGTTCTGTTAAAATTTGGTTCCAATTATTTTTAATTTGGGGTATTTATTAAAAGTTAAATATTTGGGAAGAACATATAAACCGGTTTTTACCGGTTATTTTTTTTGTTTCAAAACCTGTTATTTATTTTCTCTCTGTTATATTTGGCTCAAATATGTTATAATAAGTAAGTTAAGAGTCTTTTAACCAAGGAGAGTTTATGCCGGCAATATCAAAATCTGTGTATGTACTAGCTATTATTGATGCATTGATTATTACTTTTATGTCAATGTTCACTTTTGTTAACTTTGTTAATTCTTTTACGGTGCTGATATTAATTGTTCTGTGGTTTTTAATAGTTAACTTTTTCATTTTATATTCCAAAGGTTTCTACAGAATAAGAAAATATGATATTAAAGATTTGTATTTTTTATTTGAAGGGGTGGCGATATCCGCTGTTATTTCCGGCATCCCGTTGATATTGCTCGGATTTAATATTATAACTTTTATTTTGCTCGCAATAAATGCAATAGGAATATATACAGCTCTTTTGATTTTTAGACTAATATTTTTATTATTCGGCAAGGTTTTCAAGTCCGTAAAGAATGTTCTTATAGTAGGTGCAGGGCAGGATGGAAAACTTATTGCAGAAAAAATTCAAGCTTGTCCGGAGCTTGGAATGAAAGTTGTAGGATTTCTTGATGACAATATGAATACTATAGAAGACGAGGACTCTTCAATTCCAATTTTAGGACTGACATGCGATTCTGAAGCTGTTATTAAAGACAACAATGTAAAACTTGTTATTATTGCAGTTAAATCAAGAATGGATGCTTCTATACTTACAGATTTAGTAAAAGGAATTCCTCTGGGTGTTAAAGTCTGGAGAATGCCTAAATTCTATGAAAAAATTACACATAGGTACCTTGTTTCAAAAATGACGGTAAACTGGCTCTTTTATTCATGCGTAAAGAAAAAGGCTCTTCTGTTTGCATATATAAAGAGGTTTTGCGATATAATTGCATCAATACTTATAATGATAATTACCTCTCCGCTCTCGCTAATAGCAGCAGTAGGTATTAAGCTGTCAGACTTTGGACCGGTATTCTATACACAAACAAGAATCGGTAAATTCGGCAAACCTTTTAAAATGCTTAAATTCAGAACAATGTATCAAGATACTGTGAGCGAAGATTTTGATGAAGATATAAACGAAGTTAAGTATGATGACAAAAGAATTATGCCGTTTTGTAAAATTTTAAGAAAATTCCATATTGACGAACTGCCGCAGATGATAAATGTGCTGCGCGGTGAAATGAGCCTTGTTGGACCGCGTCCTGTTAGAGAAGAAGTCTACTATGAAAACAAAGAAAGAATTCCTTTCTGGGAATGCCGCAACTGGGTTCGTCCGGGATGGTGCGGATGGCAGCAGGTAAATTCTTGTGAACCTTCTGCAGAAGAAAGATTGGAATACGATTTGTATTATATAAAACACAGGCACATTCTTTGGGAATTTACAATACTTGTTCAATATTTTGCAAAAGTATTGAGTGGCAGATGTAAATAGAATAAAAAAACCTCTCATAAAAAGAGAGGTTTTTTATTTATACTATAGAATTTCCATAACCGGATCTGAATGTTTTATTTCCGGAATTTCTTTAAGATTTGGAAGCTCAATAGGTTTAGGCGTATTTTTTACCTCGGTCTTTTCATCCGGCAATTTTGCCGTTGCCTGTTTTACTTTTGCGATAGCAGGATCCGGATTTGTTTTTTGCCTGTTGTATTCAAGCATAATCTGATTTACAAAGCGTCTTGTTTCACTATACGGAGGAATTGTCCCTCCAAACTTTTTTACATTTCCCGGACCGGCATTATATGCAGCAAGAGCAAGTTCTGTTGAACCGAACATCTTGTACATCATTTTATAATATGTAAGTCCTGCTTTAATATTCTCGCTTAAGTAATATGGATTAAAGCCCATTCTGTTTGCTGTTGATGGAAGCAGCTGGAAAACTCCCACTGCACCGTAAGGACTCCTTAATTCATGTTTAAATCCGGATTCTTTTTTAGCAATGCTTAAAGCTAACGCAGGATCCACATCCATTTCCAAAGAATGTTTTACTATAGTTTCTTTAATTACATTTTCCGGTGTCGGAGCAGCTTGCACCCTAACGCATAGCAATCCGAGCAATGCAATAGTTGTTAAGACTGTTTTTCTAATCATTGAAATCCTCTTATTATTTGTAAATTGGATTCTGTATACCATTCTCAAAATCCTCCCTGCGGTTTCGCTATGTTCTCGTTTGGTTCCTATTAAGACCTCTTTCCTAAATTTTTTGTTACCTTGCACCAAAAACTTGTTAGGCGACTCTTCTTAGTATTCCCCGCACTCCGGTTTGGATAAATAACTATACAGAATTTATGTCATGCATATATTAATACAAACACAACAATTTTTCAACCCTGTGAATAAAAATTAAACTAAACTACACTGAAATGGCGGTTCAAAATTCTTCTTTTCCCGCTTTTAAAATCGGATTCACTAACAAATATCTTTACAAACTTATCAATATTCATAATATTTATTAGCACAAATATATTAGAAGGAATATTGAATAAACTAACCTTATTATACAACTTTAAAGTTTCCAGAAATTCTATAGTGCAGTCATTAACGCAGCTTAAATCGATTCCTATTTCAAATGAATAGTTCTCATTCACTTCAGAAAAAAGACGTTCGCAATATGAAGCGTCAATTTTGGGCGTTAACGGGGTTAGTATAAAGTATTTATCAGAAATTCTAATTTCCATACTTTTATTTTAAAATTGTTTACGCCTTATATATATTACCAAAAGTTATGAAAAATCTATAACTTTATGATGATTTTATCTTTTTTCCGGCAGAAATATAGTCTGTTCTCTATCCGGACCTACGCTAATAATACCAATTGGCGCACCGATTAAGTCTTCGACCTTTGCAATATATTTTTTTGCATTATCCGGCAAATCCTCATAGTTACGAATATCGCTTAAAGATGTTTTCCAGCCGGGCATAGTTTCGTATATTGGCTCTAAATATTTATGAATAAATACATCCGTAGGATAAGTGGTGTAGACTCTGTCATTCCTGCAATCTTTATAAGCAGTACAAATTTTTATTTCATCAAACGTATCAAACACATCAATTTTTGTCAGCGCAACTTTCGTAATCCCTCCGACAAGTACTGCATATTTCATTATAACAGAATCAAACCATCCGCAGCGTCTGGGTCTTCCTGTCGTTACTCCGAATTCTCTGCCGATTCTTTGGATTTTTTCTCCTGTTTCATCATTGAGCTCTGTTACAAATGGTCCTTCACCGACTCTTGTAACATAGGCTTTAGAAACCCCGATTACCTCTTGTATCATAGCAGGTCCATAGCCGCTGCCTACAGCCGCACCGCCTCCAATCGGGTTTGAACTTGTAACAAAAGGATATGTGCCATAATCTACATCAAGCATAACCCCCTGTGCACCTTCAAATAATATAGTTCTGTCTTTATACCTGTTCAGCATATCCTGCCAGTCAAAACAAACATAAGGCTTAAATAGCTTTGCATATGTTTCGCAAAGTGAAATAATGCACTCTTTTGAATACCCTTCAAGCCCGTAAACATGCTTTAACATTTTATTCTTCAATGGTAGTATTAAATCGAGTTTTTCATTTAGAGCTTCAAAAGAATATAAATCTTGTATTTTAAAACCGCAGCGTCCCATTTTATCCGTATATGTAGGACCAATTCCCCGTTTTGTTGTTCCGATTTTGCCTTTACCGGCATGAGCCTCGCTGTAACCGTCGATTTCTATATGATACGGCATAGTAATTGAAGCCAGAGGCGATATTTTCAAGTTTTTAAAATCAACCCCTTCTGCTTTTAGTTCATTAAGTTCTCTTTCAAAAGACTCCGGATGTATAACAGTTCCCGCACCAATAAAGCACACTGTTTTGTCATATAAAATTCCGGAGGGAATAAGATGGAATTTGTATGTTTTTCCGTTAGTACAAACCGTATGCCCGGCGTTACAACCTCCTTGATATCTTATAATCAAGTCTGCCTGTTCCGCTAATAAATCCGTAATTTTTGCTTTACCTTCATCACCCCATTGTGCACCGATTACTACAGTATTTTTCATTCCAAACTCCATTTTAAATTTAAAAAGCCGGTATATACCGGCTTAAAATCTCTATCTTTTATCCGTTTTTCTGTGCCTGCATCTTTGCCTTTGCAGCTTGTTTTGCCTGTACATCCAGCATAGAATTATGTGCCATCATATACACAGAACATATTTTGTAATTTTTCAAATACCAAGCACAATTTTCCTGCATACATACAATTTCTACCTGTGAGCCTACACTCATCAGAGGGCATAAAGGTATTGATTTTTCTTGATCGCGAGGTCCCATTATAATTCTCCTATTTGTTTGTCATTTTCAATAAATTGCAGTCTTCGCTGCGTTTACGTTCCTGGTCTTTGTATATTTTTGTACGATTTATAACCTCATCAAAATCTACTTCATGAGCGTTAAAATCCGGACCATCTACACAGGCAAATTTTGTAACTCCACCGACGGTTAGGCGGCAAGCTCCACACATACCGGTACCGTCCACCATAATCGGATTCATACTTGCTTCTGTATAGATACCTTTATCTCTTGTCATATCAGCAACTGCTCTCATCATAGGCATTGGACCGACTGCAATTGCATAATCAACTTTTTCACGGTTAATAATTTCATCTAAAACCTGGGTTACAAAACCCTTCTGCCCTAAGGAACCATCATCCGTTGTAATAAATAATTCATCACAGGCTGTTTTCATTTTATCCTGCCAGAATATTAAATCCTTATTTCTTGCACCCATGACCATGTACACTTTGTTACCTGCTTCTTTAAATGCTTTTGCTATCAAATAGCAGGGAGCTGCGCCATATCCTCCGGCAAGACAGACAACCGTGCCATAATATTTTATATGTGTTGGCTGCCCGAGAGGACCTACAATGTCAACCAGCTCGTCACCGGCATTAAGCTCTGCAAGTTTCTTGGTTGTATAGCCGGCTGCCATAAATACAAGGGTTAAAGTTCCTGTTACCTTGTCAGCATCTGCAATAGTTAAGGGAACCCGCTCACCGTTTTCTTCCACCCTAAATATAATGAACTGTCCAGCTTTTGCGTTTCTTACAATATATGGAGCTTCTACAGTTATTTCATACTGATTAGGACAAAGCTCTTTTTTTGATAATATTTTATAGCTCATAAAAAATAAAGCTCCTCATATATAAATATATTATCACAAAGATATTATATGCTCAATATTTAAATTTTGTAACAAAGTCAAAAAAAAACCTTTCTGTTTAGAAAGGCTTGGAATCTTTTTAATAATTCCTCATGTGTAGAAGGTTAGTGTGTAGGTTGTATGAAAGGTTGTGTTATGTGTTTCGTGTTATTTAATGTTTGTCATTTGTTTTACATGTATATAAAGTATATACAATTTATAAAATTTCATAATCTATAAATTTTGTTACAAAACTTAACATGTAATAAGAGGTGGATATATTACAAAAAATCTAAATGTTTGTGATAATCGCCATGAACAAGAAACTACAATATTTTTGTTAGGCAATGGCTAATCTGCTCTTAACTTTATTTTGTATACAAGAAACTACATACAAAAAAACAGAGGGGATGGGATTCGAACCCACGGTGGAATTGCTCCCACACAACCTTTCCAAGATTGCACCTTAAACCTCTCGGACACCCCTCTATGGCTCTTTCTTTATTATACATTAGATATAATTTATTGCAAATACCAACCTTCTATAACTAAAGTTGTACATCATTTGCATAAAATTATCCTCTATTCTTATGATTTATTTTACTTTTAATATTGTTAATCTATATATGTAAAGTTATCTGAGAAAATAGAAAGGAATAGTATGGCAAAAATTAACAATGTAGGTTTAAACCTGGGTCAGAAAATTGCTAATCCATTCAAGACATCTCGCAATTCAACAACAAATCCATTCAAATACTCAAATTTTGAAGGAAACACTTTGCAATTTGAATACGCTGATGTTTTTGAGGGTTCTAAACACAGCACAAACAACAAATTAAAAATGATTACATCTTCAGTAGCAGGAAGCATGACAAAATTGCGTTCCAGCATAACAGAACCAATTATCAATTTTGTTAACAGAATTAAAGAAGGAATGTCTAGTGCATGGGATTATGCAAAAAATACCAATGTTTCTGACTTAGCAGGAGTTAAAGCTATTAATAAAGTTATGAATGCTGATATTCTTGATATAGGAAAAGGTATAGGTAATTCTATCTCGGGTATGGGTAAAGGTATTGCTTCTAAAATGGCATTCCTTAATACTGATGTTACAGATATTGGTAAAGGACTTTCTGAAAAATGGAACTCTCTTATCAGTAAAGTTCATACTAATAAAATTACAAAAGATACAACCGTTGATGAATTAAAAGCTATGTGGGAAGCTGAAATTGCTGCTTCTGCAAGCAAGGAGGTTGCATAATGAATAGAAACGTAGCAGAAATTATCGACGCACTTGCAGCACATCAAGACCATGCTTCTATAGAAGTTCTGGAAGAATTAGGTACTAATTCTCCGGATAATGAAGTCAGAGAATATACTTCCCGTGCTCTTGTAAGAAAGAATGTTCATGATTCTTTAAAAATTGTTATTATCAATCAAGGAAAAGGTATTAATGACCTTTCACCGGCTGTTGCAATGAGTACGATTAATGAAATTCTTGCTTTAAAAGATAAGTCTGAAGTTATAAAGATTTTAGACGATACAATCAATATGCATTCTGACGAAGCTGTAAAAGAAAATGCTCGTTCAGTAAAATCTTTATTAGCATTAAGTTAATGAAGTTAAATTTAATATAATAAAAAGAGTTTAGATATTTCTAAACTCTTTTTTATTGCTTACTTTTTATTGCTTGTTTTCATCCATTACTTGCCGAGCAGGAAGTTAAACCCGAGCTGGAATCCGACACCGGTTCTTCCTACATTTCTGAATACTGTCTGGAAGTATCCGGAGAAGCGGTCTGTAAAGCGTTTTGTAAAGCCGATACCGTACTGTATATATCCTCTATCCATATATAGGTGTGGTAAATCTACATTACCTGCACGACCTCCGACAGCACCGTTCAAGTTATACATATATTGTAAAGTTGCATATATACTGAAAGTTTCTTTTTCCCAGATTAAGTTTAACCCCGGAGCAAGGTTAATACCGTTTAATAATCCGGACATCATACCCATCTGACCGAAATCAGAATGCCAGTTTTGCTGACCGAAGAAGTTATAAGCTAGGAATAAGTTAGGCTGTAATACCCAATCTCTGTGGAATCTCCAGTTATAAGCAAGTTTGGTTGCAGCACCTGCAAAATAGTTAAATGTATTATCAGTATGACCTGCGATATCTAAGCTGTTCTGATAAACACCGCCATAGATTAAACCGCCGATTATGAAGTTATTTTTATACCATGTTCCTAAGAAACCAGCCTGTCCGCCGTTCTGGTAAGCGCCTAAACCGGAATAGTACTGGTGAGCACCGTTATAACCGATATAAGCTGTCGGCATAAATTTCCAGCCGTGCTTAAGTTCTTTTAGTCCGAAGTCTGCACCGATTAAAGTACCGTAAGCATTGTTGCCAACGTTATTTAGCCCTTGACTCATCTGCAGAGTTTCAAAAGTACCGTACATTTTGCACCACAGCCCGCCGTTTTTACGCGAATATTGATATGGTGCGTATTGAGGCATTGTAGCGGCGTATCTGTTTGCCATCATACCCGTATAAGCAGTACCTCCGTCTTCTTCTTTAAAGCTTGGAAGGAGCATTGAGTGATTGAATAACATATCATCAATAGCCAGCTGGTTCATCCATTGAGCAAGTGTTGTGACCTGTCCTCTGTATACCTGCGGATTGAATCTTGTTAAATCCATTGTATAATTTCCGCCGAGTCCGCCGGTATTATTCAGCCTGTACCATCCGATAGGCGTAAAGATTTCTTTATCAGTTTCGGTAAAGTTTACGTTGCCTTCTAATGTATTGTAGTTAAAAATTCGTCCGAGATTAATATGCTTATCAATCGGCGCATCCCATCCGAATATATCTCCTCCGAGATTCCAGTCCGAAATATTAATTGTTGCGGACTCAGAGTCAGATGCGTTACGGATAACATCCGCAAAGAAACGGTCCGCATCATTATATCCTTCTCCGTTGCTTCTGCCGTAGACATCAAGAGTAAAATCGCCTTGATTGTCGCCTGTGGTTCCGATATTCATACTAGAAGTTAACGTATAATCTTCTATTGCATTATTTAGTCCAATTAATGATCCGGAGTGGTTCAAGTTTGTCATGTTGAACCCGTTATCAAAAGAAACAAACTTTGAAGTACTGTCTACATTCAAATCCCCGCCCTGCAGAATTGAAGCATCTATAGCAGAAAGCGTAGAATTGTTTTTTACATTGACAACACCGCTTGTAACTTCACTCATGACATTATCAAGTATAATATTAGAATTTGAATCAATATTTGTAGTTCCGCCATATTGTTGAAGAGCAGATGTACTGTCATTTACCATGTTTGTTGCATTAACAGTGCCTCCCCAGTTTCGGATTAACCCGCTCCACTTATCGTTTTGAGAAGGATCAGCATTTCCGCCGTTGAGGTTAAAAACTGTATTCGCATTAGTTTCAAGTGTCGCACCCCTTTGGATATCAACAACAACTTCATTTTTTATGTTACTGGGGTCTTGAATTTCCAGTACAGAATTTTCAAGCAAGTTAAGATAACCTGTATTAGCAGTTATATTAGTTGCATTCTGCGGATCTGTCACTCCGTAATTAAGCGTACCGCCGTTTAGTGTTGTTGTACCGCCTAATGTATCGTTGTCATCTACTCCAACTACACCGCCTTTTGTTATATCTATATTTGCACCATTTGAAACATTTAATGCAACCTCATTTTGAATAGCACTGCTTATGCCATTATTGTTAGTTCCTACAGTTACGGTTCCGCCCGTAATATTAAGAGTTCCAGTATTTGCTTGTATAAAACTTGTTGTAGTATCTTGAACACTTCCATCAACACTTAAAGAGCCTCCATTTAGAGTCAAACCTCCATCCCAATCATCACCGCTATTAAGTGTTGCACTACCGCCATTTACATTTAGAACTGACGTTGAATCAATACTTGTTGTAACATCACCTGTAATTTGGCTTCCTGTTGCGAGATTGAAGTTTTGGTTTACTAAGTCCAAAGTACCGCCGGTTGCATTAATAGCACCATTTGTTACACCATTAACTGTAAGCTTACCAGACTCAAGATTAACTGTACCATTCCAAGTGTCGCCGGTGTTGAGTGTTACATCTCCGCCTTCAACAGTTAAAGAAGAACCTGTTGCAATATTTGTAACTATAGCTTCTGCAACCTTGCTTCCGCTTGTAATATCTAAATTCCCGTTATTTATAATATTGAGATTACCGCCGTTCGTATCATCTGTATATAAAGCACCATTTCCTGTATTAGGATCTCTGCTGTCTACATTAAGCGTGCCTCCGGCTATAGTGACGCTTCCCAGCCAATTATCATTATCATCTAAGGTGTATTCACTTCCGGCTACTATTGTATAATTAGCACCGTCATCAATTTGGGTTACAACTTCTTTTGCAATAGAACTTCCTTCTGCAAGAGTAAAATCTCCGGATATATCCAGAGTACCACTTGTAGCAATAATCTTACCATAAGAATTCAGACCTTCGACTGTCAAAGTACTATCAGCATTTGATAAGTTAATAGTTCCTGCCCAAGTATCATCAGAGTTTAATACAGCATCTCCTCCATTTAACGTCAAAGAGGAACCGCTGTTTATAATGGTATTAACTTCTGCACTTATGGAACTATCCGTTCCTAAAACAAGATCGCCAATTGCTTGTGTTGTTGCAGTACTATCTGTACCGATATTTAAATTGGTATTCTCACCGGAAACTTTTAAAGAACCAGTATCGGGATTACTCGTTGTATTCCAGTTAAGAGTACCACCGCTGATTGTTGATTCGCCTCCGTAGAAAGTTCCGGTTACAGTGGTTACAGCATCTTCTTCTGTTTGTGTGTAAGTACCGGTATATCCGGATGCATCACCTGCAAGATTTGTTGTGCCTTCATTAATAATCCCGCCACTTCCGGTAATATTTGATGTTGCAAGAACATCATTTGTTCCGTCAAAAGTCCAGCTGTTAGTTGTATGGATATCACTGCCGAAAGAATTTTCTCCGGCTGTAGTAACAGTTCCTGCATTATAAATACTATTTGAAGCAGTTTCAGTTTTTGCATCAAATTTTACACCAGTTAAACTGGCATTACCAGCATTATATATAGCCCCGCCGTTTGTCGCAGAATTTCTCGTAAAAGTTCCGCCATTTAGTGTAAGATTTCCGGTATTATAAATCGCACCGCCGTTTGTTGCAGCGGAATTTCCTTGAAAAGTTGCATTGTTTCCTATTTCCAGAGATCCGCCAGTATTACTTATTGCACCACCCGCTTCCTCAAGAGATTTATTATTGGTGAATTCTGCATATTCTCCAATTTTTGTAGAATGACCATCCTTGTCGTTATAAATACCGATACCACCACCTGAATAAATAGACTGATTGCCATCTACAGTGAGATGATCTTCTATTACAACATCACTATTCTGAGCATATATAGCACCGCCCTTTCCGCCATACGATACAATACCCCATTCATTTTCTATACGTCCTGATGTTGCAGTATTGCCAGAAAAGTTTACATTGTTACCAATATTAAGTGTTGCATCACCTACATATACAGCCCCGCCGGAATCACCACCATTTTTATTATTACTATGGTTATTGACAAAAGATGTATAATCCCCTATATCTACTTTGGAACCGGATGCATAACTGTAGATAGCACCGCCGCCACCCCATCCCTCTGAATTATGATTACCCTCAAAAGTCGTATGTGTATCAGCATTTCCATCTGTTATTATTAAATTTCCAGAATTATAAACACCACCGCTAAATCCGCCGGAATTGTTCGTAAAAGTAGAATTTGTAATAGTTAGAGTATCGCCAGCCGCATTTACCGCAACTCCAGCACCAGTTCCAGCACCTGTGTGATCTTTTATAACTTGCTCTACAATACTCACATCTGCAGCTTTTGAAGACAGAACGACCATACTACAAAGCAAAAGTGCAGAAATTAATCTTTTTCTATTCATACAGACTC
The DNA here is from genome assembly GCA_944325515.1 of Candidatus Gastranaerophilales bacterium. Classification (GTDB taxonomy): domain Bacteria; phylum Cyanobacteriota; class Vampirovibrionia; order Gastranaerophilales; family Gastranaerophilaceae; genus CAG-196. The sequence goes on along the minus strand of CALVAO010000001.1, from coordinate 161,229 downwards.
CATTAAATTAGTAACTTAATTCCCTCTCTTTTTATACTATCAAAAATAAAGAAATAACCGTTAGCATGTAACAAAAATGTTACAAAAAAATATATTTTCTAACATAATAATATTACACGCAATCTCCTTCACAGGATGGCACTATTGACCACGATAAATTTAAAACTTTTCGGTAAAAATTTCAAAATACCCCTGTGGATGAGCGCAAACAGGACATTTACACGGTGCTTCCTTGCCTATATGTGTATGTCCGCACTTTCTGCATATCCATTGTGTAACTTCTTCTTTCTTAAACAATCGCCCTTCCTTCAATTCCTCCGCAAGGATTTCAAATCTGTGAGCGTGGCGTTTCTCTATTTCAACTATACCGCTAAAAAGTCGCGATATTTCATCAAAACCTTCTTCTTTAGCTGTTTGAGAAAAGTTTTTATAAAGAATTTCCCACTCCTCTCTCTCGCCCTTTGAGGCAGAAATCAAGTTCTCATATGTTCCCCCGAAAAAGAAAGGATAAGAGCCCGTAACCTCAAGGTGTTCGGCATTTGGAATATGTTTATAAAACAATTTGGCATGCTCCTGCTCGTTGGATGCCGTGTCCAAAAATATCTGGCTTATCTGCTCATACCCTTCTTGTTTGGCAACCTTTGCAAAAAATGTGTATCTGTTTCTTGCCTGTGACTCTCCCGCAAACGCGTTTACAAGGCACTGTAATGTTTCTGAATTTTCTAGTTTCATTTCCGTAATCTCCTTTATGTATAAATAAAAGTACACAAACCAAAGCTTTATTTTTACTCCCCGATTTACCATGACAGACAGGTTATTTTCTCAAACTTAAGTTATAGAAATTTTAAAAAATATCAATAAAAATGCAGAAAGTGCCGGTTAAAAGCATTATAAATACTAAATAATACACCAAACGGAGGATTCTATAACTAAAGTTGTAAAGTTCTTTTTTATCTTGCCGTTAAATCATGCAGAAAGGCAAATAAATTATTGAAAGGAATTTATTATGACAGCGACATCAACAATTACAATTAACACAAACTTGGCGTCATTAACCTGTCAATCTTACCTTAGAGATGCTACTAAGGGTATGAACACAGCAATGGAGAGATTATCAACGGGCTTCCGGATTAACTCTGCAGCTGATGACGCAGCCGGCTACGCAGTATCTGCCGGAATGGAAGCTAAAATTAACGGTTACGACATTATTGAGACTAACGCTCAAATGGGTTTGGACATGTTAACAACTCAAGAAGGCGTCTTGGATATCATTAATGATTATCTGCAAAGAATTCGTGACTTGACTATGCAGGCAGCAAACGGAACTTACGGTTCAGCTTCATTAGATGCTATCGCAACAGAAGTTGTACAAAGAATGGATGAAATTAACCGTTTATGCCAGATTACAGACTTTAATGATACATACCTTCTGGACGGTTCAAGAACAACAGATATTAACCTGCAGGTAGGTTTGTATTCAGACGCAAGATGCGTTATAAAACTCGACGCATTCTTGTTTGCAAGTGCAGAAACAACATCATTGATGGGCTTTGATTCCACAACTAACGGGGGTTATATCAACTTGACATCAAGCACTGCAGATGATACATATCAATATCGTGCAAGACAGCTGGATGCTGAAGGAAAACCTGTGACAAACGCTGCTGGTGAAGTTCAGTACCTTGCGGGCTCTTATGAATCAGCACTTGCTGCAGCGCTTGCAGAAAACGGAGTTATCACTGCAAATGACGGCGATGCAACTGTAAACGGACAGTTTACGATAACAGCTATGTGTGCCGCAATCTACAGAAATGACAGCTCTGCCCGCGAATTTATTGACTTTATAGATGATGCTATTGATAACGTATCTTTGAGATCAACAAAAATAGGTGCTTATATGAACAGACTGGATTCAGCAATTGAATCTACCGATGTTCAGAGAGAAAACCTTGTTGAAGCTAATTCAACAATCAAGGATGCTGACGTTGCGACAGAATCTTCTAACTACATAAAATACCAGATTCTTCAGCAGTCAACAGCAACTCTGTTAGCAACTGCTAACCAGATGCCGTCAATCGCTTTGAACTTAATCTAATAAATTAATTAAGCAAATAATAATAGAGATAATAAAGGTCCTTTCAATGACCCTCGGTGTTGTGCGCATCGGGGGTTTGCCTTATGCTGTTCAGGGTATTTAAATATAAATATTTTTTGCCTTTTATACTAATAATCCCTCTTTACATTTTGCCCCTTTTGTAGTACTTATTGCATGTAAAGAGGTTTTGACCTCTATCGAAAAAGAAAGAAGGAGAACTCAAATGAGTGAAAGAAGATTAGTCGGAACAGGCGAAATGTTCAAAAAAGCATTGGCTGGCGGTTATGCTATCGGTGCTTACAACGTTAACAACATGGAAATACTTCAAGCTATTGCAGAAGCTGCTGAAGAAACAAGATCACCAATCATTCTTCAAGTTTCAGCAGGTGCAAGAAAATATGCTAACCAAACTTATTTAATCAAATTGGTTGAAGCTGCTCTTGCTACAACTACTGTACCTATAGCTTTACACTTAGACCACGGTGCAGATTTTGAAATTTGCAAAGCTTGTATTGATGGTGGTTTCTCTTCTGTTATGATTGACGGCAGCAGATTCCCGTTAGAAGAAAATATTAAGTTAACTAAACTGGTTGTTGATTATGCTCATCCGCGCGGAGTTTCAGTAGAAGCTGAATTAGGTAAATTAGCCGGTGTTGAAGATGATGTTAAAGTTCACGCTAAAGATTCAACTTATACAGACCCTGCAGAAGCTGCAAGATTCGTTAAAGAAACTGGCTGTGATTCTTTAGCTGTTGCTATCGGAACTTCACACGGTGCATACAAATTCAAAGGCGAAGCAAAATTAGACTTTGAAAGACTTGCTGAAATCAAAAAAGCTGTAAACGAAATCGTTGGCTTTGATTATCCGCTGGTTCTTCACGGTTCTTCATCAGTTCCGAAAGAATTTGTTGCTAAATGTAACCAATTTGGTGGTAAATTGCCTGATGCTCAAGGTGTTCCGGAAGAAATGCTTAACTATGCTTCTAAGCACGGTGTTGCTAAAATTAACATCGACACAGACTTAAGATTAGCAATGACAGCTACAATCAGAGAATTCTTCATTGAACACCCTGAAAAATTTGACCCGCGTGAATACATGGGACCAGGCAGAACAGCTGTTAAAGAAATGGTTATGCACAAAATGCGCGACGTTCTCGGAACAGCAGGTCACGCTGACGACTAGGGAGAGGTAAATGTAGGGGTAAATATATCGGTCGGCTTTTAAGTGATAATTACCGGCTGGTATAGAAACTCCGGGGTCGCCTCAATGGTGTGACTACAGGTGATAAGTAATTTGGCGGACACAAACTTTTAGTTTGTGTCCGCTTTTTAGCGATTGGCAAAAAAAAATTTTAGCGGGTTTTAATCTAAAAGTTTTGTAGGGTAATGTAATGCAAGTTTATAACTATACCTCTGAAAAGAATTTTATTACATCAAAAGGGAAAAAAATTCCCCGTTATTTGTACCATGTTACAAATGAGAAGAATTACAATTCCATAATGAAGGATGGCGTTATTAAGACATCTCACGATGCATATTTGGAATCTAACTTGAACGGAGTATTTCTCTTCGACCTCAAAAATTTTTTAAAGTTTTGGTGCAATACCTGGTTTTCAGTATCTGACTCTTTGGTATCATTATCAATGGCGCTATTTTCAAGATGTGCATACAGAAATCCTAAAATAGTTATATTGAGAATTCCGACAAAAAATCTGGACACAAATAATTTAAGGTGCAGGGTTGAATTAGAAGATGAAATGCCTGATACACACATAAAAAATGGAGATACGGCATTAAATCAAAAACATTATACACGAAATAAAAAACCAATAGAGTATATTTATCAAAAAGTTATTCCTGCAAATATCATAAAGAAAGTCGGAAATGCTGATATTGATATGATTGTAGATAATATGCTTGAAACGGGAACATACAGCCGCGCTAATTATACATGGCAAATTTTAAAAGCCTTGTTTAAATCTAGTCCAGAGGAAAAAGCATTAAATATTTCTGAAAAATTTTCCGAAAAATATAAAAAGATAGTACAATATGAATGCTAGAGGAGTCTTTTCTGTGCTATAATGCTTTTATGCAAAAGAAAATTTTAATTATTGGAAATGGTGCTAAAGAATATGCACTTGCAAAGAAATTATCAGAAAAGCATGATGTGTTTATTACTCCCGCAAGTGATACACTTAAAGAATTTGCGCACTGTCTGGATATCAGAGAGGATAACGTATCTGAACTGCTGGAATTTGTTGTGGAAAACGGAATAGATTTAACTGTTCCTATATCTGCTAAAGCCCTTGCCTCTGATATTGTTTCAACTTTTAACAATAATAATCAGCAAGTATTTGCCCCCTGCAAAGAAGCTGTAAATCTGATTTTTGATAAGGCTTATGCAAAAAAAGTTCTTTATAAATTGAGAATACCGACTCCTAAATTCGGAATTTTTGAAAAACAAAATATGGTGCTCGACTATATTAAAAATCTTAAAAATCCTTTTGTATTAAAGACTAATGACAGTAAAAGCGCCGCGGTATTCACTTCATATCAAACAGCTAAAAAACTTTTAGACTTAAGTTTCATTGAAAAAGGAAAACGCATTATAATAGAAGATTATATTTATGGCACCCCGTTTTCTTTTTATACCATAACGGATGGTTATAAAGCACTCCCTATAGGCTCTTCAATATCCTATAAGCACGCTCTGGAAGGTGACGGAGGACAGTTGACGGATGGAATGGGGGCTTGTGCGCCTAACTACAAACTGAGTCTGGAGAATGTATATTATCTTATGGACAATGTTATTTATCCGACACTGGATTATCTCGAAATTGGTGGAAATCCATATTTGGGTATTCTGGGTGTTAATGGTCTGCTAACAGATGACGGCAGGATTTTTGTTTTAGGCTGGCAGTCCTTTATGCAGGATTGCGACGCTGCAGCTGTGCTTGAAGTGCTTAATGAAGATTTATATGATTTGTTTGAATCCTGTATCATAGGTTCATTCAGTGATGAAAAAGACGCAATAAATCTGTTTAATAAATATGCGGCTTCAGTAGTTGTTACCTGCAAAACCAGAGAAAATATACAAAATTCAATCTGCGGGCTGGAAAATTTGGACAGCAGCACGCTTGTATCCTTTTATCCGTCTGTTAAAAAGAATAAATATCTTGAGCTGGAAGCTTCACACGGAGCTTTAATTACACTTACAACATCTGCTTCTACTGTTACCGGTGCTGTCAAAAAAGTTTATAACGAAGTTGAAGAACTTGATTTTAAAGGGATGTCTTACAGAAAAGATATTTGCAAAGTTAATATTTAACTTTACAAATCTTAATATTTAATAACAAAAAAGGCAATTTTTTATAAATAAAATACTTTATATATATACGAGTAATAAATAAATATACAGAGTATAAAAGGAGTACATCATGGCAAGAGTTTTGATTTCAATGCCGGAAAGTTTTTTAGGCAAAATTGATGAAGTTGCAGAAAATGAAAGCAGATCTCGTTCAGAATTGATTAGAGAAGCTTTGAGAAGCTACATTACACGGTCTAAAGTCAGACAGAATACTTTAGCAGATAAAAATGCTAAAATTTTAGAGGCGCTACTGGACTAACGTGAGAAAGGCAGGTAAATAATTAATTTTATTTACCGGAGGGGATTTAGAATAAACACGAAAAAAAGCGAGGAAAAAAAAGAGAAAGAGTAATTTAACACGAAAAAAAGAAAAACAACCATGGGAATTCTGTAAAGAATTCCTTTTTTTTTGCGCTACGCACATAGATATTTTTCCATAATTGTATTATAGCTCTGTATCGACAAGATTAAAGTCAAGACTAACGGGGTAAAATTTAGCTTCACAAAGCAATACGCAACAAATAATAGTATTTTTATAAAAGCAGTCGTTGACACACTTGTCTGTTAGCTGTACTCTAACAAGAGTATGAAAGACAAGAAAACCCTGGTACCATTATTATTAATTCTAATAGGAAGTTTATTTTACTTCTTCGCAAACTTTCATAGAATTGCCATCCCTGGAGCGGTGTTTGACATTCTGCAGGAAGAATTAAAGCTGAGTGCGCCTTATATAACCGCTTTTGGCGCTATATTTATGTATATCTACGCATTTAATCAGCTTGTTATAGGAGTGATGGTCGAGAGGTTTGGAGGACTTAGAGTAATTTTAGCCGGAGCCGTAATTCTGGCTCTTGGAACTCTATTGTTTCCTATCTCTTCTAATTTAATACTAATGTACTTTTCTAGAGCATTAGTAGGATTAGGCGCCAGTATGTTTTATTTGAGCTTAATAAGAGAAATTAAAGCAATTGTTCCGGATAAGGATTTTGGAATTGCAATTTCTATAATGCTTTTTATCGGATATGCAGGAGGTATTGCAGCAAATGCACCGTTTGTATTTGCTATGAAATATATGTCGTGGAGAGAAATTCTATTTATACTTTCCGGTGTTATTGCTCTGGCTGCATTTATATTTTTTGTTTTAACAAAACAGGTTACAGTTCCGCCTGTTAATAAGAATGTAAAAATGCGTCTGCTTCCATTTAGACTTGTTCTACATAAAAAGCACAACCGTAATTTATTTAGCTTTGCATGCTGTAACTTTGGAATATCGTATGTTATACAGTCCATAATCGGGAAAAAATTTCTTGAAGACTTTTGTCTAATGCAAAGCGCAGATTCCGCAATGGTATTATCTATTATGGCTGTTATTGCGGCTGTTTTCAATATTGTAAATGCATCTGTCTGTAAATTATGCCATAATCACAGGGTAATTTATTTAAAATATGCTTCTATAGTAACTTTTTCTACTCTTTTATGTATTTGTATCTGTCTGGGATTTTGTATAAGAACAAAGCTTATTGCACTATTATTCTGCATACTCGCCGCAAACGCAAGCTTAACCTCTATACTGGTACCTGTTTTGCACTTAACTAACAGAAAAATGGTTTCCGGCACTGCTGTAAGCATTATGAATTTTTGTTTCTTTACTATGGTTGGTATTTTAGGAACACTAAGCGGATTTTTATTAAACCTGTTTGAACCGGTAAAATACGGAAATGTAATGGTTTATTCCAACCTTTCGTATTTAGCGGTATTCGGAACATTCTTCCTCTTGAGTGTCTTTGAGATGTACAAGGCTATGAAGTTATCTAATAAGTATTAGCCAGAAGGTCTGAAAATTGCTGAGCAATATTAGACGGAGATTGATTTTGGTCTATTATTACAGCTTTGTACAATTTCATATCCGGCTTGTAGCCTCTTGTATTGTTTTTATAAAAAATTCCAACTACAGGACAGCCTACGGCACAGGCAAGATGCATAGTCCCTGTATCAGCAGAAATTAGCCCCGATACGTTTTTTAATATATCTGCAAGCTCAGTAACAGAAGTTTTATTAATAAGATTTATAAAATTAGGATAGTTTTTTAAATCAATTTCTCTTCCCATATTCTCTGCTTTTTTGCCGCAGCCGACAAATATTATCTGCTTTGAGTGAAATGTTTTTATAAGACTTTCTACGGTTTCAAGCGGTATATCTTTTTCTTCTTTAGAAGTCACTGCACAAATTGCAATACTGTCTTTATTAAATTTAAACTTTTCATTCACAGGTGTGATATATTTGATAGGAAAATTCTGGAGAGGCTTTTTTGTAATTCCTCTAAGCAGCAGTGCATCCGCTTCTTGCACAGATACATCCTCCTGTATTATACGGTACTTAGTTTTTTGAAAAATATCAAAGATATTACCCTTTTTATAAAATAAAATATATCTGGCTCTAAGCATCACTGATAATAATATCATTCTATCAGAACTGTATAAAGGAAAAGCAGCGAAAATATCTTTGTAAGGAAAATTAAGAACAAACCTTATTGTTCCTCCTAGACTTTTATGTTCGCCGCCTCTGTCCCAGATAACAACGTCATCAACCCCTTTTTGCCAGCGGGCTGCGTCTTCATTTTTTTTGTCAGTGAGAATTACTACAAAAGCGTTTTCAAATAAATTCTTTATATTCTGAACCAGCGAATTCAACAAAAGAATATCGCCCATATATGCATTTGCAATAATAACAAAGATTTTCTTCTTCATAGTTTTCCGTAAAACAGGTAAATATAAAACAATAAATTACCTATAACAATATAAAAGTTATCATATAGGTAAAATCATGTCAATAATTTACTTAATACACCATTTTGAATATTTGTTATTACGCTTACAATTGTTGAAGAGGTAGCAAATGTCAGAGTTAAAGAGTTTATTTGGCAAAAAGATAAAAGAATACCGCAAGAAAAATAATTATACACAGGCTCAGCTTGCAGAAATGGTTAATGTTGATGACAAGCACATAAGCTGTATAGAGAGCGGCAAAAGCTTTCCTTCTGCAGATTTAATTGACAGGCTGGCAAGAGCTCTGGAAGTTGAACCAAAAGATTTATTTGAATTTTACTATCTTCAAGAACCGGATGACTTGAAGGCTGATATCATTGCTATGCTGGATAAACTTGATAATAGAGAACTCTCTTTAGCGCATAAATATATCCGTACATTTTTAATTTAATTATAAATTAATAAAAGAGTTTTTTATCAAATCATTAACACGTTTTTCTAAATCTTCTCTTGTAGTGTTATTATAAATTACGTAGTCGGATTTATTGATTTTTTCTTCCTGCGGGAGCTGCGCATTCATCCGGATTAAAGCTTCCTCTTCTGTAAAATTATTACGTTTCATAAGGCGTTCAAGACGTAACCTGTCATCGCAGACTACAAGTATGACTTTATCAAACAATTTATAAAAGTCTGTTTCAAATAGAAGAGGAACAGAGATGAAAACAATATCATGGTTGCTGTTGAAAATCTTTTTTATCTTTTCCTTTATTTTGGGATGAATGTATTCTTCCAATTCTTTTTTCTTTTGCGGATTTCTGAAGACTTCATCACCCAGTTTTTTCCGGTCGACATTACCTAAAATCTCATGTGCCATTATATCTGTATCAAAAACTTTATATCCACTGGAGATAAGAATTTTTTCGACTTCAGATTTTCCGGAGGCTATATTACCCGTTATTGCTATTTTCAGCATATTTCCTCTTAATTTTTGCAATATAAGTTTTCAATTCTTTAACCTGTTTGGGCTTTATAGCTTTAATCTCACCTTTTTTCAGCCCTTCTATTGTCAGTGTTGCGTGCTGAATGCGTTTAAGATGCTCTACTTCGTAACCTAATCTGGCAAACATTTTGCGGATTTGACGGTTTATTCCCTGATACAATACCACCTGTATTTTAGAATTTTTGTTTGTAATTTCCAAAGGCAGAGTTTCTGCATATGCAGTTTTTTTCTCGCCGGAATCGGTTTCAATCTCAATGCCATTCTGCATTTTTTCGGCATCGGATTTAGTGAATTTTCCGTTTATTGTCACAAGATATACCTTTGGAACTTTAACAGACGGGTGTGTCATTTCATTAATAAAATCCCCGTCATTTGTTAAAATGATTAGCCCTGTAGAATCTTTATCAAGCCTTCCAACCGGTTTCAAATGATGAAGCTCGTCTGGAATTATGTCATAAATAGTTTTTCTGCCTTTTTCATCATCGGCTGTTGTTATGTATCCTGCAGGTTTATAAAACTTGTAATACTCAAGCTTTTGAGGTTTAACAAGTTTGTTGTCAACATATACACGATCTTTTTCCCGCACGTAAAATCCGAGTTCATTAATTATTTTGTCATTAACCCTAACTCTGCCTGCAGTAATAAGTTCATCCGCTTTTCTTCTGGAACAAATTCCCGTTGACGCTATGTATTTATTCAATCTTGGCATAAGTAAATTTTACAATATATTTTTGTAAAGATTTGTAAATATTTCTTAAAGTATTTTTTAATTATGTCGTTATATATAAACAAAGAAAGGTTTATTTATGCAGCACGGCTCTAATAAATTTTTAAAAGATTGTTTGATTAGTTCGCCTGTACAACTTGACTTGAGTGGTAAATCAAGACTCAGTACAGAGCAAGTTTCTGATAATAAAATTTTATCTGTGTTTACAGATGAAAATGCAAAAAATTCTGATTCATTAAATACAGACTTACTGCCGGACGAAATTAAGGCAGAAATTGAGTATTTAAACAATAACGGGATGAAAGCCGGAATAGATTATTCTGTCACCTTACAGGATAACGGAGATTATGTACTTGAATATTTGACAAATTATGCCCGCGGTTTCGGTTCTATCGCAAAGAGAATATATCATAAAGACGGTACACAAAGTGTTATAACTAAAGCTTTATATAAAGAAAATTCACAGGAAAATTGGGATAAATTTAATATTGAAGATACAGATTTTGCAGATAAACTTTATAAACAAGAAGGAAAAATATTTATTACTGATTCTGAATACAGTCAGAAAATAAATAATGTTAATTTTGAAGTAAAACTTGATACTGATAAAATTTTTATAAAAAAGAATGGAGAACAGTTTTCCATCGATACATCCAATATACCGGAAGCTATGAAAAAAGTGCTGTTCGGTGCAAATCCAGCCGCATTATTCAGAATAGCAAAACAGGGTATAAGGATAAAATTTGAAACTCCTCCAGATGGCGGTGATGCGCAGTGGCTGCCATTTGAAAAAACTATTTATATAGAACCTGATAATTCGGAAGTGCGTATCCTGCAAAGGCGTATAGCTCATGAAGCAGGTCACAGCTATTATACTGATGACATGCCTGTTAATGAAGAGTTAGAAGAAATATTTGCAGAGGAAACGGATATTTATAATGCAGAAATTTTTGAGATAGAGTCTTCATTTGATGCAGGAAATAATGATTTAAAAACTATGGCGGAAATACATGAGGCTTTGAAAAAATTTGATAAATATGCACCGGAGATGGATAATACACGTTATTGCGCAAAAAATGTATATGAATTTGTCGCAGAAGCTTACTGCCTTTTGGTAACAGGTCACGCAAAAAGTGAATTCACAATTGCAAAAGTCTACCCTAAGACCTTTGAACTTGTAAAAAAATTGATTGAAGAACAAGATAAACTAGACTAGGCATTCTGCTTTATTAAAAGCATTTTTTATAACTTCCGGCATCCTTCTGTGAAGAGAACCGTCATTATGGACTGCTACAACTTCAAATTCCGCCTGCAGGAATAACTTGCCGCTCTCTTTATTTCTAATAGTCTGTTCAAAGACTATTGTAACCGGAGTTAATTTTTTGATACCTGTTTCAATTACTACAATATCATTGAGTTTGCCGGAAGCTTTATAACGTATATTCATATTTGTAACCGGAAGCACTATGTCCTGCTGTTCCAGCTCAAGCATATTAAGCCCCATAGCTTCGCAAAGTTCAACTCTTCCCATCTCTAACCAGCGAAGATAAGAACCATGCCAGACAATTCCGAATGAGTCCGTATCAGAATAATAAACTTTTTGTTCAATAGTATGTTTCATAATGTTATTCTATCATGATATACTAAATAAAGTAAGGAGGAGAATATGAAATTTTTACATACAATGATTAGGGTTAAAGATATAGAAGCTTCTATGAAGTTTTACACAGAAGTTTTGAATATGAAATTTGATCACAAAAAAAGACTTGACGACTGCTGGTTGTATTTTCTAACAGATGAAGAAAATACATGTCAGATAGAGCTGACTGTAAATGATGAAACTCCTGCAAACGGTTATGAAATAGGAAGCGGCTTCGGTCATTTTGCTTTTTCCGTAGAGTCTTTAGATAAATTTACCGAAAAAATTAATCAATTAGGTTACGAATATCTATATGCCCCTTTTGACTTAAACGGCAAAGGCTCAAAAATCGCATTTATAAAAGATCCGGACGGATATGAAATAGAACTTATTGAAAAAGTTCAGTGGTAAAATTTTTAAAGCTAAATTCTGTAATATTTCTTAACATAAAGTCAATTTTAGAAAAAAAAATGACTTTATATATATGTAAGATTGAAAAATAGGTGATAGATAAGGAATTTAGGAGGTTATCATGAATATTGCATTAAGAAAATTGGCTATGCTGGAAAAAAGTTTTCAAGAACAGGAAGAAGCAGCAAGAATTGACGGTTATACTTCAATCCCAGTTGACCCTATGTTTAGAGAAAGAGTTGCAAGATTAATGGAAAAAATAAAAACTATTTAAAGGATGCAAGCTCAACAAGTTCTTTGAAACCGGCGCTTTTATGAATAAGTTCATTAAACGGAGCAATGTCAGATATTGTTCCGTTTGTCATATATACAATTCTATCTGCAGATTTTATTGTAGAGAGTCTGTGAGCAATTGCAATAATCGTTTTTTCACCTTTTAGGGATTTCAAGACATTGCATATTTCATCTTCAGTTTTTAAATCCAGTGACGAGGTTGCTTCATCCAGAATAAGTATATCTGGATCCGTATATAAAGCTCTTGCAATAGCAATTCTCTGTTTTTGCCCCTGTGAAAATCCGTTTGTATCGACAAAAGGATTGGCATAAATCCCTTCCTTAAAGTTTTCTGTTATAAAATCATATAATTGAGCCTTTTTAAGAGAGGCGATTACTTTCTTATCATCTATTTCTGAGTAGCCGAAAGCTATGTTTTCTCTTATAGAAGCGTTTAGAATATTAAATTCCTGTGGTATATATCCGATACGAAGAGGTTTTGTATAAGCCTTGCCGTCAATCAGAATTTCACCGTGCTCGACATTTAAGAGATTAGCAATTATATCAACAAGCGTTGTTTTGCCTGCACCAGAAAGTCCTGCGATACCAATAAACTCGCCTTTGAATACTGTAAGGTTTATATTATTCAGAACTGGTTTATCTTGTTTATACCGGAATGATACGCCGCTTAATCTAATTTCGGATTTAAAATCACAATATTCTTTATCAACAAGCGGTTTTGTATTCTTTATATCCAGCTGCTCGTATAGATTAATAAGTTCTTTTACAAGCGGCATCGTTCCATTAATTCCGTTTAAATTTACTTGAATTCTTGATATTGTCGGGGCCAGGCGGAATATTGCCGAAACGATTACTGCAAATGAAGCCAGCAGCTTATGAGGTTCTTCTATTGTCTGGCAGGAAATTATTGCCAGCAGTACAAAAAGAAGTATTATAACAAAAGGTTCAGTTATATATGGCGGAATTGTACTAAAAAACGCCCCATCTCTATTTAATTTATAAAACTTCAAAATAGCTTCTTTATAATTATTGAAAAAGTGTTTTTCACAGTTAGAAGCCTTAACACTTTTAATATTTAAAAGAGCCTCATTAGTTCTCTGATTGTAGAGAACCGAAGAACTGCTTATGTTTTGAGATATCCTTCTAAGCCGCGGTTTAAAATAACTGTTTTGTATTGTAAGCAGAAAAAAAGCAAAAATAACAGTTAAAACAGTTGCAAGCGGAAATTTTATAATCAGAAGAAGCGATATAAGTCCGAAAATAAAAAAATTAACATTTAAATTCAGTAATCGTAATAAATAATTATTTATCACTGACGGAATTAAATACCCTAGGATGTTGTTCTTTTTCGCAAACGAAATAGATGCTGTTGTCTGATAAGGTGCAGAGAGAAAAAATCTCATAAATTTCAAATTCATTTCAGCTTCTATATTTTTAGTGAATTTAGCCTGTAAATAAGTATAATAAATCATAAAAATATTTTTAGCCAGAAAAAGACAGATTATCAGTATTCCGAGAATAATTGGAGATTTCAAACCGTTGTGAGCTTTATGCCCATCAGATAAAAGCTGTAATACAAACGGATAAGTCAGAGCAACTCCCAAAAGCTCCAGTATACCGACTATGAGAGATAAAAAAGAATAATTTATGATGGCTTTTTTATCTCTAACAAAATAATCAAAAAATTTTCTTAAAGAATTCATATAATTAATAGTACATTAAAAAAAGATTAATATCATGGTATAAATATTTTTAAATGTGCTATAATTTAATCAATAAGAGAAGGAGGTTTTATGGCAAATCCTGTATTAAATAATTTTGCAGAGCAGGAAAGAGTTCTTGACTCTGAGCCGATGACAGTTAATGGAACCATCCAAATTACTGCTTTCCTCGGTATTTTAGTTGTTGCAGCCGCAGCTTTTGCATGGTCACGTTACACTCTTGGCTATATGGATTTAGCAATGATGCTTACAGCAGGCGGACTGATTGTTGGTTTTATTTTAGCAATGATAATAGCTTTTACAAGAATAAAGTATTTAATTCCGGTTTACGCAGTTTGTGAAGGTTTATTTCTTGGCGGAATTTCTGCCACGTTTGAATCATCTTATCCCGGAATCGTATCACAGGCTGTAGCAGGAACCTTTGCCGCTTTATTCTCTATGCTGATTTTATACAGAACAAATGTGATAAGATGTTCAGATAAGTTTAGAAGTGTTATATTTATAGCAACATTTTCCATTGCAGCTGTTTATTTAGTAAATTTTATAGGAAGTTTCTTCGGGCTTCAAGTTCCGCTGCTTAATTCATCTTCTAACGCAGGGATTGCAATCAGTGCAGTTATATGTATAATAGCAGCTTTCAATCTAATAATAGATTTTGACTTTATAGAACGCGGTGCACAGAATTTGCTTCCGAAAGATATGGAATGGTACGGTGCATTCGGACTTATGGTTACAATTGTATGGCTGTATATGGAAATTTTAAGGTTACTTGCTAAATTTCAAGACAGAAGATAGATTTTTAAATAAGCTTCTTTTATAATAAAAGAAGCTTATTTTTTACAGGAGGAATCTCAAGTGTTCACAGCCATTGTTTCATTTTTAACAGGTGTATTATTATCTGCTGTTGTATTTTATATAGTGTTTTCTAAGCGGGAAAGCTCTACAAAAGAAGAATTAATTAAATTAAAAGCTAAAATAGACGCCTCTGATAACTTACAGGAAATAATTAAACGTGATTTTGTAAGACTTGCAAATGAAACAATTAAAAATGAACAGGAAGATTTGAGAAAACAAAACAGAGAAGCTCTTGAAGAAAAAATACTTCCATTAAAAAATGAACTCGGCGAATTTAAAGAAAAAGTTGAAAAATTTAACCTTGCAGGGGTTGAAAATACAACCAAAATTATTGAACAAATATTAAATCTTGAAAAAAATAATAAACTTATTGCACAGGAAGCAAAAAACCTAACAGAAGCATTGACAAAAAATCAAAATATAAAAGGATCTTATGGCGAAAATCTTCTTGATACTATATTACAATCATGTGGTATGCAAGAAGGTATCCATTACACAAAACAGTTTGTAACAACATCTTCGAGCTTAAAAGATGATACTGAACATACAGTACGACCGGATATCGTAATTAATCTACCCGAGAACAGGCATCTCATTATTGACTCTAAAGTCACACTAACAAGCTATCTCGAGTGTGTCGAAGATGAATCTAAAATTAAAGATTTTAAAACCGAAGTTAAAAAGAGGGTTGTAGACCTTGCAAACAAGAATTATCAATCTGCAGGGAATTTATGGCAGCCGGACTTTGTATTAATGTACATGCCGGTTGAAACATCTTTAAATATTTTATATGAGGATTACGAGCTGGTAAACAGCGCTTACAGAGCAAATATAATCATTGTAGGAACTGCTTCGCTTCTTGCGACCATAAGGCTTGTAAATCAACTATTTGCACAGCAGAAGCAATGTGAAAGCGTAAACCAGATTGTATCAGCAGGAACAAATCTGTATGAAACTTTTGTTCAATTCTGCGAGGATTTAATGGATGTTCAAAAGAGATTTGAAGATGTTAATAAAAAGCTAAATACAACAATAAACCGGTTTAAACGCGGAAACAAAAACAAACCGAGCCTGTTCTCACAAGTTGAAGCTTTAAGGGATTTTGGAATAAATACCCCTAAAGAGATTCCTGCAAAACTTTTGGAAGAACCAGAAGATACAACGGAAGGAGTCTTAGCAAATGACTAAAATTTTAGTAATAGACGATGATAAAGCAATAAATGAACTTATTAAAATCAACTTAGAATTACAAAGTTATGAAGTTATACAGGCTTATAACGGAATTGAAGGTTTTGCCCTTGCAAAACAGGAAGAACCTGCTCTTATCATTCTTGATGTTATGATGCCGGAAGTCGATGGATTTACCGTTGCACAAAGAATTAGACAATGTCCGGAAATAGCCGAAACTCCTATTATTATGTTAACTGCATTATCCCAGTTAAATGATAAAGTGACCGGCTTCAATATCGGTGTAGACGATTATTTAACAAAACCTTTTGAAATAGATGAATTAACTGTAAGAGTACGTGCACTTTTAAAAAGAACAAAACAGATACCAAAATCTTCTGCTGTAAGAGAACTTCAAACATATAAAGAAATAACACTGCTTCCGGAAACATACAGTGTACAAATTAATGACAAAATTCAAAAACTTACTCCCATAGAATTTGATATTTTTAATTTATTATTTCAGAACCACGGCAATATGGTATCCGGAGCAAGACTGCTTAAGGAAATCTGGGGATATGAACCGGATGATAACGTAGAAACCATAAGAGTTCATATAAGACATTTACGCAGTAAAATTGATAAAATTTCTGACGGCAAAAAATATATAGAAACAATTTATGGCGGCGGATACAAATTAAATATTTAGTTTTGTAAAGATTTTCTAAAAAAAAGCAATTTTATAATTAATATATACTTTATATATACGAGGAGAGAAGTTTTACCATTTATTAACAGGAGCTATAAATGTATTACACCCAGACCATTCCTGCAGAACTCACCTCTTTTAAGAAAAATGATTTAATTGAAGAAGATGAAGATTTTTATTTTCAGCCAGCGGTTAATATTGAAATAAACAAAGACAGCCGAGGCAGAATTTCTGTATTAAATTACTACTCTCAAGACGGGAATTTACAAAAACAGATATTTTATAAAGGAGAGCTTATAAGCGGCATCAACTATTATCGCAAAAATAATTTAACCATACGTGAAGAATATGAGAAAGAACTTTTATTATATAAATATATATACAATAAAGATGGCAATTTAAATTATTTAGTTCAATTTGAATACAATGATAAGAACTATATTACAAAAATAAGTAAAGAATCGAAAAACAAAAAAATTGTTGTTAAATACGATTATGATTCGCTGGATAGAATTATAGGACGCAGCATAATAGTTAATGAAGAAAGAGTCTTTCACCAATCCTATAATTATGACATACTTGATAGAGTAATCGAATATAAAGATGAAAATCAACACATTATAGTAAACAGCATAAGTAAAAAAAATGAATTGCTATCTTACACAATAACTGATAAAATAGGTAATGTGATATCTGTTACCAATTTCTTTACGGAAGAAAACTATGTGGAAACAAAGTTTACATTAAACGAACATAGTATAACCCTTAAAGATACAAGTTATGTGGATAATATTATGCTTAAAAAGCCTCATACAAATGAAGACGATTTAGATTTAATAATTGCAAATCTTTTTAGAGCAGTACGCCAAAAATCTGATAGAACCTCTTATAATAAAGTTTTACAAAAAAATTCAATGAGCTTAATTGATAATAGTATTGAAACAAAAGTTCTTCCTATCTCAATTCGTAAGAGGATTTTATATAATATAGCAGTAAACTCTAATTGTTAATATTTTACAAAAATAAAAAACTATAGTATAATAGACTTGTGGATAAGGTCATTAGGAGGTTTTTATGAAGGAAGAGTTTACAACAAATAGCAGACGCTGGTATGATAAGGATCCTGTTTTATCCTCTGCGATGAAAACTCTGGAAGAATCCGATGACGAAACACAAATAAAAGTAGCTTTGAACTTGATTAAAATAATTACAGAGCACCACCTTTCAAGCACGGAATATGAATCTGTAGAAGATATTGTTTCTGCTACAGAAGATGTTTTAGATGACTCTAAACACGGACGTTGGTATGATTTAGACGGCACTTTGAGGACTGCGATAAGTCTTTTACAGAATTGTCCGGACTCAACAAGAAGTGTTATTGCAAAAGAAATGGCTAAAAATGTTATAGACATCATAAAAAAAGAAGATCAAGATGATGTTGATGACGTAGAAATTGAAGTTCCGGAAGAATAGCAAATTTATTTTTCAGCGGTTTTTATATTTTCAGTAAGGAGTCATAATAATGAAAATAAGACCGTTAAACACCCCGATTATTAAACATTCTAAAATTGCACCTAAAAAATTAACATCAAAAGAAGTTATTAGCAAATTTCCAAAAACAGCAGAAGAAATTAATACTACAGGTGAAGAGTTAGGATACTACACAGCAAACGGACGTCATATCAGAGTGATTTTTCCCAGATAGAATTAATCAATATCGATAGGACTTTTCTGTATTAAATCTATTGCCTCTCTTGCTGTGAAAACTAAATCTTCCGGAATGTTTGATATTGTACAGAATTGACGTAATACATCAATAACACGTTTAAAACATCTTACAATATCACCTTCACCCATATCTATCTGGTCAATTATGTCATCCCATTCGGAGCCTGTTGCCCACATTTCAATGAGCGGAGAGTAGAAGGCATTAATATACATTGGATCTTCAACATCGTATTTTTTCTGTTTTTTATCCAAATCCCTCTTGATATCCTTAATTTTATTCAATCTTTTTCTTACATTAGGTGAAAGAGGAAGTCTTGAATACAAATCCGCACGCATGTCCTCTGTTGTTATTGCACAAACAACACTTGCAAGCTCTGCAGGCGTAAGCCCTTCAAAAACTCCAGAGAATATAATCTGCGCAAGGAATAGTTCATTTTCTGAACGGATTTGAGAAATTGTAACCCCTTTTTCTGTCGGATAATCATCCTTCAAATACCCGTATTCCTGTAGAACTGCTCTATGGGATAAAAACTTATTCCAGAAAATATCTTTTTGTTTTTCAATTTCTTTGCTTAACTCTTTTTGTTTAACTTCATATCGATTAAGGACATCAATATTTTTCATATGTTTTTTAAAAAGTTTACATGTATCACATTCATATGAATGCATTTTATGAAGCATTTCTTTGGTCTGCCTGCCAAACTCTTTTGCTTCTGCTGACAGAGGGCGATTTTTCTTTTTTTCCTGTTTTTGAATTGTTTTAAATACACGTCTGTTTTGTACGTATATTTCTCTTATTTTATTATATTCAAGCAAATCATCATTTGTTTTTTTGCAATAACATACAAAAGAATTGCATTCATCAATCTTTTCATCATATTGTTTTTTCAGAAGCAATAAAGGCTCTATTCTTGAATTTGAGGAGTAATAGCCAAAACTTTTCAATACAAGTTCCTTTGCTTCATCAAGCGTAAATCTTTGCAGGAGATTTAAAACCATTGAATAACTCGGCGAGAATTTGCTTTCAAGAGGGTTTGCATCACTTAATACGAGTTCTGCAACTTCTTCCGGAGTCTGGAACGGAGAGCCGACTATTACAACATAACCGATTTCATCCATTCCGCGTCTTCCTGCACGACCCGACATCTGGAGGAATTCACTCGGAGTGAGATTTCTATGCCCGCTGTCTGTCCTTTTGCTTATTGAGCTTATAACCGTAGAACGCGCCGGCATGTTAATTCCTGCTGCAAGTGTTTCAGTTGCGAAAACTACTTTTATCAAACCTTTTTGAAATAGTTTTTCTACAAGCACTTTCCAGCCTGGAAGAAGCCCTGCATGGTGCGATGCCACTCCTAAAAGCAAATATTCAATATGCTTATTCTTATATAAATACGGGTTTTCCGCAATATAATCATCAATAATTTGTCTGATTTCTTCCTGCTCCTTAGGAGTTACCAGACAGAGTGACGCACAGTTTTCCATCTGCTCATCACATTTTTTTCTTGAAAACGTGAAATATATTACAGGGAGCATATCTTTTTCCTGCAGGTTTCTGACCACATCTTTTACCGTATTACGTTTTTGGACAGCCTTTCCGCGTCTAAAAACTTTTTTCTCCGGCTTAATTTTTTTATTCAGAGTTCCGTTAGGAGTTAATAAAGGAAGCAATGTATTTGGCTGAGATGAGTCAAAATAATAAAATCTCAACGGCACAGGACGAAAATCTGTGTTAATAAGTTCTGTTTTTGAATGTACTGTATTAATCCATTCCGTAAGCTTATCAGCGTTTGCAACCGTTGCAGAAAGTGCAATTATCTGGACATTTGTCGGGCAATAGATTATACTTTCTTCCCAGACAGTTCCTCTCTGTTCATCATTCATATAATGAACTTCATCTAAGATAACATATTTTACATCTTTAAGGTTA
The DNA here is from genome assembly GCA_944325515.1 of Candidatus Gastranaerophilales bacterium. Lineage (GTDB taxonomy): Bacteria > Cyanobacteriota > Vampirovibrionia > Gastranaerophilales > Gastranaerophilaceae > CAG-196. Next base: position 140,824 of record CALVAO010000001.1, on the reverse strand, counting down.
TCTGTTACAGAGCCGAAATTAGTGCCGTAAAGCATATTTCTGAAGACTTCTGTCGTCATAACAACAATCTGTCCGCCTCTGTTTATAGAAGTATCACCGGTAAGAAGTCCAACCTTATCTGCACCGTATTTTTCGGAAAAATCATTGTATTTCTGGTTTGAAAGCGCTTTTAGCGGTGTTGTATAAAAAACTTTCTTCCCTTCTTGAAGAGCACAGTGAATCGCATGCTGCGCTATAACAGTTTTCCCTGCACCTGTCGGGGCGCAGACTACAACGCTTCTGCCCTCTGATATACATTTGCATGCCTCTTTTTGAAAATCATCTAACTCAAAAGGGAATTCGTACATAAAAACCTCATTCAACTATTCTTTATTATATTGTAACATAAAAGCAAACATCAGCAGTGTGGAACTTGAAGCGTAAAATGAATAAATAATGAAATTTTATGATATCATGTGGAATATACAGGAGTTTTTATGTCAAGATTATCGGAAAGAATTGAAAATTTTAATAAGGCTTTTGATATGTTTGAAAGAACATATAACTTATATATAAGTGAGATTTTAGAAAAGATTGAAAAATTATACTATAATGAAATAGTAAATTTTCAGAAATTTGTACGGGGATTGTAATATGAATGAATTTGGGCTTCCGGAAAGAACTATGAATGAACTTTTGGCTTATTTTAAGTCAAAACCGGAGATTGAAAAGGTTGTAATCTATGGTTCCCGTGCAAAAGGAACTTATCGAACCGGCTCTGATATTGATTTTGCAATCTGGTCGGATAAGGAAACCCTTTCCGGTATCGCTTTTGAACTTGATGATCTTCCGACGCCTTATATGTTTGATGTTACAAACTATAAAACACTTACACACGAAGGAATGAAAAACAGTATAGACAAAGACGGAAAACTGTTTTACCACAGATAAGCTTAGGTACTTTTGAATACCAGCTTGTAAAATGAGTTATTTAAAACATAAAAGCAAGGATTTTCATAAATCCTTGCTTTTTCACAGGGTAAATATATCCCCAAAATTATTATAACAGGTTCAAGGCGATACTTGGTGTCTGGTTTGCTGTTGCAAGCAATGTTGCCGAAGCCTGTTGTAAAATCTGCGCTTGAATATAATTTGAAGATTCTTCTGCAACATCGGCATCTCTCAATGTGGATAATGATGATGTAATGTTTTCTGACTGAACATCAATTGATTCAATTGCTGATTCTATACGGTTTTGAGCAGAACCTAATGTTGTAGCACGTGCTGAAATTTCATTGATAACTTTGTCAATTTCATCTAACATTGCAGACTGACCGCCTGTAATTTTTGTTCCATCATAGCCTGAACATGCTTTTGCAATACCTTCAAGCGAATTATCACCGCCTGGAACTGTTGCGTAAGTCTGGAATAATGATTCTACATCTCCTTCTTTAAACAATGATTCATCCAGTTCAATCTGACTGGAAGGATCACTATATAAGCCTACTTGAAGTGCAATTGTTCCCATTGTTCCATCCATCATATTCAAACCGTTAAATTCACAGTTTGCAGCTATACGATCAATTTCTTCAAGTCTTGCTGTGATTTCTGATTGAATAGCTTTTAATGAGTCGGAACCATACGTTCCGTTAGCAGCCTGTTCTGTCAAATCTCTAACACGTTGTAAGTGTGAAGAAACAAGTGCATAAGTGTCTTCTAATGTTGTTAACATGTCAGCACCTGTTGCTGCGTTGTCTGCTGCCACATCCAGAGAACCCAATTGAGTTTCCCAGTTTGTAGCAATTGAATAACCTGCTGCGTTGTCTGCGGCGTGGTTAATCTTGTAACCTGTGGTCATTCTTTCGATTGCATCATTCAAAGAGCTTGTTGCTTTGCTCAAGTTCGACTGAACGATGAGGGATGAAATGTTTGTGTTGATTGTTAGTGCCATTTTTTACTCCTTTCTGGCGATCACATCCTACGAATGCGTCCTTGCATTTGTCCTTATATTTTTTTAATTCCACACATTAGAATTTAATAACACTTTTTGAAAAGTAAATTTACAAATCGTTACAATAAAGGCTTTAAAATGCTGTTAGTGCTATAATTTTTTATTAGACATAGGAGTCGTTATGGGAAAGATAGTTATAGATAATAATCGTTGCAAATCGTGCTATATATGCACAACAACCTGTCCTAAAGGACTTATTAAAAAAAGTGATAAAACAAACAGGCTGGGAGATTACATGGTAGAATTTGACGATACGAAAAATGAATGCATCGGATGTGCTATGTGCGCTAAAAGATGTTCGGATATGGCAATTACGGAAGTATGGAGATGAAGTTAGTGACTAGTGACTGGTGAATAGTGAATAGAATTTTACTATTTTAAGTCACGAGTAATATGGTAAATAAAAAATAAGTCTAATCACTAATCACTATTCACTAACCAAACCACTGGAGATAAAATGACAAATAAAGATGAAAAAGTTTTAATAAAAGGGAATTATGCAATAGCACAGGCTGCAGTGAATGCTGGCTGCCAGTGTTATTTTGGATATCCGATTACTCCTCAGACAGAAATCGGAGAATATTTGAGCGGAAAAATGCAAGAACTCGGACGTGGATATGTATGTGCAGAAAGTGAACTTGGAGCCATTAATATGGTTATGGGCGCTGTCGCTACAGGAGTTAAAGCAATGACATCATCTTCTTCCTGTGCAATATCCTTAATGCAGGAAGCTTTATCTTATGCTGCCTCAGATGAACTGCCAGTAGTTGTTGTTAATGTAATGCGTACAGGTCCGGGGCTGGGTTATATTTACCCTGCTCAAGGCGATTACAATCAAGCTGTATATGGCGGAGGAAACGGTGATTATAACTTAATTGTACTTGCTCCTTCTACTGTACAGGAATGTGTTGATTTAACTTATAGAGCATTTTATCTTGCTCAAAAATACAGAAATCCTGTTATGCTTCTAGCAGACGGGCTTTTGGGACAAATGATGGAGCCTGCAAGTTTTGGAGAATATCCTTATCCGGAGATTGATGTATCTTCCTGGGCTTTAAACGGTGCAAAAGGCAGAGAAGCAAGAAAGATATATTCGGTTGCAACTGATGAAAAGAAACAAATTCAGCATATTTGTGATTTGCACAGAAAATTTGAGATTATAGCCGAAAATGAAACAACATACGAAGAATTTGGCGTTGATGATGCTGAGATTGTTCTTGTAGCTTTCGGTTCTATGACAAGAAACATTAAAGCAGCGATGAAGGTTTTAAGAGCTAAAGGGATTAAAGCCGGCTGTTTTAGGCCGGTAACATTAAATCCATTCCCGCATAAACAAATTCACAATCTTGCTAAAAGGGGCAAAGAATTTGTTGTTGTAGAAATGAATATGGGACAGATGTTTAAAGATGTTAAATATGCTGTAGAAGGGCTTTCTAAAGTAAGTCTTGTAAACAGAGCCTGCGGTGAGTGGTTAAGCGTCGAAGAAATTGTTTCATCTGTTGAAAATGTCCTTAGGGGCGGAAAACAATTAGCGGCAAGTTTGTAGGAGAAAATAATTATGCAACAGGTTTTTAGTATTCCTAAATCAATGAAAAAAGATTTCAGATACACATTCTGCCCCGGCTGTGACCACGGTATTGCAATAAGACTTGTGGCGGAAGTTATTGATGAGTTGGGTATAAGAGAAAATATTATTTCATCTACTTCTGTGGGGTGTTCTGTGTTTTTATATGATTTTCTTGATATAGATTGTGTAGAAGCTCCGCACGGCAGGGCATTAGCCTCTGCAACAGGAGTTAAGAGAGCAAGACCGGATAAATTCGTATTTACATACTCAGGTGACGGTGATTTTGCTTCAATCGGAATTGCAGAATCTATGCATTCCGCTCTTAGAGGTGAAAATATTTCTGCAATTTGTATAAATAATACAACTTACGGAATGACTGGCGGACAGCTTGGACCTACGACTATGATGGGTCAGATTACAACAACTTCTCCCACAGGACGAAATGCAGAATATTTCGGGTATCCAATAAAAATTGCCGAACATATTGCACTCTGCGACGGAACAGCATTTTCAGCCCGTGTAGCATTGGATAGTGTTCCGCATATTAATGAAGCTAAGAAGGCTATAAAAAAAGCTTTCCAAACCCAACTTGACGGAAAAGGTTTTGGATTTGTTGAAATACTTTCTTCATGTCCTACTAACTGGCATATGACGCCGGAGGAGGCGCATGAAAGAGTTAGAAACGAAATGATACCTGTATTCCCGCTTGGAGTGTTCAAAGATATCGGGTAAAGTTATTGTCGGGCAGTTATGCCCGACCGACAGACTCCAGATTTGGGAATGTAATTAAATCCAATTCCCCAGCTCTTTGTAGGAGGGGTAAAACAATAGAACAGACAGTAGGGTAGACTTCAGTCTACCGATATACAACAAAACTATTGCCGGTAATATATCCGGCATATAAGGAGAAAAAAATGGAAACTAATTTTATATTTGCAGGATTTGGCGGACAGGGAATATTACTTGCCGGAACAATCTTAGCTAACGCATTTATGATTGAAGGCAAAAATGTTACGTGGTATCCTTGCTATGGTGCCGAAATGAGAGGCGGAACCGTAAACTGCGAAATAGTTGTTTCTGACAGTGAAGTCAGTTCTGTTCACAAACAGGATACAGATTATGCAATAGTGCTTAACCAGCAGTCTTTCGACAGATTTATAACAAGAGTTAAATCCGGAGGAACAATTATTGCGAATTCTACTCTTGTAGCCGAGGCAAGACCAAGAAATGATATTAAATATGTTTTTGCTCCAATGACAGAACTTGCTAACGATTTAGGCACAAGTAAAGTTACAAATGTCGTATCTTTAGGCGTTTTAGCATCTGCTTGCAGTATTGTATCAAAAGAATTCTTAGCAAAAGGTATTGAAAAAGTTCTCGGAGCCAAGAAAAAAGATTTAATTCCTTTGAACATAAAAGCCCTAAACGCAATATCAGAAGAGGTAACTGTATGAAAATATTTAAGGTAAATTCTAAACCTATAGAGCACGTAAAAATTTCGCCTTGCATTGCTGATTCTTATAAAAATCAACTGTATCAAGCAAAAGGCGTTATTGAGAATTATATGAAGGATAAAAATTTTGATATTGTATTTAATAAACCCGGAGTTTGCTGTAAAGATACAGGAGATTCTATTGTAGAGATTATGGGGCACCATCATCCGCACAAAGGCAGGCAGTACGGGCTTATTAAGCCGGATAGTAATACCCCTTTTTTAAGAAATGTATATCAAGCTATAGAAACTATTGCACAAGAATTTAGAAAAAAATGAAAGTTAAAAAATGAAAATATTTAAAATAAATCCTAAACCTGTAGAGCAAGTTAGAATATCTTCAGTAGTTCCACAGCCTTATCGCGACCAGCTGCATCAAGCAAAAGGTGTAATGGAAAACTATCTAAAAGACAAAGATTTAAATGTGTACATTAGTCCATGTACTCTAGTACCGCATGCTTCAGATCTTGATAGTATAGAAATCCTTGGACACAATTCTAATGCCGAGCGCTTTATTAAAGTCAAAAAAGAAGGGGATACTCCTTTTTTAAGAAGAGTGTATCAAGCTATTGAAACTATTGCACAAGAGTTTGAGCAGAATAATTTGATATAAAACTATTTGACAAAACAATAATTATAAATTCATCCACTATGCCAAATAATCTAAAATAGCCCCGCCGATTTCTTCATTTGGGTCAAAATGCGTGTTTTTAGGCGGATTTATTGAATTTCTGATTAGCATTGAACAAAGAGGTCCAAATGCGTCCGGAATTTTAGTTTTGCGGTAAATTCCGGCTAAAAAAGTTTGTATATTAGGAGACGCTGTATCATTATATTTTGATAACAAAGGATAGAGAGATACAACCTTCTCTTTTACTCCATGATTTTCCCCTGCGCCCTCATCGAGCATCAAGTTAAGTGTATATAAATCCTCTAAAACTTCATCTTCTGATTTCGGGTTCTCAAGTGAAGCTTTGATTTCTCCAAATGATTTGCGCTCTTTAATATCAAAAACGCAGTAATTTCTATATTGATTCGGATACGATACAGTCATATCAAAAGTTTACACTAAAAAAGATAAAATATAAAGCTCCAAGAGCGAGTGCAGGCACATAAGGAAGATAATTCCTGTTCTCTTCCTGTTTTATATTTTTAAGAATTGAAATTGAAAGCCAAACTCCCAAAAGAATTAATACCCCCATCATCCAATAATTCATCCATAATTTACAGTAAACAAGTCCTGTTAAAATAAACAATATCGATAATATACAGGTAAGTTTATTGCCATTTTTATACTGGTTATATAAAAACATTGGTACAATAAAAATCATAGAAGCAATAAGTCCGTACAAAAGAACCGGCAGTATATTCTGAATACCAAACATTGCACCAATAGCACCGGCGACATATGTATCCGCCTCTCCCATAGCTCTTGTACCTGCAAATACATAACCTAGCCTTGCAATAACTTCAAGAATAACTGCACCTGCTGCCAGCCCCAGAACAGAGCTTATAATTCCATCCAAACCAGTTTGAATAAAGTTATACAAAAGCCCCGAAATACCAATTAAAATTGCAATATTGCAGTCAACAAGCTTTGCTTTTAAATCAGTTGTTGTCATTATTATAAAACCGGAGAGCCAGAGTATAACAAACAGGGTTTTATAACTTATTCCGAATTTTATAAATGTAAGAGCAAACGAAAGCATTGTAATGAGTTCTATAATAGGATACTGGATACTTATTTTCTCTTTACAGAAATAACATCTGCCCCTAAGTATAATATAAGAAAAAACAGGAATATTGTGCCACCAGAATAATTTATGCTGGCATTTAGGGCATTTTGATGCGGGGAAAATGATACTTTCATTACTCAAAGAGCGTAATATTACCACATTAAAAAAGCTGCCAAAGCATAAGCCTATTATACATAACCATAATAGTATGTAATGAAATAAATCCATCAAAAAACTCCCGCACTCGTATCGGCAATCATTTTATAAAGTAAGCTGAATGCCTTTTTCAAGCGTCTTGAAACCTGCATAGGAGTCAGTCCGGTATGTTCTGAAATTTCTTTCTGATTAAGATCTTTATAATAATATAGTTCAACAAGTTCTTTACTGTCTTCCGGCAGACGTTCTATAACTTCTTTGAGTATTATTTTGGCATCTTCTATATCACGCATCTCTTTATAGTTTTTGCCTGTTAAAACTTCCTCATAACTTAAATTGTCAGAGTCATTGCCATATATTTCATCCAGTGATAAGGTTGTGCTTCTCCGATCTGTTTGCATAACAAAATCGACATCTTTAGGAGAAACTTTTAATGCATCAGCAACAACATCATTTGTCAATTCGTTTAATTCATCTAATGTCAAAGTTTTGGTAAAGCTGTTAATACGATATGTGAGTTCTTGAATATGCCGCGGTACACGGATGGTATTAAGTTTATCTCTAAGATAATGTTTCATTTCTCCAATGATTAAATAACCGGCATAAATTTTAAAATTATCATTTACATCCTTTGAGAAACTGTCAATCGCCTTTAGAAGCCCGATAGAACCAGCCTGCACAAGATCTTCAATCGGGTCGTAAGAACGTCTTGCGATTGTTCTTGCAATCTTTTTTATAATCGGAAGCATACTGGTAACAATAAGTGCTTTTGCCTTTGCTTTCTTATATTTATTATTGGAAGAGTGGTATTCTTCAAGCCACTCTGCAACTAATTCATAAGTTTGTTTCTCACTTTTTACCAAAATTCAAGCTCCAGCTTTACATACAACATATAATAGCATGATAGTATTATATTATCAATTTAAACATAGTTGAGATATTTTCGGCTTTCTTACAAATAAAAAACCAGATTGATCAAAAAATCCGCCATAAGCATATAAACAGTAGATAAAACAGCGGCTTTTGTCGTAGACTCACCGACATCTTTTGCCCCGCCTTTGGTTTCATACCCTTGTGTTGCACATACCAGCGCAATTAGAATACCAAAGACAAATCCTTTAAATAAGCTTATATAGATATCTCTCGTACTGAGCCATAACCAGACAGAATTAATATATCTTGCAGGATGCAGATGAATAGTCGCATTTGAAACAAGGAGCCCTCCAGCAATTCCTACAAGCTCTGCTATTAAAACAACCATTGGAACAGTAATAGCAGCTGCAAGAATTCTGGGAGCAAAATAGTATCCTACAGGATCTACTTTTAATGTCTTAATGGCATCTACTTGAGAAGTTACCTGCATGTTAGCAATTTCTGCAGAAATTGCTGTGCCTGCCCTGGCTCCTATTGCAAGAGCTACAAAGCCAGGTGCAATTTCTCTTATCATAACAATTGCAATAGAGCCGCCTACATATGCTTCCGCTCCTGTCATAAGAAACTGTTTAGATACCTGTATTGCAATAACAGCTGCGGAAACGAACGCTATTACCAGAGATATAACCAGTGAATCATAGCTTATTGAAGCTGCCTGCGCCATTACATGTACAACTCTTGAGCGCCCTGTGATTAAATACACAAAGGAACGCCATAAATTTTGCATACATTTGCCAAAAAAACTAATCATATACAGGCGTACACCAATCCTTAAACTTTTCTACTTTACCGCGTACGACATTAAAATACATATCGGAAATCTGTTTTGTTATATTTCCGATTTTTCCGCATCCGACCGGTCTGTGATCAATACTGGCAACAGGAACAATCTGAGCTCCGGTACCGCAGCAAAAAGCTTCATCAGCAAGATAAAGCTCTGTTCTGTCTATAGCTCTTTCTTTTACAGGTATATTGAGTTCTTTTGCTATTTCGATTACCGTATTTCTTGTAACCCCGACTAAAATGTCGTCAGTAGTATTTGAAGTTACAAGAGTTCCGTTAATTACAAGAAATATATTCATTGCAGAACCTTCTGTCACCTGTCCGGATTCAGAAAGTACAACGGCATCATCAAAACCGGCTTCATGAGCATCTGTTTTAATCAATGCTGAATTAGCGTAAGCACCGCTGACTTTTGCTCTTGGAGGAATTGCGTTATCAGAAGTTCTGCGCCAATTTGAAACACACAATTTTAAGCCCTCATCCTCTCCAAAATAGTTTCCAAACGGCGTTGTAAAGATTAAAAAAGAATCCTCATTATCTGTTAAGGTTGGTCCTACTTTGATAGAAGACTTATATAGAGTCGGACGAATATAAACATCTGTTCTGTAATTATTTTTCTTTAACAATTCCCGTGTAATATTACAATACTCTTCAATAGTATAAGGAGTTTTCATCCACATAACTTTTGCGCTTCTAAGCAGTCTTTCGTAATGTTCTTTTACTCTAAAAGCGTACATTTGATTTTCTTCTTCGTTATAATATGCTCTTATCCCTTCAAAGACGGAAGTTCCGTACAAAAAAGCGTGTGTTCTGACCGGTATAAAAGCCTTATCAGCCTCTACAAACTCCCCGTTCATAAATACGTATTCAACCATAAAATTCTCCTATACCAGATAATTATACAACAGTAAAGTGTTAATTTTTGTAAATTATCTGGCAATTTTTTAAACCTTTGTGTTTTTAATAATATATAGTGTGGAGGTTAAATATGGTATTTGAAGTATCTGGTAATGTCGCAAAGATAGATGGAAGCAAAGGCAAGTATGATAACAAAGTAACTAATCCATCGGTTAGATACGGCAGAAATGCTGTAGAAAATTATTATACATATTTAGAACAACCTCTTATTGCAGATACAATGAATACTGCACCGATTTTAGATTTCGGCTTAAGTCCGGATGCGCCCCAAAAGAATGGCGATAAACTGGAAAAGTTTTTAAAGGAAAATGATGAGTATTTGAGTGCATTGCCTCCGCTTGAATTTGAATACAGATATATGCCGGTCATGCCAAAAGGACAGGTAGATAAAGCAGCCGTTCTCGGTGCTGCATATGAAGAAATGGGCGGAGTAAAAGAGCTGGATGTAAAGGAACTGGATGCCAGATTTGCACCGGATAAAAGCTTTACATCAGAAGCTTTAGATGTCAATAAAGATGGCAAAATCGATATTGCCGAATACAGTTCCAGCATACTTGCCGCAGATATGCTAAGCAAAGCAGATGTTCCTAATCCTGCAAATATAGATGGAACAATTAATAAAAAAGGCTTTGATGCAGTTCTTGCATATACTCAAAAAAGCAAAGCCGCCGCAGCCGCAAAATTATATTCAAATATTTATAATACATACAATTTAGGCGAAGCACAGAAAGAATTTAATGCCGGATAAATTCTAAATATATATTGATAAATAAAACTCCCCGATGGATTCGGGGAGTTTTATTATTTTATTATGCAATTTCTTTAATCCAGCCTTTAGGTGCTTCTATTCTTCCCATCTGAATACCTGTTAATGTATCATAAAGCTTTTGTGTGATTTCTCCCATTTTTTCCATGCCGGATGGGAACAAGATTTCTTTACCGTGATCAACAACTCTTCCAACCGGAGAAAGTACTGCCGCCGTTCCGCAGAGCGCACATTCAGCAAAATCCTTTACTTCTTCAAACTTTATTTCTCTTTCTTCTGCCTTAAGCCCCAGATAATGTTCTGCAACATACATCAAAGAACGTCTTGTAATAGAAGGAAGTATGGTAGATGATTTTGGAGTTACAACTGTTTTATCTGAAGTAACAAAAATTATATTTGCACCTCCGGTTTCTTCAACTTTTGTTCTGGTTGCGGAATCAAGATACATGTTTTCGTTAAAGCCTTGATTGTGAGCATCAACTATTGCATGCAGACTCATTGCATAATTTAACCCCGCCTTTACGTGTCCTGTACCATGCGGAGCAGCTCTGTCAAAATCCGGAACTCTTAAGCTGATAGGTTTTGCACCACCCTTAAAGTAAGGACCTACAGGAGATATAAAAATTCGGAACTGGTATTCACTGGCAGGTTTGACCCCCATAACAGGATTTATCCCGAACATATAAGGTCTAATATACAATGTAGCACCTGTTCCGTACGGGGGAACATAATCAATATTTTTCTTAACCGTTTCGACAACAGCTTCTACAAATCTGTCTTCCGGAAATACCGGCATTTCCAATCTTTCACAAGTATCTGCCATGCGCTTAGCATTCAAATCCGGTCTGAAACAAACCACCCTGCCGTCAACTGTTCTATAAGCTTTCATTCCTTCAAAACATGTTTGAGCATACTGAAGAACACACGCGCATTCATTCATTACAATATTTTCGTCTGTAATAATAGAACCTTCATCCCATTTGCCGTTTTTATAATTAGCTACAAAGCGATAATCAGTTTTCATATAGCCAAATCCTAGATTTGCCCAATCAATATTCTTTTCCATACCAATTCTCCTTCTTCACTATATTAATTATATAATAAAAACACAACTGACCGGTAAAAAATTAGATTACCAAAGTAAAACTCAACAAATAATAGCAATTCTACGACTAATCAAATGTTCCAAACAACACAGATGTTAGCAAAATATTGTAACAATATTTTAAAAATAATTTGTCTCGCGGACATTGTTTCTGGTTTTTTGGTATCATAAAATTAGGGTTTAGATTATAAGGAAATGTTATGCCGCAGTTTTTTATTGGGGAGATAAATAAAGGAGAAAATCCCAATACAATAGAACCTCCTTTTATTACAATAAGAGATACTGACAATTACCGTCATATTGCGCGCTCACTCAGAGCCAGAACAGGAGAAAAACTACTGCTTATCGATGATAATCAAATTCAGTACGAAACTATTATTACGGAAATAAATCCTAAAGAAATTATTTGCAAAATTGAAAACTCTTACCCTTCTGCAAGGGATTTAGACTTTGATTTGTATTTAGCACAAAGCCCTTTACGAAGCGACTCACAGCTTACGATTATGGAGAAAGCCACGGAACTTGGTGTAAGAGCTGTTTATCCGGTTTTTACAGACAATTGTGCTTTAAAAGTAAATAAGAGGGAAAAATGGCAGAGGGTTATGTATGAAGCATCAAAACAATGTGAAAGAGCTAAAATACCAACCTGCTATGACCCATCGTCATTCGATAAAATTTTAGACAATAACTTTGACAAAATTATTGTCTTTGCCGAACGCTCTACAGAAAAAAGCTTAAAAGAATATTTAAAAGAAAACCCTGTTCACAAGGGTGAAAAAGTTCTTGTAATAATCGGACCGGAGGGGGGATTTTCACAAAGAGAATTTGATTATTTTAAATCAAAAAATCTGCCTCTGATAAGCCTGGGGAATTTAATTTTAAAGGCAGATACTGCAGTTATTACAGCTCTGGGAGATATTATTTATGAATATCAAGGATGATTTTATTCTAAGAGAAATCAATGAAGGTTATCTTGTAGGCGGAGCTGTAAGAGATTTTTTGCTGGGGAAACAAACTTTTGACAGGGATATTGCAATTTGCGGGGCGGAAAATTTTGCTAAGAAGCTTGCAGAACGTTTTAATGGAACCTTTATCACTCTTGATAGCGAAAACAAAATATACAGAGTTGTACTGGTAGATAAAGTCAATTTTCTTGATATTTCGGAATTACAGGGGAGCTGTATCGAAGAAGACCTTAAAAGACGAGATTTTACTATAAATGCGGCTGCTTATGATTTAAAAAATGAAAAATTTATCGATGTAACAGGAGGTCTTGAAGATTTAAAAAAAGGTATTCTGCGGGGAATTCGGGAAGAAAATTTTGAAGATGATCCACTCAGAATTTTAAGAGCTTTTCGCTTTTATGCCGTTACAGGCTTTGAGATGACAGAGGAGTTAAAATTTTCATTAAAGAAATATATGCAGCTGGCTCTAAATCCTGCTAAAGAAAGAATTAATTATGAAATAATGAAGCTTTTCGGCGGTAAATATACTGATAAGGCTCTTTTGGCTCTGGATGAAGCAGGGCTTTTAGAGAAAATTTTTCCCTGCGTTAACGATATAAAAAAAGTTCCTCCAAATACACATCACCATCTTGATTTACTGCACCACGTTATAGAAACAGTAAGACAAATCGAGATTATTTATGAAAATTCGGAAGAAGAAATAAAAAAGCATCTGGATTCTATAGATTTTGGAGGTTTTCCAAGGCTTAACCACTTGAAGCTTGCAGGATTTTTACATGATATCGGAAAGTTTTCCACCTGGACTCTTGAAAATGGTAAATGCAATAAGGAGGATTGTTTGTATAACAAACCGGAATGTTCTTCCTGTAATGCAAGGCACCGCTTTATAAAGCATGATGACACCGGCTCTAAAATGGCTGTTCCTCTATTAAAAGATTTGAAATTCTCAAAAAAACAAATAGATTATATATCAAGCATGATTAAGAATCACATTTACCCCTCAAGTGTTATATCTGCACAGGATTTAAATGAAAAAATAATGATGCGCTATATTAGAAAAATGGAAGATAATGTCATCGATAACATTATTCTTGCAAAGGCAGACCGGCTTTCCGCCAGAGGGATAGATGTTACGGAAGAGATGATTGTTAATAACTTAAACGGTCTTGAAAGATTATTAAAATTTTATCTTGATAAAAAAGACACTCTTAAACCGCTTCCCAAACTGCTTGACGGCAGAGAAATTATGGATATCTTAAAGATAAACCAATCTCCTGTCCTCGGAAAAATAATTAATAATCTCCATGAAGCACAGCTAAACGGAGATATTACAACAAAAGAAGAAGCAATTGCTTTTGTTTGCAATTACAAAAATACAAATAATCCTGCCGGCAAAAAATTTTGATGCCGGCAGGTTATTATTTCAATTCTGCATCCATGCTGTAGTATCTCTTATTTAGTTTTCGTCTTATTTAACAGCTTCTTCTTTGCTCTCAGTTTCTGCTGGAGCATTTTCATCGCCTTTAAAAGCAACCGGTGCTTTTTCTACTGATGGTTCAGCTTCTTTCAAGCCAATCATAGCTTTGTTATAAGAAGACATAGCATCTGCACCTTTAAAAGATGCACTATTAGCAACAGGAGTTGTTACAGGTGCAGACTTAAGAACTTCTTCCTGTTTTTGAGTTTCTAAAGTTACATTCCCTGCGTTTGCTCTAAAGTTAATTGGATTAATCATACTTACCTTCCTTCTACAAAATGATACACGTATATAAAAACATTTATCATAAAAAAATTGTCTTTTTTAAAACAAATCTTTGCAAATCTTTACAATAATTTTCAAATTAATCCAGGAAACTGTATTGAGAAAAACTTTTACTTATGCTTGATATTTTCCCCCCTTGAAATTTTATTTTGTTAGCAATATAAAAGTATTTGGTAAAATTAGTAAAATAGTTTTGGGAATGTAAATAGTTATGGAAATTTATTTTTTAGCTTTAGGAATGCTGTTCGCGGGAGCTTTAATCTCTGCTGCAGTTAAAGAACAATGGAAATTTAAAGTTTGTTCTGTTTTTACTTTAATTGCTTCTGTTATGTTATTTATACCGGCAGCTGCAGTTTTATTAACCGGCGGAACTATGGGGCAAACGGTTTATATGTCGCCGATTTTGGGCGATGTAGAATTTATTATTGACCCTCTGTCCGCATTTTTTGTAATAGTTATATCTGTTATGAGTTTGTTTGGAACAATATACGCTAATGGATATATGAAACCGTATTTTAATAAAGGAATGAATGTTGCATCTCATTGTTTCTTTTTGATGATGCTGATAACTTCAATGATTCTTGTTGTAACAGTACAAAATGCTCTGTTCTTCTTGATTGTTTGGGAATTAATGTCACTATCATCATTCTTTCTTGTTATATTTGAAGGCGAAAAAAAAGAAGTTATTTCTGCAGGGATTAAATATCTTGTTTATATGCATTTGTCCGTAATCTTTATTATTGCGGCTTTTGTTTTATTAAATATTCAATCAAATAGTTTAAGTTTTGCAGATTTTGCGTCTGCTTTGCAGAATAATACGAATCTTGCAAATGTAGTTTTTCTGCTGGCTTTTGCCGGTTTTGGAATAAAAGCTGGATTTGTACCTTTTCACAACTGGCTTCCAGATGCACACCCGGCAGCTCCCAGTCATGTTTCAGGGATTATGTCCGGTGTGATGATTAAAACAGGTATTTATGGAATTCTTAGAGTTTTACTGTTTGTTGGTACACCTTCAAAGCTGGCTGCTTATACAGTACTTATTATCTCCGTAATATCTGCTTTATATGGTGTCTTGTATGCTATAACCCAGCATGATATAAAAAGACTGCTGGCATATCACAGTATTGAAAATATCGGAATTATAGGTATTGGTATGGGTATTGGTATGCTGGGACTCGCGTATTCAAATCCTGTAGTTGCAGCTTTAGGATTCGCTGGCGGAATTCTCCACATATTAAACCACTCTATTTTCAAAGAGCTATTGTTCTTTGCAGCCGGCAGTGTTTATTTAAAAACACATACAAGAAATATTGAAAAATTAGGCGGACTTGCAAAAAACATGCCTTATACAACACTAATGTTTATAGTTGGTTCTGTTGCAATCTGCGGTTTGCCTCCTTTCAACGGTTTTATAAGTGAATTTTTAATTTACGCCGGCATGCTTCAAGGAGTTCCCTCTTCCGAAATTAATTTGTTTATTACTTTAATATTCGCAATAGCCGGTCTTGCTATGGTTGGAACGATGGCAATATTATGCTTTACAAAAGCTTCCGGAATAACGTTTTTAGGGAATCCAAGAAGCGAAAATGCCATAAATATTCAAGGAGATGTATCAAGAGTAATGATTATACCGATGGGAATTCTGGCATTTCTGACATTTTTTATCGGCATGTATCCGCAGTATTTTATAGGTGCGGTGCTGGTTCCGGTTTCAATGTTTATAAAAAGCGAAGCAATTATGCCGGTATTTAATTCCGTAATGGAATTAGTCAGTGTTTTAAGCTGGTACTTCTTTATATTCTTAATAATGCTTCTTGTGCTGTTTGCTATAAGAGCAGTGTTTAACAGAAAAATGCAAATACATAATACATGGGGATGCGGTTATGACAGAGCCAATAATCATATGCAATATACAGCATCTTCTTATGCAGATTTATTTATCTCAACCTTAAAACCGTTATTTAAACGCGTTACTCATATTAAAAAACCTAAGGAATTATTCCCGAAGGAAGCATATTATGAGCTTGAAATTGAAGATATTGAAGAAGCATATATTGTTAAACCGCTTGTTATGTGGGATGAAAAATTACTTGCAAAATTTGAAAGAATTCAGAGCGGTAATATTCAGCAGTATATTTTATTCGGATTAATATTTCTGATATTGGCAATAGTCGGAATAATTTACTTTGGGGGTTAGAAATGATTAGTTTATTAATAAATATATTAATACTTTTATTTGTACCTTTCTTAATGATAGGTATAATAAAAAAGACAAAAGCTTTTTGGGCTGGACGCAAAGGTGTAAGTATTATGCAGCCTATGTGGGATTTTTTAAGACTCATGAAAAAAGATTCTGTTATAAGCGAAACAACTTCATGGGTGTTTAAGTTTGCACCGGTTGCTGGATTTGCTTCAATATTGTTTGCGGCGCTTTTTGTACCGCTTGTAGCAGGCAAACCGATATTTAATATCCCGTTTGCGTTTGTTGTTTTTTCTTACATTCTCGGGTTTGGCAAATTCTTCTCATTAATTGCCGCTTTAGATACAGGAAGCAGTTTTGAGGGAATGGGAGCTTCAAGAGAAGCGTGTTTTTCAACAATTGTAGAACCCGCCTTCTTTATCGGAATGGCATCAATTGCGGCTTTAAGCCAGAATTATACATTTGAAAGTTTAAGATTGATACTCAAAAACGCCGGAACTTACGGATATTTGATTATTGCATTATTGGCAGTTACTTTGTTTATAATGCTTTTAATCGAATGTTGCAGGGTTCCTGTTGATGATCCTACTACACACCTGGAGTTAACGATGATACACGAAGTTATGATATTGGATAACTCCGGTGCAGATTTAGGCTTAATCACATGGGGTTCTGCAATCAAAATGTTTTTGTTTGAGGCTTTGATTGCAAATCTTATATTGCCGGTATCTTTGCACGGCTGGATGGCGCTTGCTGCATTCCTTGCTGTTGTATTTATACTTGCAGTGATTGTCGGAACGGTAGAATCTTCTATGGCAAGATTCAGAATGACCCACGTTTTTGAATTCATATTCATTATGTCTATTACGGCGCTTATAATACTTGCGCTTGTGACATACAGAATGTACGGCGGATAAGGCGTGAAGAATACTCTAAAAATGGCAAAGGATAGACAAAGGAAAATATAGATTATGGAAAATATTTTTATAATTTTATTAGGATTATCAATGATATACATAGCAGCAACAAGCCGTTTGGCAGCGCATGTTAATATGCTTATTGCGCAGGGCTGGCTGTTGTTCTTTGTATGTTTATCCGGTTTTGCAAAAGAACCATGGTTTAACTGGCATATGATTGCAAGCACCGGAAATATTGCAGAAAACATGCCTCACATTATAGGTTTTTTATTTGTAATTGTTGAAACACTGCTTGTTAAAGCGATTATTATACCTGTATTTTTAAAAAAGGTTTTGAATAAAACGCAGGCACACAGGGATACCGAGGCAAATATTCCACATTTTTACTGTCTGGTTATTGCAAGTATTATCTTATTCGGAGGTTTTCTGGTTGCAAATATAACGGCTCCGGAATTCAAGATGGTAGACGGAATGTATTTTGGTGTTTCTATTGCAATAATCATTACAAGCCTGTGGCTTATTACAATTAAACATAAAGTTTTGTCAAATGTTATAGGTTTTATTACAATGGAAAATGGAATCTTCCTGCTTTCTCTTTCCGTTGCAAAAGAAATGCCGATTATTGTTAATTTAGGTGTTTTACTTGATATCTTTATTGCAGTATTTATACTCGGTATGCTTGTAAATGAAATTAATAACGAATTTGAAGATTTGGAAGTAGCACATTTATCAGACTTAAAGGATTACGAATACAATGATTAATTTGATTTTATTATTTCCTATTTTAGCATTTATTATATTGTCTTTGTTTAAAAAGAAATTTTTAAACAACTTAATGATTAATTTGTATGCATTAATACATTTTGTTGTATCTATGGCACTCTGCTTCAATGTGGATTTTCTGCCAATGTGGAAGACCTGCAGATTTTTTGCGATAGATGATACAAACAAAATTTTTCTGGCAGTAATGTCTATAGTTTTTCTTGCGGTTGCCATTTATAACAATGGTTATGTTCAGAAAGAAACTTCACTTACAAAGAAACTAAGGCATTATACTTATATGATTTTATTCTTTGTATTTTCAATGACAGGCGCAGTTTTGAGCAGCAACCTCGGAATCACCTGGGTATTTATTGAAGGTACAACTCTTGCAAGTGCATATTTAATCTATTTCCACAAAACAAAAAATTCAATCGAAGCAGCGTGGAAATATGTATTTATCTGTTCAATCGGTATTGCGCTTGCGTTTGTCGGTATCATACTTATGACAATTGCAACAGGAAACTTAAATTCATTATTCTATAGTGATTTATATCACAATGCACCTTTATTTAACCATTTCTGGCTGCAGTTGTCTTTTGTGTTTATATTATTCGGTATTGGTACAAAAATGGGGCTTGCACCGGTACACTTCTGGCTTCCGGATGCTCATGCAGAGGCTCCGACACCTATTTCTGCATTGTTATCAGCAGCTCTTTTAAACTCAGCATTTCTAATGATATTAAATGTTTTTAGAGTTATGGTAATTGCAGGCTGTGATGGTTATGCAAGAATAATGCTTCTCGTAATGGGGTTGTTATCATTATTTATAACAGCTGTATTTGTATATCATATTAATAACTACAAAAGGATGCTGGCATATTCTTCTATTGAGAATATGGGTATATTAGCGATAGGAACAGCTCTTGGCGGTATTGGTATGCTGGCTGCTATGATACATCTTATCGGACACTCTTTAATAAAAGCATCTTTCTTCTTAACATCCGGAAATATTCTGGAAATATACGGAACAAAAAAGATAAAGGCTGTTACAGGACTTTTGAAAACCGATAGAAAAACAGGCTGGCTCTGGATTGCATCATTCATAGGTATAGCAGCATTTCCACCTTCTGTCCTGTTTATTAGTGAATTTTTAATGGTAAAGACTTTGTTTATGCAAAAACATTTTATAATATGCGCAGTATTCCTGCTCCTTTTAACAATTATTATTTACGGTTTAGGCAAGTCTGTAGTAAGAATGGCGTTTTCATCTAATAAAGAGAGCGAACTTCCTAATAATGCAATTAAGCTAAGCTGGACAATGTATGCTCCACAGGTTATAATGCTGATTCTTGCGTTTATAATAGGTATTTATATGCCGTTAGGCTTGTCACAGGCTGTTTTGATGGCAGTTGCAGGATTCTAATACAAACAGAGGTTATACAATAAATAAAAGAAAAGGTACAAAAGATGAATTGGATAGTAACTGAAAATAATAAAAAAATAAACGCTCTGGATATTCCAACAGTTTCTATAGAGGAAATAAAATCCGATGTAGAAAAAATGAAAATGCGTGTCATTGGCTTTTTCGGCAAACAGGAATATGAAAATATCCGTCTATACATTGTAATGGCTGATGATAAGATTGGTAAATTATACATAACATCGAGTATATTTACTCCTAATATGAAATCTTATGAGTCATTTACTCAAAAATTTCCTTCTTTTCATATATTTGAAAGAGAATTTTATGAAGAGTTCGGTATTGAGCCGTTAAATCATCCGTGGCTTAAGCCTGTACGTATTAACCAGAATAAATATCCTTTCTTTGAAATGCAGGGAGAGGATATCCATCAAGTTGCAGTTGGACCAATTCATGCCGGTGTGATTGAGCCGGGCCATTTCAGGTTCATGTGCATGGGAGAAAAGGTTTATGATTTAGAAATAATGCTCGGGTATCAGCATAGAGGTGTTGAAGAATTATTTTTAAAAAATTCCGTATATAATAACAGACTTGCTGAATCAATTTGCGGAGATACTGTTATAGGCTATAATATGGCTTATTCTCAAGCAATGGAAACTTTATCAGATACTAAAATATCTAATAAGGCTCAAATTATACGTCGTGTTGCTCTTGAGATGGAAAGAATTGCGATTCATATTGGTGATATGGGTGCAATTGCCGGTGATATGGCATATTTGATGGGAGCTTCGATTTTTGGTATTACCAGAACTCTTGTTATTAATACAATGCTTGAAATCTCCGGAAGCCGTTTCGGGCGTGGTTTAATTAACGTTGGCGGAGTTAATTTTGACATTGATGATAAAATGTCTGATAAGATTATTGAAATGCTTGACGGAGTTGCTAAAACCGTTGACAGAACAACAAAAGTTATGCTCAAAAAACCGACTTGTATTTCTAGAATGGAAAGAACCGGTGTAGTTAGCAGCGAAAGTGCAAAAGCTTTAGGTGCCGTAGGAATGGCAGCACGTTCTTCCGGTGTTGACATTGATTCAAGATTCGATTTTAATGACTGCTGGTATACTTCACTTGATGTTGTGAAACCGTTCAAAGCGACAGGAGATGTTCATTCGAGATTTACTTTAAGGTATAAAGAAATTAAACAATCAATGCAGATAGTGAAAAAGCTTCTTTCTAAGCTTAAAGAGTATAAAGATGAACCGATAAAAGTTATACCAAACCGTAATCTTGCTCCGAATTCTTTTGTTGTATCAATGACTGAAGGATGGCGAGGTGAAATCGTACATATAGCAATTACCGGAGCAAACGGCGAATTGCTGCGGTATAAAATGAAAGACCCGTCTTTCAATAACTGGTATATGCTTGCAATGGCAGTCAGAAACAACGGAGTCTCGGACTTTCCGCTATGTAACAAAAGTTTCAACCTGTCCTACTGCGGCAATGACCTGTAACAAAAACAAGTGATTGCTAATATCTATTATTAACCTGTTCACTTATTAACTTATTCACATTAAAAACAGAGGTAACATAACATGCTAGACACTATAAAACTAAAATATTTTCAAGGGAAACAATACATCCCTGATATTCCAAATGCACCTATGCGGAGTCAATTTAGGGGGTTCCCTATTCTAAAACAGTGTGAGGGATGTAATATTGATGAAACAATTTGTCCGACAGGGGCGTTAAAAGGAAATCCACTTTCTATTGATTTAGGTAAATGTACGCTTTGCGGCAATTGTAAGTGTGAAGCTATTCAATTTAGCAACTATTATAAATTGTCTTCAACTAATAGAGATCGACTCGTAATAACTGAAGGAATGACACCGGAAGAGTTTGAAAAAGCTGCAATAGAAGCAAGAAAAGAAATTAGAAGAGTTTTTTCAAAATCATTAAAACTCCGTCAAGTTTCTGCTGCAGGCTGTAACGGATGTGAAATGGAACTAAATGCCTGCTCAAACTGCAACTTTGATATGGGAAGATTCGGAATAGATTTTGTAGCATCACCAAGGCATGCTGATGGAGTTGTAATTACCGGACCTATATCAGAAAATATGGCTTATGCACTGGAAGACTGCTATAAATCTACACCGGATCCGAAGATTGTAATATTAGCGGGTGCTTGTGCTATTTCCGGCGGGGTTTTCCAGAATTCTTCAAAACTCAACAGAGAGTTTCTGGAAAAATATCCGATAGATTTATACATACCGGGCTGTCCTGTTCATCCTCTTACATTTATTAACGGTGTGCTTGATTTTATATCTAAAAAGTAAGGACTTGTTAATAGAATTAAAGCAGGGTTGTTTTAATGGTTATTTTTCATAATAATCTTTAATTCAACCCTGCGGCTTTTATTAAAATCTTCTTTGCCGTTAACTAATACCGGACTGGAATAGCTTGCACCTTCTACTATAATCATCTTACGGAGTTTATCACCGTTGGATTTATTATACTGGGTGCCTGTCATATAATTAGCAACTTCATATGCCCGTTTCAAGCTTAACTCCATGTTTTTCATATATTGTTCGTCTGCAGAATACTTACCACGGAAAGTTTGAGAATCGGTATGACCTTGAATTATAATTTTTTCCACATTTTTATTTAAGTAGTCATTTGAAAATAATGAATTAAAATAAGCAGGCGCAAATTTATCCAGATATTTTTTTCCTTTATCAGAAAGCTCATAGCTGTTTATGTTAAACAACTCCAGATCTGAAATCTTAACAATTCCGGCTTCGACATTTGCATTAATATTCTGATTTTTTAATGTTTCCTGCAAAGCTTTTGAGGCTCTGTCCTGTTCAAGCTTGCTCTGAATTCTTTCATATGAACTTGTTACATAGGTATAAAAAAACAAAACAATAAAGACCAGAACCAGAGCTGTCATCAAGTCTGTCATTGTTATCCAAAATATATTATTTTCTCCGCCTTCTTCTTTGTGCCGTTTTATTTCCATAATTAATATTTCTAAAATAATTTATCTACAATATCGCCCTGCGAGACTTTATTGGTAGTCTCATTCAATTTATTCAAGCTGTATAAAATATTTTCCAGATAAGGAACTGTTGTCTCACCAAGACTTTTTGCCACAGCTTTTGCAAAATTTTCCGGTAAAGCTTTGAGTAATTTTTCATTTACAGCATTTTGTATTTTTGATTCCTTAACAAGGTCTATTAAAAATTTTTCGCTTGTTACGATATCAAATAATCGTATAAATTCTTTCTGTATTGCTAGATAGTATTTTTTACATTTGCGGTTATAAACAATTTTTTCAATAAACATAAATAACAATGAAAAACCGACTGCAAACACTGAACACAACGCCGCTATCTGAATATTAGATATTAGCCCGTTCAATGAGTTTCCAATACTATCATCAATTGTAAAATTAATAGCCGAAAAAGCCACTGCCATTTTTAGAAATGTAAAGAAAGGTCCAAGCCCTGTCAATAAAGTCGGCATTATCTGTATGAACTTATGGTTAATTTTTGAATAAACAATTGTTTCTTCATTAAAAAAGTATGACGCATCAATGGTTAAATATATTTCCGGTTTGTAATCACCGGTAGATTTTGTATTTTGAGAAGCAACATATAATTTTTCGGGGAAAATCAATGCTTTCTTAAAGTCTTCCCAGGCTGTTGCAGTAAAACTGTTTGAACTCATAAAATCATCAAGTTCTTGAAAACGATAAGATAATTCCTTTTTGTTTAAAGATTTTAAAAACATATATACAGAGTTCAAATTCTTTTCAACCCTGGAATAATTTCTTAAAACCGTCATGATGAAAAACAGAAAGAAAACCGTAATAATAAGGATCGCAGGTTCTGTTAAAATTTGAATAAAGCTCATATTTTCCCTCCTTATAAAGTATAGCATAACAGAGGATTTTAGGCTATAATTTTCACTATGGAATGTCCGAAGTGTCATAGAAATATTTCAGAAGAAGAAACTGTTTGTCCGCACTGCCATAAAGTTTTGGCTCTGGAATGTCCAAATTGTCATTGCTTAAGTAAATCTCTGGTTTGCGAAAAATGCGGCTATTTAATTCTGGTAAAGTGTGCTAAATGCGGGAAGCTGGTACCTGCTGCAAATGACAAATGCAGGTGCGGATTTAATACTGCTGCAAGTACTGCAATTCAAGAGTGCGAAACAGATGAATATGCCTCGGTAATTATTAAATTTGAAGCACTCAAGAATATAAGAAGAGTCTTAGGCTCGCAGGAATTATTCTCAAAATTTTATTTCCGTTTGAAAAATCTTTTGACAGCACAGTTAAAAGCCGTAGATGGCAGAATTATAACTTATAATGACATTGTTGAAATTAATATGTGTAAAGAACTGTCGTTTGTTACTTCAGCTAATAAAGCCACAAGACTTGCATTAAAAATTGCAAATGCTTTTGCAGGTTTAAATGCCAAAATAATTGAAGAATTGTCAACACCATTAAAATTAAATATTACAGTAGTAAAAAAGAAATCTGAAGATCTTTTGAAAAAAACAGAGCTGACAGCAAATGTTAAGCTTCTGGAAGTGAAAAAAGATGAAAAAAAGTATTTAAAAGGCATGCAGATAATTCTAGATCAATTCGTGCGTGATACAGTTAACAAGGATTATAAAACAGATTCCTTATATTCAATAGAACAAAACGGCACTACTTTAATGCTATATGAACTTTTGCTGGAAAATTATGTGCTTCCGCCTTCCAATGATATTGAAGATGACAACGATAATAATATAAAACCCGTACGGAATAATATCATAAAGGATATTCCTAAAACTGAAGATATATATTCATTTAAGGTGTTTGACATCAATGCAAAATGTAAATTTTATAAAGCCACCGCTGAAAATATACTGGCAAAACTTGACGGTAATAAAATTACAGCCATAAGAGGCGAAAGAAATCTTGAAATAAGAACATCCGAACTTGTAGAATATTTTAAATCAAAGGGACAAAAGGTTATACAGGCAGTTTGTACAGAAGAAACAAACTACCATCCCTGGGGAGTGCTGGAACAGCTTTTTAGAGATTTCTATGAACTTCCGCTGTGTAATTCATTAATTCCGGAAAATTATGATAATAAAAGATTTAATGAACTTTTTAATTTATTATTTAGTAAACCGCGAAAAGCATCTGCTCCGGAAGATGCCCGATTTGCATATATGGAAGACTTCGGAGAGTTTCTTGCAGGATTAAAAAATTGCGTTGTTATAATAGAAGCCTTTGAAAATATGGATGATACATCTATACAAACGCTGGAACTATTTTTTGACAGATTTAAAAAGCTGAATACGAATTTTGTATTTATTACAAACAGCGAATGTGCACTGCATGCAAAAATAAAAGGGCTCTTGAGAACCCCGCTTTATTCCGAATACTCATTACAAAAAGTAAGTATGGAAACAATTCTGTCTTCTTTAAAAGAAGAAGCCGGTGATTTTATTCAATCGTTTTATTTTGAAAAAATTCAAGAATATTTTGACGGCTCATTACTTTATTTTGATAATGCTCTCAGATATCTTACAGAAAAAAACATTCTTATAAACTTTGAAAACAGACTGCTTATTAAGAGTAACAATTCAGTAATCCTGCCAAAGACATTACCGGAGCTTCTCAAAGCACGTTTAAAATACCTCGGGAAACAGGCAGATGCTTCTATGATACTGGCATATTCTACATTCCTTGGTGCAAGGCTTGATTTTGAAACACTAAAACTGTTAGGGATAAAAGAGCCGGAAAAAGCTGCTAAAGTTCTTCAAGATGCAGGATTTGCAGTACTAAGTGAAAAAGCTGTATATATAAACAATTTTAATCTGATTAAGCCAGTTATAGAATCTTCGTTAAAAAAAGAAGTTACAGAATTTTTATGCAGAAATATTCTAGCAAAACTTGCAAAAGGACTGAATGATACATTAACTTTATTAATATTCGGTAAACTTTCATATTTCAAAGAAGAATATCTGCTGCTCTGGCGTAATTCTCAATTTGCGATGAATTCCGGAGATTTTGATGCCTATCTGAAAAACTGTCTCGGGTTTTTGTCTTTAGTTGAACATATTGGCAGCAATATACCGACAGAAGATATAGAAAATAATAAAAAGGAAGTATATCAAAATATTTTAATGTGTCTATACAGCTACTCTCCGGATAAAATATATTCTATAGAAAATGTTTTGTTAATGGATGCTCTTAAGGATAATGATAATGAACGAATTGTAAAATTATCAAATCTAATGCTTCAAGGTGCATTAATATCTTCCAATTATACAGATGCTTTGACTCTGCTTCACAATATATTAACACGAATGCCAAATCCAAAACTTATAGTTGACGGAGCTATAAATACCAAATTTTTGCTTCTTTCGCTTGTTAATATAGAAATTTTGTTTAATATAGGTGATTTTGAGCAGTGCACAGAAGTTGCTGCAGAATTATTAAATGTTCTTAGACCGGAAATTATTGAAAAAATAAAGCCTGCAAGTTTTTCAATGAACTTATTTGCGGAACATTTGTTTGAAACATTCAGGCTTGCCGGTTTTGCCAAGCTTTTTTTGATGAATGATGGGCTTGAAGAGTTTTTTGAACAGGTAAAAATTGCTATGGGAGATAACCTGCCGGATAAAGACTGTATTTTAGCAGTAAGAGATTTTATCAAAGGTAATAATTATGCGATTTCCAATATTGAAAACTCTTCCGCGTTTTCAAAAGTTATTTACTTGATATTGCAGGAGTTTAACGCTCACAAGTCTGACTATAAAGTTTTTGCTCAAAATATTTACCAGGCAAAGCTTCTTGCTTCAGACATTCATCAAACGCAGCTGGAGCTGTTCTGTGATTTATTAATTGCTTACTGCTATGCAAACATAGGTATTAAACAAAAAGCAGAAGCTATATACAGCGATATACTTCAGAAAGCTGAAAATTCTGCTATATTTAATATACTTATACTGGCAAAATATTTTATAGCGAAGTTAAAAATTGCAGCAGCAGAAACAGAAGAAGCACTTTTAATAATAAATGATGCACTGGCACTGCTCCAGAAATACAATAATCAATCAAAAATCATTTATGTAATGTTTGAAAAATTGTTTGTTGATATTGTAAAAGAATATAATATATCAGCTGTAAATATTGAATCTGAGGAGCAAAAACTGGCAATGATAACTTCCGACGGCAGATTTGCGCGTTTGATACAAGACAATTAAAAAAGGATTTGCATTTTATGCAAATCCTTTTTAAGTAAACCTTATTTGACTATTATTTTTTACCGGACTTATTTTTTTCTTCCTCATCTCTAGCCTTAGCCTCAATGTCTGCTTCTACAAGGTCAGCCCCTTTAAGACCTGCTACAGCACCTATCACTGCGCCGACAGGACCGCCTACAACAAGTCCGCCCAGCATTGCACCTATAGCACCTAAGCCTATTTTTAACCCGCTTGCTTGAAAGCTAACATTTTGCGGGGTCGGAACCGGAGCTGCTGTATTATCCTGCATTCCGCGATTGCGCAGACTTTTATTTCTCGTTGTATAAAGCGCGCTGTTTGCATTAATAGCACTAATTTTCATAATAAATCTCCTATATAATTAACACATAAGATATTATATGCCAAAATATATTATATGTAAATATATAGGTCATTATATCAGTATTAAAAATTTATTTTCCGTGTTTCTCGCAAAGTGTCGGGATTCCAATTAATGCAGCATAGAATATACAACCAAACAATACTAAATTAAGAATTTCCATACTAATAATTCTCCTTTCTAATTTTTTAATTCCACATTTTTAGAAATTTATAACACTTTTTCAGAAAAAATTTACAAAAGTTCATAAATATTTGTTTACTTTGATATTAGTTTGAGTGTAAAATTATATAAGGAGGCTTTATAAGATTGAGTAAAGGCTACGAAAATTTTAATAACATGGAAACATCATTCAGAAAATCCACACTAATCCAAGAGCGTATCGGACTTGTTTCCAGCCATATGTATAAACAGTTTTTAGACTATCAGCACGCTACCCTTAATACTACGGAAATTTTTGCTGAAATGATAGAAAATCTTAAAGCTATTGCGGATTCTTTAAAGCAATCCTTCTCGGCACGCGGAGTTACAACTGAAAATATATATGTAAATTATGACAAAGACAAGACTGTTGTAATCATTAATATTCTATGGCATACAATAAGTTTAACAACGCGCTGCAATTATGAACCGCAGGCTTTGTTCAGAGAAAGTGCACCGCCGATGTTTTCCGGCAGAATTATGGCAATAAACGGTAATTATAATGAATTGATGGAAGGTATTACATCCAGAAGTGATATGATGCAGGTTTTACTTGACAAAGAAGTAGCATCACTTTATGTACCGGCAGACAAGACACAAAATTCAATCTTTAAAATCAGACATCTGGTAAACAGAGAATTTTTCCTTAATTCCTCTGATGCCTCCAGAGAATTTGTACTAAAAGTTGTAGAAACTATCTGTGGAGGCGGTTTGTATCACGAAGAAGGCTCCAGAAAAAGTTTTAATATTTAACTTTACATTTGTTTAAACTCCTTGATTAGTTTGTATGTTTGTGTTTATTTAGAATATGAACAGACTGTATCCTCTTTTAATAAGTCGGTTCATTAAGGATTAGCGGCTAAATCCTTAGCAGTAGAGTAAATTTTACTCTTTATATCATCAAATAAAAGAAGGAATTAAAAATGTTAAAAATCAGATTAAAAAGAATGGGCGCAAAGAAAAACCCGTCATACAGAATTATAGTTATCAATTCAACTACAAAAAGAGAAGGCAGACCTATTGAAGAATTAGGCTACTACAATCCTAAGACAAAAGAAATGAAACTTAATAAAGAATCAGCTCTTTCCTGGGTTTCTAAAGGTGCTCAGCCTACAGATACTGTAAAATACTTGATAGCTAACTGTAACGACGATGGCAGCTTAAATTATAAGAAAAAAGAAGTTGTTAAACTGTCTAAAAAAGCTCAAGCTAAAAAGGCTGAAGAAGAAGCAAGAAAAGCTGAAGAGGCTGCAAAAGCTGCGGAAGAAGCTGCTCAAGCAGAAGAAGCTCCTGCTGAAGAAACAGCTGTTGAAGCATAAAACATACAAAAATTATTGCAGATATAAAAAAGGAAGAGTTAACTCTTCCTTTTTTTAATGAAAATTATTAGATTGTAAATTTTTGTAAAGATATTTTATAGAAATAAGCAATTTTTACAGAGAAAAATACTTTATTAATATGTAAAGAAAAAGGTTAGTTGAAAAATTTGGAGGTATTTATGCTAGGTTACGGCATAACAGGAATTAATCCATATATGAGTCCGCTCGGAATGACAGGTCTTGGCGGTTATGGTTCATACAGCTCATATTATGATCCTTCGATGATGGGAATGGGAATGATGGGGATGTATAATCCGACATTTATGGGTCAGATGAATCAAGTTTATCAAGATATAGAAAAGAACCAGCTGAAACATACCGGAGCAATGCATCAAATACTGCTTCAAAACGAAACACAGGCTCTTGCTGATACAGACAAAGCTGTATTTGAAAAAGCTATGGTTGATGGTGATGTAAAAAACAATATCAGATGCTTAAGAGAAAAGGTGGTTGAAGGTGATGCTGACGGTATTTGCCAGGAATATGACAAATTAAAACAAATAATTTATACAAAATATAACGATTACTTCAAAGAAAACGGCGGCAATATGAATGCTGTTTCCAATGTTAATAACTTAATCAGCTTGATATATGCAAAAACATATAGTGATCAAGGAGCTGGACCTGTAGATTTGAGAGAAGATATCAAAAAATACGGGCAGACAGCTTTTGAACATGGTTTCTGGAAAAGTTTCCACGGTAAAGATTATCACAATAAGTACACAGAAGAAACTTTAAGTTATCTATATGGTACTCCGATAGATAATCAAGCCGGTAAAGAACGTATGCAAAAGTTAGGCGGTTATGTAGAAAAGGGTACAGAAGTTTTAGCTGCAGGACTTGCAGGTCGAGGCTTAGGTTATGCTCTATCCGGAGTTGCAAAAGTTTGGAATCCGTTTGGATTATGCGACAAGCTCGGATTAAAAGGTACAAATAAGTTCTCTAAAGTTCTAAGTGCAGTGGCTGTTGCCGGTGATATCTTATGGCAGATGTCAAGAGATTAATAAAAATCCTATTCCTCCTATTTCTTATATAATTAGATAGTCCGATTTGCAATCAAGTCGGACTTTTTGTATAAAAGAACTTGACATTTTATCTTGATATTTTATTATAATAAACGTGACAAATCTATATTGGGGCGTCGCCAAGTGGTAAGGCAGCTGGTTTTGGTCCAGCCATCCCGGAGGTTCGAATCCTTCCGCCCCAGCCATAAAATAAGCCCCAGATAAGGGCTTATTTTTTTTATAAAATTTTAAAATTTATCTTTCTTAACAATTGAGAAGTTTTAACCTAAATTTATTTGTTATTTTATTTTTCCGCTGTAAAATATGAATACTAGAGGAAATATAAATATGAAAATTCCGCACGTAAACAACTCAAGTATAAGCAGTGCTGTAACTTTAACAGTAAAATCAAGCAGACAAATTCTAAGAGGCACTAAGAAATATGTAGAACAAGCCGGACACAAAGGAAAATGTGCAGTACTCGGGGCGGCAATGCTTTCAAGTGCATTAAGCACCCAGTTTATTAATAACAAGCAGGGAACTCTTTTTTCAAAAATCGAAAAAGATATTTTTGTTAAAACAAAACCAATGCATGTAAAAGAAGGTGCTCTAATAGGTTCAAAAGCGTATCTTGCTTTAAAAAAGACAACAAAGAAAATGCCGGCTGTAAAATCCGCAAAGGATGTAATTTTGTCAGACATGTACTCTGAATATTTGCCTGAAGATATAAATTTGCGTTTTAATAATCTTCTTTTAAAACCAAAAACTAAAAAGAATCCGCTAAAGAATAAAGCCGGTGTTTTTATACAAAAAGCCGAAAAGTACAAGGTAAATCCAACTTTGCTTATGGCTATATCTATGACAGAATCTGCAAGAGGGCGTTCAGACGCAGCTCTTATTAAAAATAATGTCGGAGGCATAAACGGACGCAAAGGCTTGAGAAAATTCAAAAATGTCGATGATTGTATTGAAGTAATGGCAGAAACGATTTCTAATCATCATTACAAAAGAAATATTGA
This sequence comes from Candidatus Gastranaerophilales bacterium, assembly GCA_944325515.1. Taxonomy (GTDB): domain Bacteria; phylum Cyanobacteriota; class Vampirovibrionia; order Gastranaerophilales; family Gastranaerophilaceae; genus CAG-196. The sequence continues at coordinate 110,101 of CALVAO010000001.1, read as the reverse complement.
TACTTTAGAAGAATTAGCATATTCCGGTAAATACTGTGATAAAAAAGCTGCAAAAGAATGGATGAATCATATAATGTTTTATATGAAAAAATTATCTTGAAAATAACCTTCTATTGTTTACTACAATTCTACATTGGGTACAAATTAGAGTTCATCACATTCTGAAATTGAAACATTTTTGAAAGAGGATAAAATAGAACTTCTTTCACTTTCTCCTTTTTTAAGCATTTTGTCTATTGTTGCACCGGTTACATATACATTATCAGAGCTGTATGCAACAGATACCGGTGTTTTTCCGTCTTTTAACTCTGAAAACTTGATACTTAATTGATTTAAAAGCTGCTTGAATTTTGAATATATATCTAAGCTTTTTTTGTTATTCTTAGACCCAATTAAAAGCGCATGTAAATTCTCCGACTTTAAATCAAGTGTTCTGCTTAAATAATTTAGAACCAATGAAAAGGCGTGATTGTTTTCTGTTCTTGGATTTAAATGCATAAGAAGAGCTTCTTTACCATCAGTTATAAGACAGGCGGTACAATCTACTATATTTTTAGTAAACACATCTTTTGCTTTCTTGCTTTCCTCTATTGTCCAGGGAAAGTCAACAAAATTCGTACTGCCCATATCTTTTGTAACAGCTGTAAATTCTTTCATTGTGACCGGTTTTATGCGGGATGAGAAGTTAATATTATCCATCTTATTTTTACTAAAACGCATAAAAATATTCTTTGCTATTTAACTTCTAAGTTCGCGTTTACGCCTTATAATCAGAATTACACCTGTTAATACCGCAATAATTCCAATGATAATTCTCAATGTAAGCTGCTCGTGAAAGACTACAACACCGAAAAATATTGCAGTAAGCGGTTCAAGAGAACCTAAGACAGCTGCCGTTGTTGAACCGATAAGTTTTATTGATATAGTAATTGTTTCTATAGAAATTATTGTCGGAAGAAGCGCAAGTGCAAATGCATACACCCATAGCAGCGGTTTATCCAGCGGTTGAAGCAGAGTGCAGAATCTTAAATTATATAGATATACAACTAAGCCGAAAAGCATTACATAAAAGCTCATTTTTGCACTATTCATATGCCTTATTGCTTTTATATTTTTAACACCTACAATATATAGCGCATATAGCAATGCAGAAGAGAGAACCAGTAATACACCTTGAGTATTCAGCGTTGTGCTTTCCTTTCCGTGGTAGAGCAGGACTATTCCGGACATTATTAGGCATATCGAAAAAATAAATGTTTTTGTTATTTTTTCTTTATAAAAAACAGCCATAATCAAAGCTACAAGTACAGGATAAATAAAAAGTATTGTGCAGGCAATACCTGCTTCAATATATTTGAATGCTGCAAATAGTGTTAACGAAGATAGAGAAAAAAACAGCCCCATAAAGAATAACGGAAAAATTTCGTTTTTTGTTATTCTGAATGACATTTTTTTATGCAGCTTAAGCCATCCGCCGTACAAAATAACGGCTAGTAAATAGCGATAAAATAAAACTGAATTTACTCCTATACCGGCTGCATACAACGGCAAAGCAAATAAAGGGTTTGTCCCGTAACTTGCAGCCGCTGCTGCTCCTAATAAAATGCCCGTAAATTTTCTTCTCATTATGAGAAATAAAGTAAACTAAAAGTTTTGAAAAATCAATTGTTATTTTAACTGAATTTATATTTAAAATAATACTTGAGAAATGTTTTAATTTCGTTTATACTGGGGTTGAAATTTAATTAGAGGTAATTTTTATGCTAAAAAAATTTTTATCATTTTTTTCAATTTTATCAATTATCGGATTAAATACGATTCCTGTGCTTGCAGCTACAGGAGAAAAAACTGTTGCAATTGAGCATTTGGATGTTCACAAAAAAGCTCCCTGCAACGTAGTAACTATTACAAATCTAAGAAAAACAGTTGAAAAAGGTAATGTACTTCAATTTGTTTTTGATGAAAAATTCTTTTCAAAATGTGCTCAAGCAGGTCAACTGGTGCACTTTGTTGTTCCACAGGCACTTTATACTTGCGAAGGCACTCTAATATTGCCTTGCGGTACAAAAATTGTTGCAGAGGTGATAAATGTAGAAAAACCAAAATGGTTTAACAAAAATGCAAGAGTAAGTTTGATATTCAGAAAAATTGTCCTTCCGGACAACACCTGTATTGATATTAAAGCAAGACCATTTACAAAAGACTGCAAACTTAAAGAAGGACCATGGACAACAGCAGGTAAGTTAACACTATCCACACTCACACTTGGTATTGTTGGAGCAGGTGCCGGCGTAGGTTTTGCTTTCATACCAAATCCAGCTAAAATTGGTACAGGTCTTGCAATTGGCATACCTATAGGCTGCGGTGTTGGTTTTCTTGTCGGATTAATAACCCCCGGATGCCACTATAAAGCTAAAAAGGGCGAAGCAGTTTATGCTTTAATGATTGATGAATTCAGTGTATGCAATAAATAATCTGATTAATAAGATAAACAAAAAAAAGACATCAAAAGATGTCTTTTTTTTGTTTATCAATTTTCGTTAAGTTATTGCAAAGCTTCCAGAGCTGCAATTTTCATCAATTTTACATCCGGATTATGCCCTGTCCATATTTGTTGAGCACGTTCTGCTTGATATATAAGCATATCGAGCCCTCCGATAGTTTTAAGCCCGCGTTTCTGAGCCTCATTAATAAGTACCGTTTTTACAGGGTTATAAACAATATCATACACAATTGTATCCGGCTTCAATTTATCTAAATCTTGAGGTTCTAGCGGCATCTGATCAGCCATAAACCCTTTCATTCCAATAGGAGTCGCATTGACAACTATTGATGTCCCTTCAAGACTCCTAATATTTTGAATCTGGTAAACATTAAATGTTATATTCGGGAATTTTGCACGCACATAATCCAGCGTCTGCTTCGAGTTAATTATATTTCTTGTATAAAAATCGATTTCTGCAATTCCTCTTTCTGCAAGCCCTACGACCGCAGCACGCGCAGCACCGCCTGTTCCTAAAATACTGGCATTTTTCCCATTTAAATTAATTTCTTCGGGTATAGCCTTTTTGAAACCGTAAATATCCGTATTGTAACCGTAAAAAGATTTGTCTTCTGCAACTTTTACTGTATTTACACAGCCTGCGATATTTGCATAGTCATCAATATCTTCTAAAAACAAAGACATTGGAACCTTTAGAGGAATTGTTACGTTAAATCCGTTATAGTTATTTGCCTTTATATATTTAATCCTGTTTATCAAATCTTCCGGCGGAGTTTCCATTACATCATAGGTGCCTTCCGCGCCCAGGCACTCCAAACCTGCTTTTTGAATAACAGCTGAGATGGAATGCCCTAAAGGATAACCTATAATACCTAGTTTATACATAACTTTCCCTCCTTGAATAATTATAAGTGAGATGGGCTTAAAAAAGCAAGTAAGTTCTAAATTAATGATAAAAAAGCATTGTTACAAATTTTAATATAATTATTTTATCTGTCAATTTATTTATGCAAAAATACTTTATATAAATATACGGGGATTCTATATGGGAATTAAAATTTCACTAATCAAAGATTGTTTAAACACTGTGCGGAAAAACAGCGGACAAAAATATATCGGTGCACTAAAACCTGCATTTAATTTCCCGTCAAAAAATAGCGATTTATTAAATCTGACATACAAAACGTCATTAAAACAAACAACAGATAAAACGGCAATCTTAGCGAAATATTGTCAAGCAAACAAGTTAAATGCTGAAGAGGTCACAAAACAATTTGATAATCTTGCAGTTTACCTTGATGATATATCAAAAGAAAATCTGCTTAATCTTGCTGATTCGGGGAAAATAGTATTATACACCCCGCAAGCTGCAAAGAAAAAAGTTTTCCTTTTAAACAGAACAAGTAATGATCGTTTGTTAATGAGTAAAACGGAAGGTATTTTAAATTATTCTGCGAAAAACCCTCAAGAAACAGCTGCAACATTAAAACTGTTGTTAGCTCTCCAAAAAGAAGGAAAACTTGAGGCTGAAAATATCGTAGAGGTTTTAAAATTGAAAAATGCAGGTTATAATGACGAATGTCTGGAAATTATCTCCAAATTACGCAGTGGTGAAATAAAAAATGAAAATATTCTGCAGGCACAGCTATTGACAGCAAATGAAATTCCTCTTGAAATTTTAAATCCTAAAAATTTAGAGAAGTATTCTAAGTTTGAATTAAACAGGTTTTCACTCATTTTGCAAAGTTGCCGCAAAGAATTACCGCGTAACTTGTTATTAAATATTCTAAAAGAGCAGAATAAGCTTGTAAAAATTAATAAAGTTCCGCAATCTGTATCAAATGCTTTTCTGAAAGATATTGAAAAAAACTTAAATGTTTTTGCTGCTTCAAAACACAGTATTGACGAACTTGTTGGTGCAGGCGGCGTTAAATTAGAATATTCCAGAGAGAACTTTAAAGAAAATATTTTTTCAAAAATAAAACATCTGCCGGAAGATGAACAGAATAAAATTCTAAATAAATTCGGATTAAACAACCAAAGTGACAACATATTGAGCGGCTTACCGGTTTTAGCGGAGAAAAACAGTAAATTAAACAGTCTGGAAGCATCTGTAAATGATGAAATTAAAAAATTCTTATATGAAAATAAAGTTATATTACCTAAGGGGTTTGAAGAATATCAAGAGCCTTTAGATAGTATATGTAAGACCTTTCCGGAATTTATATTTACAATCGGAGCAAAGCAGCACAAAACACACACAAAGCCCCTTGCAGAGCATATGCTAATGGCACTGCAGGAAAATACAAAAAATCCTTTATATCAAACCCTTAGTGCTTCAGATAAGCGGGTTTTAGGAATTTCAACACTTCTACACGATTTAAGCAAAACAGAAACGCTTATTGATGGCTTGCACCCGCTCACTTCATCACAGGCTGTTAATGCCATTGTACAAAGAATGAATGCACTGACTACAACCGAAAAAAATAGGATTATAAACTTTGTAGAAAATCACCACTGGTTAATGAAAATCCAGAATGGAACATTATATAATCCACAGACTGTAAGAGAGCTTGCATTTACATTCCGGCATGGCAATGATTTTAATATGGCTAAAATATTTGCTGAATCAGACTTGAAAGCTGTAAATGACGGTTTCTATACAATATACGGTTCTAAAATTCAATCACCAATGACTAAAGCTATTGAAGAAGAAATTTTCAAACTGCAAAAAAACGGCAGAATGGTATTTACTAAAGACATTACTCTTGATAAAGCTATAGAGGCAGGTGCTGAAGAAATCATAACAGGAAGTGGAAAAGAAACTGTTAAAAACCGGGTAATCGGTGCGAAAAAATTGAATTTAGACAAAGAAAATATTGCATATCATGCAGCAAAAGACAATGGTCTTATGAGTGTTGCCGCTAATTGCGGATATAAAAAAGGGCTTGTTTTATCTGCTTCCGTTGGTAGAAAGGATAAATGTGCAACTTACGGAAACTATCCGGAATTTGTTGGTTTTAGACAGCTTGATATGAATAATACAGCTTCAGCCTTTGTTAGAAATACAAAATACGGCAAAGATTATGAGAAGTTAAAAGACTTAGCATTCAATGATACAATTTTTTCAAAACGAATCCAAGAGCTATGTCCTGTTTCTGATAAGGATTATGCAGCTATTTATCGCGAGATTTCCTGCAATAATATAAAAGCGGATGAAATTCATTTAAATAAAAATATTCAAAAAATTCTCGGCGGGGAAACTAAAGCGCTTGAGTTTGAAAACGCCGTCAAGAAGGCAAACAAAGAGCTTGAAAGCACTGCTGACAGATATGGCGAAATAGTTATTATGGATCCGGAGTTAGGATTTATCGGTACTAAAAGAGGTGTAAACCAGATGAGCTACGAGTTGAGAAAATTTTGCGCTGACAATAACATACTAATTGTTGATTTTACGAAATAAAATTCTAGCGGATATCAATTACGCTTACGCCATCTCCGCCTTCTGCATCTTCTCCAGCCCTATACTTAGCGACATATGGAGATGTCGAAATAAAATCTCTGACTGCTGATTTTAAGGCTCCAGTGCCGTGACCGTGAATTATATATACAGGTGACAAATTTGCAAGACTTGCTTTATCAAGATAAGCTTCCAAATTATCAAGAGCTTCTTCTACACGCTCGCCTCGCAGATCTAATGTATTTGAAATATCATACTTTCTCAAAGAAAAAGTTTCTTTTTTAATGGCTCCTGTTGGCAGATTGACTTTCTTTGCAAGCTGAGGATTATATACAGCAAGTTTTTCTTTCTTCACTTTCGTTTTAATCATTCCCATTTGTATATACAAAACGCCGTTCTTGTCCGGAAGTGACAAGACTGTAACCTGCTGGTTTAAATCCTTTATCATAACTTTATCATTAACTTGAACCTTGGTCCAGTCAAGCTCCATATACTGCTCTTGTTCTTGGAGCGCATGAAGTTCCGTACGAAACCCTTGTTCCAGCTGTGCCAGCCTTTCATAAGAACGTCTTGCAATTTTTTCTGATTTTTCACGCCTTAATTCTGCTAAAATCTCTTTAATTTCTGCCTTTGCATCGTCCAGACGTGTTTCAAATTTATCTTTAATAATTTTTAAAGATTTCTTTTTTTCCTTTTTGTGTTCAGAAAGCTCTTTTTCATATTGTTTTTTCAACTCTTCAGCTTCTGCATTTAGTATTTCAGCTTCTTTTAAGTTTGTATCAAGTCTTTGTTGTGTATCCTGCAGTCTTTCTACAACAAGACTTGATGTGTCACGCTGTGTAATTAAAAGTTCTTTGGCTTCCCATACAAGGTTTTCCGGAAGTCCCAGATTTGATGCGATTAAAATTGCATTGCTTAACCCAGGAATACCGATAATCAGTTTATATGTAGGAGAAAGTGATTCCGTATCGAACTCTACCGAGGCATTTTTAAAGTAAGGATCTGTATACTCAAGAGTTTTTAGTTCTCCATAATGTGTGGTTATAATTGATAAAGCTTGTTTCTTCGCTAATTCCTTTAATATGACTTCTGCTAAAGTAGCGCCCTCTTGAGGGTCTGTTCCTGCACATAATTCGTCAATTAATATTAATGAGTCAGAATCAGCAAGTTCAAGAATCTCGATGACATTTTTCATGTGAGAAGAGAATGTTGACAGGTTTTGTAATATGCTCTGTTCATCTCCTATATCAGCGAGAACTTTTTCAAACGGGTAAATATGAGCTTCCGCACAGGGCAGAAAAAGACCGGATTTCATCATAAGAACAAAAAGACCGGCTGTTTTTAATGTAACGGTTTTACCTCCGGTATTAGAACCAGTTATTATTATCGACTTATAATCTTTACCCAGTTCAAAATCATTCTCTACAAGTCTTTCCACATGTCCGATTAACAGGGGATGGCGCATCAAATCTATTTTTACAATTTTGTCTTCTGATAATACAGGTTCAATAGCATGAATTTTTACTGCATATCGAGCTTTTGCAAAATGAAAATCAATTTCAGCAAGCAATTTTTCCGTCTTAATGAGTTTATCCATCTCAAGCCGTACTTCATTGCTCAAAGCTGTTAAAATTCTAATTATTTCTGCATAAATTTTAGATTTTGTTTCTCTAATTTTATTATTTATTGGAACCAGCTGCGCAGGTTCTATGTAGAATGTTTTATTTGTTGCCGAAACATCATGAACAATACCGCTGACCTTACTCTTAGAAGAGGCTTTTACTTGAAAGACAATTCTGTCATCCCTTATTGTGTAAATATTTTCCTGCAAATGTTTTTGGAATTCTGCAGAGTTCATAAGTTCTTGAACCCTTTGTTTTAAATTTGCCTCTGTATCTCTTAATGAAGCATACAGACCTTTTAACTCTGCGTTAGCACTCTGTTTAACAGTATAATTATCATCAAATGTTTCCAGTATTTTATCTTCTAAATCTTTATTTGCGTATAAATCATTTGTGAGTTCTTGTATCTTTGCATCAAATGGCAGATTTTCTTTTAAAAAATTTCGAACTACACGCGAAGTCCGCATTGTTTTGGCAATATCAATAAGCTCTTCCTCTACAAAATATTCATTACGTTCTTTAAGCTTTTCAAAATTTTGTATTTTTTCAATAGGAATATCTCTAGCTAAATCCAGAACATCCTTTGCTTCTCCAGTTAAGTCAATTTGGCGCTGAATATCAGCACTTTTAACCCACGGCGTAAGCTCAAGGCAAAGCTTCCTTGATTGTTCTGTTTTTGCATATTTCGCCAGTTCTGCCAGAATTTTATCATATTCTAGCGCTTTTTGTGATTTTTGGACAATACTCATTATAAAATGATTATAGATAATAAAGAAAAAACTGCAAGTTACTAGCAAATAATCTTTTTAGAGGGTTTTGTTTATTAAAAGAAAAGGAGATAAAAGTATGCCAACAATATCAAGAATCTTTTCAAGCCCAACAGAACCTATAACAAGAGGGTTCTATTCAGGATTCAATTCAATTGGAAAAATAACTAGAACACCGGATTCCAGAACAAGAAATGAATTAATAAAATCAATCGATGCATATTCCTCAAGCAATGATACTATTAAAAACTTAGCAAAAGATATAAAAATATTAGACAACAAGTCTATCGGCACTATAACTGATTTATTAGAATTAGCCTCTTCTCATTCACTTCTTACACGAGAAGTAGCTAATATTGAAAAGAATTACAAGCAAAATGTTAATAACACATTAATAAAAAGTATAATTACAGCATCGCAAGAAAATCCTGCTGCAATAAAATTTATTGATTCAATTATCAATAACACAGATACTTTGACTTCAAAAGCAGTATTAGCCGGTATGCCAAAAGAATTTATTCTTAATAAAAATTTAGCAAAACAATTGGATGCAACATCTGAAGTGATGCCGGAGATTGCAGAAAAAGCTTTAAACGGAGTTTTCTTCAATCCTTATGAATTAAAGGGGCAGAAAGATTTTATTCAATATCTAAATATTTTTACTAACCCAAACAACAAACCGGACAAAATCAAATCTATTTTTTCAGAGATTTATCCTGTTTGTGAAAAAGCAGAAGAAAGCATTCCTGTAGATTTAATTAAATATCTAAGCTCTTCTGCTCCAATGACACAGATTCGTGAAAACCTTAAAATAGCAGAAGAAGTTATAAAAAATCTCGGCAAAAAAGCAAAAGAATTTAATATCATAGAATTTATAACTAAAAATATTAATATAAAATAATTTTCAACCACATAATAAAAGGACCCTATCCCTTTAGGAATAGGGTCCTTTTATTTTTTATCTATTATAATTTAGAAGCAACCATCTTAGTTGTTTCAGCTAATCTTGTAGAATAACCCATTTCGTTATCATACCAAGAAATAATCTTAACTTGATTGCCGCCCATTACACGTGTTAATAAAGCGTCAACAGTTGAAGATTGAGAAGTTCCGATGTAGTCAGAAGATACAAGCGGTTCTTCAGTATAGCAAAGAACGTGTCCGTCAGCACCAGCTTTTAATGCTGCATTAACTTCTTCAACAGTTACGTCTTTAGCTAATTCAAATACAACGTCAACTAATGATACGTCCGGAGTAGGAACTCTCATAGCGAAACCGTCCAATTTACCTTTTAATTGAGGTAATACAAGAGCTACAGCTTTAGCAGCACCAGTCTTTGTAGGAACGATGTTTAAAGCGCCGGCTCTAGCACGACGAGGGTCTTTGTGACCTGCGTCTAAGATTCTCTGGTCACCTGTATAAGAGTGAACAGTTGTCATCAAACCTTTAACAATACCGAATTTTTCATCGATAACTTTAGCTACAGGAGCTAAGCAGTTAGTTGTGCAAGATGCCATAGAAATTACATTGTGCTTAGCAGGATCGTATTCTTTGTCGTTTACGCCTAATACAATTGTAATATCTTCGTTTGTAGCAGGAGCTGAAATAATAACTTTCTTAGCACCGGCTGTAATATGAGCTTTAGCTTTTTCTGCATCTGTGAAGAAACCTGTTGATTCAACAACAACTTCTACACCTAAATCTTTCCAAGGTAATTGAGCTGGATCTTTTTCAGCGAAGAATTTAATCTTCTTACCATTTACAATGATACCTTCTTCATAAGCTTCAACGCTTCCGTCAAACTTACCCATTACAGAGTCGTGTTTGAAAAGAAGAGCTGCTTCTGCCGGTTTTAGTCCCGGGTCATTTATAGCAACATATTCAATTTCATTGAAGATACCTTCTCTGATTGCTGCTCTTAATGTGTTTCTACCGATTCTTCCGAATCCGTTAATAGCTACTTTTACCATAATTTTCACTCCTTCTTATCAGTAAAATTATTTCTCTTAACATGTTTATCCTAAATCAAACAAAAATCTTAATCAATATTTGAATTATTAAAATTTTGTTAATTCGAATAAAAAAAGCGGGCGGTGATTATTCTAATCACCGCCCGCTTTAAAAATCACTCTATTCTTCAACCTTCTTTGAAGGAATTCTCATTGCATAGAATGAGCGAATTACGAATACAAGAGCAACTACAAGAAGTACAGCACCTGCAATTTTTGCGTGTTCTTTGAACGCCGGGTTAATAGCAATTTCCATTGCCAGTAAACCAAACAGGGTTGTAAACTTGATAATCGGGTTCATTGCTACTGATGAAGTATCTTTGAACGGGTCGCCTACTGTGTCGCCAACTACTGTTGCAGCGTGAAGGTCAGTACCTTTTTCGTTCATATCAACTTCAACAATTTTCTTTGCGTTATCCCAGCATCCGCCTGCGTTTGCCATAAATACAGCCTGGAATAGACCAAATACAGCAATTGCAATCAGATAGCTTACAAAGAATGAAACCGGAGCTGAGTTTTCTCCAACAGGAGCTGACAAGCAAGCAAGTGCCAGAGCAAATGCGAACAATGCGATAAAGATATTATACATACCTTTTTGAGCGTATTGTGTACAAATCTTAACAACTTCTTTAGAGTTTGAAAGGTTTGCACGTTTATCATCAGCTTCGCCCAATTTAATGTTGTCTTTAATGTATTCAGTTGCAGAATAAGCACCTGTTGTTACAGCCTGCATTGAAGCACCGGAGAACCAGTAGATTACAGCACCGCCTGCGATAAATCCAAGCAATGTATAAGGGTTCAAGATGTTCAAAATCATTTCCGGCTGAATACCCAGTGTTTCTTTAATTACAAGAATCAATGAGAAAATCATTGTAGTAGCACCAACAACTGCTGTACCGATAAGAACCGGTTTAGAAGTTGCTTTGAATGTGTTACCTGCACCATCGTTTTCTTCCAAATATGTTTTTGCATTTTCAAAATCCGGTTTGAAACCGTATTCTTTTTCGATTTCGTCACCTACATTCGGAATTTCTTCGATTAATGATAATTCGTAAACTGATTGAGCATTATCTGTAACAGGACCATAGCTGTCAACAGCAATTGTTACAGGTCCCATACCCAAGAAACCGAATGCTACAAGACCAAATGCAAATACTGACGGATAAATCATAACATCAGCAGGAATATGTAAGCTTGCAAAATATGCTAAGCCCATTAATAATACTACAATTGATCCGATCCAGAATGCAGAGAAGTTACCTGCAACAATACCGGAAAGGATTGTAAGTGAAGCGCCGCCTTCTTTAGAAGCCGTAACAACTTCGTGAGTGTGTTTTGCCTTAGGACTTGTAAATACTTTGGTAGCTTCCGGAATCAATGCAGCGCCTAATGTTCCGCAAGAAATGATTATAGAAAGAACTAACCATAGGTTAGAGCCCATATCTTTTAATAAGTAGTTACTTACACCAAATGTCATCAAAATAGATAATACTGATGTAATCCAAACAAGACTTGTAAGCGGAGCTTCAAAGTCAAATTTCTTTGCATTTGCAGCAAAAACTCTTGTTACTACACCGTTAATCCAGTATGCAACAACAGATGTAATAATCATCAAGAATCTCATTGTGAAAATCCAAGCCAATAATTGAACCTGGAAGTCTTTAAATACGCCTAACAGAATAAAGCTTACAAGAGCAACACCAGTTACGCCGTAAGTTTCAAAACCGTCAGCTGTAGGTCCGATTGAATCGCCTGCGTTATCACCTGTACAGTCAGCAATAACACCGGGGTTACGCGGATCATCTTCTTTGATACCGAATTGAATTTTCATCAAGTCAGAACCGATATCAGCAATCTTAGTAAAGATACCGCCGGCTACACGAAGAGCAGAAGCGCCTAATGATTCACCGATTGCAAAACCGATAAAGCATGCACCAGCCAGGTGTCCCGGAACAAATAAAAGAATTACAAGCATCATGATAAGTTCAATTGATACAAGTAATACACCAATACTCATACCTGCTTGAAGCGGTATGTTTAAGATATTTAAAGGATTACCTTTAAGAGCAGTAAATGCAGTTCTTGAGTTTGCTAAAGTGTTCATTCTGATACCAAACCATGCAACCAGATAAGAACCCAGAATACCAAGAACAGACCATCCTAAAATAATTAATACAGATTTTAACGGCATGCTCTGTAAGTACCAGAAATAAAACGCAATACACAAACCAATCAATATTTCTAAAGCAAGTAAAAATTTACCTTGCTGAATAAGATAAGTTTTGCAGGTTTCAAAAATTGTGTTACCTACATTAGCCATAGCTTCATGTACTTCTACCTTCTTAACTCGCAAGAACTCTATAAGCCCGAAGATTACACCAACAACAGAAACGCCTAAACCAATGAGCAAAAGATTATAGCTCAAAGGGCTTTCTGCCTTAATGTTTGGGACTACAAGAGATGCTTCTCCAGCAAATGCCGGAGCTGTTAAAATCATTGCAAAAAGTAGTGAAAACAATGACTTTAACCCCATAAACTTTTTCAACATAAGTCTCTCCTTTTAAGTCTCATTTTTATAAACACTACAAGTGTATTATATACAACTCAAAATAATAAAACAAGAGGGATAATAAAAGGAAAACAAATAAAAAAGAGGCTTCTAAAAACCTCCCTTTAATAATGGGCATGAAGAGACTCGAACTCCCACGCTTGCGCACTAGTTCCTAAGACTAGCGTGTCTACCATTCCACCACATGCCCAGATGTGACAATTAAGATGATAGCAAGAGCATAACTTATTGTCAAATTCTTTATTTGAATTTAAATATTAAGTTTTGTAAAGAAAATATAGAAGTTTGAAATTCATTACTTTTTACATACTTTATATATATGTAAGACTAAGATGGAAAGAAGCAAAAAATGGCAATACCTTATTACAATATTTTAAATATGTTTGGCGGAAGCGGCTTTGGCTGTCTTAGTTCATACGGCAATTTTGGCAGCCTGGGCGGTTTTGGAATGGGTGGCAGTCTATTTACAAACTGTTTGGGCGACTTTGATTATGATGCAGCCGCAGGATATGGAGTTGCAAATGCAGTTCTGGGTGTTGCCGGCATGGCAATAAACCAGAGCGTAAGCAATAAACGCGCTGCAAAAGCTGAACACGAAAATAATAAAGCTGAAATTGAAAATATTGATAAACAAATTAGTTCAAAAACTGCAACAAAAAATAATCTAACGAATGAAAATACATCACTTCTAGATGATGTTAATACTGCAAAATCCAATTCAGAAGAATTAGGTAAACAAATTAATACTAAAAAAGCTACTGTTGATAATCTAAAAGCAGAATATGACAGATTAATAAAAGATGATACCCAAAAAGAAGCTCAAACAAATGCTTTAAAAGAGTGGAATGCTGCAAAAGATGAGTTAGAAGAGTTAGAAAAAGAAAAAGCAGCTCAAGATAAAATAGTAAAAGACAATAATAATAAAATTGAAGCTAACAAAAAAGAAATCCAAAAACTTGATAACGATATAAAAGATCTTGAAGCAAAAAAAGCAAAACTTCAAGAAGCGGTTGAAAATGTTGATTTAGACAAAGCAGACGGTACAAAATTAACAAGAACTTCTGACGAAAAATATGCAGAAAAACTGGTTGACGGTAAAGTCGATAAAAGTAAAAGTTATACAGAAAAAGATATCAGAACTGCAATAATGCATTTTAGCAAGGAAATTGACGGCACGCCGGAAAAACTTCAAAAAGCACAGAATGTATATGATATGTACAGCTGTATTCCGGAATCTGACAAAAACAGTACTATGAAAAGGGCTGTTGAAATCGCTTATAACTATATAAAAGAGCACAAAACTGAAGAATAAAATCTAAATATTAACTTTTGTAACAAAAAGACTCATTTGTGAAATTGAGTCTTTTTTATTTACTTTATATATATGTAAGATATAAAAAGAAAGATGTAAAGATGGGCTACTATACTGACATTAGTAATAATAAGGATTATGCAGCAGAAGGAACTGCGCAGTTAAACAGAATGCGTGGAGCATCCGGTCATACTATTGCCGGAGTTTTGTTAAGCCAGACCGTGCCTTCTATATTTATGACAATTGCGTCAAAAGTTGCTGATGGCAAAGGTTCTGATAAAAGCAATGAAACAAAAGGCTCATCGGAATCATCCGGGATAACTGAGCTTCAAAATAAATTGCAGAGTCTACTCAACGAAATAGGAGCAGAAAGCGAAAACGATATTAACGAAGCTGTTTCCAGAGCGCAAAACAAGCGTGATGAAAAAGTAGGCGAAGCACAGGATAAAGTTAATACATTTATTGACGGCACAGATAAGTATTCTGTTAAAATTGCAGAATTAAGTTCACAAATTGTAGAACCGCAAAATGGTGTTGAACTTACTGCTGAGCAGAAAGCTCAAAATGATAAAATTTACGAAAAAATTGAAAATTTAAAAGCAAAAAAAGAGGAAGCATATAATAAAGCTGTCGCAGACTTAGAAGAAGTAACAAAAAATGAAGACGCAAAAGTCCAGGAAAAATATGACAAAGCTCAAGAAGCAATAGAAGTTTTAGAACAATTAAAAGAATTAAATAAAGTTGGCGAAGAAGAAATTAAAGTTGAAGAAAAAACTGAAGCTTTGGCTGATTTTACAAAATACAGAAAACTATTTTCAGACACAAACGCTCCTGCAGAGGAAAGAATTGAATATGGTAATAAATTGACAGAAATTGCGAAAGCAAATCCTAACGATAAAACAATTCAAGACGCATATAAAATGCTAGAAAGCCAGATAAAAGCACTTGCTTTGGGCAAAACTTCTCAAAATACTCAGATAAATAAAAGAAGTTTTGGAATATAGATTAAACCTACTAATAATCAACTTATAACCCCATCTTACATCTTACAAAAATTTTCAGCCTGCATTTTGCAGGCTTTTTTTTATGAAAAATAATCCAGCATTTTTTTCTCCGGCTGCCCAGCTAATAACTGATTCAAAGTTTCTCTAACCCACAGCCCCTGTGTTGCATTTTTCGGGAGATGCGATGCTACATCTCTGGAATTTACTTCTCCGACAAACTCTATATTTTGCAGCGGAATTCTATCTTCATATATATACTCAATTGCATGTCCTTTTCTGGTGAATTCTTTATTAAAACATACCGCCTCACCATTTATTACATGTTGTTTAGTTGCCGGAGTTTGGTGCTGCTTATTAAAAAGCATATTTTGCGATCTTATTTTCAATGAGTAGTGATCCAATTGTGCAGCAGGGATCCGCAGCATAACTAAATCAGTTTTTTTCTTTGCTGCATGACCTAAAAGCTTAAGTCCCAAATTTCCGCCTGCCCAATCTCTAGAACATCGCCAATTCTTAAGAAAATTCTTCAAATCAAACATAAAAACACCTTCAAGCATTGGACTGGTACAATCTTTCGATGTTTTTATAAATCCGCTTGCTTTAATTTTTTGATAGTTTTCTGCACTTGTTAAATGATACAAATATCTATTAATTTTGTGACGTCCCAATTGATTTACATCAGCTTTGGATAACATGCTTTTTAATCTTACTGCTCTTGATAAATTTATCATCTTTGATCCCTAAAAATTTCCCCATCAAAATAGATTCCCTTAATTATATAAAGTTCTTTTGATATAAAAAATTTCCTATTTGTTACAAAATATTACAAAAATTTAATTATTAGAGTCAGTAGACTGATGTTTTTGATTTTTCTGTATATATACCGGCAATAAAAAATCCGGTTTTAAAACCGGATTTTTTATTAACCTCTGATATTGAGTTCTTTAATAAGACTTCTGTAACCTTCAAGATTCTTTTCTTTCAAGAATGAAAGAAGTCTTTTTCTTTTACCTACCATCATTAAAAGACCGCGTTTTGTAGCAAAATCTTTTTTGTTAGATTTCATATGTTCTGTTAATTCTGAAATCTTCTGGGTAAGCATTGCAATTTGTACTTCTGCAGAACCTGTATCTTTTGCATTAGCACCAAATTTTTCAATAATTTCCTGTTTGTTTTTTAAATTCATAATTTCTTCCTTTTCTATTTTGCTCCTTAGTAAGGCGTCGAGTTAAGCTTAAAAGCCTGTAGTAAAATTCCCAACGGGTAACTTTTACCCTCTGCCTTCACCGGGCACGTACGAGTGTTATTTCGGCGTAAGCACTCTACGATTTCTAATATATAATAAACCGGTTGGAAAATCAAGATTTATGCTTAATATTCCTTAATCTACACTGTGATATGAACCTATTACATAAAACATTTTTACAAGAGGCATAATCTCTTCAAAAGCATTCTGAATTTTTTCATCAAGAATATGACCTTCAAAATCAATGTAGAACACATACTCGCCCAACTCTTTCTTAGACGGTCGTGAATCAATGTATGACATATTAATATCGTGGTTTTCCAGTATGGTTAAAATTTTATTCAAAGCACCCGCTTTATTTTCAGTTGAAAAAGTTATGCTTGTCTTGTCGTGTCCTGTTTGAGGAGAAAGAAATTTTGCAAGCAGAATAAATCTTGTTTGATTATTATCTTCATCATTAATATTTGCCTCTATTACCGGAATTTTATACATTTCTGCACAATCAAGGCTTCCGATTGCAGCAATTGACTTATCATCATTTTTTAATGAACGGATTGCTGCTGATGTCGAGAGCGTTGCCTCTTCTATTAAAGAATCCGGAAAATTATCCTGCAGATACTTTTTGCATTGTGCTAGAGCCTGCGGGTGAGAACGTACGACTTTTATATCGGATTTTTTGTCAGCAAATCCTATTAGAGCGTGTTCAACATTCATAGTTGTTTCTGCAACTATCTTATATTCTTCCTTTTTTAAAGATGATAAGTTATCTAAAGTTTCGCGTACAATACCTTCAATTGAATTTTCAATAGGAATTACAGCTGCGATATCTTCTGAATTTTCATCTTTTAGCGCTTTTATAACACTTGAAATCGATTTTAGATTCGTACTTACGCAATTTAAATCAAATGCATCTATAAATTTATTTTTTGCAAAATCACTGTATGAGCCTCTTGGACCTAAAAATAATAATTTTCTTATTCTTGTTGTATCAAACAATTCCTGTGACATAAACCTTACCCCTTTTATCTGTCATCTGAAAAATCTCTTTTTAAAACATTATTAATGCGTTTTGTTGCCTTGTCGATATCACCAGTTTTGTAGTAAATACGTGCCAGAAGCATTTCTCTGGAAGATGAAGGCGACATATTATAAGCCCGCTGTGCATAAGAAAGCGCTGTTCCATATCGTTTTACTATAGCATAAATTGAAGCAATTTCTTCGTAACTTCTGGCAATAGCGTTCACATCCGACGTTACTGAAGGTATTTTTTGAAGTTCTTCAAGAGCCTTTACATATTGCTTTTCGGTTTTATATTTGTTTGAAGCAATCAAAATTCTTATAACTTTTTCTTCCGGAGTGATTTCTACTGCTGTTTGCGCTGTTTGTTCCGAATTTGCAGCTTTTGCTTCCTGCGGCAAGTCCTCATTTATATCCTCAAGTTCCGAAGTATCATCTGCTTTTGGAAGAGTAATATTCAATGTTTTTTGCTTTTTTACTTCTTCTGCAGCTTCTAAAGAATTATCTTCTTTTACCACAGGTTCCTCTTGAGCAGAACTCTCTACCGTATTGTTTGAACTATAAGAATTACCGGCTTGAGTTCTTTGCACTATTACGCCATCGTTAGGAGATGAGTCTGGAAGGTACTGAAAAGCCTTTGCAACTATTATGAAAAAGACTAAGCATATTAAAAGAAGTATTACTAAAAATCTTTTTGAATTAAAATCCGCATAATTGTTATTCATAAGTTCACTCCTAACTTTTTCTGATTTAATTCTACACCAAAAGCAAACATTGCAAAATCATATTTCACAGGATCGTCCGGACAGAACTTTTTCAAGTTTTCCATAAGCTCCAGAACGGCTTTGAAGTCATTGCTTTTTCTGGTTAACAGTCCCATGGAGCGTGATACTCTCGCGACATGAACATCCAGCGGAATTAATAATTCTGCAGGTGTAATAAATTTCCAGATACCAAAATCCACCGGAGGTTTTCTTACCATCCATCTTAAAAACATATTCATTCTTTTCATAGCTCCGCCATTGGCTGGATTTGGTATCATATGATAAAAACCTTGCCCTGCAGATTGAGGAGCACGGGAATAAAAATATTCCACTACAGTTTTCAGCATTGAAAAAACTTGTGAAGACGTGTTTTGCGAGGATTTGAAACCGTATTCAAAAAGTTCTTCAAGCCCAGAAGTTTCTTTGTATAATGTATGCAATATTTCAAATATAGGAATAATATCGTTTTCCTTTGCAAAACGGTACTCTATTCCCTTAAGATTAGAAAAATCTCCGTTTTTTATATAATTTTCAATATCATTATCAGCTCTGTCAAACAGGTCATTTAGCTTGGCAATAAACATCTTACGGTTTCCATATGCAAACAATGATGCGATAAAGCCAAAGAGTTCAATCTCTTCCTTTGTTTTACCCTTGTGCGGAAATTGAATTGGATCATCTTTTATAAAATCTTCTGTTTCATATCTTATAACCAGATTGTCAAGCTCTTGTTTAGTAATCATCTTATATTTCTAAAAAAATCTTCCAGTATTTTGTTACACTTATCTTCTTCTATACCACCATACACTTTTAGGCGGGAATTAGTCAAGTTTTTAAAAGGATTATTAGAAAGAAGTGCTCCGTATTGCGTGTTATACGAACCAAAATATACAGCGCTTATTCCGGATTGCATTATAGCCCAGCTGCACATTGGACACGGTTCCAGCGTTACGAACATTTCGCATCCTTTTAATCTTGAAGTGCTAAGTTTATTTTGAGCCTCTTTTATCGCAAGCATTTCCGCATGAGCCGTAACATCGCAGTCAGCTTCCCGCCTGTTATGTGCAGATGCAATAATTGTTCCGTTCTTTTTAATAACACAGCCTACCGGAACATCAATTCTGCATTTCAAAGCTTGTTCTATTGCATTTAGCACTACACTTACTCCTATATTAACTTTATACAAGAGAAAAATTTAAAGCAAGAGGTTTAACTACTTAGCAAAAATCTGGAGATTTAATATAGAGCAAAGCTTTTCAAAAATGAAATTATTCTTAACTACTTTTTACTAACAAGCGCCTTATTAAACATCTGTTTATAGTAATCCATATTGATATTCAGATTTTCACCGATATCAAAGAGCATAACAAGTAAATCTCTGTCAGCCTGACAACTTATCTTCTGGATTAGTTCAGCAATATTTGTAACAATCTTAGAAAAATAATAGCTTTGAGCTTCTGCAATATCAACCTTTATCTCGAGTTTTGCAATGCTATCCAGAAGTTCTAATGTTGCATCAACCTGCTGTAAGTCAAGAGCATAGGATAATCTATTGATATTTTGCGCAATTTTCTTACTGAAAATTTTTGATGTAGGTGTTTTATCAATTTCAATACCAATTCTTTTTGCTTCAAAATTAATATCAGATGCCTGTTGTATTATATCGCTGTCTAAAAGACCGCGTGAGTCAACAAACAGGTCATTAAATTGCTTTGTAAGTACATACTGAGCAGATATTTTGAATTCTTCCGGAATCTCCAGCCCGAGTGTCTGCATCTGATATATAGAGCCTTTACCTTCGTTATACATTGCCTCGTATGTATTAGCAAATATCTGTAATTTACCTTTTAGCATTGTTTGAAGAATTTTACGTCTTTCTTCTATAAATATATCTTTCAATGTAAAGTATTCAGAACCAAAATAGCTGTCTATGCTTCTGATAATTTCTGTTAAAGGTGAAACCAGATAAGTTCTAATCAAATCTTTTTGCGTATCAAGGAAGTCATCATCCGTACAATATTCCTTTATTGCACATTGAAAATCTCCTGTAGAGAATTGAAGCAGCGCAAAAATCATATTCGATTTCTCAAGTGTGATTTTAGACTCAACTTCTATGTGACCTGTTATAAGTTTAGAATTTCCCTTGGTGACACTTTTATAGGAATGTTTTTTTATCTTGTAACAATATACATTTTCTTCATCCTCAATATCTGTGTATAAAGAAGAAATTGCCCACAAGCTGACAATCTGTTTAGCTGTTACAACAGACGGTTTAACAAATCTCTCAAACACATCCTTTCCGGTACCAAATTCCGGAATATTGCTGTTTGCTTCCTTTAGTATCTCCAGAAAAGGTGTTTCTAGATCTTTTTTTAAGAATGATTTTGCAAGCTGCATGACTCTTGCTGCATATTTCATAATTTGTACAGTTTCAATACCGGAAATTTCAGAGAAAAACCAGCCGCAGCTTGTGTACATAAGCATTGCCTGTCGTTGAATTTCAAGAAGCTCCATTGCTTTTACCTTCTGTCCGTCGCTTAAATCCGGCAGAAAATATTCTTCTTGATAATTTTTCACACTTATATCGCTTCTGTCTAATATGACGCTAATATAATTATCCCTTGCGTCTTTTGGATTTTTGAAATATTTTTTACCTTGTTTTTGATAAAGAGTTGTCATTTCATCTCTTAAAAAGTCAAGAGCATTTCTTAGCGGTTTTCTCCATTTCTGATTCCATCCCGGATGCCCGCCTGTCGAACATCCGCAATCATCACACCATCTTCCGACGCCGTGGAAACAACTCCATGAAGACACAGGCTTGATTTCGACTTCCCAGTCACTCCTGTATTTTTCAAGATATTCCGCATAATTGGTTATAGTAAACCCTTCGTCTTCAACTTTTATTTTAAGAGCATAAGCAAGCGCCATATCTCCAAATTTTGTATGATGCCCGTAGCTCTCTCCGTCTGTAGCAATATTTACAAGCTGCGGATAGTTTCTTAAATTTGAAATACCATCTTTTAATCTGTTAACAAATTTGTTACCATCTGTCAGTAATTCATCAAATGCTACTGAACGAGAAATCGCACCATCATAAAAGAATAAGTCAATAAATTTACCCGGTGCTGATTTTATGTAATATCTATATGAACGTGCAGGATCTATATTACCCCAGCTTACGTCCTGCCAGTTTTTTTCACCGGCTTTTCGTATCCTTTGTGCTTGATATGGAGATAATATTGTAAATTTTATCCCGTTTTCTACAAGAACACGCAGAGTATCGTCATCGACGGCTGTTTCTGCAAGCCATATACCTTCCGGTTTTCTGCCAAAACGGTATTCAAAATCTTTAATTCCCCATTTAACCTGCGTTTGTTTATCGCGTTCATTTGCCAGAGGCATAATCATATGGTTATAAACCTGCGCTATAGCATTTCCGTGACCGGAATGCATTTTTCTTGAATTTATATCAGCTTTAATAATTCGTTCATAAGCAAGCGGAGCAAACTCTTCCATCCATGAAAGCAGTGTTGGACCAAAATTATAACTGATATATTCATAGTTATTTACAACATTCAGTATTTTATTTTTAGAATCAACTATTTTTGATACAGAATTCGGATTATAGCATTCTGCATTGATACGTTCATTCCAATCATGAAAAGGCTGTGCACTATCTTGCTGTTCTATAGCTTCCAGCCACGGATTTTCTCTTGGCGGCTGATAAAAGTGACCGTGTATGGTTAAAAAAACTTTATTGCTTGCATTATCCTTTTTCGCTTCAGTATTTGTTTCTGGCATTGCTTACTTAACTCCGTTCTCTGCTGTATCCGGTGCTTTCTTGATTATTGTCAGCTGTTTAACATCAATCCATGCATCTCCGAGAGCATCTGAAAATACAACACCTTTAATCTCAATTTCATCATCTGTCTTCAAATCAATAAATTTTTCTGCATCTTCACGTTTTAGGAATAACTTCATCTCAGATAACGGAATATCGTGAGAAGTGTCATCACGTTTAATTAAAAATGAAATATAGTTGTCAGAAGATCTGAATGCCGGCTTATAATCAAGCCCGAGTGTAGAAAATTTATCAAATTTTGCTTTCATCAACACAGTCTTGTTTAAATAGCTCTCCGGCGCATTAACAACGCTGAGCGGAGCTACTTGAAAAACCTGTACGGTTTTAGTTTGCGCGGCAGGTGCTGCAGCCGGCTGTGCCGAGACTTTATTAATACATATTGCACTGGTTGTTAGTACAGATGCGCTTAACGCAACCAGCGCCACGGATTTAATATATTTTAAATATCTCATTTCTTTTACCCTCTCTACATTTTAATTGTAGCATGCTTTAAAATAATTGTAAATTTAGAACCATTCTTGCAATTGTATATCTGTTTCTGATATATTATAAGATATGAAAGATTTAGACACTATAAACAGAGAGAGGGCAGGACGGGCTAATCTTTCTCAATATAAAGATTTAATTGAAACTATATCAAAAGTAGAATACAAAAAGTTTTCCAATCTCGGCTTGATAGAGTTATCAGAGTTGATTGCTCTTGCCAATTATACGGTCTATTATCTGGTGAATAACTCTAAAAATAAAGATTTATACAATACTGCATATTTAACGAAAGCTATAAAGTGGGCAATAAGAAATGAAATGCGCAGACGCTATAAATGGTATGTAATGAAAAACATGGAGAATTCTGAGCAAGAAAAAATCAAAGATGCAGTATATAAAACTATTCTTTCAATAGAAGAAATGGCCGATGCTGATAATCCGACTATAATAAAAGATTCAAGAAGAACACCTGAAGAAAAAGCGGAAATTGTTGAATTGAAAAATAGGATTTGTGAAGCTATGAAGAAGCTGTCACAGAGAGAACAGGATTTGATTGAAGCAAAGTATTTTTATGATAAAAAATTGAAGGATATTGCAATAGAATTTAATATTTCGCAGTCCAGAATTTCAAGAATTATACAAAATGCACTTGATAAAATAAAAAAAGAATTATTGAAACAGGAAGAAGTAGATGAAGACAATCTTTGAAAAAAGTACGGGTGTGGACGGAGTCGGTATCTCAGATATTAAATTAGGAGATTTTCTGCCGGAGAATTTATTAAGACAAGGGAGTATCGGACTGCCTCAGCTTAGTGAACTGGATGTAATGCGTCATTATAAAGAATTAAGCGACCGCAACTTTTGTGTTGAAAAAGGTTTTTATCCCCTGGGTTCTTGTACAATGAAATATAACCCAAAGGTGAATGAGCTTCTCGCTTCTCTGGAAGGGTTTACAAACCTTCATCCGCATCAAAGTGATGAAGATGCTCAAGGGGCATTAGAGCTAATGTTTAATCTGCAGGAAGCCTTGAAAACAATTACCGGTATGGACGCAGTAACTCTTCAGCCTGCTGCAGGCGCGCATGGCGAACTCACAGGCATGATGATAATAAAGAAATATTTTGAAACCAGAGGTGAAGCAAACAGAACAAAAGTTATTGTTCCAGACTCTGCGCACGGTACAAATCCAGCAAGTGCAAAAATGTGCGGATTTGAGATTGTAGAAGTTAAGTCGAATTCAAGGGGACAGGTCGACTTAGACGCATTAAAAGAACTAATTGACAAAGATGTTGCAGCAATTATGATGACAAATCCTAATACTTTAGGTATTTTTGAGGAAAATGTACTAGAAATCTCAAAATTGATGCATGAAAACGGCTCGCTTCTTTATTATGACGGGGCGAATTTTAACGCTGTTATGGGGTGGACAAACCCTGCATTAATGGGATTTGATGTTGTTCATTTGAATCTGCATAAAACATTTGCGACTCCTCACGGAGGCGGAGGACCAGGGGCAGGTCCGGTATGCGTTAAGGAAGAATTAAAAGAGTTTTTGCCGGTACCGGTTATTTGCTGTGAGAATGGAAAGTTCTATAGAAACTATAAACTTCAGCATTCAATTGGCAAAGTAAGAAGCTTTTTCGGTAATTTTGGAGTTCTTGTAAGGGCTTATGCATATATTCTTATGATGGGAGATAATTTGAAGCTTGCCAGTGCAGATGCGGTATTAAACGCTAATTATTTGAAAGAAAAATTAAAAGGAACTTATGAATTACCGTATGATGAACCATGCATGCATGAATTTGTACTTTCCGGAGAAAAACAGCATAAACAGGGTGTTTCTACTCTTGGTATTGCTAAGCGTTTAATGGATTACAACTGTCATCCGCCGACGATATATTTCCCGCTCATTGTACACGAAGCATTGATGATAGAGCCTACAGAATCCGAATCAAAAGAAGTTCTGGATAATTTTGTAGAAGTTATGCTGAAGATTGCACGTGAAATTGAGGAAAATCCCGATGAAGTTTTAAAATCTCCACAAAAAACCCCTGTTAGACGTATTGATGAAACCTTAGCCGCAAGGAAACCGGATTTGGTTTTTAGAGGCTAGGCGGATAAGAAATACTATCGGAATTGTCTGTAAATTTGGTACATAAATGGTTAGTTCTGCAGGTGCAAATTTTTGCATAAATTATAAATAGTTAGAAAAATTTTTTTGAGCCTTTATTCCGAAATATTCAAGTTTTTTGTGTAAAGTACCGGAGCTAATGCCCAGTTCTTTGCATATTTCTTTTTGGGATTTTCCGGATTGAATCATTTGTTCCAGCTGTTCTTTCGTTATACTTTTAGTTCTTTCACTTTGCATCTTGGCAGAACTTACAAGACAATATTTTCTTACTAAACTATGGTACAGTTCCGGCGAAATGTCATACATTTCGCATATTTCCTGCGGGGTTGCTCCTGCATTTAAATACATTTGGATTTCTTCTTTTTTAGCACCCAAATCTTTTAGTTTATTAATTGATTCTGACAAGATTGTCGGAACTTTTGCCTCTTTCGCCTTTTTATAAAATGTACGAACAGACATATCCAGCTTTTCTTCTGCTTTCTCTTTTGACTCCCATTCTGATACAATTTGTTCTATTTTATCTTTTGGAAGTTCCTTTAGATTGCGGTGATGCTGGAAATTATAATTAATATCTAAAACTCTTAACAAATGATAAAAAATCGGACGGCTAATCTTTAATTTTTTGCACATTTCTTTAACAGTCAAGCCTTCATCAACTACATTTTGCATCTCTTCTTTGGTAATACTGGAATTATTAAGTTTGCCTTGTCTGATTTTGGTCATTATTCCAAATCTGTTAACCAGATTAGAATAGCTTCTTACTGTAATATTCAGCTCTTTGCATATTTCATCTATACTTTTCCCGCTGTTAATGAGTTTTTCCAGTCTTTCTTTTGTGACTTTCCCGTTTGCTTCTTTACTTTGCAGTTTGTGCGTCGTAATTTTCATTTTTGTAATGAGATTTTTAAGCGTTGCAACTGAAATCCCGAAAATTTCAGCAATTTTCGGATATGTTTTTCCGCCCTCAATCAAATTTAAAATATCTTCTCTTGTTACTTTGGCAACCCGTTCTTTGCTTTTTTTATAACCTGTAATAATATCAAATTTATGAACCAGCGAAAGATAAACGGATTTTGATATATTTAATCTCTCACAAATTTTTTCTATAGGTATACAGTGGTCGGTTAATTCCTGCAGTATCTCTTTTGTTACGGATTTTGCGCCGTGCATATAATTTTTTAAATTAAACTTCTTTAACAAATTATAATAGGCAGTTCTTGTAATATTAAAGTATTTACAAATATCAAGCACTGAATATTTTTGTTTTAAGAGCGTTTGAAATTCGTCTTTGGAAATATTATCGAGCTTATCGCTGTAATTTGACCGCTTTAGAGAAAGCCCCAATTCTTTTAATTGTTTGTAGTAACTGGTGACAGGTATGCCGAGTTCTTTTGCAATACTTCTTTCTTCAAGACCTAAGGCGCGTAATTTAAGCACCTGGTCTTTGGTTATTTGAACCCCATTCTTGCCCGTAAAAGAAGGACTTGTGTTTAAATACATTATCCTTATATCCATATAATACCTAAAACCCCTAAACCATTTTTTTTGCTACGTCTAAAAATTTTTTTAACAGAAGTTTGCACTTAATTTTAGATATATTATTTAACTTTATTGTAAAATTATAATAAAAGAGGAATAAAGAATGAAAAAGGTATATATAGAAACATTAGGCTGTCAGATGAATAAATCCGACGCGGAACGTATGTACGGAATGCTTGAACATTGCGGTTATACGCAGACAGAGAATCCCAAAGAAGCTGATATGCTTATAATAAACACCTGTTCTATAAGACAATTGTCAGAAGATAAGGCATATAGTGCCATCGGCGTTTGGGGAAAATGGAAGAAAAACAAACCCGATTTGAAGATAGTTTTTGCAGGGTGCGTAGCTCAGCAAGCCGGAGAAAAGCTTTTTAGGCGTGCTCCTTATGTTGATTTAGTTATAGGAACACAAAGGCTTTACGAGCTTCCTAATCTTGTCAAAAGGATTGAAGCCGGAGAGCGTGTTGTTTCAACCGAAGAAAAACCTTATGAAGAATCCGATATCCAAATTAACCGCGTGAAAAGTGTTAACGCCTGGGTGCCTATCATGGAAGGGTGCAATAATTTCTGCTCTTACTGTATTGTTCCCTATACCAGAGGGCGCGAACGCTCAAGGAAACCGGAACTAATACTTAATGAAGTCAAAAAAGCTTTAGCGGAAGGTTTTAAAGAGATTACGCTTCTGGGGCAGAATGTTGACAGTTACGGCAAATGGCTTACGGAAAAGACCGAAGAAAACCCTTGGGGGTATACAAAAGATGAAGAGGGAAAAGTTATTAATCTTGCGTGGTTATTGAGAAAGGTAAATGCCCTGGATGGTAAATTCAGAATCCGATTTGTGACATCTTACCCGACTGATATTACAGAAGAACTCATCGATACAGTGATAGAGCTTGATAAAGTGTGCGAATATTTCCACATTCCTATGCAATCCGGGGACGACTATGTTTTAAAGAAAATGAACAGAAGATATGATTATGCAACATATAAAAAGATATGTGAAAATATCCGCTCTAGAATCCCCGATGTTACTATAACAAGCGATTTTATTGCGGGATTTCCGGGGGAAACCGAAGATCAATTCCAAAACACATTAAAGGCGATGACGGAATTAGAGCTTGATTATTCAAATACGGCTGCTTATTCTCCGAGAGAGAAAACCGTTGCCGCGAAATGGGTTGATTTATATATACCGGAAGATGTAAAAACCGAGCGTTTGGCGCGTTTAAATGAACACAACCGCGAATGCTGCCTAAAATCCAACCAAAAATATGTCGGACGCGAAATGGAAGTTTTAGTAGAAAAATTCGAGGGGATAGGTGTAAATGGCAGGGGTGCCAATATTATCTCCGGCAGAACCAGAAATAATAAGATTGTCCATATCCCGTATGATAAGGATATTACAGGCGAATTTGCGACTGTAAAAATAACCTCCGCCCGCACGTGGTATTTGAGAGGCGAAATGATTTAATTCAATCCGAAGACTAAAGACCTGCGGGCTGTTGATATTATATTTGGCTCCTTATCTCTTCTTTCATTGCAGAGATTCAGAAATTAGGTTGTTAATACCTAGACTGTAGGTTGGGTGAAACCCAACATTAACTTATAGATTTACGACAGCCTATGCCATTTATCTCTCAAAAGCCTTGCTGTATCTTGCAACATCATCATCTGAAACAGCACTTTTGTCTAATGTGGTTTCAAATATTACTCCGGATTTTTTGCCGGAATTCTTTTTCCACATATCAAGCTGGCTGTTTTTATCTATCGTCAATCCTTTTTTTAGGCATTTTCTTTCCAAAGATTCGCCAAAAGCACCATTATATTTATATGCCTTAGGATTTTTTATTTTTTTAACTAATTCTGTAGATAGTGAATTAAAAAGCTGTTTAAAAGAGAATAAGCCCGATTTCAAATTTACGATTGGTTTTATGGTCTTCTCTTTTCTATACATTTTAGCTATTTTATTTTTAGTAGAAATCTTATTAATATCTTCCCCGGGCAGGGTCGTAAATTTTGAATATTTCCCGCTTGGACATAATGCGTAAGATACGTCCATATAGCCTGCCATGTGTGTGATATAGTCTTGTACATTAAGAGGCATATCAATAATATGTCCATGCATAGAAGATGTTCCTACGGGGATTGTTACATTAGGCACATTAACACCTTTAGCAGTCCCATCGGCTATTAAATGAACCCGGGGACCTTTCCATATAACCATTCTTTCAAACGGTTCTTTTGCTTTTAGAGCTTTATCAACCATGTTTCGTGCAAAATTAAAAGCTGATGATTCGGACTGAAAATTAATTGTTCCGTCTTTTAGTATGTAACCGAGTTTTTGCGGGGCAATATTTTTAATATTCAGTTTAGGTGTTAGCATTGTTGCGTTCATATTCAATAATCCTGCCTTTCACTGTTTCAAATAACATACAAAAGTAAATCACAGTCTACACATTATTGTAAAAACATATGACGATGGAAAATTGCCTAATGTTTAAAGAGAAAATTAAAGAGAGCTTTTAATTTTCTTTATTCTACAGGGTTTTAACCCTAAAATTCATGTTTACAAATATTAATAATTAACTATATTTTGTCTGTTTGCATCCTTGCCTAACAAAAATCTTTGTTCAAAAAGTTTTCTTGATTCTGGAATCTTAATCTAAAGTTTAGAGTGCGGGAGATTCTGGGTAGTCGCCATATCCGCATTTTGTTAACCACTCCTCTATGAATTGGTTTAGGGTGTTTTCATCTTCCAATTCACTCAACATCTTATTAATTATAGGGAAATTATCGATTTCTCCCGCTTTATAGAGTTTTAAAGCTCCCTGTATTGCCCGGGTTTCGCATTTACGCTCTTCATCTTTTGTATTATTGCCGCTTTTTATACTTGCGTGCGTTGCTTCGTGTATGAGAACTTTTATAAAGTTTCCTTTATCGGGCTTGTTTAAGTCGTTTATATTGAATTTTAATCGGTCATCGCCCTTATCGTATCTTGCGGAACCCTGTTCAATTGATTCTATTTTACCATTTTTTATATATTCAATTTCTTCATCGCTCAAGCCTAAAAGTTCTTGATTGTCTTCAATTGTTTTTACAGCTTCCTGCAAAATCTCATTATATTCCTTCTGTTCAGCTTCGTTCCTCCAGGGTGCAACCTGCTGGATTTCGTTTGTTTGATTTCCGTTAATATATTTATTGATAACGCTGGCAAGATTTCCGCTGATTTTGCCGAGAAAAATTTTCATCTCGTCGTCTTTAAGCTCTCCGTCATCAGGGGTTATGGTATTACATTCTTTAAAAATCGTATCAAACTTAGCCTGTTCAGCAGAAAAATCTATCTTATTATTCTGAAGATAGGTGTTGAATTCGTTCAAATTTAGCTTAATATTTGCCATATTTTTGTTAACGGCATTTTTCTTGAAAACTTTAATTTTTGATAGATAATTTTTACATAATGTAATAGTACGGAAGTTAAAAAATGAAAAACGTAAGACAATCAAATGTAAACATACACAAGGATGCGTGGGTAGAGATTAATCTTGAGTCATTAGCGCAGAATATTATCGAGATTAAAAAGGGTATTCCTGCCGACAAAAAGTTTATGGCAATAGTAAAAGCAGACGCATACGGGCACGGGGCTTCTATGATAGCGCAGACTATGCTTGCCTCCGGAGTAGATGCTTTCGGCGTTTCATCTGTTGATGAAGGTCTGGATTTGAGAAAGGTAAAAATTAAATGCCCGATTTTGGTTGTCGGGGCAATTCCTCTCTGGGCAGTTGAAACTGCAACGCAAAACGATATTGCGTTTTCAATTTTTAACGAGGAACACTTGAGAGCCTGCAAAGATGTTTATGAAAGAACAGGATTAAGACCAAAGGTCCATGTAAAGATAGATACCGGCATGAATAGGATTGGCGTGCGATCAGAAAACGCAGTTGAGTATATTAAAAAAGTTCAGAATGCGGATTATCTAAATTTTGAAGGAATATTTACCCATTTAGCTTCTGCAGAAGAACCGGACGAAACCCAAAAACAGGTTGACAGGTGGCATAGCGTTATTGATAATGTCGATACAAAAGGGCTTACTCTGCATATCCAAAATACAGTAGGAACTTTTGCATATGATATCAAGTCAAATATGGTTAGAGTCGGAATTTCACTATACGGGCTTTATCCAGATTTACCGCCAAAAGTTAATTATAAACCAAAAATCAAACAGGTTATAGGATTAAAAGGCAGAATAACAAATATCCATGAGGTTAAAGAAGGAGAAGGAGTCAGTTATTCTCATAAATTTATAGCCTATGAACCAACAAGA
Organism: Candidatus Gastranaerophilales bacterium; assembly: GCA_944325515.1. Lineage (GTDB taxonomy): Bacteria > Cyanobacteriota > Vampirovibrionia > Gastranaerophilales > Gastranaerophilaceae > CAG-196. The sequence continues at coordinate 79,486 of CALVAO010000001.1, read as the reverse complement.
GTCGCAACAATTCCTATCGGTTATGCAGATGGAGTTTCCAGAGCTCTTTCCAACAAAATCTATGGACTTTTAAATGGACAGAAAGTCCGTCAAATAGGAAACATTACGATGGATCAGATGATGTTTGATATCAGAGATATTGAAGCCAAGCCAGGGGATGTTATAACTCTTTTAGACGATAAAAATTTACCCCTTGATAATTGGGCGGAAATATTAGATACTATTAATTACGAATTAACTTGCAGACTCAAAGTAAGATTGCCGAGAGTTTATGTCAGATAGGAGTAGATATGAAAAAGTTTTTTGTAATATTGTTCGCATTATTAATATTGCCGGTTTTAGCAGCAGAAAGCCCGTTTGAGAATTTATCGCAGTATTTTGAATACCTGCCTAACGCTGTACATAAAAACTGGGTTCCGTATAAAGCAGGTAGAGATTATGAAGTAACTGTTCAATTCAGAGTTAAAAAGAACGGTGAAATAACAGAACCAAGTATTGTTAATTCTACGGAAGAAAGAGCGAATAAGTCAGTAATAGATGCAGTGAAATCTGGTGCACCGTATCTACCCCTTCCTTCAAAATTCCCGGGAGAAAGTGTTAACACCCAGGTGCAGCTAAAATACCTGCATAACAGCGAAACCCCGCAGGTGTAATATCAACGGTTATTATTCCTAATTTAAAATAAAAATCAGCGGTGAATAATTAAATTTAAACCTGCTTTCATATAATTTCTAATTTCGGAAAAGCTCCTTAATGAGAACAGTGTTCTCAATATAAACTTAGGACGCAGATAAAAACGCTTTACAGCTTGTTTGTGAAGTTCAAAAATCCTATCTCTGCTTAAATAATGAGATTTAACAACAGGCTGATAATAGGCATTTCGAAAATCTAAACTGCCTTCTACAAGCTTATTCATCATTGCATATGCAAAATATTTTGTTCCGGGCAGCGGAGTTGCAGTGTAAAAGCTGACAAAATTACTGTCCAGCTCAATAGCAAATTTAATAGTTTCTTCTACCGTTTCCTCCGTTTCCCAGGGTAAACCAATTACAAAATAATTATAAATTTTTATCTTATTCTTCTTTAAAATCTTAACAGTATTCCGAATATTATCAAGTGTAATCCTTTTGCCAATATTGTCAAGGATTCTCTGAGAGCCGCTCTCAACTCCTATACTTACCAGACGACATCCCGATTTATACATCAAAGAAGCCATCTCTTCGTCCATTGTATCAGCTCTTGTATTTGAAGACCATGTTATTTTTAATTTGCTTTCTATAAGTTTATTACAAAAATCTATAGTCCAATTTCTGTCAAAATTAAAAATATCTGACCAGAATACAAAATTTCTTATATTATATTTAGCTATGCATTCCTTAATTTCAGCAATAATATTTTCTGCGGACCTTACTCTTACACGTGTTCCGGAAACAGGTGATGCAAGACAGAAGAAACAATGGAAAGGACATCCGCGTGAAACTTTAATAACCGCTTGAACTTTTCCGTTATCCGGTCTTCTATATATAGAATTGTCAACAAGATGTCTGGCTGGAAAAGGGAGTATATCAAGATTATCAATAAAAGGACGTTTTTCGTTTTTAACAGACTGAAAATTTTCTCTGTAACAAATACCTAAAATTTCATTATCCGGCACGCCCTCCAGAATATCTTTTAATGTAAGCTCCGCTTCGCCTATAATTACATAATCAATATACTGGTTCTCATAAATAACATTTGTATTGTAAGTTAAAAAAGGTGCGCCTTTAACAATAGTTCTCAGAGCCGGAAATTGTTCTTTTGCACGTTTTATAGCTTCCATATCAGACAAAAAAGTCGGTGTTGCAATATTGGCAACAAGATAATCCGGTTTGAACTCCTGCAAATCTTTTTCAAAATCTCCGCCAAAACTATAGTCTTTAATTTTCGCTTCATAACCGCATTCTTCTGCTACAGCGGCGAGATACATAAGATCCGTCGGAGGCAGAGGCGGTATTACAAGCAAATCTTCCGTCGGCTGCTGACACCGATCTTCCCTGTTTAATACCGGAGAAGGAGGATAAATAAATAGAACTTTTCCCTTCTTATTCAACGGTCTTATCCTTAACTCTGGATGCAATTATTGCCGCAAGAAGCAAGCAAGCTGCTCCAATAAAGAAAGTGTATTCCCAGTGATAATTTACACCACCTATTACGTTAAAAGAACATTTATTAATTATCCAGGAAACCAAAGTACAAACAAAAACTTGAGGACCGGCAATGAATATATTAAAAATTCCCATTACAGAACCTTCTGTACCAGGTTTTATATACTGAGAAAGCATTGCAAAAGGAAGAGCGCAAATACTTGCCCAGCCAATGCCGGATACAGCCATTAAAAGAGCTACTAATTTTATATTGGTAAACAATGCCATTCCTAAAAATGCAGCTGTCATAGACAAAAGTGATAATACATGCACTTTTTTATTACCATATTTTACAGAAAGTACACCAATAGGAATTGCAATTGCAAAACACACAAGGTTAAAAATTGCAAAGCAAGAAGATGAAAAATTAGTTGCATTTAAAACAATATTATCATAACTCGCTTTAACAATCTCAGATACATCTGACAAATCCGGAACTCCATATATTGTATGAACACAATATTGTGTAAAGTTGATTAAAAGACACATCGTACCAATCCAGGTAAAAAATTGCATCCAACAAATCTTTCCAACCTCCGGTGAAAGTGCAAAAAAGTCTTTTAATGATTTTATAAAATCAAATTTTTCATTCTTTTTATCTTTAGGAATATATCTGCGTTCTTTAATAGTAAAGCAGGTCCAGGACATACCTAGAGCAAAAGCAATACCAGCCATTATAAATTGTGCAGGTATCGGCATTTGATAATTAAAAGCCCATTTCAAAAACGGAGCAACGCCTGCCGCAACAACAGAGCCCAACCCAATTGCCAGGCTTATGTATGAATTAGCAATAGAATGCTGTTCCGGAGGCACTACATCCGGAACAAGTGCTCTATACGGACCTTGAGCAATATTTACACAAGCATCCAGAATCCATATCATAATAGCAGCAAATCCAAGAGCCGCTAATTCCGGAAACTTGATATGCAGAGCTGACGATATCAAATTAGTAATATATTCAGAATTAGGAAGAGCCCACAGTGCTAAAGCAGATAATAATGCACCACCAAGAAGATAAGGACGTCTTCTTCCGAATATAGAACTTGTTTTATCACTTAAAGCACCGACAATAGGCTGTACAACCATGCCTGTAAATGGTCCTGCAAGCCATATCAGACCAAACAACATTGGAGAAGCACCTAAATCTTCTGTCACAGGACCGGATAAGATTATTCTCATCTGCCACGCAAACTGTAATCCAAAAAAGCCTAAGGCAAAGCTTAAAAATTTTCCGGCTGTAAATTTTTTCAAAAAGTTTTCTTCTTCCATTTAGATCTCTCCACACATCTTAATTATAGTTTACAGGCAACAAAAAACTGCGTCAAGCAAAGAGATTTAACTAATTAATACATATTAATTATTCTATCTATTGCAGACTTTGCCACATTAAATATTTCAATCATAGTATCATAGCTGTATGGGTTACCTTCTGCTGTTGTCTGAAAATCAACAATTTTACCGCTTTGAGTTAATACAATATTTGAATCGGCTTGAGCATGCGAATCTTCTTCATAATTTAAATCCAGTTTTACTTCATCATTAACAATACCGGCAGAAATCGCAGCAACAGGCTCTATTATAGGATTTTCTTTCAAATCTCCGGATAATAACAATTTCTCAATTGCGTCTTTCAATGCTAAAAAACCTCCGCAAATACTTGCTGTACGGGTTCCTCCATCTGCCTGCAGTACATCGGCATCAATGGTAATTGTAACACCGGACATTTTTTCCAAATCTACACATGCACGCAGACTTCTTCCAATTAAACGCTGGATTTCTTGAGTCCTGCCGGAAACCTTTTCCCGCTCGCGCTTACATCTTGTATTTGTTGATGCCGGAAGAAGCGAATATTCTGCTGTAACCCATCCTCTTGTATCATCTTCAGCCATCCATTTTGGCTTTTTAAGCTCTGCCGTTGCTGTTACTAAAACTTTTGTATCACCAAACTCCGTTAATACTGAACCTAAAGCGTGTTTTGTATAATTATGAGTAAATCTTATATTTCTCAATTCATCATTTTTTCTTCCGTCTGCTCTCATAAACTCTCCTTTCATATGAAGCATAGCATTGACAGAATAAAAAAACAAACACAAACCGAGAGCCCCTCATCGGGGCTCTCGATCATTTTCGACTATGTATTATCCCATAACAGGGTGGGGTAAATTATTTTTCTTTGTATTTATTAGCCTGAGAATGTTTTATATGATTGTTCAATATTATCATTGATAACCTTTTCCAAAGCTTCAATTTCGGTCGTAATCTGTGTTCTTTCATTATCAAGTCTTTGAAGTTTCAACTCTAGTTTTTTATCTTCTTGTTGAATAATTGACATTTGAGCATTTATTTTTTGCTGTTCTTTGTCATATTCATATTTATCATACTCATAGTTATTGTATGCATCTTGATAAGCATTTTCATCTGTAACAGATGTTGCTGTTAAGTCAACTGAATGATAAATAACTTCACCTTTATCATTTGTTACAGGTATTGATATTTTAATTATTCTACCACTTGTATCAAATGTTAATTCACAGTTTTCATATGTTTCAGTCTTAGTATATATTCCGGATGACGTTATATCATAATATTCTGCCCATTGTGTTGAAGAACCATCTGTCAGTGAATTTATATCAGCTTTTAATGTAAAGTGCGGTATTTTTAATGAACCTTCTGTAGAAAAACTTACATAAAATTCAGATAAAAGTTGGTCATCAGTAAGATTGCTTTTTTCGGGGAAACCATTTCTCAAAGCTTCTATTGCAGAGGTTTTTTGTTCTTCTGTCAAATATTTATCAATCCCAGCTTCACATTCCATTAATGGATTTCCGTTAAGCGATTTACCAATACCTTCAGAGTAGTCAGGGTTTGTCTTTTCTACTCCGTTGCCTTCTGTACTGGATTTAAAATATTTAACACCCGATTTAAATTCATAAACTTTTGTTGCTGAGTTGTATTGAAAATCGCTTGTCGTTGCGTGTCTTATACTATCACCCTCAGAAACATAGTAAGAAGAAATTTCTTCATAGCTGCTTAATCCCGGAGTAATAGTTTCAGTGCTTTCACCGTGATAGTAATAATCAACACCGGCTGTATAATTTTGTGTAACAGTAGGGTCTTCGCCTTCTGCACCTGGTGTTTCTTCGTATTTTGCAGTAATTTTAGTATAAACACCTTTGGCAAAATCTTCATCTGTTATCTGAGCCCGATCTTTCTGTATGAATTTCCCATTTTCCATAACATAAACAGAAGCGTTAGCATTATCTCCGGAATTTAATTCGCTTTGATCTGCAACTTTATGCAAAATTTCTTTTCCGTTAACATCGCTTCCTGCAGTATTTGCACCGATTTGTCCGTCTGTTGTTGCAACAACTGCCGTTTTGGAAGAAGTTTCGCTAGCATCAAGTTCTTTCACCCATATAGTTTCCGGGGTACTCTTAACTTCAGCTTTACCTGCTGAATAAGTAGAGTTCCCTGCTTTTTGATAATTAAGGTTTACTGTATAAGTAGAACCGCTCGGAACAATCTTACCAAGAGTAAAATTATCAGCAGCTAAAGAACCGCTATATTGGATAGTTGTATAATCAGAAGTATGAGGTGGTGTCGGCACGCTCAAATCTTGTAATTGAGAATATAAGGTATTTGTTTGTTCTGATAATGTAGATCTTGATTCATTAATCTGTTGTCCTTGGAATTCAAGGTCTGATTGTTGTGCGATGAGGTTTAAATACCTTGCTTGTGTTGCTGACATACCCATAATTTGTGTCTCCTTTTTCCTTTTTATTTAATTTGTGTTACATTCAATGTTACTTAATGCCTATTGTGTTACATTCATCCTTTATTTTTTGTGTATTTTTGTTTCTTTACTATGTATTACGGCATTTTTTTTAAAAACTTTAATATTTTAAGAGAAATTGTTACATTTCTTTACATATATCTCTAAAATTTCTTATTTTTCTTCACTTTTAATCTTCATTTTTTCTTCTTTTTGGCGATATAAAGAAGAAAAAATGAAGCAAAAAAAAAAGAAATACGCACTGTTTTCTACGCTCTTTCGAGCGTTATTCAAATGTATAAAGTACACAATTGTCCGGTAAAAATTTTTTTTGCGTTTTTGCCCCCTCCCCGAAATCAAAGATTTCGACCCTCCCACGAGAGAGGGTAACGTAGCTCAATCATAGCAAGCATCTTTCCCCGCCCCTTGTGGGAGGGGGCTAGGGGGAGGGGTTTATATTGTAATTTTAATTAGATACCGTAACTAGTATCTGGAGTTTTTAATTATTTATATAATTACTATTTGTGATTGAGTTTTGCTTTGTGATGCTGTACGTCTGGCTTTTAGGGCAAAAAATATATCCTAATGTAACACAATAGGCATTAAGTAACATTGAATGTAACACAAATTAAATAAAAAGGAAAAAGGAGACACAAATTATGGGTATGTCAGCATCACAAGCTAGGTTATTAAGTCTGCAAGCAAGGCAGTCTAATCTAGAGTATCAAGGTCAACAAATTAACCAGGAAAGAACTATATTATCTCAACAAGCTACAGCATTGTACAATAGTTTGCTTGCGATGGATGTTCCAACTCCTCCTTCGACAACAGATTTTACGACTGTTCAATATTCTGGAAAACTCGGTACTACAACTTATACATTTGATGCAAGTGCTGTAAAACCTGGCAAAGACGGAGGCTATAATGTTACACTTGGTTTTACCGATTATGGTCATTCTCTGACAAGAAATAATGGTTATGCCACAACAAGTTCAGGATATGAAACAATTAAAAATGGGATAAAATTTGACACAAATGATACTGAAGCCGGGGAAATCACAAAAACAACGGCAGGTTTTCAATTTTCCGGCAATATAGATGAAACAGAAGATGCTCCAACAGAAGTTCCTTTCTTCAAAAAAGTTGCAACCAGACCTAGCTCTGAGGTTTATTATATCTTAGATGAAAGCGGCAACTATCTCGTTGAAGGAGGCAAAGGTAACAGAGATAATGAAGATAATTATACCGGTGATTACTATGTACCTTGTTATGAACTAAATGAATGGGATGCTGCTACCTGCATCAAACTTATTGATAATACAAAAAAAGATGTACAAGTCACCGTAGATACAGCACCTAGCGTAAATATAACACAAGACGACTTGGCAAATTTATATACTATTAATGCAAGTGGCGTTATAGAGAAAGCTGAAGCGAATGTAGATTACTATGTATCTTCCTCCGGAGAAGTACATTTAATTGATAACGCAGGAGAAGAATTTTTCTTAGATAACGGCAAAGGTTCAGATGAAGCTAAAAGAGGTACCAGTGATGGTTACACAATAGCTGGATATGCAGCTATGACAATGGCTAAATTTAAAAAAGAATTTGATGATAAAACAATAGATACATATAATGGTTACTTAGAAGCCATTGAAAACTCCGGGTTAAAAAAGGCAAATGGTGAACCTTATACGGCAGATGATTTTATGGTATATATTGATGATAACGGACAGCCACACTTTGCATTAGCAACGGATGTCAGAGATAATAATTCTTGCGTTACCTACGACTATTTGGCAAACGGCAGCTATACAAAAAATCAAGAATATGAAAATGCTAAACTTACATTTGACCCTGCAACCGGAAGGATAACTTCTATTGATATTCCCAGTGAAGAAAAAGATGCTAACGGTAATCCTGTAAGTTGGTCTACTATAGCTATAGAAGCAGAAACTGTAACGGACGAACTTGCATACCAAGATGCATATAATGACTATGAATATGAACAATACCAGTACGATAAAAAACAGCAGGAAATCAATGCAAAAACATCAATAATCCAACAGGAAGACCGTAACCTTGAATTAAAGCTTCAGAGACTTGATAATGAAAGAACCCAGATAACTACAGAAATTGAGGCTGTTGATAAGGTTATCAATGATAACATTGAAGCTTCTTATAAAACATTCTCAGGCTAATAAATATTTAAATTTACCCCACCCTGTTAAGGGATAATACATAGTCGAAAATGATCGAGAGCCCCGATGAGGGGCTCTCGGTTTAGATTTATAGCTATTTTATAAAAATAAACACGGAAATACCGGATATCCTATCCGCCCCAGATTTCATCATCATAATAAGCAAGTTCCAGATGCCCTAAAATTACAGTATCACCATTTTTTAACCCGTATTCGCGAAGTCTGTCAAAAACACCCATACTTTTTAAGATATTTTGCAGGCGTATTACCTGCTCTGTATTCCTTGCATCCGTTACCTTTGCAAGACGGTTTATTTTCCCGCCGGAAATTATATAAGCATCTTTTGCAAGTTTTGTTATCTCAAAATCACTGTCATCATTATCATAAGCACCTAAGTCATCTTCCACACTTATTTCAAATACTGGTTTAGGTATTTCTTCAACTTTCATATCAACAAAGTGCATTAAATTGTCAATATTTTCACCGGTAACAGCAGATATGGCAAAGATTTCCGGAGAATATTGTTTAAATTCTTCTATATATTTATTCACTTCTTCTTTTGACAAAGCATCTATTTTATTCAAAACAAGAATTTGATATAATCCGCCAAGTCTTTCGGAATGTTTTTTTAATTCATTATTTATAATGTTATAATTGTTTACGGGATTTTCTGCTGTTATGTCAACAATATGAATTAAAAAACGACATCTTTCAACATGTCTTAAGAACTCATGCCCGAGCCCTACACCTTCAGAAGCCCCTTCGATAAGTCCGGGTATATCTGCAATAACATAAGACCCGCCGTCAGCATTTTTAACAACACCAAGGTGCGGTACCAGCGTTGTAAAAGGATAATCTGCTATTTTAGGTTTTGCAGAACTTACCTTGCTAATAAAAGTCGATTTGCCTGCATTTGGCATCCCAAGCAGTCCTACATCAGCAATCAACTTCAATTCAAGTTCCAATGTTCTTTCTATTCCAGGTTCTCCTGGTTCACAAAATTGAGGTGCTCTTTTTTGCGCAGTTGCAAATCTAGCATTCCCGCGTCCTCCTCTGCCGCCTTTGGCAATAAGAATTTTTTGTTCATTCTCTGTGAAATCAGCAATTATATTTCCTGTTTTCGTATCTCTTACAACAGTACCTAACGGAACTTTTATATACAAATCTTTTGCACAAGCTCCATGCATATTCTTAATTCCGCCGTTTTCACCGGATTGAGCTTTATATACCGATTTAATTTTAAAATCTAAAAGTGTAGACATGTTTTCGTCTGCAACAAAATAAATATCGCCGCCGCGTCCACCATCACCTCCGGCAGGACCTCCTTTATCAACATATTTTTCTCTGCGCCAGGCTACCATTCCGTTGCCGCCATGACCGGATATTACGCGTATTTTTGCTTTATCTAAAAACTTCATAATTAACTGTGATTTACCTTTCAAATAGAGATATATATTATATTACAATGAATTAAATTTAATTAATATAATTTTCTCAATTAATTGTAACAATTTGTAAATCTTATGCAAAAAATTAGTTCTCTACTTTTTCGGGTTCTTTCATTGTTTCAAGTTCAATTTTATGCAAATACAATTTTAGATCCGCAATTCTGGAACTGATTACAAAAACAACATCTTTCATCTGAGCTTCAAGTCTTTTAGCCCCCTTAAAGCAGGTATGGAAAAATAGAACCGTTGCAGTTCCCTTGACCAAATCATTTTTCAGCTCCACTATTTTTTGGTAAATAATCGGGTCTACAATTTCTTTATTTTCACATAGGGTGGTGAAAATATCTCCAAACCACCATTGGACTTCTTCTACATTATTGGATTTAAGCCCTTTCTGTGCTTTTTTTAAATAAGTTAATATCTGAGAATATACCTGCACTAACTTTTGTTTTTTATTAGGCAGAACCTTTTTGAAATAATCCATTGTCTGGTTATATCCAATATTAATAAGATTTCTCCTTGCCTCTTTGTTCAAATTGAAATCTGCAAAGAAAACATCTCCGGTATTTATGCGTATGCAGTCGAATCTATCATTCTTATTATATAATTCCGTCACAAAATCCGTTGCAATATCTGTAACACAGCTATAGATAGTATTAATATAAGAAATCGGATTTTTTTCGTCTTTACTGTAATCGCCCTCAAGCCTAAATTCCAAAATTCTGCTTTCCGAATCCTTTAAGGTATCTGACAGCCTCCACATTGGAGAAGCTTTCTGCAAATCCCCGTCTACAAGATATGAATCATTATACTTAAATGGAGCCATAAGCCCCGGCATACTCGATGAAACCTTTATAGCCTGTGCTATTTCAAAATCCGGAGTTACAGAGTCAGAAAATTCTTGACAGCAGAATTTTGTCAAATCTGTTGTTATAATTACGAGTTTCTTTTCCAAATCCTTAAATGTTATATTTTTTCCCCTTACTGTTTCAACCTTTTTGGATAAAAGTTCATTCAGCCAGTCCAAAAATATTTCACCTTTACTTAACGCAAAAGCCTTGCCCAAACCTAAATGAATATCTTTAAACAAATCAAAATTAACTTTCATAAATAAATTTTCAAGTTCATATGACTTATACCCGCAGGCAATTAAGGCAGCCATTATGGAACCTACTGAAGAACCGCCTATTATATCATATTCTATCCCAAGTTCCTCAAGAGCTCTGATTGTTCCAATGTATGCCATTCCGCGAATAGCTCCGCCGCCAAAAAGACAGGTATATTTTAATGGATTAGTCATTTAAAAAATCTCCGTGTTTGAACATTGTTTTTCTGTAATAATTAATATTGTATTCGGGTTCATAATAAGAAAAAGCTCTCTTATCTTTTTTTACAAAAATCCCGCATTGTCTGCCTTCAAAAATGAGCTCCCAATTCTTGTCTTTATTTAATAAATAATAATATACAGCAGATGTTTTCTTAGGCATCAATATTTCTGTATCGTAATTTTTAACGATATCATCCCAATTCTTTTCTGCGAGCTCAAAGTCTCTTAAAGCTAAAAATTCCTTATTATTATAAACCTCCTCATACCTTCCATCCATAAAGATTAAATTATCCGGATAAAGTTTATATGATGCATAGCTTCCATGACCGAAAGGAACAACTATATTTCCTTTTATATTATTTATTTTTAAAAACTCTATTTCATAAAGAGGAAACTTATATAAATCTGCTCGCGGAACAAGAGGCGAGTAAAGCGGAATAAGAAGGGCAAAAAGCGGAATAATAATATACAGAGTTCTTTCTACTTTTTTCAAAAATTTCTTTATGAAACTAAAAACATGACAAAAATCGTTATAACTAAAAGCTGCTGCTGCGATGATTGAAAGTGAAAGCAGCTTTACATGAGCTAAACCTTGATACAGCGTTACAATAAGAATAAGTGTTTTTGTAAAATCGATTTTCTTTTTCTTTACAAAGTTTAATATTAATGCAAAAATACCGTATAAGCTTGCTGGAAGGTAATATAAAAAATGTCTTTTATGATAGAAAGGCCACCATTCAACAATATATTTTCTATTCATTGTTGCTGCTGAAAACAGAAAATTTAAGTATTTCCATCCATATGGATTAATAGCAAGCAATGGTACTGAAACAGCAAAAACTCCAAGATATTTTTTCCATGGTTTGCGTTCTATAACAGCTGCAATGAAATATAAAAAGACAAGCCCCAGACCGGCAGTGATTCCGCCATGAAGATTATTCCAGACAATTGTAATAATAGGAATCAACCACACTAAATTAGAGCCCGTTCTCCGATTTTTTTCAAGAAAATAAAGAAACATTGCAAAAAAAGCAAAACTGAAAAGCTGACAGCGTATAAGCTCTGAATTTAATCTCATAAACAGTATCAAAAAAACTGTCATAAATAAAAGTGAGGTCGGATATGCTTTTTTTTGCAGTCTTTGAGTTTTAATAACAAAATATGCGGTAACAAACATAAGTCCAGCTTGCAGCAGAATTAAACCTGCCGAACCCAGATATTTTAAGAATAAATAAAATATGACACCGGAACCCCATTCATGGTCATACCACGGATGTACGGGAGTATAAGAAAGAAAATCTTTGAACGGTAATATTCCGTTTTCAATAAATCTTTCACCAACAATTAACCGCGCAAATAAATCATAATCATAATTTGTGGAAAGACAAGCAAGAAAAAGACATAAAATGCCAAGTAATATATAGATGTATATAGTTCTTTTATTCATCCCTCTCCTTTATATAAATTCATTTTATAACAAAAATACTTTTATTGTGTTAAAATAAGTAAGAAATTAAGGGAGAGATATATGGGATTAACTTTAGCAGAAAAAATTATTTCGGAACATGCCGGCAAAACTGTACATGCCGGAGAACTTGTTATAGCAAAAGTTGATGTTTGCGCTGTGCAAGACGGAACCGGTCCGTTAACGGTTCAAGAGTTCAAGAAGCTCGGTAAAAAAGAACTTAAAAATCCGGAGCGGACTATATTATTCATAGACCATGCTTCTCCCAGTCCGAGAAAAGAACTTTCAAATACGCATATGGTATTAAGAGAGTTTCATAAAGAATATGGTGCTGTTCTTTCTGATGTAGGAGCAGGTGTCTGCCATCAGCGTCTCATAGAGTCTTTTGTTAATCCTGCTGAAATCCTTGTCGGAGCAGACTCGCATACTTGTACATCCGGTGCTCTCGGGGCATTCGCTACAGGTATGGGCTCTACAGATATTGCAGTAGCAATGGCACTCGGTAAAACATGGTTAAAAGTCCCTGCTACATACAAAATCGTGGTTAATGGAAGTTTTAAGGAAGGTATTTGCTCAAAAGATTTAATGCTGTATTTAATAGGCAGAATCGGCGCAGATGGCGCTACCTATAAAGCTCTTGAATTTTGCGGAGAGACAATTGAAAATATGTCTATGTCAGAGAGATTTACACTTGCAAACATGGCTGTTGAAGCAGGTGCCAAATGCGGTTTATTTATTGCTGATGAAAAAACAAGAGCATTTCTAAAAGAACACGGTCGTGAGGATAAATACAAACAAATTTTACCGGATGCAGATGCTGTTTATGAAAAAGTTATTGAAATAAATGCAGAAGAGATTCCGCATATTGTTTCCTGCCCGCATACAGTTGATAATACAAGACCTGTAAGTGAACTAAAAGATGTTAAAGTTAATCAAGTTTTTATCGGAACATGTACCAACGGGCGTATTGAAGATTTGAGAACAGCTGCAAAAATCCTAAAAGGCAAAACCGTTCATCCGGATGTAAGAATGCTGATTTCTCCTGCTTCAAAACAAGTTTTCCAGCAGGCATTAAAAGAAGGATTAATTGACATTTTTGTAGATGCAAATGCAGCTATATTAGCCCCCGGATGCGGACCATGCGTTGGAGTGCATGCAGGAATATTAGGAGATGGAGAAGTTTGTCTTGCTACACAAAACAGAAACTTTCAAGGAAGAATGGGGAATACAAAAGGCTTCATTTACCTTGCTTCACCTTACGTAGCAGCATATACGGCTTTAAGAGGACATATTGCTGCTGAATAAAATATAGGTACATTTTGTACTGAATTAAGGAGTAAAAGATGAATTTATTATTACTAAAACAGTTATCTATACTAAGTGCCTTTGCTGGTGCTATACTCGGTTTAGTCGCATCGGTTTCGTACTTTACATTTGTAATCTGCATATTATTGTTAATGCTGACCGTGTCAACAGTTATTATTGTATATCTTAAACGTAATGAGCTTATTGGAATTATAAGCATTAGGGAAGGCTGTGTATTTGGAGCAATAATAGGTTTTATATCTTTTATAGGTTTTTCAATAGTCTTTGCTCCTATCAGTATGGTTCTCGGTTGGCTCATACCTGCATACACTCTTGGTTTTCTGAGATTTTTTATGGGCGGTGTAGGAACTTTTATTGTAATGCTTTTTTTAATAATTTTTATGGGCGGCATAAGTGCATTATTTAACGGGTTTGGAGGGCTTGTCACTGCATATGTGTATGAACTCATAACCGGTATAAAAAAAGAAAACAATCAAAATTCAAGTGTAGATTTTGAAATCAAATAGCACAACGTACGTAAGCTCGCAGTCAGATATAATAAAAACTCCAAACTTATATTATCCCCCCAAACATCTATATGCCGCATGTCCATAATTTGATAATGCTTTTTTTTATTTTATTTACATTTTGTAATATTTTTATATAGTACAATTATAACTAAAGGAATTAAAGATTATGGCAATAATAAAAGTACAAAAAGGAACAAAAGATATATTACCAGCAGAAATGCCGGTATGGCATTTTATGGAAGATAAAGCGCGTGAAATTTTTACACAGTATGGAGCACGGGAAATCAGAACTCCGATTTTTGAGGCTACAGAACTTTTTGCACGCGGTGTTGGCGACACTACAGATATTGTAAACAAAGAAATGTATACTTTTGAAAAGAGTGAACGCTCCTTAACTCTCAGACCGGAAAACACTGCAGGCGTTGTAAGAAGTTTTATCGAAAACGGTATGCACAGGCTCTCTGCTCCGGTAAAACTATGGTACAAAGGACCTATGTTCAGATACGAACGCCCGCAGGCAGGAAGACAACGTCAGTTTCATCAAGTCGGTGTAGAAGTTTTTGGAATCAAACAGCCAACAGCGGATGCTGAAGTTATATTAATGGCTGTTAATTATTTAAAAGCACTGGGATTAAACGATTTGAGCGTAGAATTAAATTCTCTGGGCTGCCCCGAATGCAGAGAAGAATTTAAGGCTAAATTAAAATCTGTAATAAAGCCATATTTATCAGAACTTTGTCCGGATTGCCAATCCAGATTTGAGAAAAATCCTCTAAGACTTCTGGACTGTAAAGTAGAAGAATGTAAAGAAATATATGCAAAGCCGGAAATTCAAGCCGTTATTCAATCTGATTTTATTTGTGAAGATTGCGCAAACCATTTTAATGAATTAAAAAGCTATCTTGATGCCTTAAAAATTAACTATTCTATTAATAAACTTCTTGTTAGAGGTCTGGATTACTACAATAGAACTGTTTTTGAAATTAAATCAAACAATCTGGGTTCACAAAATGCAGTCTGCGGCGGCGGACGTTATGACAGTCTGGTTAGAAATTTAGGCGGCGAAGATACTCCGGCGGTTGGTTTTGCAATGGGTATGGAAAGGCTGGCTTCTCTTATCGGAAATAAAGAAGTTGAAAAGACAAAGGCATTTGTTGTATCTAATAATATTTTAGAAGCCGTTAAATTAACTGAAGAATTGCGAAGCTCCGGTATAACCTGCGAGTTTGACCTAACAAATAAAAAATTTGTTAAACAGCTTGAAAAAGCCTCCAAAGTAGCAAAATTTGCTCTGATTTTAGGCGAAGATGAAATAAAAGCAAACCAGGTTACCGTAAAAAATCTCGATACTTCGGAACAAAAAACGGTTTCTAGAGAGGATGTTAAAAGTTTAATTGTATGAAAATCCAGGGTACAGACAATTTAACTTTCCAGGCAAATCTAAGTTCTCCCAAACTGAGATTCAAACAAGAAGATTTTTATGTTCCAATAAGAGGTTACGGAAGGAATTCCGGCTGGGCGAATGACGTAAAGAAAACTGCTGACTTAGCTGTAAAACTCATTAGGCGGGATACTTCTGCTGAAAATGTTTTGAAGCTTATTTCTATCGGAGTAGGCAACGCAAATAGAAATAATACTCTTGATATAATAAAAAAGTTATTTTCCGGAGTTTTGCGCGCTCCGAGAAAAGACTGGCATTTTGAAAAATGGGCAGATTTAACGACACCTTACGATAACGGTAAATATAAAACTTACAGCAAACGCTTGGATTTCGTTGCAACACACCCGCTTAAACCGGAGCTGGCTCCAGACTATTCAAGACCTGTTATCAATGCTAACGGCATGAGGACTATACAGCACGGTTCTTCTCTATATGTCAATAAAGATTTAGACAAGGTATTTAAGCTTACACAAAATATTTTCCCTAAATATATCCATAAAGATGTAAAGTCGGAAAATATGGATGAAATTAATTCCTCTATCGCAGAAATCCGCTGGATATTAGCACATTCAACACCCTGGCTTAGAGGAAGTGATGCGATCTCCAATGTATTTATGCGTTCAATATATAAAGCAATCGGAATAAAATCATACCCGCTTAAAAAAGGAATATCTCTGGATTTGGAAGCATACTGTACAGAACTGGATGAATATAAAAAGAATTTCCCTTCTTATTTTGAAAAACCGCCGGAAATTATAGAATAAAAAAATTTTCAAAAATAAATACGGGCTGAAAAACTTTTTCCAGCCCGTATAAATATTTTATAACTTCTAATTATTCATAAATATAACCGTTAGTTAAATCGATTTTTAATGGTCCGAGGAGTCTGATATTAACAATTTGCTCCGGCATTGTTAAAACTTTCGCACCTTTGAACAACTTTCTCCAGAAACCAATTTTGTCCGGAGCAATAGTTGCAACACCATAAAGCATTACTGCTTGATCTTTAGGAGTTACAAGGAGCTCATTTTTAATAATCAATTCACCATTTTGTCTGAATAATTTAGCTCTTTGAACATGTTTTACCTGTCCTTTTAAATCGCTTCCTTGTTCAATAAGTAAATATTTATCTTTAGTTACAATATTCTTAGGAACTTTAGCTGTATAAATATCAGTTACATTTGAGATTTGTGAACCTACAACAGTTTCCATTTGGATAGGGAATATAGCACCTGCCGGAATAATACCGATTGAACCCTGTACTCTTACATTATCAACGATATAACCTTCTGCAGTTCTTTTTTGCATAGATTCTGCTAACTTGGCATTCGGATTCAATTTAGCTTCCTGCATCATCTTATAAAGAATTGCAGCAACTTCTGCTCTGTTTGCAGGTCTATCAGCTTCCATTTTCCCTTCGTTACCAGGCATTACAATAACCATATCAAGAAGCTGTGCTTTTCCGGCAGCAATTAAGAACCATGCCGGAATTTGTGTATAATCTTCATAGCTTTTTTCAAGAATT
The DNA here is from genome assembly GCA_944325515.1 of Candidatus Gastranaerophilales bacterium. Taxonomy (GTDB): domain Bacteria; phylum Cyanobacteriota; class Vampirovibrionia; order Gastranaerophilales; family Gastranaerophilaceae; genus CAG-196. Next base: position 62,289 of record CALVAO010000001.1, on the reverse strand, counting down.
TCTTGAGCTTTTTGTTCGCTAATCTGTTGTGTAGTTAAAGCATTTACAGCAATAGATATAGCTTCTGCTCTTGTTACAGGGTCATAAGGTCTGAATTGTTCATCCTTAGCATCCGGAATCAAATCGAAATATACAGCTTTTTTAATAATATCGTATGCCCAAAAATCTGGTTTAATATCGGAAAAGTGTATATCTTGAGTTACACTTGCATCTTCCTGCCCCAGTGCTTTAATCGCCATTGAAGCAAATTCAGCTCTTGTTACCGGAATATCAGGTTTATAAGTGCCATCCGGATAACCAACTACTACGCCGACTTCTGTTAAGAATTTGATAGATTGGTATGCCCAGTGACTTTCGTTCATATCTGTATAGAAAGCTTGTGCAGGATTGTTGAGCATTAGCGCTGCGCATAATACAAACAAGCCCTTCATTAATTTTTTGAACATCAAGTGTCCTCCTTTTTGATTCTCCTAACTAACTCCTTATCTTTTATACTAGCTTAAATATATATTGAATGCAATTTATTTTAACAATTCTACATAATAAAGCAAAATTTATTTTTATTTTGTTTTATTATATGTAAGGTGTGTGACTATGGAAATTCGTGCAATTAATTCATTAAGCTTTAAAAGAGGCTTAAGGCAGTCTGAAGAAACTGAATACAAAGAAGTTTTGAGACAGGCAAAATCTATAGCCGGCAATAAAGGAAAATCCATTTTGATTGTTCCAACAGCAGCTCTGCCGCAAAGTGAAATCAATAATACCGGAGTTGGAAACTTAACTACACCGGAGAGTTTAAAGTTTTTTGAATTTGCAAAAAAATACTGGGGGATTAATGAAGTTCAGATTCTGCCTTCCGGTCAATTTCATAATCATCATGGCAATTATCCGGTCTATTCCGGCTCTTCAATGGATTTAGGAAATCATATGATTGATATTAAATCACATATTTCTGATAAAGATTTCCGGACAATTGTTGAACATAATAATTTAAAGAACCGTATTAATTACGCTAATGTTGTAGATTTAAACAGTCCTCAAGAACAGATGCTTAAAAAAGCTTATGATAACAAGTCAGACAGTAAAGCTTTTAAAGAATTTAAAACCCGAAATCTTTCACGCCTTGAACCTAAAGCATTATTTCGAGCTTTGAGAAATATGTACGGAACCGCAGATTTTTATAAATGGAAAGAAGACGACAAAAATCTTTTTAGTCTGCCTGCACAGATGAAAGAAAAAAGAATAAAAGAAATATATGAACTAAAAGGTAAAGATATTGATTTTTATCTGTTTAAACAATTTTTAGCAGAACAGGATTTAAAAAAAGCAAAAGAGAAATTAAATTCTATAGGAATAAAACTCAACGGCGATTTTATCTGTGGTTTTTCGTATGATGAAGTCTGGGCACATCCAAAAGCCTTTATTCCAAATACAACAATAGGCTGGGGGTTGCCGGCTCTTGATTTTGAAAATCCAGAGGGAATAAAACTTTTAAAAGAAAAAGTGAATTTTTATGCAAAAAGATTTGACGGATTACGGGTTGATGCAGCATGGACTTATGCAAAACAACCTGTAAATGATACATACAGAGTTTATGGAGATAAAATTTTAAATATCATCGATGACGAAGTAAAAAAAGCAAAGGGTGAAAGTTATAATTTAAAAAATATTATGCATGAATTTGCGGCAGATCCGGCAAAATTCAATATTTTTGATGGATACAATCTAAAACAGTATATAGCAGACAGGACAAAAATATTTACATCTGCACATATGTCAGAAGATTTTGGAAGCAATGACATATTTCTCAAGCGCGGATGGAATCCGGAAAACTTTATTATAGGCGCTTCAAATCATGATACCAGTACAATAACCCCTTCTAAAGAACAGGCAAAAGTATTAAGTAAAATACTGAATATTCCGGAAGAAAAACTTATGGACAAGAAAGAATTTTTGAAAGCAAAACTTTCAGAACCTACTGCTGCATACAACAACATGATTTATTATCAAGAAGCATTAAATTTGCGAAATAAAACCGATAAAATTCCTGCTAATTATGAAGAACTATATTACAAATCCCTGCAAAAAGGAGAAGCCTTTAACCCTATGGATGCACTGGCTAAAACCTTTAAAGCAAAAGGATTAGATAAAGAAAATCCGAAACTTTATAAGAAAATTATCAAATATAAAAAAATACTTGAAAAAAAACAAATCCCTACGGCTTTAAAATGGATAACAGCAGGTGCTATTGCCATATGTGCAGCCGGTTTAATCTATATTGCACACTACCATAAATCCAATAAAAATACATAAGGCGGGAAAAATATTATTCCCGCCTCTAATTTACTCCTCCTCAATATAAGTTTTTAGCTTTTCAATACGCTCAACTTTCCTCAATTTTTGAAGTGCAATATTTTCCAGCTGTCGAATCCTTTCTTTTGAAAACCCTAAGTCATTTCCTATTTGTTCCAGAGTTTTTGGTTCTTCTCCGCCTATACCAAACCTGCTTTTAATAATTTCACGTTCGCGCTTATCAAGAGTCTTTAAAAGCCTTATTATATCGTTATTTCTGAGCAGCTTCTGTGCATTGTTTTCCGGAGAAGAATACGACGTATCTTCAATATAATCCTGTATGCACAAATCATCTGTAACGTAAGTATCAAGACTGATAGGTTCTTTCTTTAAAGCATTCTTTACTTCATTAATTTTTTTTGTATCTAAGCCGGAAAGTTTTGCAATTGTTTCGTCATCAGCATCTATATTTTCATCATAAGAAGCTATGGAACACGCTTTTTTGTATTTTCGAATTTTCTCCAGCATATGAACCGGAATTCTAATTGTGCGTGAATGATTAGATATAGCCCTTATAATTGTTTGTTTTATCCACCATGTTGCATAGGTTGAAAATTTAAAATTCTTTTTGTAATCAAATTTTTCAGCAGCCTTGATTAAGCCTAAAGAGCCTTCTTGAACCAGATCCATAAATAAAACTCCCTGCCCTATATATTTTTTTGCAATACTTACAACCAGTCTCAAATTTGCCTGTACAAGTTTTTTTATTGCATCTTCCCGCTCTTTACCCTTTGATTCTTGAATTTTTTGTCCGAGTTCAATTTCTTCATTTTTCGAGAGTATTTTTTTCCGCCCGATTTCTTTAAGATACATCTGTAAAATATCATCATTATTTACAATCGTGCTAAAAGTTCTGGGCGAATCCATTTCGGTCGTGTCAATATACTCCGCATTATTAAATGCCTTGCTCATCTTATAAATCTCCTCCATCTATTCTTCTAATTTATAAGACGATTTTTTTGAAAAAAAGTTCCATTTGTGAGTTACTTAAAATTTTTATATTTCTTCTCTCAGCAAAAGAATCGTTGTATTAAGCTCTTCTAAAAGATATTGAAGCTGATTGGCAATATTTTCCGGATTATATATAGATCCGCTCTCCGAGTATGCCAAATAACGCTGATAAGTAACCGCTTCTTTTCTTAAAAGTGATATGGATTTTACATAGCGGTTTACATCCTGCAATTTTCTGAACGATTCATAATAACTCTCAGGTTTTCCTTCATATTTTTTTGCAAGATTATCTATGTTAAGAGTTAATAAGTTTGCTTTTGTTATAAAAAGCTGCAAGTTTTCATTATCCTCAATACAGTCAACAAGTTTTTCCAGCATCGGTATAATTTCATTTGCATCATTAACAAATTGGGATGTCTTATCTTTTTTCTGGATAATATTTATAAATGCCGGATTATCTTTAGGTACCGGCTTCAAATCATTAGGATTATTAAACCCTTCCTGTGATTCAAAAATAGGGGTTGAAACTTTGGTCTTTGTTTGTTCAACCTTCCTTCCGATTTCCGGCAATGTACCTGCATAGCCTTTACCTTGAAGTTCCTGTTCAAGAGCTTTGTCTTTTTTGTTCCACCAGAAAGCTTGTGACGGCAGCGTTATACTTATTAAGATTAAACAGACCAGAAACTTTTTCATATCTATATTATATTCATTTATTTTAAAAAGGCAAAGCTCGGAATAAACTCTTTCTGAAAATAAATTTTATAAATATTTGTTTATAAATATTTGGTTAAAATCAGTTTCTTGAGAGCTTTAGCATTTACCGCTTGAGGTTCCAGCTCAATAACTTTGTCCAGATTTTTCAAAGCTTCTTTATACTGCCCTAAATTCTTTTGTATAGCAGCAATTGCATAATACGCATCTATAAACTTATTATCCAGCGCAGCTGCTTTAACAAAATCATCAAGAGCTTCTTTAGGATTGTTTGCCGCAATTAATTGACCTCGATTATAATAAGCATCCGTTAGATTTTTATTTATATCTATTGCTGCTGTATAATTTTCATAAGCCTCATCTGTTTTACCCAGACTGTGATAGGCAATTCCTTTATACAAATATGCCAGATCAGAATTTTTGTTGTAATTTAGCACTTCATCAAGACTATGCATGGCATCAATCAAATTTCCGGAATTAACATCTTGAATACCAAGACTTAAATAATATTTTTCACTAAAATCTTTATCATCTTCAAGGCAGACTTCTGAAAACAGCTGCGCTTTATTATCTAAAGCCATGCGGAACTTCGGATTTAACAATATAGCTTTGTTATAATCTTTTAAGGCTCCTTCATAATTCTTTTGCTTATATTTTGTGTAACCGCGGTTGTTATAAGCAAGAGCACACTTCGCATCAAGTTCAATGGCTTTATCATAATCTTTTAATGATGCGTCATAGTCTTGAAGTTCATTATTAACAAGCCCTCTGTTTATATAAGCATCTAAAAAATCCTGTTTAATTTCGATTGCTTTTGAATACAATTCCCGTTTCGTTTCCAGATTTTCAGTAATTAAAGCGAGATAAAAATAGTATTCTTCATCGCTTCCTGTACGTTTTAAATCGCGTTCGATTATCTTCCGCGCTTCATCATAATCATTTGCATTCAAACAATTTATAATCTTTTTTATAACTTTATTCTTGTCTTTCATTGTTATCGTATCTTATCACAAAAATCGGGCAGCTTATACTGCCCGATTATTTAATATTTCATTATTTTACAAAAAAGCTTGCATTTACATTTGCGTTAATTTTTACGACACCTTTAGAAATTGTCGTAGGTGCAGAACCTGCAGCCTCTGAATCCGCAACTGCAGAAAGCATATTTTTTGCCATATACATTCTTGGTGTTCCATAATTATTTGCATTACAGCTTACGTCAAAGGTTCTTACTCCGTCTAATGAAGTTGCAAGATTCTTTGCTAAAAATGATGCTCTTGTTTGAGCTTTCTTTGCAGCAATACCTAAAAGTTCATTGCACTGTGCATCATAATTTGAAACAGAGAATGTTAAATTATCAACATTTGTAGCGCCTGCTTCAATCGCTTTATCTATCATAGCTCCTACTTTATCTATAGATTTTGTATGAACTATTACCCTGTTTGAAACCTCATACTTATCAAGATTTCTTTTGCTTCCGGAATAAGTATATATGGGAGAAGCACTGAAATCTGCAGTCTTAATATAATCTCCATTTGAAGCATTAAGCATTGAACTTAAAACGGAGTAAACTTTGTCAGAAGTTTCTTTGTTCAACTGTGTGGCTTTTTGCATTGATTTTGTATCGGAAGTCTGTACCGCAAAAGAAATTTCCGCTACATCTGGAGCTACTTCTGTATTAGCAGATGTATTAACCGTAATATATCCTCTCTCCTGCGCTGTTTGTGTTACAGCCTGTGTAGAAAGTGTTGCACATCCTGCAAACAAACTAAGTACGGTAATAGCAATTAGTGTCTTTTTCATAATCTTTTCCTTTCTCACTTGTGACTTAAATATTTAAGCCGCTAACTTCTGTCTATTTTATATCATATAAACGATTTTAAATAAAAAAAGTTCATTTATAATTTAGTGTATATAAAAAAGAACTTGAAGGATGTAATGTAATGAAAGCTTTAGTGTGGAATGGAGAAAAAATAGAGTTAACAGAAAGACCATTTCCGGTGATTCAGCATCCGCGGGATGCTATTGTAAAAGTTACATTATCTTCTGTTTGTACCAGTGATTTACATATAATTAGAGGGTTTGTGCCAAAAGCTAAAGAAGGAATTGTTTTGGGACATGAATTTGTCGGAGAAATTGTTGCGCTGGGAAGTGATATAAAAAACTTGCAAATTGGTGATAGGGTTAGTGCTAATTGTGAAACCTTTTGCGGAGAATGTTATTTCTGCAAACACGGGTTTATTAATAATTGCGAAAATGGCGGCTGGATGCTTGGATGTACAATTGACGGCTGTCAAGCGGAATATGTTCGTGTCCCGTATGCGGACAGGGGGCTGACTCTTATACCGGATAATGTGAGTTATAAACAAGCTCTTTTTGTTGGTGATATATTATCCAGCGGTTATTTCGGCGCGGAATTATGTGAAATAAAAGAGGGCAATACAGTTGCTGTAATCGGTGCCGGACCTGTGGGATTATGTTCTATGGCTTGTGCAAAAACTTTTGGCGCAGGAAAAATTATTGCAATTGATATTGATGAAAAAAGACTTGAGTGCGCTTTAAAATTTAAGCTTGCAGATTATGTTTTCAACCCCGAAAACTGTAACCTTGAAGAAGAGATAAAAAAATGTACAGAAAGACGTGGTGCAGATTGTGTTATAGAAGCCGCAGGCGGAAATAATACATTTGAGCTTGCCTGGAAAATTGCAAGACCTAATGCAATTATTGCAATCGTTGCAATGTATGAAAAAAACCAGACCTTGCCGCTTCCTCAAATGTACGGAAAAAATCTTATTTTTAAAACAGGCGGAGTTGATGCAATCCATTGCGAAAAGCTGCTAGAGATGATTTCTAGAGGTTCGTTGAATACTGATTTTTTAATTAGCAAAGAATATCCGCTTTCTGAAATCTTGCAAGCTTATAAGGACTTTGATGCTAAAAAAGATAATTGTTTAAAATTTGCAATTACATATTAAATAATTTTTGCAAGAATGATTTTTTTGCCGGTTTTGCTGCAATATTTCCTGATGCATTAACTTCCGTCTTCTGAGGCTTGGTAATTAGCGACTTATTAAACTCATCAATATATTTTATAGTATTGTCAAGCCGTTCCTGCGCTTCTTTGCTTCTTGGCGGAGCAACTTTTATATCTTTCTTACAAAACTCTGCAACATTCTTTTTCAATGTATCAATGCAGCCGCTTGTTATACTGTGCACAATATCCAAATCTTTAAAAATAGTAACTCCAAATTTGTTAAAATCGTTATAAAAACAAGCACCTAAATCCTTACCATCTTTAGCCCATTCTTTAGTAAGATTTTGCACTTCTTTATTTTTAACAAATATATCTAGAACATCTGCATTCCAATCTCCAGGTTTTACAATTTTCATTTGCTTAAAATTCGGTGCAGATGTTCTATCGTCTTGCGGTATTGTTGATATTGAATTTATTTTCATTATTCCTCTCCTTAGCTTCCTGTCAATCCATCGGTATTTTTAATTTGTTTTAACGCATCTTTGCGTTGTTTAATTTTCAGCATTGTATCCATATCCATCTGGTGAATTTTTCTTTCATATTCAATCTTTTTGATATTTTTTTCAAATTTTTCATTTTCTTTAACTTCTTTTTCTTTTGCTTTTTCAGCCTCCTTAGCCTGCTTTGCTTCAAATTCAGCTTCTGAAGACGGTACTATATCCGCTTCTGCAAGCCGCCAGCCGACAACAGAAACAGGTACGCCGGAACCGGATAATGTTTCCAGTCTTGTATTATTCCCCCATACATCAATACTCCATGTCCCGAGATATTTAGGAACTTCGCCTGTATAAGCATAAGCACATACAATTACTCTGTTATCATCATTTGCGTCAAACCCCATAGGATAAATATCCCATCGTTTTTCATCAAAATCAACCCCGCCTGCCATTGCCCAGTAGTTTACAATTGCTTCGCGCAGCTGGGGTAATTTATTTGCTTCTTTTGTCTCAAAATCGTATATCCACAGGTCTGTCTGCCAGATACCGTCATGTCTGTGACCGACTTTTTCTTTAACTGCAAGTTTTGTATTATCTTTAGAAAAATCTATAGGAGTAAGCGTTCTAAAAATAAATTTTGTATCAATATCTTTAGAAGTTGATATAAGAGGTGTTTCTTCTTTATTAATTATATTTGCTTTTTTAACCCTATCTACATCAGAAAGTGACATGTCTAGATTTATTAAAAATAAATCACAGCTTGTGCAATCAGATTCGGCATAATAATATACTGCAGGATAAACAAGTTTTGTATAGTCGCCGGAAACAATTCCCTGGGCATTAATCTGTCTGTCGAAATTAAGTTTTCTGGGTAACGTAAGCTCCGGACTTCCAACTGGGTCATTGTATTTTACAAGCTGGAATTTCTTTTGCGGAATATATACCATATTAGAATCTTTAGGCATTTCGGCTTCTGATAAAATATCCTCGTTTATTTCTTTTTTTGTCTTAGCTCTTGATTTTGCCTCATATTCTGCAACTGTCATATAGCCGGATTCAGCCATACGGCTTTTTTCATATTTTTCGGTTTCTCCGACTTTATCTACTTCATTTCTGTATATTGTTTCAGCAACGACCCTGTCTTGATTTTTGGTCATAGAATATTTCATTTGGTTAAAATGAATTTTCATTGCCATAATCATGCCGGCTAAAGCTTCAAACATTAAACCAAACCTTCTTTCATTGCCGTAACTGTTGCCTGTGTACGCGAAGAGACACATAATTTTTGCAAGATGCTGTGTACATGCGCTTTTGCTGTTGCCCTCGTAATCACAAGCTTATCAGCTATCTGCGGATTAGAAAGCCCCTCTACCATTAACTCCAGAACATCCAATTCGCGTTCTGTAAGCCCGTATGTATTATTACCTTTTCTCGGTTCAGACAATGTATTTGACTCTGCTGCAGGTTTCTGAAGATTTGCAAAAACCATTTTAGCAATATTCGGGTCAATCCAGCCGACTCCTTCATATACAGATTTTATTGCAGAAATTGTTTGTTCCGGCGTTGCACCCTTCATAATATATCCGTCAGCGCCTGCTTTAAATGCCGCAAATACATCATCCTGGCTGTCACGGGATGTAAATATTAAAATTTTTACATCTGGATTAAATTCTTTAATTCTTACGGTAGCTTCAATACCATCAACATTGGGAAGTCCTATATCCATTAAAATCACATCCGGTGATAATTCTCTTGCCTTTTTTATTCCGTCCAATCCATCAGAAGCCTCTGCTGCAAGCCGAATATCTTCAGCTTTATCAATAAGCATTGATAACCCCATTCTGTACAGTTCATGATCCTCTACTAAAAGAACATTTATCATACAAGACTTTCCTCTTTCTTTTTAACTACTGTATCCGTAAGTAAAAATGAGAACTCACTTCCCTTATTTAGAGTACTTTCCAGCCAAATTTTTCCGCCGTGAGTTTCAATAATCTGGCGTGATAAATAAAGTCCCAGACCGGTACCAGTAGAGCGTTTTTTACTGGTGCCCTGCGAAAACCGCTGAAACATGTTAGGAATATCTTCCGGAGGAATACCGCACCCGTTATCGGAAACTGAGAATATGAAATCATTTCCCTCATTTTTTATGGTAATAACAACTTTTCCGTTCTCCTGCGTATAATTAATTGCATTGCCGCACAAATTACAAATAACTCTTCTTATCTCACTTTTGTCTGCATTAATTTCAAGCTCTTTATCAGAACAATCTATAGTAAAATCAATATTCTTCGATAGTGCAAGCGGTTTTAATTCATTGTAAACCTGCTCTGTAAGATTATATATATTAAAGTTTGTTCTTGTAAGAGTCAGTTTTTCTGCGTCATACTTATAAACTTCCAATAATGCATTAACCAAACCGAGTAAATCCTCATTACTCTTCTGCATAGTACTTAACAACAGCCTCTGCTTATCATCCAATTCTCCCAGAGCGCCGTCCAGAAAGAACTTTAACGTTTGAATAGCAGCCAGAAGCGGCGTTCTTAAATCGTGAGTTAATGTTGCAATAAAATCATCTCTCAATTTATCGGATTTTTTCTGTTCCGTAACATCACGTATGACACCGACAAACCTTTTGAATTCATTATCCGGATTAATCCTTGCAAAACTTATATCTACCGGAGTTTCTGTACTGCTCAACGGGTTTTTAATATAAAAATCTCTTAAAAGCAGTTCATTTGTTTCAAGTTTGTGCAGTTCTTTTGAAATAAATGTTTTTTTGCTAAACAGAAAGTCATCAATCGAAGACATTACAATTTTTTCGTTAACAAGTCCGATTAAATTTTCACATGCCGGATTGACCTGCTCAATGATACCATCTTCATTCACAATAACAATACCGTCTGCACAATAATTAACAATACCCTCCAGTTTTGCATTTGACTGTTTTAAATCAGCAGTTCTTTCTTCTACGATTTGTTCCAGATTGTGCGAATATTTTTCAAGTTCTTTTTTTGCTTCTTCAAGCTCCGCTATTTTTTCTCTAAGCTGGCTTAAAAGATAACTTCTTTCGATTCCATTCTTTATATTTATAATCAAATCATCATTATTCCAGGGCTTTTCTATATACCTGTATAATCCGATTTCGTTGATTGCACGAATGGCATTTTCTTTGTCAGCATATCCGGTTAACAGGATTTTGCTGACTTCCGGATACATTTCCTTAACTTTACTTAAAAATTCAAGTCCGTTCATCTGAGGCATCAAAAAGTCTGAAATTACTAAATCCGGAGTATTGGTTTTTAAAAAATCAACAGCCTCTTCCGGATTATTAAAGAAATGTGCATCACTAAACCCTTCTACTTTAAGAAGCGTTTTAAATGCAGAAGTTACGATTTTCTCATCATCTACTACGACAATTTTCCCCAGAATATTCATATTCTTATATTAACCCAAATAAGTTTATTAGACAAATTATTAACATTTATAAATAATATGATATAATCAAATGAGAAGAAAAATGGAGCAAAATTTTATGATGAAAAAAAATGGATATACTCTTGCAGAGGTATTAGTAACCCTCGGGATTGTAGGTATAATCGCAGCGATGGTTCTGCCTGCACTCTTAAATAACAGCAAAAATGCAGCAAACGGTATTGCTTTAGCCCGTGCGACAGAACTTGTACAGGACGGTATAAAAACTATAATGGTTCATGCTCAAGAAGAACATCCGCAGGATATTCTAGCTGATACAATTGCGGCATTAAAAATTCAAGACGTATTTCCGGATGGCATTGACGGATACAATCAAGATGCATATTTAACGGATGATGACAATCTCTTTTCTGCAACAAGAGGCTTAATAGGACTTGAAGAAGTTGACAATTATAATACGGGAAATATTACACATTATGCAGGAGATGCTGCTGACGGGCTTTTTAACAATTATGAAGCTTTCAGATTTGCTAAAAATAATGCAGTAATTTTATATCAAACTAACTATAATGTGGATGATAATGTAGCAGCCGATGATATTTTAACCCGTATTTTTATTGATGTTAACGGCTCCGAAGAACCAAATCAAATTGGACGCGACGTATTCTTGTTCGGACTGGCAAATAACGGAATCCTTGTACCGGCAGGCTCCGAAAAATACAATGATTTTGACGGCGATGTTGCAATTTATGAAAATAATGATGATAACGTATGTCCGGATGAGGATGATTTAGCCTGCACCGCAAGAGTTATGGCTAACGGATGGAAAATAGACTATTAAATAAAGGAGAAATAAATAATGGCAGAATCAAAACTATTAGCTAGTATTCAACGTACTGATACAGAACAATTACAAATATCCATTTCTGAATACAGAGGAAAAAGCTATTTTAATTTAAGAATATTCTATACAACTGATGATGGAGCAACCTGGCTTCCAACAAAGAAAGGGGTTACATTTGCTCCGGATCAGCTGGATATATTATCAGATGCGATAGAAGAAGCTAAAAAAGAATTTATGAGCGAGGAATAGGAAAGTTTAGAGGTTGAGAAGTTTAGGAGTTGAGAAGAAGTTAAAAGAATATAATTATGAGCAAAAGCGAATTTAAATTCTTCTAAACTTATAAACCTCTAAACTTATAAACCAGAGACCATGTCTACAATTGAAGAAGAATTTATAGCAACAGTTTCACATGAATTGAGAACCCCTCTTACAAGCATAAGAGGGTTTTCTCAAACTCTTTTAAATTCATGGGACAAGATAAAAGATGATGATAAAAAGAAATTTATCGGTATAATCGAAGAGCAGTCCAACAGACTTATCCATCTTGTAGAAAATATTTTGACGGTATCAAGAGCAGATGCCGAACATCAAGTTTTAAAAAAAACAAATGTTAATGAGATAATCCGAAAAATTGTACCTTTAATTGAAAACCAGTATAAAGGTCATAAGTATGAAATTAACTTAATGCCGACTCTGCCTCCTGCACTTCTGGATGAAGATAAATTCCAGCAGATTATGACAAATCTTGTCGACAATGCCTCTAAATATTCAGAAGAGGGCAAAAAAGTTACAATTTCAACAGAAATTTGTAAAAACATGATATGCATAAAGGTCAAAGATGAAGGTGTTGGAATAAAAGCCGAAGATTATGATAAAATTTTCAAAAAATTCAGCCGGTTAGAAAACCATTTGACCAGTAAAACACAGGGGAATGGTTTGGGACTGTATATTACAAAACAGCTTGTAGAAAAAATGAACGGACATATTACTTTTACAAGTTCAAAGGAAGGGACTATTTTTGAAATAGTATTTCCTTTTTATAATGAGGAGGATGTTTTAAGATGCTCTCAAACGTCCTAATTATAGATAAACGAAAAGAACTTTCAACAAAGTACAAAAAAAGCATTGAAGATGAACAAACAACGGCTGTTATCACCAGAAATCTTAAGGATGCACTGCTTAAGATACAAACGACAGATCCAGATATCATTATTATTTCTGACAGCATAGAAGAAAATCTGTCAGACTTTTGCAATAAAATTCGTGCGCTTACATACAATACACGTCCGGTTATTATAGCACTTTCAAAATCTGCGGACAGCACTGATAGAATACTCGTACTGGAAAATGGAGCTGACGATTTTTTAAGCGAACCTGTCAATATAGATGAGTTCAAAATTCGTATAAAAGCTCATTTAAGAAGAGATGTTGAATCAAATCTTGATAATAAAACACTCCTGCCAAACAAAAAATATGTAAGAAAAGCTATTAAACGAATCTTAAACTCCGAAAATAAAAATGCCGTACTTTTAATAGGTATAGAAAATCTGGCGAACTACAAAAGTGTATATTCTGATGTTGCAGGTGACAAGCTTGTTCAGACGCTGATTGCAATCACAAAATCAGCTCTTGAAGCTTCGGATTTTTTGGGACAGTTAAATGATACAAATTTCGTTATAGTTACAAACCCGTACAGTGCAGAAAAATTAGCGGCATTTCTTACTTTCGCTTTTGATACTGTTGCTCCAAAATTTTACTCATCAGCTGATGCAAAAAGAGGGTATATGCTGCTAAAAGGTGATAGAATGGCTGGTATGCGGATAAACCCTGTTTCAATTCTGATTGGCGGAATTGTAGATAATTACGGCTTGATTAAATCACCGGAAGAACTAATAGAAAAGTTGTATTCTATCAAAAAAATAGCAAAAATTCCTTGCGGCTCAAATTATGCAATAGACAGACTTAAGCTTGCAGGAGAAAATTCTGTACATTCATTGCCGCATAATAATTCAATTTATATTAATGAACCGGACGAAGCTCTTGCATTACTTTTAAGAACAACACTGGAACTTCAAGGGTACAACACGACGGATTCAATTGACGCAGATTCTAATGAACAGCCTGCCATAATCATTTTGGACAGCAACGATGACTTGTCCGGCTTGAATATTTGCAGGGATTTAAAAAGCAGATTAAATTTTGTAAATACAAAAATAATAGTTACAAGCAATATTCATGACAAGGCTGCGATATTAGACGCAGGTGCGGATTTATACCTGCCTAAACCATATGAAATTTCTGATTTAATACAATGGATAGAATATTTTATTAAAGATAGTCGTTTAAACTAAAAAGTTTTTATTAAGATTTGTAACTCTTAAAATATTAAAAATAGCAATTTTTTACTATAACCGTACTTTTAATATATATATAGTAAGAAATGGAGGAATTAAAGATGGGTTTACGCGCCGGATTAAATTTTTTGCAAAGAAATTTATTTTCAAGATGTAATAAGCAGATTATTAAACAGGCTTCTAATATACAGCAGCCAATGACAAAGGTAATGACCGATTCTTCAACCGGAATCATTAAAATGGAAAGAGAAATTACCCGAAACGGTCAGAAAGCGCTTGCAACTGTTGAAAAATTACCAAACGGTAAAACAAAAATAAGCGTTACCGGAGGCGGTGATAGCGATTTGCGCAGAACTACAACCATTACGCGCGAAAAAGGTGCGAGTATTTTTGGAGGGGACAGAGTAACCGTAGAAAAAGATTTCTCTAAATTCTGGTGCTACAGAGAAAATTCAAAACTTGTAAAAGAATATAACCCGCAGGAAATACTTGAACATAAAGAACTCACTTATCATAAAAATATCGGCAATGAAACACATATAAACCATAAATCAGTTCAAGACAGGGTATATGATGAATATCCTCTGAAGAGCGGCTCTCAAGATATGCTTAAACTTTCTAACGGGAATAACTATATAAAACATTCGCTGGATAAAACCAATAATTATCATAAATTTGCTGACGGTGCTTCCACTAACTATACAAGAGCCGTTCAAGCAAAAGAGAAAGCAGCTTTAGACGCAGCTAAAAAAGCTGAAGCAGATGCACTTGCTGCAAAAGAAGCTGCAGAAAAAGCCGCAGCTGAACTAAAAGCCAGACAGCCGCGTATTAATATAGCAAAAGCTTTCGGTAAAGATGTAAATGAATTAACCGTAAAGGAAACTAAACTGCCGAATGGTACTATAGAAAGAACATTTACAGACCCCGTAAGCGGACAAATCCTTGCAAAGACTCAAGATATTGGGCTCTTACATAAAGAATGGATTTATGGCGGCAAAGCAGATAAAATTTTTATGAAGCAATTTGATAAAAATACCCCCTACATTGTTGCAAAGAAAGGAAATTATACACAGGTAGACTATGTAAAAAGAGATTATAATTGGGAAATGCCGGATGGCAAGTTTTATAAAGAATATGTCTCAGAGCAATATTATAATGACGGCGCAAATGCATTAAAAAGAAGTACCGGAGGAAATCAAGTTTATAATGATGCAACAGGAAAAGTTATCGTATATGATTCAACAGCAGCAAAGGTTAGAGAAAAATATCCTTCTCTAGAAAAAGATTATCCAGATTATCCTCAAGTTTCAATACGTAACGGTGAATCTGCCTGCGGGGCTTACCAGAATAATTTAACAAACAGCCAAATCCAGGCAAACAGGCTTGTTAAAGAACTTAATAAAGATGCACAGCAGAATGCTATCGATTTAAAAAATTTATTTAGCGATTACAGCTTATAAATACAATCTTCATGCCGGCACACAAAAAAGTCTGCCGGCATATTTTATGGAAAAGATAATTTTTAATAAAACTCTTGCAAAAAAAGCTTTATGTGATATCTTAAAAATGGAGTTAATCTTTAAACAAATAGCTGAAGAATAACTCTGTTACAATCAAATATACATTATGCGTCCGTAGCTCAGCTGGATAGAGCATCTGCCTTCTAAGCGGTAGGTCAACGGGCTCATAAAAACAAAATTTGACAATTAAATAGAAACAAAAACATGCGTCTGTAGCTCAGCTGGATAGAGCATCTGCCTTCTAAGCAGAGGGTCCCGCGTTCGAATCGCGGCAGGCGTATTTTTTTGTGCAAAAAATCGTCAGAGTCGCAAAAAAGTTGCAAATTATTTTTGAATGACATTTAAGTCGTAACCTCTTTTGTGTAGCGAGTTTTAAGGTTTGTGAAATTGTTTTTTTATGTATTTATACTTGACAAGTTGAAAAATGCGACAGCGGACGCCGTAGCTACTTCATTTCAGGCCATAAAGAAATGATGTGGAAAACAATTTAATAATAAAAATCTGTTGAATTAATCAACAGGTAAATAATTGCTCAAAATTTTATAAAGCTCTATGTCCCAAATTTCCTTATAACTTCTTCAACAGGTTGAGAAATTTTTACAAGACAATCAAGAAGATTAACGCATTGTTCCGTTACTTCCGGTAATAAATGTGTATATAAATCCATTGTCATTTTAATTGAGCTATGTCCGAGCTGGTGTTGAACATATTTCATCGGGGCGCCGTTTGCAAGTAACAAGCTGGCATAAGTATGTCTTAAGTCGTGGAATCTGATTGTATCAATTCCGGCTCTTTCTAGTGAAGGTTTAAATCTTCGTTTAATCATATTATTGGCGTCCTGATAGTTTCCGTCACCATTAGGAAATACAAGATTATTTGTATTTGGCGGGCAAGCAATTTTCCATTCTCTCAAAACTTGCATAAGTTCCTGAGACATATCGATTTTTCTTGTCTTGCCTGTTTTGGGTGTTCCAACACGACCATGAGTGTAATTTTTGTCAATAGTAATTTTTCTTGTAACCCAGTTTATTGAATCCCAGGTAAGTGCCAATAATTCACCCTGTCTCATGCCGGTAAATAAAGCAGTAAATAGTAACGGATAAAAGTCTAGATAAACTACTTTTGTTTTCGATAGCAATGCTTTGACTTCAATAGATGATAAAGCCCTGATTTTATCATTTTTTGTTTCTTTTAAGGTTTGTTTACGGGCAGGATTTCTTGTAATAACATTACTATCAATCATAAATGTATAAATTTCACTAATTAATTTTGTGTACTTATTAACGGTTGAATGTGTTCTACCAGTGTCAACCATTTGTTTTACAAATTCTTTCACCATGAGAGGTGTAATTTCTGCTAATTTCATTTCACCAAAGAATGGATAAATGTGATTTTTCAAATAACCTTTGTAACCTTCTTCTGTAGAAGGCTTGCAATGAACACTCACATGAAGTCTCATAAACATTTCGCCGGCTTCTCTGAAAGAAGTTTTAGAATCAGCAGGACATATTCCTTTGTTTAGTTCTTCAATAAGCTGCGTTTGCGCCCTTTCCGCTTCTGCTTTGGTTTTAAAACCTTTTTTGGTTTTTCTTTTGCCTTTTAGGTCCTTGTAATCAAATTCCCATCTGGCAGTTTTTGGACTTTTTCTTACTGAATCAATCATATTATAAAACTTCCTTTTAACTTTAATTTAACGTGTTTTGCGTGATTTGCGAGCCCCTTTGCTAACTTTTGCTAATTAGACTTTGTGTCTCTGCACCCCATTTGGGGCGAGCACTGTACCAATGAGGCGGCACAGTGCTCACGGTGCCGGGATTTATTCGGTGTTAATTCTGTTACTGTTAATAAATTCCTCTATGTCACTTTGCATAAATAGTACTCTAGAGCCGATTTTGACGCATTTTATTTTCTTCTGGTGCACCCAGCGATAAAGGGTACTTTTCGATATATGTAAATATCTAGCTGTTTCTGGAATATCTAATAAAGTTCTGTGCATTTTTATTCCCTCGTAATTTTTAGTAATTGTTAACGTAATTATAAAAGTGTTGTTATAAGTGCGTTTTAAGTGTTTTTTATTTTTTATTACGAAATTACGAATTAATTTATTAAAAATTTTTCGTAATAACGTAATTTCGTAGTTTAAGGCCTGAAAGTGTTGTTATATAAGCATTTGAAAGATTACGATAAAACTACACTCAAATTACTTCTCCTGCCCTGTCTTGCGTATATTGAGTTTGAGCCTTTTTATCCCGTCTTTGTTCTTGCTCTGCAATACCTTCCTGATGTTTTTGCAGTTCATTCAATATGTATACCAATCTTGCATTATCATCAGGTACTGTAATTGTTAATGCTCTAGGAGAGTGACCTTTTCTGAAATATTTATTGTTGTATTCAATGTAAGGTTCTTTTGTGGCTTGTGTTCTGATGTCTTTTGCACTCGGTATCGGAATTCCGGTTTCTTCTGATTGTTTGAATTCTTTGCTGAACAACTGATGAATTCCTTCAACATATATTGAGATTTCTTTCTTTTTAGGATTGAAAACGTATTCACTGCCATACTGAATTTTGTTGCTTTTGGCAAGGTTTAAAAATATTGCCATAAATTTTTCAAAACAGTCTTCCGTATGCGTGATATCCTGATATGACTTGATATAGCTTTCAAGATTCATATTTAAAGCTTTCAAATCTTCGCTTTTCTTGAAATCAGCTGAAAAATTTGCAATCTGAAATAAAATATCTATTCCGCACATTGCAACAGCAATATTATTAACACACCTTAAATCCAATGCAGAATTGAATTTTAGAACAAATTTAATGTTGTTTTGCAGCATATTTAAAAGTTTTTCTTTGTCTGCGTACCATTTCAAGACTTTTGGTAGCACACAGGAAAGATATTTTTCTCTAATAGTATTTAGTTTACTTGCTTCTTCAGGATTAAAATCTTTCTTGTAGAACTCGGTGTACATTAACCTTGTAGCAGTTTGTTGGTTTCTGTAACTTTTGTCATTACTCGCAAAATTCAAAACACCATTAACAGCACGAACATCTTGTTCCTTGCCATAGCCACTCATTCGTTTTCTTGCATTCCTGTCATAAACCGCCTTGACAGTTGTTTCAAGATTGGTTTTCATATAACCTTCGATTTCTGCATACAGAACAGGGACATGTCTGTAATATTCCATATTATGCAGTAAGTTCATTGAAGTATCGTTGCCGCTGCTAAGAAACCTAACATTAAAGCCAAACAAATACGCAATTACAATCAATAGATTGCTTTTTCCACTTGCTGCTTCACCATACATAAAGTTAACCGGAAAGCCCATTGTTTTGCTAAACATTATATCTACAAAAGGGCTCATCAAAGCTATTCCAAGGTTTAAGAATGGTTCAACTTTGTTGCCGTAAGTTCGTGTAATATTAACAAACAGGCATTTACTGATTAACTCATCTATTGAACTTGATGTTCGGGATAACTCCGCAATTAACTCATTATCTTTGTTCTGTTCAATGAATTCCTGATAGGATATTTGCGGTATATACAACTCTGGTGCGTACATTCCCCTATCTACTTCAAGAGCAATAGAGTTATTATTATCAACCTGAATAATACCTGTCGAGTTTGCCACCGGTAATAAAATATTTCCGTTTTCTAAATCAATACCTGCATTTTTATAAAGCCAATACGGTTTGTTTTGATGAACAATAAACGATGGGTTTTTAAAGATATTCAGTTCTTCCGGAATATTATTTAATTCATCAAGAATAATGTTTTTAAGTTCAGTTTCTTTTAAGCAATGTAGATGAACACCACCTTCTTTTAAGATATCGTGCAGATTTCTCAAATCTAACAATTCTTTCTGGGTTAATATTTTTGGATTTGAAGTTTTGTTTCCAATCTTTGATACTACTTCAAGCCTGTATTCTTTTTGATTATCAAATCGAAAAGAGTTAAAAGCTACTGTTTTCGGGATTTCTAATGTAAAATTTGACTTGCGGACATAGGTCAATTTTTTGTCTGCTGAATCGTACTTTACATAAAAATAACTGCCTTTGTATGGGTAAATTCCCTGTTCAAAAAACTCCATTATAGCAGTATGTTCCGGTAACACATCAACTACAACAGGTATATCAAGTTTAATATTCGGGTGTTTTAGGTATAGTTTTAGAATTGAATCAGGTGACAGTTTTATATTATTTTCTAAAACATTTTCAGTTATTCCATGTTTTTGAATATATTTATATAAATCAGTAAAGTCATTGATATACTCACTAATTCCATCCAATTTACCTAAATTAAGATTGTGAAACACAAGAGGGATTTCTTGTTCTATTTTTTTAGCAGCTTTTTTACCTGCAACATCGTTGTCCATGTTGATAATTTTTCTCTCAAACTGACCTAAATAGTCAGTATGAGGTTTAAGAGCTTTTGCTGTGTTACCTTCACCATTTGCATTAGTAATAATTTGACAGCGGTCTTCTAAATTATGTCTTTTTAGATATTCATAAGCTGCATATCCGTCCTTTAGACCTGCACATATAATAACATCCTTTGGTTTTTTAGGGTTATTTATTTTTAACAGGCATTTCTCTGGATTATCAGCATATCCCTTTGTTTTGGATAAAAACTTGAATTTACCTTTGTTGTTTTCCTGAACACGAATTTCATAACCTGTAATAGTATTATCAAGTGCTACCATAGGTAATAAGAAAACATTGTTTTCCGAATCATAACCGATTTTGCATTCTTTTATTGTTTCTTCTGTTAAGCCTGTATTTTCTTTTACAAGCTCTAACATTTCCTTATTCTTGAACAGGTTTGATGAATACTTATCAACGCTGTTTGTGTCATACTTTGTGCTGCTAAACTTTTTGTAAAGTTTCTGATTTTGTTTCCTTTCTTTGATAATTGCCTGTGCAAGTTTTTTCCCATGCTCATTATTAACACAGGCTCCGCAAAAGAATCCTTTATCAGGGCTAAAATGAAGATTATCCTCATGTCTATCGTGTCCTTCTGCTGAACAATATGGGCATTTCCCTTGATATTGATTTGTACCTTTCTTTTTTAAGCCATACCCTAAATGTTTTTCTACTTCTGAAATTTCAAACTTACTAACATTTGCCATTTTTTGTCCCCCTTTTTTTATTTAGTAACTTATTCATAATTACGTATCTAAGGTGACATTTCACTCGACATTGCCGTGACATTTGCGTGACATTTATTTAACAGAAGTGATGATATATTTTTCAGAAATTACATCTAAGTTAATTTTATATTTACCGTTAATTTGAACAATAATATTTTCTGTGATTCCAGCCTTAAGAAAAGCTTTTCGGATTCGCTCAATTCTTTTTCGTGCAGTATCTGACGCTGCCCCATTCCCACTATAATCAATAACAATCCGATGTAATTTATTTGGATTTTCCATCAATTCAAACATTGTTTCGTAAAGAACCGGCGTTAAATTAATGTCTATTCCAAGAAAGCGTAAAATATATTTGGATTCAGTCTTTCGCAAATATAAACACTTGTTATAAAATGCTTCCGGCCCAATAATATCAAATTCTAAATCTTGTAAATATTCTTCATATCCTAAAAAATTGACCGCCATAACATTTCCTTTCTTTTTATGATAAAACTTGACATTTTACCATTATACCACTTGTCTTCTGGTTAGTTATAAGACATCATTGTCTATACTGATAAAAAAAATGAGATATAGACATCTGTGTCTATATCTCAAAAATTTTAAACTTATATAAAAATGTCTATATTGTTTCAAGCAAATAGATTTATATAATTGTCATAACATTTACGGTCTTTCTGATTATGTATAGCAGAATCAAAGTTATAGGAAGACGCCGAGACTAAAATGTGAGCTTATTCCTTTATTCTAAAAGCATAATCCCCTTGTGATAACGACGACATTCCTAATAATTCAATGGTCTTTCCATTCATATCAGTTATTTCAACAATTACTGATATACAATTAGGCTCGCCCTCTATCGGAGTCCCATTCTTTACATAATTATCTTTTTTAATTTCAACTTGCTTGATTTTTATGCTTTTAACCTTTATGCCCTTGTAGTATTCATGTGACATTAACATTTCAATATTAGGATTAATTTGTAATGTTTCATGTATAACTGCGTCTTGGCTTGCTTGTGCAGAGCAATTTAGTAATATAATTAAAAATATTAAAAAGGTAGATTTAATTTTTTTCATAACCAATTACACAAATTCTAACTATTTATTTACAAATTTTAAAGTAAGCTTTTTGAGCAACCCCTGGCATTATACTTCCCCAAGTATAATCCATTGGAATAATATCTAGTGTTACATTTTTTATATTATCTGTTAGTATAGCTGCCTTGTATCTTATTTGTACATTCTGGCAATCTAACTCTCCAACATATAGTAAGTCATTATCGCCATTAGTGTGCTTTAGAGTAATAGAGTAAATTCCATTTGTAATTTCTGTAAAATTTTTATCGTAAAAATCTATAGAAGAATTATCCAATGGTAACCAATGTATTGTTTCTGCTACACAAGGTACAATAAAAAAAGTTAAGAATAGTATTATTAATATCTTTTTCATACTTCACCTATTTGTTTAACTTCTTTTCTAATTTCTTCATCTCATTAGTAGTATTGTGCAAGAAATTTTGATAATAAATATTGTCTGCATAAGCGTTGTTTCTCAAATATTGAGGATAGTTTTTATAGATATGCTCGTAGATATTTACCATTCTTTTTGTTGCTAAAGGATAATAGTGGCACCATTCATAGCGTGTCTGTGCAAGTGTTTTGCTGTAAACTGTAATCAATGCAAGCGGATTATAACCTGCTTTTACCATATAATCTACTGCTTTTAAATCGGCTTTATTTTCTTTTGACCGAGGATTAAAGGAATAGGCTGCATGGGAGAAGAAACCTCTAAATAAACCTTTGTAAGAATTTTCACCCATAGCGATTGCATGGCTCAAAAGTCCTGCTAATTCGTCTTCATTGTCGGTTAAAGTCAAAACATCACCATAAACCCACAACACTCTGCCTGTATAATCCAAACCAATGTTTTCCGGTTTGTAATCTAATGTTGCTCTGGGATTTTTGATAGAGAGTGTATATTTAAACACCATTCTTTTTTGAATATTGTTAGATTCTAAAATCTTAAATCCGATAGGTGCAACATCCTCAGGCATAGGCTTTTTAGCTTCTGCCATAGGAGTTGAAACAAAGAGCATTAATGCTGCAAACAAAACTAAAAACTTTTTCATAAAACCACCTTTCTTAAATTTTGTATTTATTACAATTCATACGAGCTACCGAATTTGTGCAAAGGTCTTTCCTTTGTGTAATCAGGTCTATTGTAATCATTCTGATTATTCTCGTAATTTTGTTCGTTGTAATAATCGCTGTACATTTTTTCAAACTGTTTAGGATTTTCCATAGCACGATTCAAAGTATCAGTTTTGCCTAAACTCTGTTCATACTTGATTTGCTCAACTGAGTAGTAAGCAAAACATTTTCCCGTGATAGCTGTTAGGATACAAAACAAAATAAATAACTTTTTCATAATTTACCTTTCTTAACCACGCATAGTATTAGTCTTTAAAATCTTGATTGGTAAAAGACTAACACATATAAACGCACGGTCAGTTTGTTCCATTGATTTTATATTACCACGAAAATTGCAATATGAGTAAAAAAGATTTACAAAAGTTTGGCAAGAGATTAAAATTTCTAAGACTCGATAAAGAATTAACCCAGCTTGAATTAGCTGAAATCCTTGATATGTCACCTAATTTTATCGGAATGATTGAACGTGGTGAAAGAAATACAACCGTTGAAAATGTGTTTAAAATCGCAAGAGCCTTAGGAATCAAACCTTCTATTTTATTTGAAGAACTTTAGGTCTGTAAAATGTCTATCGCTTTTTGTAGCTTTTTGTTTAATGTTCTGAAAAGTATGTAGTAATCGTCTTTATCTTTATTGAGTTGTAAATCTTCATCAATAATCCCGGAATCACTAGCGAGGGCACCTAACTTAACGAACACTTGCAAATCGTATAAAATCATTCTTGCGTCCGATAGTTTGTTTTCTAATAAATTTAATGCGTTTTTATCGCACATAAAAAATAACTCCTTTGTATTTGTATGTGTGTATCTAGCTGTTTTATGGTGTTTATAGCAGGCGTCTCATTCTAACAATGAGCAATCCTTTCATAATCGCATATTAACGCAAGAGTAAATTTCTGTGTACCATGTTAATTTATGCTAGTTGCGAATATTAGCATTAGTTAAACAATTGTAATGTTGCAATTGTTCTAAATACAAAAGAGTATTATATTTTCATGTTACAATGACAACTATGGAGGTTTTATGAGTAGTCTTTCTAATATTATTGAAAATGAAATTGCAGAAAAAAAGGGGCATATAATTACTGATAATGTGATATTATCTATTGGTGAAATTATTAATTTATATAAAGATAGTGATTTAAATTTAAATCCTGATTTCCAAAGGTTTTTTCGTTGGAACAATGAACAAAAAAGTAGATTAATTGAA
Source organism: Candidatus Gastranaerophilales bacterium (assembly GCA_944325515.1). Classification (GTDB taxonomy): domain Bacteria; phylum Cyanobacteriota; class Vampirovibrionia; order Gastranaerophilales; family Gastranaerophilaceae; genus CAG-196. The sequence continues at coordinate 38,086 of CALVAO010000001.1, read as the reverse complement.
TCAATATTCTTAGGTCTACCAATTCCTTCTTTTTTCGTTTATGAAGACAAAAATAGTATTTGGGAAGTTCTTGATGGATTACAACGAATAAGTTCTTTATTGCAATATACAGGCGAATTAAAAAATGAAAATAATAATATACTTCCGCCTTTAAAACTTGAAGGATTACAATACTTACCTTCTCTAGAGGGTACTACTTGGGATGATTTGTCGGAAAAAATGCAAAGGGGATTTAAAAAGAATTCATTACCATTTATTGTTATGAAAAACGAAACTACGGAAATAAAAAAATATCAGTTGTTTCAACGTTTAAATAGAGGGGGTTCGACTTTAAGCGAGGCAGAAGTGAGAAGTTGTATTATTTTAATGGCACCATATGGAAAAGAATTAATGAAAGCTATTGATTCTATGGTTAAAAATAAAGACTTTCAAAATTCTATTTGGCTGAGTAATAGAAAATTAAAAGAAAAAGCTGATTACGATTTAATAATAAGATACCTCTGTTTTGAACATACAGATATTTCCGAGTTATTAAAGGTTGTTAACGTTGGTGATTACCTTAACAAAACAATATCTGATTTGGCCTCAAAAAAACTTGATTATAAACAAGAGGTCGAGAAATTTGAGCAAATATTTTACGAAGTAAATAATCAATTATCAAACGAAGCTTTTAGACGTTTTCAGAAAGAATGTGATAGATTCAGTGGACAATTTATAATGGCTCAATATGAAGCAATGATGTACGCTATACTTAAAACACAGAATTGTGACAATTTGAGAAAAAAATTAGAAATATTATCACAGAATGAACAATATTTGGAATATTCTGTTGGTGGGATTTCTGTAAAAAGCCGCTGGAATAATATTTTAGAATTAGCAAGAATAATATTTGAAAATGAATAAGAAGTTATTTTTTAAAATTTGTGATGAAGAATTAGCCAAAAGAATAAAAGAATTACCTGTATTAGAAAATTTATCTAATATGTATAGTAAACAAGCATTTGTTCTTATGATATATTCCTGTTTTGAAGGTTTTATTAATACAACAACATTGAATTTTTTTGAATTGTTAAAAAATGAATGCAAAAGAGGGATGTATCTTAATGCTCATTATTCTTTTTGTGTAGATTTGTATTGTAAAAAAAATGAAATTGATAAAGATTTATATAAGACTATTTGGAGAAAATTTAGACCATTTAAAGATAGTAAATGTTTCCATGAAATGAACAATAGATTAGTAGATACAAATGATAATTTGGGTTATGATGTTTTTAAATATTTATTGTTTATTTTAAATATTTCTGAGTATAAACCTATAGATTCTGCTTTTTATTCAAAAACTTTGACTGAATTGAGAAACAAAAAAGAACGAAATTATTTATACTATAAGGATATTATAAATGGTCTATTAACAAAAAGGAATGACATTGCTCATGGAAATTCAAAAATTTTTGACAAAGATTTTTTGACGCAAGAGATAATAGAAACTTTTTCAACAGGAATTTTAACAATTATGAAGCAATTTAAAAATGATTTAGAAGAAATTATTGAGAATGACTTATATTTTGCAAAAAACTGATTTTAATAGCTCAAAATTTTATAGTGTTGATAAAAAGACCAAAGTTAAAACTTTACTATTCATAAATTGTTAAAACAATAATTTTTGAAATAAAAACTTGATATATTGTTATATAAAAATATTAATTTGCATGTTTCTTGTATAATTAGATTATGCAAGTTGATATTTTTCTATTAAAAATTTTATTTTTATTTTTTCCTGGAATAATAGCATATTTCATCGTTGAACTATTAACAGAAACAAAATCTAAAAACTCTTTATATCATGTTTTAAACATTTTTGTTCTCGGTGTTTTATCATATTCAATAACCCATGTAATATATAGAATTTTTAATTGGTTACTACATTTTATTCACTTGAATATACAAACAAAATTTTTATCACTCTATATAGATTGTTCAAATTTTGTTATTAATACTAATTTTATCCAATGTTTATTTAATGAAAATAGTTCTATCGCAATGGGGAATATTATTTTTGTGACTTTTATAGCCGTAATTTTAGGCTTAATTATAACCTATATTATACAGCATGGTTTGATTCATAAATGGGCTCAAAAACACGATATATCAAGGAAATTTAGTGATAGTACTGTTTGGGGTTATATATTTAATTCACAAGACCTAAGTCAATGGATTACTGTAAGAGATATAAAAAATGATTTAATGTTTCAAGGATGGTTGTCTGTATTTTCAGCTGAAAATAAAAATAATGAGTTATTTTTGACTGACGTTAGGGTATTTAAAAATTCAACAGGTAAATTTTTGTATGAAACGTATGGTCTATATATAACAAGATGTGAAAATGATATTACAATAGAATTTTATAAGCCAGAGGAGGAAAAAAATGAAGGAGAATAAAACAATAAAAGCTATCAACGGATATACCAAATTTAATGAAGGTTATGAAAAAAAAGGCGGTGTAAATACAGATAAAAAAACGCCAAGACCCGCAGACCCAAAACCTCAATCATCCCAAAATAAAAATTAATACGATGATAGAGATTCAAGTGACGCTATAACTCAATAAAAATAAATAATTAAGCTACCTAGTTATGGAATACCAAGCTCCACGTCCTTTTGAGTGCATAATTAAATAATTTTTATTGACAAGGTTTGATAATGCTTTTTTAAGAGTGTTTCTGTTTGCATTGGTAAATTCAAGCAATCTGGTATTGGTACCACGCTCATTTTGTTCAAAATATTCTAAAATTTGCATTTCAAGCTCAGTTAAATTTTCTGGATTTAAGTTTATATCTTTTTCGTTAAGTTTGTATTCAAGTCTTATTTTTTGCTTTTGCAAAGATTTTAAAAAGAATATTAACCAAGGTTCATAATCCGGTACATCATTTTTTAGTGTAGTTTGAGTTTGTCTTAATGCTCTATAATAGCCTTCTTTGTTATCTTCAATAACAGCTTCTAGTGAGCTATATTGCATGTAATTATATCCGGATTTCAATAATAATAAACAGGTAATAGCACGTGAAAGACGCCCATTCCCATCTTCAAATGGGTGAATAGCAAGAAAATTAACTATAAAAGTACCTATTACAATTAATGGGTGATAATATCTATCTTCGAGATTTTTTCTTGTCCAATTAACTAATCCTTCCATTTTTAATGGTGTTTCAAATGGCGTTGCCGTTTCAAATACTATTCCTAATTCCTTACCCTCTGGAGAATATGCAGCAACTGCATTAGAAATCTTTTTATAATTTCCTTTGTGTCTTTCGTCTTTTGTTGAATATTGCAAAAGGATTTTATGCAGCTGTTTTATATAATTTTCGTTAAAATTTATAACTTCCCAATCTTCAAATATTGTGTCCATTAACCGTGCATATCCTGCAACCTCTTGTTCATCACGGGTTGCGAAGGATTGTTTTTTTATATTTGATAACAATTCTTCTACTTGTTTATCACTAAGCTTATTGCCTTCAATACGATTAGAAGACCCAACACTTTCAATAGTTGCCACTTTTTTAAGTGTTTTTAATCTTTCAGGTGATAATTGTCCTAATAATTTCCAGGAGCCCTTAAATTCATCAAGCTCTGAAATTATTGATAACATTTGATTTGAAATTTTTATACTTTCTTCATTAATCATTTTTTATCCATTCACTTATCCAATAATATCCAATTTTATCCAATTATACCCATAAATATCTTTTTTGTAAATAGCAAAAAATAAATCCGTCCCTATAGGCAAACATAAAATTTTCAGAAATTATAAAATTTTTCTATGACTCCGATTAAAGGAGGCTAAATAGGGGATTTACCCCTCCCCCGCCCTTGCGTAAAATCATAATTCTTTAATTTTCAATCTTTCCATAATCGCATAATAGTTGCAAAAATTCTGATAAATCAAAATCAAATCTGATAAAATATGAGAATAAAATTTACTTCAAATCCATGCACCGCAACAAATAGAGATAAATTCTGATAAACTCTGAAAAACAGCGGCAATATTGCGTTATACAACTTCTAAGCAGAGGGTCGCGCGTTCGAATCGCGCCGGGCGTATTTTTTGCGACAAGAGGCAAATTTTAAGAAATTAGAAAAATGTTTCACCTTTTATTTGAAGTTTATAATCGTCTTTTTCTATACAATATTAGTATATTTTATAAATTTATTAATAACAAACCGATATTGTATAAAGGAGAAGATTATAAAATATTAAAATTCTCAGTTATAAATTCTCGTTTATTTTAAACAGGTTCACTCCGCCTGCTGCTTTATATAAACCTATAGAAGTAATTAGTGAATCAATTTTGTTTGAAACTTCCTCTTTTCTAACCATTAAAAAGGCTTCTTTTGCATAAAGCAGGTCTAAATCACTTGCGGCTCCTATTTCGTGTTTATCTTTCTTTAAGTTATAGATTTCATCTTGCATTTTTAAACGATTCTGAGATTCCTCATAGTTTTCCAATGCAGTTTTATACTCAATCAAACCGGAATTCATTTCTTTAATACATCCTAGAATTGTTTTTCTGTAATTGTTTAAAGCTTCTTCATATTCTAATTTTCTAAATCTTAACAGTGCAATTTTTCTTCCGCCGGAAAATAAATCTATTGATGGTAAAACCCCCGCATTAAAAAATTGAGAAACTGAATTAAAGAGAGTATCCAGATGATAAGCATTTAAGCCTATCTGCCCGTATATAATAAATTTTGGTAAAAATTCACGCTTTGCAACTCTTACATCAAAGCCTATCCTTTTAAGATTCTCCTCTTCTTGCAGATAATCCGGTCTGTTTGCAATTACTTCAGTACTGTACTCTGCAGGAATTCCTTCTATTAAACAGATTCTTTCATAATTATTCCTTGCAATCTCAGCACTAGAATCTGCAAGATAAACTCTCAAGCTGTTTATTAATGTTTGCTGCGTTTTTATATGTTTGTTCCTTTCTTCATTCATTGTAGTAAGCATTTTTTCTTCAGCCAGAAGTTCATCTATAGAGCACAACCCTATTTCATATTTATCTTTTGTTTTAGCAACTATGTCCGCTTGTGTTTTAATAAGTTTATCTTGAATTGCTAAAAATTCATCTGCTTTTATAAGATTAAAATAATCTACAGCAAAATCCGAACTAAGCGCAATATAAGTTGCTCTTTCAGCCTGTTTAATCATCTCAAGCTGCTGCTTCACACTTTTGGTTTTAAGCCTGTTGGTCCCCCATATATCGACTTCATATGCAGCAGTTATCGGCAGTAGATAATTGTACTGAGAATAAGTTGGAATTCTCATATTACCGTATTGCTGGTATGGACCTCTCAAATCACGGGAGAGATCGCCGGATAGAGATAAGGATGGGAGTTCATTCGCAAACTGCATTTTTACAAGCTGTTCATTTTCTTTGACTTTTAATGCCGCATTTTTTAAGTCATAATTTTTTTCATAAACTTTCAACAGATTATTTGTCAAATTCTCATCATTAAACTTTTCCCACCACTCCAGATTCAAGTATTCAATATGCTTTTGAGGTTCGGGATTTTTGCTTTGCGCAAAAACTCCCAACGGCATCAATAAACAAATTAATAATATAAAAATATAAAACTTTTTCATTATACAATTCCTTAATAATAGTCTTGTGATGTAATTACATCACAAGACTATTATAATATAAATATAAAACTTTTCGTTTAATATCAACTATATTTTAGCAAGCTGCTTATAGTAATCATGCGCCTGTTCAAATTTGTAAGACAAATTGAACAATTTTGCTTCCGTAAGCTGCGGCGTCATAATTTGAAGTCCGATTGGCATACCATCAGTATCAAATCCTGCCGGAACTGAAATTGCTGGAAGTCCTGCTAAGTTAGCCGAAATTGTTGCAATATCTGTTAAGTACATGGCAAGCGGATCTTCAGTTCTTGCACCCAAATCAAATGCTGTATTCGGGCAGGTTGGAGAAATCAGAGCATCTACTTGAGCAAATGCCTTAATAAAATCTTCCGTAACAACTCTTCTCATCTGCAAAGCTTTTTTATAATAAGCATCATAATAGCCGGATGATAGAGCATAAGTTCCCAGCATTATTCTTCTCTTTACTTCCGGTCCAAAACCTTCAGCTCTTGTTTTACAGTACATTTCGAGAAGATTTTTAGCATCTGCAGTTCTATGCCCGTATTTTACACCGTCAAAACGAGCCAAATTAGAGCTGCATTCTGCAGTCGCTAATATGTAATAAATTCCAATAGAATGTTTTAAATTTGGAAGAGAAACTTCCACAACCTCTGCACCTAAAGATTTATATGTTTCTATAGCTGATTTAATAGCTTTTTCTACATCCGGAGCTAAACCTTCAGATACAAGCTCTTTTACAACACCTATTTTCATTCCTTTAATGTCATTATTTAAGCTTGCTCTATAGTTTTCTACAGGCTTATTTAAAGATGTTGAATCGTGTTTGTCGTATCCAGATATTACTTCTAATAATGCGGCTGCATCTTCTACCGTTCTTGCAAACGGTCCAATCTGGTCAAGTGATGAGGCGAATGCAATTAGTCCGTATCTTGAAACTTTTCCGTAAGTCGGTTTCATCCCGACAATACCGCAGAAACTTGCAGGAAGTCTTATACTTCCGCCCGTATCAGAACCTAATGCTAATGCGGCTTCGCATGATGCAACAGATGCTGCAGAACCGCCGGAAGATCCTCCCGGGACTTTATTCAAATTCCACGGGTTGTGAACTTTTTTGAAAGCGGAGTTTTCGTTAGAAGAACCCATTGCAAATTCATCCAAGTTCGCTTTTCCAACAATCGGAATCAAGTTATCCAGAAGTTTTTGAGTCGCTGTTGCGTTATAAGGCGAAACAAAATTCTCAAGAATTTTACTTGAAGCAGTTGTTTTTGAACCGATAAGATTCATATTATCTTTCAAAGCAAGAGGAACTCCCGCAAGCAGCGGAAGTTCTTCGCCTTTTGCTATTTTTTCATCAACTTTTTTTGCTGTATCAAGTGCAATATCCTCTGTTAAAGAGTTAAAAGCACCTAATTTTTCGTCAATTTCTTTTATTCTGTCCAGTGAAGCTTTAGTAAGCTCTACTGCAGAAATTTCTTTATTCTTAAGAGCTTTGCTCTGCTCCATTGCACTCTTTTTCAATATTTCTAGCATAATTTTTATCTCCCGTTTTGATTTTATTATACCAGAAACAGAATAGAAGATGAAAATATTTTATTATGATTTAATAAGAAGGCTTGCGCCGATAACGCCTGCGGTATTTCCGAGCTGAGCCGGCACAACTTCTACTTCGCGCTGAATTACCATTGCGCGTTTTGCAATCGTTTCTCTTATAGGATCTAAAAGAATATCTCCAGCATCTGCAACACCGCCTCCGATAATAATTTTTTCCGGATTAAGAAGGTTTACAACGCTGGTTAAGCCCATTCCTATATATTCACCCATAATTCTGAAAATTTGTCTTGCAACAGGGTCGCCTTCTTTTGCTGCAACCGCTACTATGTATGGCGTAATATCCGGATTAGCAAGTTCTCTGTATTTTGTAGATTTCCCGCCTCTTATGTATTCTTCTGCCATTGCAACAATGCTCGGACCAGAAGCGTATGCTTCCAAACATCCTCTGTCACCGCAGCCGCAAAGAGGTCCGCCCTGCATATTCAGTTTTATATGTCCGATTTCACCCGCTGCATTAGAAGCGCCTCTTACTAATTTACCGTTTATAACCAGACCGGCACCAATACCGGTTCCGACAGTTATACAAACGAGGTTTTCACAACCTACACCGGCACCGTAATTTAATTCTCCCAGAGCTGCAGTTCTTACATCGTTATCAACACGGGTTGGAATTCCAAATTCATCTTCCATAACTTTTGCGATAGGAACATTAACCCATCCCGGAATATTTGGAGCAAGTCTTACTACACCTTTTTTACAATCTATCTGACCTGGGAAACCAAAACCAATAGCTTCTATATCAGAAGATTTCAATTTTGTTTCTTTTAATAAATCTCTTATTGCATCTTTCATGCTGTTAATTGTATATTCATACCCCATTTCTGCGCGGGTTGGAATAGAATTTGAATAAATAATTTTACCCTTATCGCTGACTAATGCGATTTTGACATTGGTTCCGCCAACATCAACACCTATTCTTTGTGCCATTTATAAATCTCCTTCTTTTGTGCGATTAAATTTTATCACAAAGAAAGCTAGAAAACCAGTTATAAAATAAACATTTTCTCTTTGTGATAAAATTACTTTTGTGGAATATAAATGGTTAAATAAAAAAAATAATAAAAAGCTAATCGTATTTTTTAACGGCTGGGGAATGGATGAGAATGTTGTTAAACATCTTAAACCGGAAGATTATGATGTTATTATGTTTTATGATTACAACAACCTTGATATGGATTTAAGTCTTCTTGAAGAGTATGAACAAAAACACCTTGTATCATGGTCAATGGGAGTTATGACAGCTACATTATTTAATATAAAATATAATACTTCTACGGCAATTAACGGCACTTTAAAACCTATTGACGACAAATTCGGAATACCGGTTAAAATTTATGATTTAACATTAAATAACTTTAATCAAAACAGCTCTCAAAAATTTATTCAGAATATGTTTGAAAAAGGAGAGTCTGTTCCGCCTATAGAGCGTGAATTTGAAAATATAAAAAAAGAACTTGCTGCACTTAAAAATTATAAAGCTGATTCAAATTTCAAATATACAAAAATTCTTTTAAGTAACAAAGATAGAATTATTCCTTCAAAAAATCAATCTGCATTCTGGAAGCTTGCTCCTAATACAGAAGGGGGACACTGTCTGTTTTATAAATTTGAATACTGGAGTGAACTTCTATGAATAATGTTCTTATGCAAAGGCGTTTTCTTAAAAGCTTAAATACATATAACGAGAATGCTAAAATTCAGAAAAAAATGGCAGAAAAATTGTTCTCCATGCTTGAAAAAAAAGAATATGACAGTATTTTTGAAATTGGCTGCGGAACAGGTTTTCTAACAGAAATCGCATCTAATAATTTGAAATATAAAACTTATGTCGCAAATGATATCATTCCGGAATGTAAAAATTTTATACAAGAAATAAACTCTAATATAGAATTTATTTCTTGTAACATTGAAAAAGAAATAAATAACATAAAAGGTTCTTATGATTTAATCATCTCAAATGCAGCTTTTCAATGGATAGATAATCTGCAGGATTTTATTCCACGGCTTATCGCTAAATTAAATCCGGAGGGTATTATTTTATTTTCTACATTTGGAAAAGAAAATTTCAAGGAAATATATCAAACTCTCGGCTTAACTCTCCAATACTTTTCAAAAAAAGAACTGGATAATATACTATACAAATATCCGCATTTAATAGAAGAAGAAATACACGTTCTTGCCTTTAAAAATCCTAAGAACATACTGCAGCATTTTAAATTAACAGGAGTAAACTCTCTGGAAAATAAGGCATGGACAAAGCAGGATATACTTAATTTTGAGCATGAGTACGAAAACAGCTGCTTCGGGGCGTCAACACTTACTTATAACCCTATGTATGTAAAGCTTTTCCTAAAATAAAATAGGACAGCTGGTTAATATTTTGTACTAATAAAATATTATACAATACATGCGTTGTTATAAAAACATTGAGGTGTTAATGGAATCATTCCAAACTAATACTCTTTTGAATTCAAAAGAACGCTTTTTTATCAACCACTATCAATTAGAAGCTTTATTAAGAAACATTCCAAAACTCATTTACATGAAAGATACCCGCGGTAATTATGTAACCGGTACAAAACACGCTGCAGAATTTGTCAAAAATGGCTTAGACACTTTCCATAATGTAAAACTTGATATTATGAAGATGAAGAAAACTAACGATGCAGAAGATGAGTACGTTCTAAAGAAGAACAAAGTTGTTTCTAACGAGCGTGAAGTATATGACGTAAATGGAATTCCACACTGGTACAATATCTATAAAGCTCCCATAAATAATGCCGGTGGTGATGTTATCGGAATTGTCGTTATGGTTAATAATATAGATGATTCAAAAATTTTAGAAGCTCAAAGAGAAACTTTTGTTGCAACATTAGGGCATGATTTAAAAAATCCGGCTCTGGCACAAATTAGAGCTATAGAATTAATCTTGAAAAATCAATTTGGCAAGCTTCCGCCGGAGTTACGGCAGATTCTGGAAATGGTACTTGATTCATGCCGGTACATGCTGGCAATGCTGGCATCTTTACTTGCAACATATCGAGATGATAAAGGTATCGTAAGATTAAATTATGAAGAATTATCTCTTGTAAATCTTGTTCTTGACTGTGTAGGAGAAATGATATATCTGGCTAAGGATAAAGATGTAGGGATTTCAATAGATAAAGATTGTGAAATCCCTACAATCTGGGGAGATAAAGTTCAGATGAAAAGAGTTATCATGAATCTTTTATCAAACGGCATAAAGTATGCGTATAAAAATACCACATTACACATTTCGGTTTATAATGAAGACGATTATACCTGTTTTAAATTTGAAAACAAAAGCCCTTTTATACCGCTTGATAAAAGAGATTCAATTTTTGCACAGTACGTTTCATACGCAGAAGCGTACAAAGAACTAGGTATCGGGCTGGGATTATACACTTCACAGAAAATTGTAGAAGCGCACGATGGAATAATCTTTGTTGAAAGCTTTGAAGATGATAGAAATATATTTGGCTTTAAAATTCCTAACAGCCTTAAAAATAAAGATAAATTAAGAACAGTTAGTTTTTAATGACAGTTCTTTTATAATCTCAAGCAGCTTACTAACCATTTTATCTTCAAGTTTTTGCGCCTGCTCTTTATCAGCAGCTTCAAACCTGAGTGTAAAAACCGGCTCTGTATTACTTTGACGGATTAAAGCAAACCCTTTATCAAAAACTATCCGCATACCATCAAGAGTAATAATATCTTTAATTTTAATTTCAAAGAATTCCGGATTTTCAGCAATAGTTTTCTGGAAATCTTCTAGCACAGATTGTTTTAATGAGTTCGGACATGGAAGTCTTACTTCTGATGAAGAATAAACCGCATTAAAAGGTTCCAGCATATCCGAGATTTTGAAATTCGGATTAGCCTTCTTTTTCTCTGCAAGAATCCTTATAATCCTGCAGCCTGCATATACAGCATCATCAAAACCGTAATATTCGTCTTTGAAGAAAGTGTGCCCGCTCATTTCACCTGCAAGAACAGCACCGGTTTCCCTCATTTTTGATTTTATATATCCGTGCCCTGTCTTACACATAACGGCAACACCGCCTTTTTTATTAATTGTGTCATACAATACTTGAGAGCACTTAACTTCAGATACAATTACCGGTTTAATTCCTTTTTCATTATAATTTTTTATAACTTCATCAGCATATATTAAAAGCAGCTTATCGCCTGTCATAGAATTCCCCTCAGAATCAATAACCCCGATTCTGTCGCTATCTCCGTCAAATGCGATTCCTAAATCGGCTCTGTTTGCAATAACAGCTTTCTTTATATCATTTAGAGTTTTTTCATCACTCGGGTTCGGATGATGATGTGGAAATCTTCCGTCCGGCATAGAATATAATTCTATAACTTCACACCCTAATGCGCGATATAACTTTGGTGCTACAACACCTCCCGTTGCATTAGCACTGTCTACGACAACTTTTATTCCCTCTCCAATACGCCCGAACCGTTTTTTCATATCGGTTATATAATCCGGAATTAAATCATATTCGTTTAATATACCGAACGGTACAGGAGGTATTCCCAGCTTATATTCTTCCAGAGTCAAGTCTTTAACTTCTTTTATCTGTTCTTCATTCAATGACTGCTTTTCAAATGTCATCTTCATACCATTATACTGACTTGGATTATGGCTTGCCGTAATAATCATTGCACCGGTAACCGGCATATATTTTGTTATAAAAGGAGGCAAACCGACAACTTCGGAATAATAGCCTATAGGGGTTGGAGCTAAACCCATATCAACAACATTAGCTCCGCAGGAACGTATACCTTCTATCAATGATTTTGAAAGAGATGGAGAATGAAGTCTTGCATCCCGGCAAACACTTATCCATATTTCTGATGGAATTTTTTTTGCATGCTTTACAAGAAACTGTACAAAGCCGCGTCCTGTATAATAAAACAGTTCTTCTGTAATATCATCACCATAAATTCCTCTTATATCATTCTTGCCAAATGCCGATTCTTTTAACATAATACCTCCTGCTTATAGTAAAATAATAGCATAAGAAAAGAAGTTATCTAATATATAAATTTATAAAAATTGCAAAAATACTATTATTTATTAAAATAATTTAGATAAACTCGCAAAAATTTAATTATACTTTTTCCTATAATTATTAAAAACTGACTCACTTTTAGGGCAAAAACCATCAGAACTCATTATGAGACTACCATCTGCACCATAAGAATAGGATACAAAAGCCTTATTTCTTGTAAACATAGAAGAATCAACCCTTACTTCTTCTACTAACTTACCATTTTTATAGAAATATCCTTGAATTTCACGCCCAAATACGTCATGATAGAGTTTTTCTCTTATTTCACCATTAATGTATTTTAAAGTTTCTTTTTTTATTCCAAAAGGCTTTATATTACGTCTTATTATACCATTAAATAATTCTCCTGTATCAATTTTTCTTACAATTCCGTCTTGCATTTTAACACCTTTTTTATTTAGAGCCTTGTCGAGATTTATTTTTGCGCCTTTTGCAGCCGCAATAGCAGTTGTTACTGCAATTGCACCTGTTGTTAAAATAACAGGTGTGTTATCTTTTGTATTAGAATTGTCTTTATTGCCAAAAGGAATCTGTACCATAAATCTTTCATGGTTTTTTGATAATAAAATATAACTGTTGGTATTGATATTCATACATTTTACTCCATTTAATCTAGTTTATTACCAAGTCTTAGATTATTCTTTTTATCTAAAATACTTGTTACATTTTCAAACACACTACTAAGCCCTTTTGCCAATGAGCCAAGCAAAGGTTTTTCTTTTGTCTTTACCTGTAATTGTCTAACTATTTCGGGAACATTCTGAGAATCTATTTTTTTTAAATATACTTCTATTTTTTCACCTGTTTTACGTGCTTCTTCTAAATCTCCATTCCAGACTTGTTGGGTGTAATAATCAATATAAGCCTGCGGGGAAGAATATCTATAATTCCATTTATTTTCAAATATCTTTGAATAATTTAAATCTTTTGCATTACCAATATACCTCCCCTGTGAAGTAAGGTTGTTAATGACATCTTTTGTTATCCTTTCTGCCATAAACTCATTCATATTAGTAGCAGCATATTTACTCAATTTGAACTTTGCTATCAAACGCCCAATAGATGTAGGAATCATTGTATAACGCAATAAAGCCAAACTACACGGGTTGCCCATTCTTTCTAAGTTATGATAATGTGCACTATGAGCTAATTCATGGATAAAAATGTGTAAAGGATGTATTGTAGAAAACCAATCCGGCAAAAAGAACAGATTCTTATGTTTTCTCATTTCCTGTTTTAATTTATCTTCATTGTTAAAACATTTTTTATTTTTATTAATAGCTACAATGTCATCATAACTTCTATAATAAGCATATATATGTGTATCATTTATTTCTGAAGCTTCTATATTTGAAGGTAATGCCCAACGACCAAAATTATCTTTAAATACTTTCAGAGTTTTTTCAACACATTCAGCCATAAACGAATTATTCTTGAACTCACTTTCTATACCGTAGTTAGACAAAATACTCTGTTCGATTCTATAAGCTTTAGGAGCCAGCCATTTACTTGAAGTAAAACTTATTTTTCGAGATTGATTTGTACAAATCGATTGATTGTTCAAATTAACAAAATTTAATAACATTATAACTTCCTTGCTAACGCAAATGAATTATAACTTAAATGTATACTATTTTGTATATATTATTAATAAATATTTACAATATTAAACTTTATACTTTATAGTAAAATAATAGCATGGAAAAAGGTAAAAATGGATTAATTTTTGTTCTTCCTGCTCTTATAGGAACTTTTATTTTTATAATAATTCCTATTTTTTGCTCTTTTGCACTAAGTTTTACGGAATGGGATTTATTGAATGAAATAAAATTTGTAGGACTTTCAAACTACAGGACTATTCTGGGAGAAAAAGAATTTTTACAAATACTTATAAATACTTTTGTATATGCAGTATCTACGACAGTTTTTGCGGTTATTATACCGCTGATAATCGCATCTGTTTTAAATACTAAAATTAGAGGTGCAGAAATATATAAAACAATATACTTTTTACCTTTTATTACACCAGCTGTAGCTGCGGCAATAGTCTGGTCCTGGATTTTTGACCCGAATATCGGCGGTATAAATTTACTTTTCAAAACTCATCTTAACTGGTTATTTGACACGCATCTTGCTATGCCGGTTTTGATATTCGTATCTGTATGGAAACTTACAGGCTATAACATAGTTCTCTTTTTAACAGGCTTTTCTACAATTGATTCCTGCATATACGAAGCCGCTATGCTTGACGGCGCAAGTTCAAAAGATATGTTTTTTAAACTGACCCTGCCGTTATTAAAACCGACAACATACTTTGTCATACTAGTTACGGCAATTTCTTCTTTTCAAGTCTTTGATTTAATCTATGTTATGACATCCGGCGGTCCGAATAACTCTACAAATGTTATTGTATATGCTATTTATAAATACGCATTTGAGTATTTTGATATCGGAAAATCCTGTGCACTTGCATATATTCTTTTTGCCGTGATTTTAGTTCTGGCGGTTTTACAACGAAAGACGGCTAAATAGCTCCTCAAATTCCGGAAAAGATATCTTTGTCCATTCAAAGCCGTTTATTGCAATTTCATTTTCACAGATTAGACCGGCTACATAAAAACTCATGGCAAGTCTGTGGTCGTGATAACATTCTAACTCAGAACCGCCTTTAAGTTTATCCTCTAGTTTACCCCCTA
Source organism: Candidatus Gastranaerophilales bacterium (assembly GCA_944325515.1). GTDB lineage: Bacteria > Cyanobacteriota > Vampirovibrionia > Gastranaerophilales > Gastranaerophilaceae > CAG-196. The sequence continues at coordinate 23,009 of CALVAO010000001.1, read as the reverse complement.
ATTTACCCCTCGATTTACCCCTAACAATAAATCCGTCTTCTCGTTCTTCGATATTTATGCCTATTTTAGAGAGTTCTCGAACAAGACATTTAATCCGGTCAGATTCTTTGTTTCTTAAATCTCCAGCATCCTTAACAATGGTTTCTCCTTCTGCCTGCGAAGCAAGAACTGCAATAATCGGCAGTTCATCTATTAATCGCGGAATATCAGCACCTTCTATACAACAGGACTTCATATTTTCCGTATATTGAACCCTTATATCTCCAACTTCTTCTCCGGAAACGGTGTGGAGATTAATAATTTCAATATTACCTCCCATTCTTCTTACAACATCAATAATTCCGGAACGCGTAGGATTTAGCCCCGTATTTTTTATAACAAAATCAGAACCTTTTACGATTAAGCCAGCCGCAATAAAAAACGCGGCAGAAGAAATATCACCTACAATATCAATATTTTTTGCTGTTAATCGTGAGGGTTTTATTGTAACTTCATTGTTTTCACTCTTAATGTCAACCCCTAAGTATTTAAGCATTAATTCTGTATGGTTTCTGGAAAGGCTTGGCTCTATAACCTTTGTTTGTCCCTCTGCATTTAAACCTGCAAGCAGAATACACGATTTAACCTGTGCACTTGCAAGTTTTGAGCTGTAAACAATCCCTTTCAAATTTCTGCCATGTATTGTAAGCGGAGCATGCCCGTCAATAGATGATATGTCGGCACCCATCAAGACGAGCGGTTCAATAACCCTTTTCATCGGGCGTTTAGAAAGACTATCATCGCCGGTTAAAACAGAATCAAAATTCTGTCCTGCTAAAATGCCGGAAACAAGACGCATAGTCGTACCGGAATTTCCGCATGAATATATACTATCAATATTCGGTTTAAGGGTACCGTTTGAAATTATTTTAAGAGTTTTTTCATCCAGAAATTGAATGTCAACGCCCAATTTTTTAAATAAATTCAAAGTTGAATGACAATCTGCACCGCTTGAAAAGTTTCTTATTATACATTCCCCCTGCGCAATTGAAGAAAACATAACCGCACGGTGAGAAATTGATTTGTCCGAAGGAATAGTTATCTCACCTTTCAATGGTGCACCAAGTTTTTTGACATTTTTTATCACAATAAATTACCTCAAGGGCATTTTATCACGATTATTAAATTTTGTAAAAATTAAGCGAAAAAACGGACTTCTTTAATTTACTTCATTCAAGACGTAAATAACTGCTGCAATATTAACAAGACTAAATATGATTTTCTTTATTCATTCTCTATGCTAGAATGACAGCATACTAATTCGGAAAATATACAGATGCTTGAGCACATCTGAAAGGAGAAAAAATGAGAACTATTACGTTGATAAAAGGAGATGGTATCGGACCGGAGATTACGGATGCTGTTATAAAAATAATTAATGCATCCGGAATTGCAATTGATTGGGATATACAAAAAGCCGGTGCGGATATTATTGAAACAGAAGGCTCACCACTTCCTAAGAGGGTAATAGACTCCGTAAAAAAGAATAAGGTTGCATTAAAGTCACCTGTTACAACTCCTATTGGAAAAGGTTTCCGCTCTGTAAATGTTCAACTGAGGAAAGAACTTGATTTATATGCAAACCTCCGTCCTTGCTATAACCTTCCCAATATCAAAACCCGCTATGACAAAGTTGATATTGTAGTTGTTAGAGAAAATACAGAAGATTTATATGCCGGAATTGAAAGACAGATTGATGAAAATACAGCTGAGAGCATAAAAAGGATTACAAGAGGCGCTTCGGAAAGGATTGCAAAATTTGCTTTTGATTATGCTGTTAATAACAATAGAAAAGAAGTATGTGTTGTTACTAAAGCTAATATTTGCAAATTATCTGACGGTTTGTTCTTAGAAAGCGCAAGAAAAATAGCATCTTTATATCCTCAAATAGCATTCAGAGAAATTCTGGTAGATAACTGCTGTATGCAGTTAGTCCAGAATCCTAATCAATTTGATGTGCTTTTGCTGCCTAATTTATATGGTGATATTGTTTCCGACCTATGTGCAGGACTCGTAGGCGGTCTGGGAATTGCTCAAGGGGCAAATATAGGCACTGATTATGCAGTCTTTGAACCTGTACACGGCTCGGCACCGGACATTGCAGGGCAGGATAAGGCTAATCCGACAGCTATGCTTATGTCTGCTATAGAAATGCTCAATTATATAGGAGAAAATGAAGCTGCACAAAAAATCAAATTAGCACTTTTTGAAACCTTGAATGCAGGGATTAAAACTGCAGATCTAGGGGGAAGTGCATCTTGCAGCACATTTACGCAGGCAATAATCGACAGGTTAGCTATTCTAACTAAGGTTTAAGCTCTCTAAGCCTATTCACAAAATTCTTTAACCTGCCAATTGCTGTTTTTAGATTATCGAGTGAATAAGCATAAGAAATCCTCACAAAACCTTCTCCGCTGTTTCCGAATGCATTTCCCGGAACTACTGCAACTTTTTCTTCTTCCAGAAATCTGGTTGCAAATTCTTCGCTTGTCATTCCAAATTCTTTTATACACGGAAAAACATAAAACGCACCAAAGGGTTCAAAACAGTCTAATCCCATTTCCTTAAACGCATTCATCAAAAATCTTCTGCGTTGATTATAAGCCGTACGCATTTCTTTAACATCATCGTCACCTTTTTTAAGAGCTTCAATAGCTGCATACTGACTGGTTGTCGGCGCACACATTATTGCAAACTGGTGTATTTTGGTCATCTGCTTAATTATATTTTCCGGAGCACAAGCATAACCCAGCCTCCAGCCGGTCATAGCATAAGCCTTAGAAAAACCATTAATCAATATTGTTCTCTCTTTCATACCTTCCAGCGATGCAATAGATACATGCTTGTCTTTATATGTAAGCTCTGCGTATATCTCATCTGACATAACATAAATATCATTTTCAATAATAATATTTGCAATTTCTTCAAGATTACTTCGTTCCATAACCGCACCTGTCGGATTATTAGGATACGGAAGAATTAAAATCTTTGTTTTATCCGTTATTACATTCTTTAGCTCATCTGCCGTAAGTCTAAACTCATTCTCCGCTTTTAAATTTATAATTACCGGCTTTGCTCCCGCTAGAATTGCACATGGTTCATAAGATACGTATGATGGCTGCGGGATTATAACTTCGTCTTCGGGATTAATCAATGCTCTTAAACCAACATCAATAGCTTCCGAACCTCCGACGGTTACAAGAATTTCTTTATTAGGATTGTAATTTAGCTCCAGCCGCCGGTTTAAATAATTGCTTATTTCTTCTCGCAATTCCTTAAGACCGGCATTGGAAGTATAAAACGTTTTACCTTTTTCAAGCGCAAAGATGCCTTCATCTCTTATGTGCCATGGTGTATCAAAGTCGGGTTCTCCGACCCCGAGGGAAATAGCATCTTTCATTTCGCTGACTAAATCAAAAAATTTTCTTATTCCGGAAGGCTTAATTTCTTCTACCATCTTTGAAAGAGGTTTTGTCATGGACTTATTACCTCTCTTTCATCATCTCTTTTTTTATCAAAAACTGTTCCATGATCTTTGTATTTTTTGAGAATAAAATGCGTTGCAGTACTTAAAACACTCTCCAGAGTTGATAATTTGTCAGAAACAAAACTTGCAATTTCTTTAAGAGTTTTCTCTTCAAGAGTAACCAGAAGATCATATCCGCCGGAAATTAAGTACACGGATTTCACTTCCGGATAGTTATAAATTCTTTCCGCAATCCTGTCAAAGCCTTGTCCTCTCTGTGGAGTAACCTTAACTTCAATAAGCGCTGTAACTTTTTCTATTGAAGTCTTATCCCAGTTAATAAGTGTATGGTAACCGCAAATTATTCCTTCTTGTTCAAGTTTTGCAAGTTCTTCAGCTATTTCAACTTCCTTTACACCCAAAAGCACTGAAAGTTCAGTCAAGGAAATTCTGCTATTCTTTTCTATCAACGTTAAAAGTTCATTTCTCATAAAATCTACCTTATAAAGTTTGTATAAATACGTTCTTCTTGCTGCGGAATATTGATATTATGTTTTTTCCCGAGTTCGATACACTTAAGAAGCCAAGCCATATTCCTTCCTAAATTTCTCATTGTTTGAAGTCCTTCCAGGTCTTGTTTAGCATCTTCCGGCACTCTGCCGTGTATATTATTCCAGTAATTAGAAGAAACTACCGGCATATTTGCAATTGTAAAGTATTTATTCAATACATCAAAACTTGCAGTAGTACCGGAGCGTCTGGCTGAAGCAACAGCAGCACCTGGCTTATAAGCAAAAGCATATCCGCCTGCATAAAAAGCTCTGTCAAGAAAAGACAAAATTCTACCGGAAGGATGCGCATAATATACAGGAGTGCCGAACACAAATCCGTCAGCCAGCTTAGCTTTCTCTATAAAAAGATTTACCATATCATCAAAGATGCATCTGCCTTTGTCTTTGCAGGAATTACATCCGCAGCAATCTCTAATTTCCGGATTACCCAGCTGAAATATTTCTGTTTCTATACCTTCTTCATTAAGAGTTTTTGCAGCCTCACTAAGCGCAGTAAAAGTACATCCGTTTTTATGCGAACTACCGTTTAGTAATAATACTTTCATTTTAAAACTCCTTTTATATACTTAGCGGATTTCATCATAGTTCAAGCTTTTATCAAACATCTGCCTCGGTTATTTATATTTTCCTTAAGTCAAATTTTTGTTAACAAAAGAATTGCCGATGGGGAGACTCGAACTCCCGACCTACTGATTACGAATCAGTTGCTCTACCACCTGAGCCACATCGGCATATAAAATATTGTAATATGGGACAGATTTAAATGCAACTTTGTTATGTTTAATTAAAACAAGTCAAATTGCCGGTTTAAAACAATATTAAATACGCTGTTCTTTATGTTTAAAATTTTTGTAATCATAAGGCAAACCTTGAACTTCAATAAATATTACGAAATGTAAACAGAAAATTCGTGATTATTATTGAATTTCAGATATTGTACTAAATTTTTAAAATACAAAAAGGCAAATTTTTAAACTTTATATACTTTATATATATAGAGAGAACAACAATTAAATATAGGAGAGAGTATTATGGCAGTCGGAGCTAGAGATTTTATTGACAAATTACTGGTTGAAAAGTATGCACAAGAAAAAGTAGATAATCACGATGAAGGAGCATTGGTCTCAAGAATTTCTGCTGATGATATGATGAGCGCAATGAATACCTCTGCTAACAACTTTAAAACTATGCTGGAATTGAATAAAAGGCTTACTATGGTCTGTTACGGAGTCGTTTCAAGGTCGGCTAAGTACGAGTCAATTACTGCTGCTTAAAAGCAACTGCTTGTAAACCGCTTCCTGTTTTGGTAAAATTAACTGGAAGGGGAAATTATGAGCATAAATCAACAAATTAAGCCGGTTACAACCGAAGAAAACGAAAACTTAAGAATCGGCGGATGCGATTTAACAGAACTTGCCAAACGTTATGGCACACCTTTATATGTTATAGATGAAGCAACTCTGCGCGGGATATGCAGAGAATATAAACAGGCTTTTCAAGATTACAAAAATATAAAAATGATGTATGCGTGCAAAGCATTGTGTACATCTGCAATAATTAAAATACTGGATGAAGAAGGTTTTGGATTTGACACCGTATCAGCAGGAGAATTTTATACAGTTTACAAATCCGGCGTAGATATGTCAAAGGTTTTATTCAATGGCAGCAACAAATCCGCCGGTGAAATAGAACTTGCTCTGGAATACAATATCGGAAGATTTTCTGTAGATAATTTTTATGAGGCAGAACTTCTGAATAGAATTGCCGCTCAAAAGGGATTAACTGCTGATATATTGCTGCGTATTACACCCGGTATAGAGTGCCATACGCATAACTATATTCAAACCGGACAGACAGATTCAAAATTCGGCTTTGATTTGTCAACTATTGATGAAATAATAAATCTTATTAAAAACCGCTACACTAACCTTAATTTAAAAGGATTGCACGCTCATATAGGCTCGCAGATTTTTGAGCCCAAATGCTACTATGATGAAGTACAGATTTTAATCAAAGAAATTTCACGCATAAATGAACACTACGGTTTATCTCTTAAAGAAATGAACATAGGCGGCGGATTAGGAGTAAAATATACAGAAGCGGACACTCCGCCTTCCGTAGAAACACTTGCAAAAGCTGTAACAGACGCTATGCAGGAAATTTCGCTTGATATTCCGACTATATATATAGAGCCGGGAAGAAGTATTATTTCTACTGCAGGAATAACTTTATACACAGCAGGCAGCTCAAAGGTTATACCAAATGGCAAAAAATATGTAGCACTTGACGGAGGAATGGCAGATAATCCAAGACCTGCAATGTATCAAGCTGAATACACCGCTCAAGTTGCCAATAAACTCAAATCCAAAGAATTTGAAATAGTCACCCTTGCCGGCAGATACTGCGAAAGCGGAGATATTTTAATCAATGATATAAAACTGCCAAAAATTGAAGCCGGCGACCTTATATGTGTCTACAATACCGGAGCCTACAATTATTCAATGGCTTCCAATTATAACAGGGTGGAAAAACCGGCAATGGTACTTGTAAATAATTCTCAATCTGATATTATAGTATATAGAGAAACTTTAGACAATCTTATTATGTATGATGTTATTCCAGATAGGTTAAAGAAATAATGATAGATGCGTTAATTTCGTTAATACAAGATTTTTTAAGCCCGCTTCAGTGGTCTTTAAACTGGATTAATGCATTAGAAATAGCCTTTATTGTTATTACATTATTTGTATTTTACCAGAGATTTATTAAAAACACGCAATCAGAGAAACTGGTAAAAGGTTTGTTTTTTCTGGTTTTTGCGTGGATATTCAGTGAAATTTTAATACTGATTGATTTAAGAATACTCGGTGTATTTTTAAAATCACTTGTTACCTTAATTGCATTGAGCTTGATTGTTATTTTCCAACCGGAACTCAGACGTTTACTCGGTTATCTCGGACAGCCGGGGTTTATCAGAAAAATGCTGTTTTCTTCCGTACCATATAAAAGGTCTGTAGAAAATGATGTTGATATTATAAAAGAGATTATAGAGGCTGTAAAATATTTAACAAAAACCAAAACCGGAGCTTTAATAGTTTTTCAGAAAGAAATGGATGCCGGTATATATTCGGATGTCGGAACAAGGCTTGATGCAATAATATCGACAGAACTTATATTAACCGTTTTTCACCCCAATACTCCGCTGCACGACGGCGCAATGGTTATTGAAGAAAATAAAATTCACTCTGCAGGAGTTCTTCTTCCTCTTACGGAAGACCCGAAATTAAGCTGGAGATACGGAACAAGACACAGGGCAGCAATAGGAATGTCCGAAGTTTCTGATGCGGCTTGCCTCGTCGTGTCCGAAGAAACCGGAGATGTTTCTATTTGCATGGACGGAATACTTAAAAAGTATGAAGATTTAATGACATTAAAAACGGATTTAGAGTCTATTCTGGGGATAAAACCTAAAGAGAGTTCCGATAATAAACACAAAACAATTATAGAAATTCTGAAGGGTAAGGGAGATACGAAGTAGATATGTTTTTCAAAAAGAGAAAACCGGAACAGCAAAAAAAAACTAAAATGCAGCTTCTCAGGTTTTATCTGGCAAAAGCTCTGTTTATAACAGTCGGAGCATTTATATTTGCCGCCGGTCTGGAAATGTTTTTGCTGCCCAATAAAATTATTGACGGCGGAGTAGTCGGGATTTCCATGATGATATCATATATAACAAAATGGAATCTTGGTTTATTAATCTTTTGTATAAACATACCTTTTGTATTAATGGCACTAAAAAATCTCGGCAAGAATTTTGTAATTCAAACATTTTTTGCTACTGCAATGCTAGGTATTGCAACAAATATTTTGCATGGAAGGCAGGCTACGGAGGATTTGCTTCTGGCTACTGTTTTCGGCGGTATAATAATAGGTTTTGGAGTTGGTATTATACTAAGAAATAATGCCTCTTTGGACGGAACAGAGATGGTTTCAATTAATTTAGCTCGAAAATTAAAAATCATATCCGTCGGTGAACTTCTTATGTTTATTAACTTATTTATTTATATGGGTGCGGCTTTTCTATTCGGCTGGGATAGAGCGCTCTACTCAATCTTAACATATTATATTGCATCAAAAGTAATAGATTCAGTTCTTGAAGGTTTGGACAAAGCAAAATCCGTCCGAATATTTTCCGAATATTATAAAGAAATTGGTGAAGCCATAATGAAAGAACTTAATGTAAGTGTTACTTATATGAAAGGACTCGGTGGATATTCAAAACAGGAAAAAGTGCAGACCTATTGTGTTGTAAGCAAATTTGAAACTGCAAAATTAAAGGAGCTTGTCCATTCAATAGACCCGAGAGCTTTTTGGGTTACGGAAGATGTTTACGAAGTTGAAGGTGTCAGAGTAAAAAAACGTAAACACTAGACATAATATAGAAAGTATTATAAAATTTTATTAATAAGAGAGGAAGATGAATGCCAAACAGTGATATGATACCGGTAGAGGTAATAATTTTAACAGACAACGATGACATAAAAGGAACTGTTTATGTATCCAATAATGTAGCAGCAAACAGACAGCTTACAGAATTACTGAACGATTCAAACAGAAGATTTTTAGCTGTTACAAATGTAGAAATTTATGCAAAAAATTCTAACCAGCCGCCAAAACGGTATGAATTTTTAGAAATTCATATGGATTCAATAAGAATGGTTCATCCTACATCACAGGCTTTGTTCAGAGAATCTCCCAAAACTCAAGAAGATATTGCAAGGTTTAGAGAATTAAGAGCAAAATTGAATCAAACAAAACCGTTTTAATAAATTATAAACAACAAAAAATCCCTTCGGAGTATGTTGAAGGGATTTTTTGTATCTATGTAAACTATTGTAACAAATTTACTCTTATTTGAAATTAAGCATAAAATATATTTTTTATATATACATAAGAGAGAGTCATTAACAAAGTTAGACACGAGAGAAAGAGAAAAGACTTCCCTTCGGGGAAGATTTTTTTTATTTTAAATAATTAACCAACCCTTCCAGTGCAAGTGTATAACTCAAATCTTTAAATCCGACAACCTGCCCTACACATACACCGGATAGAAGTGATGTATGGCGGAATTCTTCGCGGGCGTGTATATTTGTCATATGAATTTCAACTGCCGGAATACCTGCAGCTGCAATTGCATCTCGAATAACAACGCTTGTATGCGTATATCCGCCTGCATTTATCAGCAGCCCGTCATATCCCTCACTCTTTAGAGTTTGAATTTTATCTACAATATTACCCTCGTGGTTGCTCTGCCAGACGTTGACTTCTGCCCCCAGCTCTTTTCCTCGTGCAATAACCTTTTCTTCAATATCTTTAAGAGTTGTATGACCGTATTTTTCGGGTTCTCTTTGCCCCAGCATATTTAAATTTGCGCCGTTAATTAATAAAATTTTCATAGTTTTTTACCCTTTTATTATTATACTTTTTATAATATAATACTACAAGAATGTGAGGAATAAATGATTAATAAACGCTGGTATGATAGAGATCCTATTTTAAAAGAGGCTTTGGAGTTATTAAGACTTTCTCCCGATGAAACAAAAAATGAAGCTGCAGAATTTATGCTTCAGCTTCAAGAGCAGGTTGCAGGAGAAGTTATTGAACATGTATATGAAATAATTAACACTTATCAAGGAAAAGGTAATCGCTGGTACGATAATGACCCTGTTATGATAAAGGCTGTTGAACTGTTGAGAAATGCGCCGCCAAAAGTTCAGAGGGTAGCGGCTTTAAAACTGCTTATTGCTCTGGAACAAAAGAGTTTTGACGGGGTAGAAATATAAAATGAAAGATGTTCAAAGCCAGAGTGATTCCAGAGGAGTTGAGATACAAAAAGTCGGAATTAAAGGACTAGAGCTTCCTCTGATTATTCAACGCAAAGACAAAGAGGATATTGTTATATATTCAACCGCAACGGCAGGAGTTTCTCTGCCGGCTCATTACAAAGGAACACATATGTCCAGATTTGTAGAAGTTTTGAATGAGTGGCGGAGCAATAAAACTCTGGGCATAGATATAAAAGGCTGCGTTGAAGCAATAGTAAAACGTCTTGAGGCAAAAAGCGGATATTTAAAATTTGATTTTAAATATTTTATTAACAAAAAAGCTCCAGTGACGGGGATTTCTGCACCAATGTGTTATGACTGTTTTTTTGAGGGAATTCTTGAAAATTACGGAGAAGAAGATGAGGAATACAGGTTCTATCTCGGTGTAAAAGTTCCTGTAACAACTTTATGCCCGTGTTCAAAAGAAATTTCTGAATACGGTGCTCACAATCAGAGAGCTATCGTTTCCGTAAAAGTAACCTACCCCGAAGATGAGCATATATGGCTGGAAGATTTAATAAGAGATGTCGAAAAATGTGCTTCATCAGAGCTATATCCGATTTTGAAAAGAGAAGACGAAAAATTTGTTACGGAACACGCATATGAAAATCCTAAATTTGTCGAAGATGTTTTAAGAGATGTGGTTTTGCTCTTAAGAAACAATGGGCTCGTAGATTCATTTGAAGTAGAATGCGAATCTTTAGAGAGTATCCATAATCATTCTGCGTGGGCTTATCAGCAGGAGGGATAGGGATAAACAGGGGTAACCGCAGGGGGCTGTCACTACCACACAAAAAAAATCTTTAAAGAATTTCAAAATTCAAAGTATTGAAGAATAGGGGTAAGTAGAATAAATAATAAAATAGTAGATATTTCTCTTGATTGTAACGAAAAATTTACAACTATTCATCAAATAAAACTTTCCAAATAATGTCAGAGATTTTTCTAGCGAGGTGTTTTCGAGCAAGTCTTTTGCTTTTGCCTTCAGCAATTTTCTTTTGAAAATATTTAGTAAGGAAGACTTCAGTCTACCTTATTATTTGGTAGACTAAAGTCTTCCCTGCCAGTCTAATTAATTGAATTCTTCCTATTAAGGATGCCTATAATATACATTTTTCCCAAAATAGCCCTTGTCAGATAGACATTATCTACCCGACTAAAATCTGCCTGTCTTGTAAAAATAAAGATTATGTAAAATCCTTGTAATTCTTCTTTTCTGGTTTTATAATAGTTTATAAAGGACAAGGGGATGAAGAGCAGAGTCTGGTTTATTATAACTTTTATATTTTTTAGTTTGTGTAGTATGACTTTTGCACAAAATGTTTACTCAGAGTACATTCCCAAAAACAATGAAGTAATATTTAACCAATCAATGTTTAAAATAGATGTCGTTGACCCCAAAGCCAGCACAAACTGGAAAGGGATAAATTATCCGGGGCTTAGAGGAACAAACCAGCTTGTTATATATACTCCTGCATTTGGTTACAGGACTAACACAAATGAATACGGCACTGAAGCAATTATAGTCGGAGATACTGTCACATCTTTGAGCGGCGCAGATTCACTTATCCCTGCCAACGGTATTGTTATAAGCGGACACGGACAGGCAAAAAAATGGATAAATGAAAATATAATGGTTGGAGCAAAGGTTTCCATTGATTTAAATAAAAAAATAATAACTTCATATATTACTTCAGAAACATTTTTGTATACAGCTCGTGAACGGATTAAAGAAGTCCAGAATATGATGCTGTATTATATACAAAACGCATCAAGTTATAATCAGAAACGAACCGAACAAAATATTGCAAAAGCGCAGGATTATATATTAAAAGCACAAAAAAATACGGAAGATTCACAAAAATATGCATCAAGGGCAATAGAATATGCTAATCTGGCAATGTCTACAGTAATTCCGTATGATGCAGGAGAATTAAAAGGGGTTTGGATAAGACCTGCTTATTATAATGCAAAAGATATAGAAAAAGTTGTTACACGTCTGGCAGATTCCGGAATAAACAATATTTTTGTTGAAACATATTATCACGGAAAAACAATCTTCCCTTCGCAGACGATGGCAAAATACGGATTTATAAAGCAAAATGAAGATTTTGTGGGTTTTGATCCTTTAAGAATATGGGTAAATGAAGCGCATAAAAGAGGAATAAAGGTTCATATATGGTTTGAAACTTTTTATGTCGGCAATAAATCGCCGGAAACAAATCCGGAATACATACTGGCACAAAAACCTCAATGGGCAAATTGTCCAAAACGGAACGCAGATTCGCAAACTATAGCATATTCGGTTTCAGAACATAATGGCTATTTTATTGACCCTGCCAATCCGGAAGTACAAAACTTTTTGTATGATTTACTGCAGGAAATTATTATAAGATATAAACCGGACGGAATTAATCTTGATTATATCAGATACCCGCAATCATTAGATCCTGTATATCCGAACTTTGATTTATCCAGCTGGGGATACACAAAATATGCCAGAAATGAATTCAAAAACGCTTATGGTGTTGATCCGATAAATATAAGACCCTCTGATCCGCTATGGTTTCAGTGGAAGTTCTATAGGTGCAATAAGGTTACAAATTTTGTAAGAAGAGTCAGTCATCTTTGCAGGTATAACAATGTAACTTTGACAGCTGTAATATTTCCTAACAGGGGTGTGGCACTTAATACAAAACTTCAAGACTGGCGCACCTGGTCTATGAACAATTTTATAGACGGATTTACTCCTCTGTTTCTAACCTGTGATGATAGAACAGCAATGAACCTTATGGAAGAAATATTAAGAAACAAGTCCGCCAGTACAAAATTATATGCAGGGCTCTTTGTTACTTTTATGAATGGCTCGACTTCTGATTTAATTAAACAAATTCATGCCGCAAGAAGATATTGTTTGAGCGGAATAATCATTTTTGATTACGCACATTTGAATGAAACATATCTCGGCACCTTAACAGAAAGTATTTTTAAACCGGTCAAACGGGAAGTTGTCATAACACAATCTCCGCAAATTCAACAAACACAAAAGGAGAAAAAACGTGGCGGAAGAAAATAATACAAAACGAGCTTTTCTGGGAATCTGGTTTGACTGCTGCCATGTATACGGCAGGCTTTATAAAAATAAAGAAGGCACGGCATATGTCGGCAGATGCCCTAAGTGTCTAAGACCGGTTAATGTCCGGATTGGCGGAGAAGGAACAAGCAGAAGATTTTTCCGCGGAAGCTAGCAGATTTGTATAAAAACAAAACATTATTTAATTTATAAAAGGGGGAAATATGAGTTTAAATGAACTAAGAAAAAATAATGAAGTTTTGGATATATTCTGTAATCTGGTATCAATTCCATCACCTTCTATGAAAGAAGATAAAGTTATCGAATGGATTTTGGATTTTTGTAAAAAAAATAATATTGATGCAAGAAAAGATGATTACGGAAATGTTTATATTAATATTCCGGCGCTTGATAGTTCAAAAGAACCTTTAATGCTCTCTTCTCATATGGATGTTGTCGGGGACGACAGTCCTGTTAATATTTATCTGGATGGAGATTTTATAAAAGCTCAAGATAGAACGCTAGGGGCTGACGATAAAGCCGGAGTTGCCTGCGCCTTAAAGCTGGCAAAAGACATAAAAAATGGTCTTGTAGATGCCGGAGGCGGACTTGAAATTACCTTCACCAGAGATGAAGAATCCGGCATGAGCGGGGTTGAACATGTAGAATTCAATAAAATAAAGTCAAAATATATACTTGTATGTGATGCGGATAAATTGGAACAATTACAGATTTCCGGAGCAAGTTATACAAATGCTAAAATTACCGTAAAAGGTTTGAAAGGCGGACATTCCGGCATTGATATAGGAGATAAGACAAGATTAAACGCGGCAAAGCTTATTGCAGAACTTATTGCCGAGTTTCCGCAAGGGGCTTATTATTCAGACGAAACCGGTGTTATAACTTCTTGCAATATTGGAGCAATCGTTGCAGGCGGAATACAAAATTCCGTAGCTGCAATAGTTGAGAATGGAATTAAAACAAATGACTATATAACAGAGATTATGAAAAAAACTTCTACAAATATAATTAATACTCTGGGTATGGCTTCTTATTCAATAAGAAGTGCAAGCGTTGAAAAAGAAAATGAATTAAAAGCTTTGATGCAGTCTATTGTGGATAAGTTTAATGAGAAGTATAAGGACTTAGCAGATGCAAAAATAGAATTTGAAGTACATCTTCTTCCCTTTGAAAGAGCAAAAGATGACAGAATAGAAAAAGTTCATACAAAAGCCTGCGAAAGAGCCGGAATCAAAAACGATATTTCATCTTTCCACGCCGGAGCTGAAACACATATCTACTGTCATAACAAGAATGCAAACGGAGAAACATTCATGCCGGTACTTTTAGGTTTGGCAGACGTTTATAATATGCACTCAGCTGCAGAAAAAGTTGATTACAAATCTTTAATAAAAGGCTATGAAGTTATAAAAAATACTTTTGAAGAGTTCAATAAAGACTAGCAAAAAAAAATTTTAGAGTTTTTAAGAGTTATAGAAAGGATACAAAATTATGATAAATCCGATAAAACACTTTTCAACTTTAAATAGAATTTCTAAACCTGTAAGAAGAATACAAGAAAGAGGTTATACAGAAGGCTATTTTATGAAGCCCTCACCACTTGCAAAAAACAAAGATACAATTAAAGAAGGTTGGTTGAAAACATTAACTGCAAAGGTTAAAAATCTGTTTAATAAAAAATGCTCTTTATAGAGCATTTTTTATAGACAGGTTTTTAATTCTTCAAGAATTTTTGTCTTTTCATTCTTATCCATTTCTATTTTCTTAACAGGATCATAGCCGGCTTTTTGATAAGCAGAGCTGTATTTATAACAGTCTAGCCAAGAACTGTGCCGATAAGTATTTAGGTGTTTGTTAGAAATTTTTTGTTTTTTTGTTTAGTTGATTTCTCGTACTTGCGGTTTTCTGCTGAATCAAAATGTTAAATTGGTGCCCTGTACAACTACCAAACTGACGAGCTTTAAAATACTCTGTTTCATCAGTTTCCGTTCTTCTTTAAAAACGGGGCTAAATTTAACCCCGTTTTTGTTATAGTAAAATTTTATTTTTTACTAACCTTTCATAGCGTTTTCAACCGCAACAGCTACTGCAACAGTTGCACCAACCATCGGGTTGTTACCCATACCGATTACGCCCATCATTTCTACGTGAGCAGGAACCGATGAAGAACCAGCAAATTGAGCGTCACCGTGCATTCTGCCCATTGTATCTGTCATACCGTAAGAAGCAGGACCTGCAGCTACGTTATCTGGGTGAAGTGTACGTCCTGTACCACCGCCTGATGCTACTGAGAAGTATTTTCTTCCGTTTTCCCAGCACCATTTTTTGTAAGTACCGGCTACAGGGTGTTGGAATCTTGTCGGGTTAGTTGAGTTACCTGTAATAGAAACATCAACACCTTCTTTAATCATAATTGCAACACCTTCGTTTACATCATCAGCACCGTAGCATTTAACTTTTGCTCTTTCGCCCTCTGAGAATGGAGTTTCTTTAACGACTTTCAGTTCACCTGTTTTATAATCATATTCAGTTTCAACATGAGTAAAGCCGTTAATTCTTGCAATAAGGTAAGCCGCATCTTTACCCAGACCATTCAAGATAACTCTTAAAGGTGATTTTCTAACTTTGTTAGCGTTTCTTGCAATACCGATAGCACCTTCTGCAGCTGCAAAAGATTCATGACCTGCTAAGAAGCAGAAGCAGTCAGTTTCTTCTCTTAATAACATAGCTGCTAAGTTACCGTGACCAAGACCAACTTTTCTTGTGTCACCAACAGAACCAGGTACAGCAAAAGCTTGTAAACCGATACCAATAGCTTCTGCAGCTTCTGCAGCAGTTTTAATACCTTTTTTAATCGCAATTGCACATCCTAAAGTATAAGCCCAGGAAGCGTTATCGAACGCGATAGGCTGAATACCTTTTACAATAGCATCTACATCAATGCCTTTTGATAAGCATAGTTCGCGAGCATCTTCCAAAGATTTAAAACCGTATTCCGGTAAAACTTTTTTAAGAGTAGCTTCGCGCCTGTCTTGTCCTTCAAATTTTACTGTCATAATTTATTTTCCTTATTTTGTGTTTTATTACTTAATTATAAATATTTAGTTTAGGAGTTTAGTGGTTTATAAGTTTATAAGAAATTATAAATTATTAAATTCTCCTAAACTGCTAAACTTATAAACTTCTAAACAGTATGCTTTGCATACTATCCTTACTGTTTACGCGGATCTATTGTCTTAACAGCATCAGCAAATCTGCCGTAAGTTCCGATATTCTTTTCATAAGCTTCCTTAGGATCAACGCCTGCTTTAATAGCATCCATTACTTTACCTAAGTTTACGAATTTGTATCCGATAACTTCGTCATTCTTATCAAGACCGAGTTCTAAGATATAACCTTCAGCAAGTTCAAGATATCTTACACCTTTTTGTTTTGTGGAGTGTATTGTACCAACTTGTGAACGAAGCCCTTTTCCTAAGTCTTCAAGTCCTGCACCAATCGGAAGTCCGTTTTCTGAAAAAGCAGTTTGAGTTCTTCCATAAACAATTTGTAAGAATAATTCTCTCATTGCAACGTTTATAGCATCACAAACGAGGTCAGTATTTAATGCTTCAAGAATAGTTTTACCAGGAAGGATTTCACCTGCCATAGCTGCAGAGTGAGTCATGCCGGAGCATCCTAAAGTTTCAACCAATGCTTCTTGAATAACACCATCTTTAACGTTTAAAGTTAGTTTGCATGTACCTTGTTGAGGTGCACAGCATCCGCATCCGTGTGTTAGACCGGATATATCTTTAATTTCTTTACATTTAGTCCATTCGCCTTCTTGAGGGATTGGAGCGGGAACACCTTTTACCCCGCGATGTACACAACACTTTTCTTCAATCTCGTGTGTAATTTCGATTTTGCCCATTTGACCTCCTTATTAATCAAAAATAAAGCTATTTAAATTCCAATAGCTTTATTATATAACAAAAAAATTTTTTAAAGAATGAGTGGGTAAAAATGTTAGACAATTTTTTATATTTTTTTTTGCATGTTACAAATAAAATTATAAACTAACTAATTTTTTCTCTTAAATCATCTACAAATTCATTGAGATTTGTAATAACGTCTTTTGAGTATTTATTATAAAAACTTGCAGCCTGTTTCTTTGCAAAGTCAAATAATTCAGAACGTGCTTCCTGTCCAGTAGTGCCGTTATCCAACAGAGAACTAAAAAAAGTTCTGACTTCTTGAGTTGAGATTTCCCCGTCATTGTTTAAGTCTATTAAATTATCATTTTGTACATCTTCTCTTTTTTCAGTATCTGTTTTTGCTCCGAGAGCTTCTGCCTGGTCAAAAGCAGTTTCTGTAAATTCCGCACCGTCCATACCGTCAATCTGCATCCCTGGAGGCATACCCAGTGCACCTAGAAGAGAGTTAACACCTTTGGATTCTTCTTGTGCATTAAGCTGTTTTTCAAGAAGTTCTGCAAAAGTCGTATCATTTAAGTCAAACTGCGGAGCAATACCGTTAATTCCTCCGTTGGGATTTATCCCTCCTATTCCGCCTATAAAATTTGATACTATACTCATATTTGTATTATATGTTTTTTTATATTCCCATTCATCCTTCAAAAAGTTGAAGTAATCAGAAGTTTTATTGTATAATAAAAGAATTAGGAGAGTTTTACAAATGAAAAAGATTTTATATATTTTATTTATTATCAGCATTGGTCTGTCGGCTTCTGCAGAAGATTTGCAATCTATTCCATACAAAAATCTGGATGAAGAAGCTAAGCTTAAGGTTTCTGATGATATTTGGACAACAAAAGTAACCCGAAAAGATACGGATTATTTTATAAAGTTTATATCTGACGGAAGCGGAAGCTATTCAGAGTTTTATAATTCTGACGGCAGTTTTGCTTTCAATACAGGCTGCCAGTATGAATTTATTTATAAAGGAAGTTTGATAGGATATTCAAACCCGGATTTAAAATTTTATGACTTTACTCTGACAAATGGCGAATTGGTACGCAGAGAACTGACATTTGAAGAAATTCAAGCGTTATTTCCCGATTATAAAATCATAAAAATTTCAGAATTCAGCCCCAATACCAATTCTTTAAAAATAAAGAAAGATAAGCATAACTTCAAGATTATTCTATTAAATGACACCGATAGAAATTTTTATCATTATTCTTTTACATCCGGCAATGCCAGATTTAAGACATATCCGTTAACAGGTTTTATTGATATAAAAAAGAAAGGCATGATTCAATTCTCTCATTTTGGGGAGAATACTGCCAACTTCCCATGGTATATTTTATTGGTGCGCTAATATTATAAAAACTTCAACTAAGCCCCTAATGTAACACAATACATATTGTGTTACATTAGGTTTATAATACCATATTTTACTGTGTTTTGGCAACCTAAAATATAAATAGCAATTTAAAATAACGTAAAAGCTCTTTATTAACAGCAATTATAAAACCTTAAATCTCTAAATCCTAAGTAAAACAAGGCGCACACCGCGAACGTGATGCGTAAGCATCGATAGTGAGCGAAAGAGAACCGGCTTGCCGGTCAAGCCCTGGAGGGTTAAATCAAATTAGCCTCAATGCCCGTAAGGGCATAGAAAACAGCCGCTTCTTTTCTCTTTCTTTCCGTCCCTTTCTTTCTCTTTTAATGCCAAAAAAGAGAAAGAAAGGGACAATATGTATAAAATATAGATATTAAGCTAATTTTAGGCATAAAACTAAGCCCCTAATGTAACACAATATGTATTGTGTTACATTAGGGCATCTTTAATAAACATTAAGGGCAAGCGGCAGGAGGATTTAGATGAAAAAGGGACTAAAACAAATCTTTTCAAAAATAATTAACCTTAGATTAAAACAAGAGCATATTGTTTTTACATTCATGGGAATAAAAACAAAATTTCGTGCTCCTGTTATAAATAGACTTGAAACCAATTGTTGTATTGAAAATTTGGATAGACATCTTGCAAACGGAACATATTTTCCACATCCTGTGGGAATTTGTATCTGTCCGGATGCTGTAATTGGGAAAAAATGCCATATTTTTCAAAATGTAACTATCGGTATGGGGAAATACAATCCGGAACTAAAAACCTCTGCACCAATTATCGGAGATAAAGTTGTAATATGGGCAAACGCTGTTATAGCAGGTGGTATAACAATTGGCAATAATGCAGTTATTGGCATGGGCTCGGTTGTAACCAAAGATGTTCCACCCAATACCGTTGTCGCAGGAAACCCCGCAAAATTTATTAGGAAAACCCGTGAAGACGATTATCTGGAGAAAAATGTCCTGTATATATAGTGTAAAATTTTGTAAATTTTTTCATTTTAACTAGCAAAAAAAAATCACTACGCGTTTTAGAACAAATGGATGGTTGATTAATCAAAATATATGATATAATTTTAAACAGCGAGGTGACAAATGAGTGAAGTAAATGGTCCAAAATTTAGTGTTAATCAAGTAAATTACAACGGTATTCAAAAACAGACTCCGGAAATAACGCCGGAACCAAAAGAGGTTGAAACACCAAAAATTAATGATTTTTCGGATCCTAAAGCAGAAGCACTCGGACGTTCAATGCTTTTTAAGGGAGCCGATGATGTTACACACGATTTAAAAGCCCTGCTGGAGAATCCTCAAATAGCTGAGAATTCAGACAAAGCTTTTGAAACAGCTTTTAAAGCTGCACAGGATGCAGGCATAGAAAATCCTTATGAAGAAGCCGCATCTTTTGCAACAACATCTATGTAGTCAGATTATTTAAAGGAAGAGAGTATGGAAGAGAATAACAAGCCTGTTGTTCATTTGATTTCAAAACCGGACAATATGCTAAAAACAATATATACAGCATGCCGTACATGCTACAGTGCATTGAGTCCGTATGAAATATACAACAGTACAGATGACGAAGAAAAAATGCTTAACCTTATTGAAAGAGTCATTTCTTCAGGTCATTATTCGACAATTGAACATATACAGGTCACTTTTGCAATTTCCAATGTTTCAAGAGCCTGTACGCATCAGCTTGTTAGACACAGACACATGTCTTTTTCTCAAAAATCACAAAGATATGTAAAAGAAAAAGGACAGTTTGACTACATTATCCCCCCGACAATTGCAAGAAATGAGGAGTTAAAAACTAAATTTATTAATTTTATGGGGGAAATTTCCAAACTGTATTGCGAATTTACAGAAGCAGGTATTCCGGCAGAAGACGCCAGAGCAGTCCTGCCGAACGCAGCTGCAAGTTCTATTGTAGCAAGTTTAAACCTTCGTGAAATGATACATCTTGCGAATTTAAGACTCTGTACACGCGCACAATACGAAATCAGAACTATGATAAAAATGATGTGTGACGAGCTTATAAAAGAAGAACCGTGGCTTAAGCCATATCTTGTTCCTAAATGCGAAAGGCTCGGATATTGTGATGAAGACAAGTCATGTGGAAGGATGCCTAAATTAGCACAATGAAAAAGCTTGGTATAATACTTACATTAATTTTTCTTGTGCTGGTTGGAATATACTTTTTCATTTTTAAACCGGAGAAATATGAAGAATCTGATTTATATACGGAAATTCTTCAACGCGGGAAATTACGTGTAGGTATTAATACAGACTCCAAACCGTTCGGTTTTTATGATAAAAATTGGGAAATCAAGGGATATGATGCTGACCTTGCGCGTTATATAGCACAATACATACTAAAAAGTCCTAATGCGGTCGAATTTTTCCCTGTAACACCGGCAAATAGAATGCTTAAAGTATCTACCGGTGAGCTTGATATGGTAATAGCTACTGTTACAATTACACCACAAAGAGAAGAAATAATTGATTTCTCTATACCTTATGACTACGCGGGACAGGCACTACTTGTAAGATCTGACAGCAGAATAACATCCATCGCAGACCTTGCAGGACAAAATGTCGGTGTAGTTTTTGGGACTACTGCGGAAAAAAACATGCTTTCACTAGCTCCGGAAGCCACTATTATAGGTTTTAGGAATTACCGTGTTGCGTATGAAGCATTGAAAAAACGAAAAATAGATGCACTTACTTCAGATGATACAATTCTTAGTGCATTTGCATTTGAAGACAAATCCGTAAAACTTTTGCCCAAAAGATACTCCAGAGAACCGTATGGAATAGCTTTAAGACAGGGTAAAAGCACACAGCGATTGAGGGAAAATATAAATTTTGCGATTACTGATATGAAAAATCGCAATAAAATTATCAGACTTCGCAAAAAATGGGGGCTTTAAATTTTTTTAACCCGAAACGCAAATTTTTTAAACAGAAAGTATGTAAATACTGCTGCAGCTAACGTTGCAACAATCTGCGCTATAAATACGTTTAAATGCAGAATTTTTACAATAAATTCCAAAAGTCCCGCATTGATTAAATAACTAAAAAACCACGTTGTACAGCACTTTATGTATTCCTTCATCCAGTTAGAGCTTCCTTTAAATACCAGAAACTTCTGGGTTGTAAAAGAAACTACCGAAGATATTGCCCAGGCAAAAGCCAGTGCTATTTGATATGCACCAGTCCCCAGCACAAGGCATATTACTGAATATATAAGATATGACACACCGGCGTTAAATCCGCCGACGAGCAAAAATCTAATTTTATCAGACAATTTAAACCAGTATTCTTTCATTATTCCATTATATCATCAATATTTATTTTAAAGCTTCTCATGCAATACTAATAAACAACTATCTGCTAATAAATCCCTTTCTTTTTGGTTTTAAACAGAAAATATTACAGCAATTGCACAAAAACATTAAGCAGAATAATTAACCAGACTTTTTGTCAGATTATAAATCATTTCCAGCTTTGCAGAATTTTCACCAATAAGAGCTATATTTTGATTAATAGCTCTTATCAGTTCATTTGCATCTTTCACATCATTTGTCGCAAAAAGTTCTTCCGGCGATGTTTCTAGAGCCTTTATCAACTTATCGAGAGTTTCTGCTGTTACAAAATTTTCACCGATTTCTATGCTGCTTAATGCTTTTTGTGATATATCCACAAGTTCCGATAACTTATCCTGCGTATAACCTTTTGCTATACGCATCCTTTTTATTTTTTTGCCTAATTCTTTTTTTATACCCATATTTTACAATTTAAACTTATTAAAAATATTACTTTCAGTGTTTAAAAGTATTTTATATTAAGTTTTGTAAAGCTGAAACCTATTGTAAATAGTATAGTTGGGTAAATTAGTATTATTAATTCTGAAAATTAAGCAATTTTTTCATTACAAAATACTTTATATAAATATAACACGAGATTGCAATCTACAAAACTTAAAAAGAAACTAATACGAGAATATTAAAAGGAGAAAATTTATGACAAGCGGCTTTACAAACAATTTATGGAATGGGAAAAAAACTCTTACACCAGGATTAGAAATAGAACAAAGTTTTAAAGACGGAAAAATGTATGAAACACACAAAATGAATAATCAAGTAGTAAGAATTTCCGTTTTTGAAGATATCAATGGTGACAACAAATTCTCTTCAGATGAAATTACACAGGTTGAGCAATATACATATAGAAAAGATGGTACACTTGAAAGCAAAGTTACTTATTTTGACAAAAACCACGATGGCTATAGCGATAATGATTATATTATAGATAAATATAATGAAAATGGAGATTTTGAAAAAATTATTTTCAAAAAAGACAGAGATATCGAAGAATTAAAAAAACAAGATGAAAACGGGACTTGTAATGACCCGACCCTGTTATTGAACAGAAGAATGGTTGGACATAAAGACGGTTTTGATAAATTTATAAGTTATTAAAATTAAGAGGAGGATAAAAATCCTCCTCTTGTGCTATTTTTCATAGATTATACTTCTTTTCAATCTCAGCTAAAGACTCAGAAGTAATAATTTTTGCAATAAAAGCCAGAGTCAC